>NZ_JNLX01000116.1 GCF_000715495.1 Hymenobacter sp. IS2118 | reverse complement strand
TCGGGGGCGGGTGGGGGCGACCCGGCGGGTGCCGCCCGCATCAGCGCGTGCAAGGCCCGCAGGCGCAGCCCGGCCGCGTAGGGCAGGGGCCGGCGGCCAGCCTCGGCGTTATTGATGCGGGTTTGGGTGGTGCCCAGTAGGTGGGCCGCCTCGCGCTGGCCCAGACCGAAGTGGGTGCGGGTAGCAGTCAGCCGCTCATCGGGGGCATGTGGTAGTTCGGGCATGAGGCAGGAACGCCAGGGGGGATTCAAAATTGCGGACCTTTCATTTTGAATCCCCCCAGTGGGGGGATTCAGATTTTAGCCGCCCTTATTTTGAATCCCCCTTTGGTGGTAGTAGCACTAAACTGCGGCCAGCGCAGTGCTTACCCAAAAGCCCACAAAAAAGCCCCGCCAGCAATGCCAGCGGGGCTCTTTTTATGCACCAAAAACTTCAGCGCAATCAATAAAATCAGCGGTAATCTGCGATTTACATCATGCCGCCCATGCCACCCATACCGCCCATGCCGCCGTCGCCGTGGCCAGCGCCGCTAGCAGCCGGCTCGGGCTCGTCCGAAATCACGGCTTCGGTCGTCAGCAACAGGCCGGCGATGGAAGCAGCGTTTTCGAGAGCCAGACGGGTTACCTTGGTTGGGTCGATGATACCAGCGGCCACCAGGTTTTCGTACCGGTCTTCGCGGGCGTTGTAACCGAAGTCACCGCTGCCCTCGCGCACCTTCTGCACGACTACCGAGCCTTCGCCCCCGGCGTTCTGCACGATGCAGCGCAGGGGCGCCTCCAGGGCGGTACGGATGATGTTCACACCGGTACGCTCGTCGGCATTGCGGGTATCTACCGCGGCCAGTGCCTCCAGGGCACGCACCAGGGCTACACCGCCGCCGGGTACCACGCCTTCCTCAACGGCGGCGCGGGTGGCGTGCAGGGCATCGTCAACCCGGTCTTTCTTCTCTTTCATCTCCACCTCAGTGCTGGCACCGATGTAGAGAATGGCAACACCGCCGCTCAACTTAGCAAGGCGCTCCTGCAGCTTCTCCTTGTCGTAGTCCGACGTGGTGGTTTCCATCTGGGCCTTAATCTGGCTGATGCGGCCGCTAATGGCCTCTTTCGAGCCCTTGCCGTTTACGATGGTGGTGTTGTCCTTGTCGATGATGATTTTCTCAGCCGTACCGAGGTATTCCAAGGTCGCGTTTTCGAGCTTGTAACCCTGCTCTTCGCTGATAACGGTACCGCCCGTGAGGGTGGCAATGTCTTCCAGCATGGCCTTGCGGCGGTCGCCGAAGCCGGGAGCCTTCACAGCGGCAATTTTCAGCGAGCCGCGCAGCTTGTTCACTACCAGGGTAGCGAGGGCTTCGCCGTCCACGTCTTCCGAGATGATAACCAGGGGCTTGCTAGTCTGGAGTACCTGCTCCAACACGGGCAGCAGCTCCTTCATGGTGCTCACCTTCTTGTCGTAGATGAGAACGTAAGGCGAGTCGAACTCAACCTCCATTTTCTCAGGGTTGGTCACGAAGTAAGGGGAGAGATATCCGCGGTCAAACTGCATGCCTTCCACCGTTTTAACTTCGGTTTCGGTGCCACGCGCTTCTTCCACGGTGATAACGCCTTCCTTGCCCACTTTCTCCATGGCATCGGCAATCATCTGGCCGATTTCGGCGTCGTTGTTAGCCGAGATGGTGCCTACCTGGGCAATTTCTGCCGAGTTCTCAATCTTTTTCGACTGCGCTTTCAGGTTAGCAACCACAGCGATTACCGCCTTGTCGATGCCGCGCTTCAGGTCCATGGGGTTGGCACCGGCGGCCACGTTCTTCGAGCCGGCCGTGTAGATGGCCTGGGCCAATACGGTGGCAGTAGTGGTGCCGTCGCCAGCCTGGTCGGCCGTCTTCGAGGCCACTTCCTTCACGAGCTGGGCGCCCATGTTCTCGATGGGGTCACGCAGCTCAATTTCCTTGGCCACGGTCACGCCGTCCTTGGTGATGGAGGGCGCACCAAATTTCTTGTCGATAATGACGTTGCGGCCTTTGGGGCCGAGGGTCACTTTCACGGCGTTCGCCAGTTTGTTCACACCGGCCTGCAAGCGGGCACGGCCTTCGGTGTCGAATTGAATGTTCTTAGCCACGTTGGGAAGAATTAGGAGTTATTAATTAGGAGTTATGAATTTTCAACGGGCCTAGAGCACCGCGAAAATGTCCGACTCGCGCATGATGAGCAGGTCTTCGCCGTCAACGGTGATTTCGGTGCCGGCGTACTTGCCATACAGTACCTGGTCGCCTACCTGCACCTGGGGCTTGATGAGCGAGCCGCTGTCAGCGGTTTTGCCTTCGCCTACGGCTACAACTTCACCGCGCTGGGGCTTCTCCTTGGCCGTATCGGGGATGATGATACCGGATTTGGTTTTCTCCTCGGCGGCGGCGGCGCGTACAATGACGCGGTCGGCCAGCGGTTTCATGCTAAGTGCCATTCTGTGTGTGTTTGGTTTGAGTAAGATGAAAAATCAGGGTGTACGCCCCAATCGCACTTCCCGTGCCAGGGCCCTAAACCTGACAAAATGGGCAATTTTTGGCATCCGTTGGTGGCAAAAGTGGCCGATTAAGCAGTCCCGCACGACTAACCCCAGACACTAATTCGTCATGCTGAGCTTGTCGAAGCATCGCTACCGCAAGGGCTAAATGGCTATTCAACGAAGCGGTAGAGGTGCTTCGGCTGCGCTCAGCATGACAACTGCTTTGCTAAGCCTGTTTTTGCACGCTTGCTTAACGAGCGCGAAAAAGCCGGTAGCTCCGTAAGGAACCACCGGCTTTTTCGGTATCGGAGCAGGCAATAAGTGCCGCTATTCTTGAACTGGCGTAGTAGCCGGGGCCGGAGCCGGCTGGGCGGGGGTAGCAGCTGGAGCAGCAGCCGGCGCCATTGCACCACCGGGTGCGGCGGCCGGAGCCGGTGCGCCGGGGGCAGGAGCCGACGCGGGCAAGCGGGTTTCCAGGGCGCGCTGCTGGTTGATGCTGCGCGCGGGGCCGTTGGTATTGGTGGTGAGCATGTGGGTGCTGAGCGAGAGCACCACCAGACCGATGGCGAAGCCCCAGGTGAGTTTTTCGAGTAGGTCGCCGGTGCGCTTCACGCCCATCATGCTGGCGGCACCACCGGCGCTGAACTGGCTGGAGATTCCGCCCCCCTTGGGGTTTTGGGCCAGCACCACCAGGGCCAGCAGGAAACACACGAGGAGAATTAGGACGATGACAACGGTGTATAACATGGGAAACAAAAGAGCTGAAAAGGCAAATTATGCCGGGGGTTGCAATTGTTGGATTTGGGCCGCAAAGTACGCCATTTTTTCCGGCTGCTTCACCATGAGCTTCTCATAAATCTCAATGGCGCGGGCCGTTTTGCCTTGCCGGACCATAATGCGGGCCAGGCTTTCGGACACCAGGTCGGCCTCCGGGCGGGTGCTGCGCACGCTCAGGTCGGCCTGCACGCCGGCGGGCGGCGGCAGCATGGCGGGCCGCGTGAGGCGGGGCTGGCGGCGCAGAAAGTTGTTGATAAGGTCGAGCGACGAGGGCAGCACCGGGGCCGGCGGGCAGTGCGTGGCCCAATGGTCGAGCAGCAGCGGGTCGGGCTCAAAAAACGCCCCGACGGGCGGCAGCGGCGCGGCCGGGGGCTGGGCCCCGGCTATGGTATTTGCAGCAAGCGCCGCTTCCGCCTGGTCCGCTAACAGGTTCAGCAGCTGTAGGGAAAATCCCAGGCGACTGCTTTCCCCGAAGCCGTATCCCACCGTCGCATCACCGGTGAAGGCGGCGGGCGTAAAATCGGACGCGGGGCCAACCGGCAAACCGGGTAGGGCCGCGATTTCGGGCAGCAGCGCCACGCTACCCATACTCCGGGTCACGGCTGAGGCGGCCCATTCATCAATCAAACCGGGCAGCTCGTAGGTCGGTAAAACGGGCGGGGCCGCTTCCGCCAAACCAAATTCGAAGCGTGCTTCTCCCACTTCAACCGGCGGCCGAATAGCCGGAGCCTGCGCGGGCAAAATAGCCTCCGTCTCGGGTTCCGGCAAAAGCTCCGCAATAACTTCGGCGGCGGGAATATCTACGCCTTCCACCTCAAGCAGCAGCGCCTCTGCCGCGGCCGTTGGCAGTGCAGTGGCTTCCGCTGGGGCCAGTTCCTGCGTTTGCGGCGGGCCATCCTCCGCAGGCGTTGGGGAGTGAGGGGTTCCCACGAATTCAGGCGTTTCCTCCGGTGCCAGCGCAACAACTGGCGCTTCCGGGATAATCGGCACGACTTCCTCAACGGGGGCCGCTGCCGCTGCTATTATCTCAGGCTCGGGAGCCGCAACGGGAGCCGCCGGGGCTGACGCTTCCGGGGCCGGCGGCGCTACGTACTCAACATCAGCGAGTAAGGTGCTAACTGGCAGTTCCGGTACCGTCGGGGCCGGCAGGGGTGGGGCTTCGGCAACGGCGGGTGGCGCTAACGCTTCTTCTGTAGGGGCAAAAACTTCGGGCACCGGCACTGGCGCTACCTGCTCAATCAGCCGGCGCAGCAGGGTGCGGTCGGTGGCGTAGGTGGCGGCGCGGCGCAGGCGCTGGCCGGCCAGCATGGTGCCCTGGTCATGGGCCGCTTTGGCGAGCAGCAGATGCGCGGTTTGGCAGTACGGAAACGCCTGGGCAAGCTGCTCAAGCTCACGCACTTCTACCGGCCCCAGGGCCGAAGTGTGGTCAAGAACATGCAGAAGCGCGGCGCGGGTCACGGGTGTAAAGAGCAGCTTTAAATCAGCGTGATGTCAGGGAAAACATTGAAATCAGCACCACAAACAGGATAACGGGGGCGCAAGGTTACGCCAATTTACGCAAAGGCGCGCGTCGAAACTTTCGTTTTGGCTCCGTACGGCAGTTTGGTTTCAACCCCGGCCCGCACCTGGGCCGGCTCAATTCATTCGCGACTTACCAGTTAGCCACCGACTTATTAAAAATGTCGGTGATGATTTTAGTGGTCGTGGTCCGTACGGCGTTGGGGTCGCTATTGATGGTGGCGATGTTGCGGCTGGCCGGAAAGTCGTCGAAGTTCTGGAAAATCTGTTCGAAGCTCTGCTTGTCGTCCTTGGTATTGGTGAAGCGCACGCGCACCTGAATGGTGAGGCGGTTGGAGCCCGCCTGGTCCACGCCATCTACCTGCTGAATGGAGGCCGGGGCGAAGTCAAAAGCCACAATGCTGCCCTCAAACTGCAGGTCGCCGTCGCGCGGCACAATCTTCAGCTTGGTATTTTGCTGAAAGTAGTCTTTCAGGTCCTCCGTGAAGCGCTGCGTGAGGTAGGCAGGGCCCTGCGGCGTGTTGTTCTGAATGGTGGCAATGGAAAAGGTGCGTACCGCCGGGTCGATGTTGGTGCCGCTGAACGAATAGACGCCGCAGCCACTCAGTAATGAGCTGATAGCTACTAGCTGATAGCTGATAGCCCGCTTTCGCAGAAACCCCCCAACGCCTCCAAAGCTGATAGCTACTAGCTGATAGCTGATAGCCCGCTTTCGCAGAAACCCCCAAAAGCTAAAAGCTAAAAGCTGACAGCTAACAGCTAACAACTGACAGCTAACAGCTAAAGAATCAAACTTGCTCCAGGTCATATTGCTTGAGTTTACGGTACAGCGTGCGTTCGGAAATGCCCAGGTCGTGGGCGGCGTACTTGCGCTTGTTGTTGTGTTTTTTCAGCGCCTTGAGAATCATTTCCCGCTCCTTCACATCCAATGAGAGCGTTTCTTCTTCGGTTTCGTGCGGAATGTCTTCCACGGGCGTTTCCTCGTCGTAGTCGGTTTCGGGCTCGTTGTTGTACGACTTGGGCGCCACGGGCAGGAAATATTCGGCCGCGGCACCGGCCTCAAACGCGCTGTTGGATGCGGTATTGTTGAAGAGGTGGCTGTTTTGGCGCAGCAGCTCCTGGGCTTCGTGGGGGCGCTGGCCGGTGGCCAGCTCCAGCACCATTTTCTTGAGGTCCGTCATGTCGCGGCGCATGTCGAACAGAATTTTGTAGAGCAAGTCGCGCTCCGAGTAGCCGGCCGTGGCGCTGTCCGGCGCGCCCTGATTCAGCAACATGGGCAGGCGGCTCACCTGCTCCTGCGGCAGGTAGGGCGCCAGGCGGCGGGCGTCCAGCTCGCGCTCGGTTTCGAGCACCGAAATCTGCTCGGCGATATTCTTGAGCTGGCGGATGTTGCCGGGGAAACGGAAGCGCGTGAGCGCCTGCACCGCATCGGGCAGCAGCGTGATGGGCTTGCTGCGGTAGCGCTCGGCCGAATCGGAAGCAAACTTTCGGAACAACAGGTAGATGTCCTCGCCGCGCTCGCGCAGCGGCGGCACCGTGATGGGCACCGTGTTGAGCCGGTAATAAAGGTCTTCGCGGAAGGTGCCGGCCTGCACGCGGTCGAGCAGGTTTACGTTGGTGGCGGCCACCACGCGCACATCGGTCTTCTGCACCTTGCTGGAACCCACGCGGATAAACTCGCCATTTTCCAGCACGCGCAGCAAACGGGCCTGCGTGCCGAGCGGCATCTCACCAATTTCGTCCAGGAAAATAGTGCCGCCGTTGGTTACCTCGAAGTAGCCCTTGCGGGCCTCATTGGCGCCGGTGAAGGAGCCTTTTTCGTGCCCAAACAGCTCCGAATCAATCGTGCCCTCGGGAATAGCGCCGCAGTTGATGGCAATGAACTGCCCGTGCTTGCGCGGCGAAAGCGCGTGAATAATCTTCGAAAAGGACTCTTTGCCCGACCCGCTTTCGCCGGTAATGAGCACCGTCATGTCGGTCGGCGCAACCTGCGCGGCTACCTGAATGGCGTAGTTCAGCGCCGGCGCATTGCCGATGATGCCGAACCGGAGCTTAATGGATTGGATTTCCTGGGTGGTCAAGGTTAGTTGTCGGTTGTTAGTTGTCGGCTGTCAGAGTATGTTGGCGAATCTTTGGCGACGTGCGACGGCGGGGAAAGTGAGCGGTAATAACGAATGAATCCCTGTAGTATTTTTTTTGCAATCGGTACCTGCTGCCAGCAACTCATTGAGCATAACTTCTGGCTAGTAAAGAGGTGCCCGCACTTGATTATGTGGGCAATCGGGCCCGGCCGGGGCACCTCACCCCCTAGCCCCCTCTCCCCAGGAGAGGGGGGATTAAGACTAGTTCTAAAAATTTGATTAAATAGAAGTTAAGACTAAAACTAGTTCTCCCTCTCCTGGGGAGAGGGGGCTAGGGGGTGAGGTTGGCGACTGGGCCCGATTGCCCACACAATTAAGTACGGGCACCTAATTTGTAAATCTTTTCAGTGAGTGTGTTCAGCTTGGAAGCTAAACGTTTAATTCTCCCATGAGAATAAAAAGCTAAGCAACCGCCTCGCCCAACAACGTGCTCGCCGATGCCGAATGCACCAGCACATCCACGTAGTCGCCTTTCACAAAGTTTTGCTTTGGGAAAATCACTACCTGGTTCTGGCTGTTGCGCCCGCTCAAGTGCTCCTTTGAGCGCTTGGAGAAGTTCTCGGCCAGCACGCGGTGCACGCGGCCGATGCCGCGCTGGTTGCGCTCGGCGCTGTGCAGCTGCTGCTTGTCGATGATTTCCTGGAGGCGGCGCTTCTTGGTTTCCAGCGGAATATCGTCGGTGAGCTTGCGGGCGGCCAGGGTGCCGGGGCGCTCCGAGTAGAAGAACATGTAGGCCATGTCGTAGCGCACGTAGTCCATCAGGCTCATGGTGTCTTGGTGCTCGTCCTCGGTTTCGGAGCAGAAGCCCGAAATCATGTCGGAACTGATGGCGCAGTCGTCGCCCAGAATCCGGCGGATGGCCTGCACCCGCTCCTCGTACCAGGCGCGGTCGTAGGTGCGGTTCATGAGGGCCAGCACGCGCGAGTTGCCACTCTGGGCGGGCAGGTGAATGAACTTGCAGATGTTTTCGTAGCGCGCCATGGTGTGCAGCACCTCGTCGGTAATGTCCTTGGGATGCGAGGTGGAAAAGCGCACGCGCAATTCAGGGCTGATGCGGGCTACTTGCTCCAGCAGCTGAGCAAAGTTGACGTGCTCCAGGCCGTCTGCACTGGCCCACTTGTAGCTGTCCACGTTCTGGCCCAGCAGCGTTACTTCCTTGTAGCCAGCGGCTACCAGGTCGGCGGCTTCGCGCAAAATGCTGTGGGCATCGCGGCTGCGCTCCCGGCCACGGGTGAAGGGCACCACGCAAAACGAGCACATGTTGTCGCAGCCGCGCATGATGCTGATGAAGGCCGAAACACCATTGGAGTTCAGGCGCACTGGCGTGATGTCGGCGTAAGTTTCTTCGCGGCTGAGCAGCACGTTCACGCCCTTTTGGCCGCCATCTACCTGGCTGATAAGCTGCGGCAAATCCCGGTACGCATCGGGGCCAACTACGAGGTCGACGATTTTCTCTTCTTCCAGAAACTTGCTTTTCAGGCGCTCGGCCATGCAGCCGAGCACGCCTACCAGCATGCCGGGGTTGCGCTTCTTGTGCGAGTTGATTTGCGAGAGGCGCATCCGAACGGTCTGTTCGGCTTTCTCGCGAATGGAGCAGGTGTTGAGCAGCACCAAATCGGCGCTGGCCAGGTCCTCGGTGGTATCAAACCCCTCATCAAACAGGATGCTCGATACGATTTCGGAATCCGAGAAATTCATCTGGCAGCCGTAGCTCTCAATGTAGAGCTTGCGCTGTCGGCCCGTGCGGGTAGCGACGCTCACGCGGACTTCGCCGCTCGGCGTCGCCTCGGGAGCCAGGGTTTCTTTATCTAAAAAATCAAGGGTTAACAGAGCTTGGGACATAATAAAGGCGCGTTTCGGCGGCCCGTAAAGATACGTCTTTACGGGCCAAAATGACAAATTGGCAGGAATAAGGTGCCGGATAAAGAAGCAGCAACGGACGCAGGACCTGGGCGTCAGCCAATCGCCCGGCCGTGGCCCGGCAGGTAGCACGCAACCCCAAGCACCATCGGTTTCCTGCACCAGACAGCCTTCACGGCATGGCGCGCCCGTTCTGAATGTGCGCGGCGTACACCCGGCCGAACTCTGCCGTGGCCGCCAGCACCGGCAACGCCTGCCGGCCCAGCGCCGTGAGGTGGTACTCGACGCGGGGCGGTACTTCGCCGTGGTTGGTGCGCACCAGCAGCTCGGCCGTGGCCAGCTGCTTGAGCTGCTGCACCAGTACTTTCTCGCTGATGTCGGGCAGTAGCCGGCGCAGCTCCCCAAAGCGCCGTGCGCCACCCGCGAGCTGGTGCAGCACCAGCAGGCTCCACTTACCACCCAGCATGTCGAGGGTGGTGCGGATAGGGCAACTGGGGGTAATGAGTAGGGGCGTGGCAGTCATACTTACCTTGAGGTGGGTACCTGTGGTTTTGGAGGGTGCGACAAGGTAGCTACCTTTCGGCTTCCGTACTCATTATTTCCTGCACTTTTCCTCTAATCAACGTTTATATGTCCACTATTGCTCTTTTTGGCGCCTCTGGCAAAACCGGCCAAGAGGTACTCGCGCAGGCCTTGCGGCAAGGAATCCACGTCCGGGCGCTGGTGCGGACGCCGGCCAAAATTACCACGCGCGACGCCGGGCTCGAAATCATTGCTGGCGACGTGCTCAACCCCGCCGACGTGGCCCGCACCGTGCAAGGCACCGATGCCGTGGTGAGTGTGTTTGGCCAGGTGAAGGGCTCACCCAAGAACGTACAGACCGTGGGCACCCGCCACATCGTGGCTGCCATGCGGGCCCAGGGCATCCGGCACATCATCAGCCTGTCGGGCGGCGGCCTGCCCTTTGGCCCCGACCAGCCCAAGCTGGCCGACCGCCTCATCCGCGGCATCATGAAGCTGGTGGTGCCCCAGGTGCTCACCGACGCAGCGGGCCACGCTGAAGTACTGCAAGCCAGCGGGCTGGACTGGAAAATCGTGCGCGGCCCCCGCCTCACCGACCAGCCTTACACCGGGCAGTACCGCGTGGGCTGGGTGGGCGTGAACGCCAGCACGTCGATAGGCCGGGCTGACTTAGCCGAGTTCATTCTCAAGCAAGTCAAAACCGACGAGTTTGTAAGGCAAATGCCCTTCGTCAGCTATTGATTCAGGGCCCGATGGTGGTGCTCAGTACTTCCAGCAGAGCTTTGGCTTTGAGCAGGCACTCCTCGTACTCGCGTTCCGGGTCCGAATCGAAGGTGATGGCGGAACCCACTTCAAAGCTCAGGTAGCCGGTATCCTGGCGGTATTGCAGGGAGCGGATGACGACGTTGAAATCGAATTCGCCGTTGGGCCACATGTAGCCGATGCTGCCGCTGTAGAGCCCGCGCCGGGTGGTTTCGTAGTGTTCAATGAGTTGCATGGCCCGGATTTTTGGGGCTCCGGTCATCGAACCCATCGGGAAGGTGGCCCGCAGAATTTCCGGCAGTTCCGTACCGGGGCGTAGCTGGGCCGACACGGTCGAAATCATTTGCCAGAGGTGGCGAAACGGGTACAAACCGAAAAGCTCCGGCACCCGCACCGTGCCCGTTTGGGCCACGCGGGCGAGGTCGTTGCGCACCAGGTCCACAATCATCAGGTTTTCGGCCCGCTCTTTTTCGTCGTGTCGCAAGGTCTGGCGCTGCCGCTCGTCGTCGGCCGGGTTGGTGCCCCGGCGGATGGTGCCTTTGATGGGTTGCGAGAGTAATTCGCCGTCCCGGTGCGATAGAAAACGCTCGGGTGAAGCACAGAGTAAAAAATGGTCGTGCCACCGGATGAAGCCCGCAAACGGGGCCGGCGAGGCGTCCATCAGGCGCCAGAAAACGTCTGTCGGCGTCAGCGTTACGTTTTCGGCGTAGAATTCCTGGCACAAATTCAACTCATACACTTCCCCATTGAGAATGTCTTCGCGGATGGCCGTCACGGCTGCCAGGTAATCGGCCTTGGGCAGGCGGGGGCGCAACGCCGGTACCTGCGGCGCGGGCCGGGCCGGGAGTGGCTGCCGCAAAATCCGGGCGAGCACCTCGTCGTTTTGCCCGTGGATTTCTACCGCGTCCGGTCGCCAGCACAGCCAGGTTTGAGGCGTGAAAAAGTGCAGCTGCGGCCAGCCAAAGCCATCAAAATTCTCACTCGAAAGGGCTTCGATTTCGTTTTTGAGGTCGTAGGTGATAAAGCCGCAGCGCGGGGCATCCGCGTTATCCACTTCGGGCAGCTCAGTCAGTGAGCTGCTGGCGGAAGCACCCGCCGCTGCCACCGCCAAAATGCGGTCGAAAGGCCCGTTGGGATATTCCAGGTCATTGGGCTCGAAGTAGGCGCAGTGCGGAAATTCCGCCGCCCAGCTCAGCGCCCGCGCCCGAAAATCGGCGGGCAGGTCTGCCAACAACACGGACAGGCAAGGAGGATGGGCAGAAGTAGAAACCATAAAAAGAAACGGCTGGAAAGCCCGCGATGCTAACAAAGCAGCGTCGCGAAGTTCTTATTTCAGCTCCCGCAAAGCCAGTGTGGCCTTGGCATCGGTGCTGTTTTTGTATTCGTGCCACGGGTAATTCAGCGCCTTCTGAAAATACAGCCGCGCCTGTGCTTTGTTGCCGGCTTGTTGAGCCAGGTAGCCCTGCTGTAAGGCGGCCTGGGGCGCGAAATAGTACGGTGCTTTGGGGCCGGCCACGGTCAGCGTCCGCTCAAAGTAAAACCACGCCGAATCGAGCCGGCCCAGGCCCTGATAGGCGCGGGCCCGGCGGTACGGCTCCTCAATCAGGTCGCGCCACAGGGTGCTGGCCGTCGGGTGGAAGCGGCGCAACGTGGTTAGCGCTTGCCGGTTGTAGCCGCCGTCTATCTGCAGCCGGGCCCTGGTGAGCACCGGATGCAGCGCCTGCGCCTCGTGGTAATAGTGCTGGGCGTAGTTGTCTTCCTCCACATCGGTGGGGCCGGGCCGGTTGATTTGCGCCCGGTACCGCGCGGCCGTTGCGGCGGGCTGCCCGCCCAGCCACGCCGCCAGGTAAAGCTTAAAGGCGGCGTCTTTGCGGTAGTGCTGGCCCTTATACTCCCGCAAAAAAGTCAGGTTCTCCCGCTCCGACGCCGCATAGTCGCCCCGGTACAGCAGCAAATCCGCCGCCATGTGGTGCAGATAAGGAATTGGCAGGTAGCCCGCACCAACGGGGCGGGCGCGGTAGGCCGCCAGGGCCTCTTCGCCCCGGTGCTGGCGCTTGTTCACGCTCACCAATAAGTAAGCAAAGAGCAGGTTGCCGGGCTGTCCGGCCACGAGCCGCTCCATCAGGCGGATACCTTCCTCGGGTTTTTTATAGTAGCCTTCCCGAATCAGGGTCAGGTAAATCTGGCTTTCGGTTTGAAAGTCGCTCGGCTGGGCCGCGGCCACGGCCAGGTTTTTCAAGCCGGTGTCCGAATTGGCCGGCAGGCCCAGCAAGCGTAGCAGCCAGTGATAGCCCGCCGGCAACGAGCCCACCGCAAACTCGCAAATGCCCAGGGTTTTGCGGGCCGGGGCAAACGTAGGGTAGCGCTTCACCACCGCCTGCATTTGGTGGTAGCCGCTCCGCAAATGGTAGCCGCCCGCCACCAGCCGCTTGAACAGGAGCTGGCTCAAGCCCAGGTGCAGGGTGATTTCGGCCCGGGCGTAGTCGCGCAACGCACCCGCGGGAGCCCGCTCCAAAGCCTCCAGACGCGCCTCCTGAGCCTCAGCAAGCGCCTCGTACCGGCCGGCATCCTGGGTGATGAGCAGCTCCACAAAGTCGGCGCTGTTGGCCACCAACAGGGGCGCCGGCGCCGCGGGCGTGGCCAGCAGCTCCTGCCGCAGCAGCTCCCGGGCCGGCTCCAGCCGCAGCTTAAATACCTCGGCGTAGGCGCGGCGACTGTTGGGCGTCAGCTGCCCGGTTGCTGTTTCCACGCTGGCTGGCTGCGGCTGCACGCCAACGGCGGCCGGCCGCGCCGCTGATGCCGAAACAAGCAGAACCCCGACCACGCACAGCCGCCCCGGCCGGCCCCGCCAGGCCGGCAGAATGCGGTGGCGTAAGCCAGGGAAAATAGTTGCCAGCCAGGTCATGCGGGAGGTAAAAAAAAAGGAACGACACCCGGCCGTTCCTTTTTCATGATTTCAGTGAGCAAGCCAGTTTTTGGGATTGGCTTTAGGCGCTACCTAAACGGCGCGGGCTTCCACGTCGGCCAGAATGCGGCCGCAGTGCTCGCACACGATGATTTTCTTGTGCGAAATGATGTCGGCCTGGCGCTGCGGGGGCACCGTGTTGAAGCAGCCGCCGCAGGCATCGCGCCGCACCAGCACCACGGCCAGTCCGTTACGCACGTTGCCGCGAATGCGGGTATAAGCCGTCATCAAACGGTCTTCCACTGGCTTGGTAGCCGCCTCGCGCTGGGCCATAATGCCGCGCTCTTCCTCCTCGTTTTCGGAAACGATGGTTTCCAATTCGCCTTTTTTGTTGTCGAGGTCTTTGCGACGCTCGTCCAGTTTCGACTTCGTGCCGCTGATTTCAGCGTTTTTCACGTCAATCTGATACTGCGACTCTTTGATTTTCTTGTCGGAAATCTGGATTTCCAGCCGTTGCAGCTCAATTTCCTTGGCAATAGCTTCAAATTCGCGGTTGTTGCGGACGTTCTGCTGCTGCTCGTCGTACTTTTTGATGAGCGACTCGGCGTCTTTGCTGGCCTGCTTGCGGCTCTTGATGAAGTCGTTCAGACCCTGAATGTCTTCGTCAAATTTCTTGACCCGCACTTCGTAACCAGCAATCTCGTCTTCCAAATCCTGAACTTCTTCGGGCAAATCGCCGCGCACGCGCCGGATTTCATCGAGCTGCGAATCGAGCTGCTGCAGGGTGAGCAGGGCTTCGAGCTTGGCAGCTACGGGAACGTCGGCAGGAGCGACGGCGGCACTTTTAGCAGTCATATTGAACGGGGTTCGTAGGGGTTTCAGCGATTAAGACCGCAAAAGTACGTCCAAATCCGGCCGTTAGCAAATCGCTGAACACCTCGCTGGTGAACTGTTCGCTCTCAAAATGACCCACGTCGCAGAGCATCAGCCGGCCTTCGGCCCCAAAAAACTCGTGGTATTTCACATCGCCCGTCACGTAGGCATCGGCCCCGGCCGCCCGCGCTGCGCCAAGAAGAAAAGCGCCCGCCCCGCCGCAAATAGCCACCGTGCGGATGGGCTTTTCATACGGCGTGTGGCGCACCACCGGCACCAGCAGCCGCGCCTTGAGCAGGGCCCGGAAGGCGGCGGGCTCCATTGCCGCGGGCAGTTCGCCCACCAGGCCGGCGCCCACTTCCGGGTGCGTGTTTTCGAGCTTAATCAGCTCATAGGCCACTTCTTCATAAGGATGCGCCTCCCGCAGGGCTCGCAGCACGGCCGCCTGCCGGTGCAGCGGCAGCAGCACTTCGAGCCGCAACTCGGGCAGGGCCGTGGCCTGCTGCGGGGCACCAATGTGCGGGGCGGAATCCGGGCCGGGCGTGAACGTACCAGTGCCCGCCACCTGAAAGCTGCACCCGGCGTACTGGCCAATCTGGCCGGCTCCGGCGGCATACAGGGCCCGCAGCACGCGGTTCGCCAGGTCGGTTTGCTGGTCTTCGGGCCGGTGCGGCACGTAGGTGATGAGGCGGGCCAGGGTGCCGCTTTGGGGCGCCAAAACCCGGGTTTTGGTGAGGCCGAGCTTCTGGGCGAGCTTGTCGTTCACACCGCCGCGCACGTTGTCGAGGTTGGTGTGGGCGGCGTAAATGGCCACGTCATTCTTGAGGGCGGCAATGAGGGTTTGCTCCACTTCGTTGGCCCCGGTGAGCCGTTTGAGAGGCCGAAAAATGACGGGATGGTGGCACACCACCACGTTGCAGCCGCGCCGCAGGGCCTCGGCCACCACGGCTGGCGTGCAATCGAGGGCGATGAGGACGCCGGTAATTTCGGCCGTGGGGTCGCCGCATTGCAGGCCCGCGTTGTCGTAGCTTTCCTGGTAGGCGAGGGGCGCGGCGGCCTCCAGCAGGCGGGCCAGGTCTTGAACGGTGGGCATAGAGGCGAGTAGTCAATAAATTTAAGAGAGGACTTACGCACTCAGTTGCTGGCGCGCGTCTCTGACGCGTGGCTTGCTGGCTTGGCGTTTCCAAACGCCGTCGTTCACACCGTTTGGTCTGGTTGGCCCTGCGCGTCTCTGACGCGAAACCAGTGGGCAACGCGTCAAAGACGCGCGCCAGCAACTAAGGGCGTAAGTCCTATTAAGAACAGCAAAGAACAGGCATCCGGCCCAAGCTCCCAGCTAAAATGCTCGGTTCTTTTAATGAGAATGGGGCACGGCTACTGAGTGCCTGCCCGGCCACTCAACGGAATGGTGACGGCAAAAGCCCCCGGCGCCAGGCTTATTCGGCTCAGCAAAGGATACAGCTTGCGGCCGTGGCGGTGGTGCGTGGCATACTGGAAGCCATCGAAAAGCAGCAGCGCCCCGCCTTGCAGCAGCAGCGACTGGCCATAGCCCCGCCAGCGGTCCGACGAGCCGGAAGCGGTGGGGTTACGGCTTTTCTCCAGCAGATAAACTCCGGTGGCGAGGTAGGCCACATCCAGGCCCGCATTCAGGAGGTACAAATTCTCGGTGCGCAGCTGGATGCGTACGTTGCCGGCTCGGTCCGTAGTTGGAGAGCGGTTGGCGCGCCGGGCCGCGAAGTAGCCCGCCCCGGCCAGCGCGAGGTTCACGGCTCCCCAGCCGATATTCATTTGATGGAAATAGTGCGCCGACCCTTCCGTTTGCCCCGTGGCGATGCCGCTGACCAGCAGATTGGTGGCCGCCCAACCACCCAAAATGGTCAGGCCGCGTTGGTCGAGGCGCGTGCGCTCCGCATCAAAATTTCTCAGCGGAATGGCTGGCAGCGGAACCGTTTGAGCCAGCGAGTCAGCCGCCGTTTGGGCCAGCACGGGCGAGTGAATGCAAAGACCAAGCAGGCAAATAAGGAAGGGTAGTAGGCGCATGAGGCAGTGAGAAAGGGGGGAAGTAGATGGCAAGCAACCGCTTCGGGCCGGCTTTGTGTAGCTGCCCCGTAGCGGGCCGTACTTTTACGGCTCGGGCGTGGTGCCCAGCTCGCGTATGCAGTCCGTATTGGCTTTTTTATTGCTGCCTTTTTCCTGGCTCTACGCGGCCATCATGGCCGTTCGCAACTGGCTGTACGACGCGGGCTGGAAAGCGTCGGAAAGCTACGCCGTGCCGCTGATTGGCGTGGGCAACCTGCGCGTGGGCGGCACCGGCAAAACGCCCCACGTAAGCTGGCTCATCGAAGAATTACTGCGCCAGGGGCACCGCCCGGCCATACTGAGCCGGGGCTACGGCCGCCGCACCACCGGCCCGCGCCTCGCGGCCACCCCCGATTCGGCCGCCACGGTGGGCGACGAGCCCTGGCAGTACTACCAGCAGTTTTCGGCTCGTGGCGTGCCCGTGGCGGTGGCCGAAAAGCGGCGCCTAGGCGTGCGGCTGTTGCAGCAAACGCATCCGGAGGTTTCCGTCATCGTGCTCGACGATGCCTACCAGCACCGCGCCGTCCGGCCCGCGCTCAACGTGCTGCTCACGGAGCTGGCCCGCCCTTTCTACCACGACCAGGTGCTGCCCGCCGGACGCCTGCGTGAGCGCCGGAGCGGTGCCCGGCGGGCCGATGTCATCATCGTGACCAAGTGCCCGCCCGGCATGGCGACGGAAACCAAAGCGGCGGTCGAGCAGCGCATCCGGGCCTACGGCCGGCCGGCCGTGCCCGTACTTTTTTCGGCTTACGAATACGGTGCTGCCGAGCCGTTACGTAGCGTTTCTGCAGGGCTGCCATCGTTTCCGCCAGCGTCTAACCTGGCCGGACCGGCCCTACTGCTCACGGGAATCGCGCAGCCGGGGCCGCTGCGCGACTACCTCGAAAGCCAGGGGTATCGTATTCAGCATCACGCCATTTTACCGGACCATCATGCCTTCCAGCCCGCCGACTTAGTGGCCTTGCGCGCGCATTGGCAGCCGGGCTGGCCTATTTTTACCACCGAAAAGGACGCGACCCGCCTGCTCGCGCCGGCCCTCACGGCGGCGGTGGCCGGGTTGCCGCTCTATACCATTCCGGTGCGGGTGGCGTTCGGGGAAGGCGATGGCGCGGTGTTGCGCCAGCTATTGTCCACGGCGCCTGCTGCTGAAAAAAACTGATTTTAACTTTTGACTTAGTTGGACTTCCCCCGTGAATTCCGGCGTATTCGTTACCTGTTTGAAGGCTAAGCAACGAGAATTTTTGAAGGCGTGGCCGCTACGGTGGTGCGTGTTGGGACTGCTGCTACTGCTGGCCGGCTGGGCCCCCTATGCCCAGGCCCAGGTGCTCGATGATTCGACCAAAGTACTTTACGGCCCCAAAACCACGCGGATTATCTACGAGGCGGACATCCTGCGCGATTCCACTTCGGGTACCCCGCTCGACACGACGCTTACGAGCCGTCCCCAGGCCCGGTATTGGCTCTACGATACCACTTTTCAGCAGGATTTGGGTGCCCTGGGCACCGCGTCGCGACCGTTGCTTTTCCAACCTGTTCTGCAGCTGGGCGCCCGCTTTGGCCGCAACGCGTTCGACCGGTACGCCCGCGACGCCACCAAAATCCCGTATTACGATTCCCGGTCGCCGTACTCGTTTTTTCGCCTGGTGCAATCCGGTTCCGGCGAGCAGATTTTTGAAATCAGCTACAGCCGCAGCCTGCGGAAAAACTTCAGCGTTGGCGTGGCCTACGAGCGGATTGCATCAAATAAGATTCTGGCTGCCAGGTCCTCCCGCGACGGCTTAGTGGAGCACTCTAATCTATTGTTTTTCAGTCGGTTTCAAACTGATAACGAGCGGTATCATCTACTCTTTAATTTCAGCAACGTCCGGCATCGGGCGCTCGAGCAGGGTGGTATCTGGCCCGTGTCCAGGCGTCTGCCTAGCGGTCGCGACACCATCCGACTCACCGACCTGTTCAACTACGGCCGCGAGCGGGTCTACCTCACCAAAGCAGCCAACAACGAGGACCGCGACGAGCTATACTTCACCCAGACCTACCGCCTGCTCGGGCGCGGGCTCACAGTCTACCACACCTTCGACGCCAAGCGCCAGTACAACAGCTACTCTGACCAAGAACTGACGCCCGACGGCCGCGGTAGCTTCCTGTTTTACCCGCTCAGCCCGGTGCGCAATACCCGCGCCACGCTCGACCGGGCCGAGTACCGGCAAGTAGAAAACACCGTGGGCCTACTGGGCCGCACCGACGCCGTAGAGTACCGGGTGTACGCCCGCGACCGGCTGGCCTCGCTCACCAGCCGCCGCCTTGATTCTACGTCGCAGGCGGGCGGTTTGCCGCTCATCACCGCCGCCCCCACGCGCAATTTCAACGATGTGTTTTTTGGGGGCACGGCGGCTTTCAACTACCGTACGATTTACGCCGTGGAAGCTGCGGGCGAATTAAAACCCATTTCCCTAGGCAGCAGCAGCGCCAAATCGCCCGAATACTGGCTGAAAGCCGTGGTGCGTACCGGGCCGCTATCGGGCGAACTTCTGCGGGTTTCGGCGGGGCCCACGCTCACGCAGCAGCAGTTCGTGGGCAACCACTACCAATGGAATAATCTGTCAGACGACAGCAACAGTTTTAGCAATACCAGCACCACCCAGCTCACCGGCCGCATCCGTCTGAAAATCCCCGACCTGGGCCCACTCACCGGGCAGCGTTTCGAGGCGAGCGTCAGCGGCGTCAACATCATGAACCTGGTGTATTACGACACGGCAGGCGTGCCCGCGCAGCTGAATAAAGCACGCAACCTGCTCATCGTTTCAGCGCGGCATAAAGTGGCCTTGGGTCGCGTGAATTTTGATAACGAGGGTACCTACACTGAGGGCGGCAATGAGGACGGTATTCGCATTCCATCGCTGGTAACCAATTCGCGGGTATACTACGAAAGTTATATTTTCCGCAAGGCCCTGCTCAGTCAGGTAGGGGCGGAGCTGTACTACCAATCCCGCTTTCGTGCGCTCAATTACAGCCCGAGCACGCAGCAATTCTACCAACAAAACACCTTTACTATCCGCAATTACGCGGTGGCAAATGTCTTCTTCACGGCGGATATTAAGTCAGTTACCGTATTCCTGAAATACGCTTATGTCAACCAGGGATTGCTGGGCGACGGGTATTTTACCACGCCGTATTTCACAGGGTATCCGCGACGCTTTCAATTAGGATTAAGGTGGGATTTCTTTAATTAATGAGCTACAAATGAAAGAGAAAACCATTCTTAAGCTAAAGCTGAATACCGACCCCCGCTGGGTAGATATTGCCGGCAAAAACATCGAGGATATTCTGGTAGACCATGCCTGGTGCGAGCAGAAAGCTGCCAGCACGGGCATCAGTATGATTATCCATTATCCCGATAAAACGCGCCTCGTTGATGAGCTCACCGACCTGGTGGCCGAGGAGTGGAGCCACTTCGAAAGAGTGCTGTTGGAGTTGCGCAAACGCGGTTTTCAGCTCGGCCGGCCGCGCCGCGACGAGTATGTGGTGCAACTGCTGGCGCATGTGCGTAAAGGCGGCGCCCGCGAGCGCCAGCTCATGGACCAGCTCCTGGTTTCGGCCCTGATTGAAGCGCGTAGCTGCGAGCGTTTCAAGCTGCTCTGGCAAAACATCGCCGACCAGGAGCTCAGCAAATTCTACTACGAATTAATGGTTTCAGAAGCCGCACATTTCGTTAGCTACGTCGAATTAGCAAAGGAATATTGCGACCCGAAATTAGTAGAAGAAAGGGCGGTGGTCTAATTCAAGGTGGTATTGTACCGGTCAATTACAATTTTAATCCGGGCGGTGTGCATACTCAGCGACTTGCTGAAGGAACAAGATTTTCGCACGAGCACCCCACAGCGCTGGCGTAGCGAACAGTTGATGGCTTCGACAATACTTGTTCCGCCGCTGCCCTTGGGGCAGCGGCGATGGTGCCAGCGGGGCAACACCTCCACGTAGGCCTCCCACAGGTCGGTAAAATACCAGCAATGGCGGTGGTAGCGCGGAGGCAGAGCCAACCACAAGCGCCGGGCCGTGGCCGCGTCCCGTCGGCCCAGCACCCAGGCCACGATGCGCCGGCTGGCCCGTTCGACGGCCAACCACAGCCAGACTTTGCGCTTCTTGCGGCCCACGAAGGTCCACATTTCATCCAGCTCCAGCGCTTCCCACTCCTTTTTCTGGTCCTTTTTGGGGCGCAAGCGCGGGAGCGCCGGCGAAGCCGCTTGCGCTTTTTTTTATCCGGCTGGCAATCGTCACCCGCGAGATACCCGTCACGCGGGCAATGCTGCGCTGCGAGTTGCGCTCGCCCAGCAACTCGTCCACCTGCGCATACTGCAGCGCTTTGGCCACGGCGGCGGGGGTAAAACGGGCTTGATGCCCGCAGCCTTTGCACTGGTATTTGGCATGGCCCCCAGCGCTGCCGTTACGGCGAATATGTTCACTGCCGCAAGCAGCGCAGAAATGTTGCGTAAAAACCATCCCTAAAATTAATCATTTCACCTTAGATTAGACCACCGCC
>NZ_JNLX01000115.1 GCF_000715495.1 Hymenobacter sp. IS2118 | reverse complement strand
AGTGGAACACAGCATCGGGGGTCTAAAAAGGTATCGTATTTTATCAGACCGTTTGCGGATGCACAACCTGGAACAGTTCGATGTGGCGCTGGAAGTGTGTGCAGGTTTGTGGAATTTCTGCTTAACTCATTGATAAACCGCTACAACAACTCTACTGTTGCCGGTTTAAATGAAGGACCGAATAAAATTGAAGTTTTTAAAAAACAGCAGATGATGGATGTAATGAGAAAAAGCATGGTAGCGTCAATGGACTCTGCTACTGTCCGCCTAATCGACATTGATGTTGCTGTAAATTGTGTCTATGAAAAGATTAAATACATCGTACCTGGTGCTAAGGAAATGGGACTTGCGAGTGACCCTAATAGCGTTTACGCAAAGGAGATTTTTCTTCCATGCGTGCAGCTAGCCTCGAAAAACGCCGGTCAGAATAAGACATCTCCAATAAATTCGATTATTGGAGGTGTAGAAGGCCCTGACTCACCTACTAGAATTTCTACACTACCAATCAATAACCTTCAAGCTATTGGCTTAAAAGTAGAAAACAAGTCATATTATTTTGTGATTGATTCAGGAGCATCGTATGTAATAGTTTCAGAAAAAGAGGAAAAGCAGTTCCTGTTGGCGAATGTAATTGCCAAAAAGGACTATACTGACCCTACTACAATCGTTTTCGCGGACGGTAGGAAATTGGCGGTGGTCTAATTCAAGGTGGTATTGTACCGGTCAATTACAATTTTAATCCGGGCGGTGTGCATACTCAGCGACTTGCTGAAGGAACAAGATTTTCGCACGAGCACCCCACAGCGCTGGCGTAGCGAACAGTTGATGGCTTCGACAATACTTGTTCCGCCGCTGCCCTTGGGGCAGCGGCGATGGTGCCAGCGGGGCAACACCTCCACGTAGGCCTCCCACAGGTCGGTAAAATACCAGCAATGGCGGTGGTAGCGCGGAGGCAGAGCCAACCACAAGCGCCGGGCCGTGGCCGCGTCCCGTCGGCCCAGCACCCAGGCCACGATGCGCCGGCTGGCCCGTTCGACGGCCAACCACAGCCAGACTTTGCGCTTCTTGCGGCCCACGAAGGTCCACATTTCATCCAGCTCCAGCGCTTCCCACTCCTTTTTCTGGTCCTTTTTGGGGCGCAAGCGCGGGAGCGCCGGCGAAGCCGCTTGCGCTTTTTTTTATCCGGCTGGCAATCGTCACCCGCGAGATACCCGTCACGCGGGCAATGCTGCGCTGCGAGTTGCGCTCGCCCAGCAACTCGTCCACCTGCGCATACTGCAGCGCTTTGGCCACGGCGGCGGGGGTAAAACGGGCTTGATGCCCGCAGCCTTTGCACTGGTATTTGGCATGGCCCCCAGCGCTGCCGTTACGGCGAATATGTTCACTGCCGCAAGCAGCGCAGAAATGTTGCGTAAAAACCATCCCTAAAATTAATCATTTCACCTTAGATTAGACCACCGCC
>NZ_JNLX01000114.1 GCF_000715495.1 Hymenobacter sp. IS2118 | reverse complement strand
CCGGGCGGTGTGCATACTCAGCGACTTGCTGAAGGAACAAGATTTTCGCACGAGCACCCCACAGCGCTGGCGTAGCGAACAGTTGATGGCTTCGACAATACTTGTTCCGCCGCTGCCCTTGGGGCAGCGGCGATGGTGCCAGCGGGGCAACACCTCCACGTAGGCCTCCCACAGGTCGGTAAAATACCAGCAATGGCGGTGGTAGCGCGGAGGCAGAGCCAACCACAAGCGCCGGGCCGTGGCCGCGTCCCGTCGGCCCAGCACCCAGGCCACGATGCGCCGGCTGGCCCGTTCGACGGCCAACCACAGCCAGACTTTGCGCTTCTTGCGGCCCACGAAGGTCCACATTTCATCCAGCTCCAGCGCTTCCCACTCCTTTTTCTGGTCCTTTTTGGGGCGCAAGCGCGGGAGCGCCGGCGAAGCCGCTTGCGCTTTTTTTTATCCGGCTGGCAATCGTCACCCGCGAGATACCCGTCACGCGGGCAATGCTGCGCTGCGAGTTGCGCTCGCCCAGCAACTCGTCCACCTGCGCATACTGCAGCGCTTTGGCCACGGCGGCGGGGGTAAAACGGGCTTGATGCCCGCAGCCTTTGCACTGGTATTTGGCATGGCCCCCAGCGCTGCCGTTACGGCGAATATGTTCACTGCCGCAAGCAGCGCAGAAATGTTGCGTAAAAACCATCCCTAAAATTAATCATTTCACCTTAGATTAGACCACCGCCAGGAAATTAACGGTTAGAAAGTTTATTCTTCCGAAAAGGGTGCAATTCAAATTGTCGCTAGGCCTCTCTTGCGGGATTGAAGGGTTCAATTTGCTGTCGCACCAGTTGCCATCGGTTACTCATGGCGCAGACGCGCAGGGTCAAGACGCGTTGGGCGCCGTTTTTGCCCCAGCGTTGGCCCGCCCGCTTC
>NZ_JNLX01000113.1 GCF_000715495.1 Hymenobacter sp. IS2118 | reverse complement strand
TTTTTTGCCATCTACTATATTTTGGTTACGGGGATGCAGTGGAAGGCCTTGCCGCGGTGCTTGGGGGCAACCTCCACGGTCCATGACCGGTTCCAGCAGTGGGCCCAGGCTGGCGTTTTTAAGCGGCTTTGGACCAGCGGCTTGGTGCAGTTACAGGCCGAAGGCCGCCTGGATTGGGACTGGCAGTGTCTGGATGCCTGCCAGACCAAGGCCCCGCTTGGCGGCGAGGCCGTCGGCCCCAACCCGACGGACCGGGGCAAGGGCGGCGTCAAACGCCACGTGCTGACCGAGGCTCAGGGCTTGCCCGTCGGCGTGGCCGTGACCGGAGCCAACGTCCACGAAGTGACGCAAGTACAGGCCGTACTCGATTCGATGCCCGTGCTGCCCCCACCGGCCGAAGGCGATTTCGCCCCCGGTTTCTGCGCCGACAAGGGCTACGACGCCGAGGCCATTCGGCGCCTACTGGCCCAGTGGGGCTACCGGGTGCACATCCTGAGCCGGGGAGAGGAAGCCGACAAATGCCGCACCCCCGGCTACCGCGCCCGTCGCTGGGTCGTCGAGCGCACCCACGCCTGGTTCCACCGTTTCCGCCGCCTGCTCATCCGCTGGGAAAAGAAAGTCGCCAACTACGAAGCCCTCCTCCACCTGGCTTGCGCAAACACCGTCTGGCGACACTCCCTCCTATTTTTCGGATAGGCTCTAAGTCGTGTGTCAAAGTCAAGTTATTGAGGTATTATTAATTGATGTTACGCAGCCATTTTGGTTAACGCGTAGGGCATAGCTTTGAGTCCGCGCAAACAAAATTGGGCTTTGAGGCGAAAATGACCGATGCCTAATTGTCGGACTGTCTTCTCTAACTTGATGTAGGCCAGGATGGAAGAGAAGAAATGATTGGCCTGCGTATCGATGGTTTTCGTAGGCGACTTGCCCATCGACGTATTTTGCTTCAGAGCCTATTAAAATTCATAAGTAGCTGTTAGACAATAAGAAACCAGCCAGGTTTTCCTAATTTCCTCATCCGACCAAAGATGTACGAAACGGACCTGACTGATTTCCAGTGGCAAGTTATGCAAAACGCCTTGCCCGTTGCCCGCCGCCGCAAGTATTCGTTACGCCTCATTCTCAACGCCTTGCTCTATTTAACCAAGAGCGGGTGCCAATGGCGTTTGCTGCCCAACGACTTCCCGCCTTACCCGATTTGCTTTTATTACTTCCGCCGCTGGCAAGCCGATGGACGCTGGGCGCGCCTGAATAAAATGCTAGTCGAACAGGACCGCCAGCAGTCGGCTCCTTCGCGCTAGCCCAGTCCGAGCGTAGCCATCGTGGACGCGCAGTCCATTAAAAGCAGCGAGCGCGGCGTGCTCGCCAAAGGCTTTGACGGCCACAAACAGGTACAGGGCCGCAAGCGCCAACTCGCCGTGGACACGGGTGGTCGGTTGCTGGCCGCCCACGTGGGGCCAGCCAACGAAAACGACCGCATAGGGGGACGGGCGGTGCTGTAAAAACTTCGTCAACAAGGCTTTAAACGGCTGCAACTCGTGCTCACCGACGCCGGCTACGATGGCCGCCCATTGGCTGAGTGGACCCAGGCCAACTGCGGCTGGCGGCTCGAAACAGCCCCCGGCCTGAGCGGCTGCGGCGGCTTTACCTCGCAACCCACCCGCTGGGTCGTCGAGCGCTCCATCAGTTGGTTACAGTGGGACCGACGATTGAGCCGCGACTTCGAATGCGAATCCACCAGCGCTGAGGCCACCTTGTATTTGTCCAGCATTCGACACCTGATTCGTAAATTTTAACAGGCTCTTACGGTTTGCGCGTTGCTTAACTTTTGCTCAATGGCTTGTATTCCGCAACTATCCAGGGAGCGACTACCAAGGATTTGTACAATCTTACAATAGTGGCGTGATTTGAAAATACTGCCCCTAAAAAACTCATGCTTTGTTCTAGACCGGCCCTTGCCGACTTATAATTGTTATTGAATAACGATTTTGGTATTTCAATAAATATACTTTTTGTAATTAGATAAGCGGCCGTAATATAAAGCCATGAAATGCCCATTGCAAAACGGTCATTCTGTTTGCTTAGCAGTAGTTTGTAAGGCATTACGAGACTAAAACCTCTCCCAAACCCTCTTACCATTTTTTTGTAGTAAGGCCAGTTCAAGCGCGGCTTTGTCATGAAATGCTTGAATAACAGCCTTTCGTCGTAGTATATGTGTCCGCCATTTAAAATAATATTATGGCAAAGCTCCACGTCTTCTGAACCATCCAGATTTTTACCCGTTCGGCCTTCACAAACACCCTTGTAACTCTGTTGCCACAGTTTTTCTATACTGGCTTTCCGAAATACCGCGCCCGCAGTGTAAACAAATCCACGTTGGACAGATATCTCACTGGCAACTCCAGGGCGGCCTTGAGGACCTGTTGCATAATTGCTTTTGAATTCCTCAAACCATACTGGAGGCTCTACCTCGCATACTGCCTGCCCTTGCCCACCCAAAGCCGATATGGTCTGATTGCTCATCATCACCTCGTAAGCATTCTCTACGTAACTGGGGCACAACCAATTATCATCGTCACAGTAGAGTATAAACTCGTATTTTGACTTTTTAACTCCTGTTTCACGAGCGGCGGCTGTGCCGGGTATAGGCTCTACGATTACACGTAAAGGTGCTTCGTTACCGTATTTATTCCATTCACTCAGTGCTAGGTCGCGAGTGTTATCGGTTGAACCGTTGTCAACTATTAATACTTCCCAGGGTACGGCAGCATTAAACTCCTGTCTTGCTAGGTGTAAGAGGGTTGTAGGAAGACGGGAACTACTATTATAGCAGCATAGCACAACCGAGACACCATTTAAAGGCAAATTCATTTATCGAAACTACTAAGATGGGGCATTTGCAAGCAGGAATACCAGTAATTACAGGCTGGCACTAATAAACATGTGCTTCAGCATAATACCATATGAATAAAAATATTGGCTCAAGTAAATTTCAAATGTAGCATCACTGTCAAACGACTATTTTATTGCCCACAAATCGAAAGGAAAAGCATCCAATAGTTTCTTGTGGTCAAAATTCTCAATGGGTTCCTGTCCTCCCATTTCTAATGCTTCTTCTATTGAAGTTGCATATTTAATTTCACCCCGACCAGTTCCTGACATGTAGTCGTTGTACTTAAATATTGCCTGGTTATCGGAAACACGCAGATAGCGCGCTGGAATACCATATGCTTCGGCAATAATAATACCGTGCAGTGAGCTTGCAATAATAAAATCAGCCTCCAGAATCTTGGAAATAATTACATTCCAACTACCCATCGGGTTAATTGTATGGGCTGCATCCTGCTTATACAACTTGTCGTAATCGGCGTGGTGGGGAACAACAGAATATTTTGCTTTGCTTACTCGCTTGAATTTATTCGGGAAAATATGGGGCAGCAATAGCGCCGGGTCGCCGTAGATATCGGGTACCTGGATACCCCGAGCTCGCAAAAATTCAGCAGTCAGGTGGCCTCGCACAGCACGTACATCCAACTTTTTGAATTTGCTAATATCCTGTTCGGGACATCCGATAAATCCGGAACCCCACACAACATCATTATCCTCGGCCACTTGTATAATTGACCCGATACCAAGCAAACGGTGCTTTTGGGAGGTTTCTTCTTCCAATGACAACTCCCGCCCAGCTAAAATTCTGGCCACAATCATCTTTGACAGATGGTCTCCAAAATTTTGAGCAAGTGTGTGCTGCGGACGCCAATAATATAATTTGATATGGTCGAAATCCAGCATCACGTCCTTCGTGTGCGGATACATATCGGCATTTTTAATACCGGCAATATTCTCTAAAGCAATTCTTTTTAATTTATTGGCTATTCTGGCCCTAATGTTTATCTTGCTTTTCATATGTAACAATTGAGTTCACGAATGTTGTCAAAGACTTACTTCTGACACCAGCCAGGAAATAAATTCAATTTTCAGGCAAATATACTGTGTTTTAGCTGTACCAAGTAGCTTTAATCAGTTGCAGAACGTTTTTTCTGCTTGGTGGCTGAAGACTTAGGCAACTGCTTCTAAGCGGCAACAGTCCGTTAGGAGGCAAAAAGCTACAGTGACCATTCAGCCCCCGGCCGTACTTTCGCGGCATGCGCTTTCTTGCTTTTACTTCCCTCCTGCTGGCCACTGCCTGCGTGCCGTTGGGCACGCCCATCACCAGCACCAATCCTGCCGCTACCGGTCCGCAAAAGGCGCCGGAGTACTACGCCGACAAAACCCTGCGCTACCAGGACAACACCTACTCGCCCGACGTGCGCAGCGTGCAGTGCTACGTGGCCACGGGCCAGCCCAACGAGGTATTTCAGCCGCCTGTGGTGCCGCTGGGCCGCAGCCAGGCCATCACGCTGGAATTTGATGTACTGGGCGACCAGAGCTTGCGCTACACCGCCAAGCTCCTGCATTGCGACGCCAACTGGCAGCAGTCCGTGCTCACGGACCTGCAGTTTTTGAGCGAGATAAACGAGTTTCTTATCACCGATTACCGCGTGGGCATCAATACCCGCGTGCCCTATTTCCACTACCGGATGCGGGCGCCGGCGGTGAAACTGAGCGGGAATTACCTGCTGGTGGTGCAGAGCGCGGGCGGCGTGCCCGTGGTGTCGCGGCGCCTGGTAGTGTATGAGAACCAGGTGCAGGTGGCCCTGCAGCCGGGCATTGTGGTGGGCGGGGCCGAGCGCTACACTTTGCAGCAGCTCGATTTCAGCATCGCCTACCCCAGCGTGAATTTGGTGAACCCCGCCGCCGAGGTGAAGGTGGTGCTGCGCCAGAACTTTCGCTGGGACAATGCTAAATATAACCTGCGGCCAACTTTTGTGCGCGATGCCGAGCGCCGGCTCGACTATCAGTACTTTGGTTTCGAGAATGCCTTTCCGGGCCTGAGCGAGTACCGGTATTTCGACACCCGCTCGGTGCAGGCCACGGGCATCGGTGTGCTGCGCCTCGACCCGCAGACGACGCCCGTGACCGCCATTTTGCAACCGGAAGCTACGCGCGCCAAGCAGGCCTACAATCAATACCAGGACGCCAACGGCCAGCGTGTATTCGAAAGCCGCGAGTTTGGCCGCGGCGACACCAACGCCGACTACGCCGACGTCATCTTCCAGCTCAAAGCCGAACAGCCGGCGCCCGGGCCCGTGTACGTGCTCGGTGCCCTCACCGACTGGCAGCTCAAAGACGAATTTAAGCTGGCCTACGACGAAGCGAAGCAGCTTTATACCGGCCACGCCCTGCTCAAGCAAGGCTACTACAACTACAGCTTTGCGGTGGGCGGTGCGCGCGGCAGCGTGCCCAATGAGGTCTACTTTGAAGGCAGCCACCAGGAAACCGAAAACCAGTACGACCTGCTGGTGTACTACCGCCCACCGGGCACCCGCGCCGACCTGCTCATCGGCTACCAAACCGTGACCATGAACAACCGCCAGTAAGCGGCAGCAACAACCCACGCCGTGCAGTTGCGTTTGTTAGCGCATACCGGCTGCGGGCAAGCGGCGGATGTTCCGCGCTTTGCTGCTCGCAGACGGCCCACGCTTTTCAAATAGCTCCTATGAATACACGTTTTCAGCTGAGTGTTGGCACCGCGGCCTTGCTGCTGCTGAATGGCTGCGCCACGAATCCCGTCACGGGCAAGAGGCAAATCAGTCTCGTATCTGAAGGCCAGGAAGTGGCTATGGGCGCCCAGTCGGACCCGGCCGTAACGGCCCAGTTCGGCTTGTACGCTGACGCGAAAATTCAAAAGTTTATCGACGAGAAGGGGCAGAAAATGGCGGCTATCTCGCACCGGCCCACCCTGAAATATCAGTTTAAGGTGGTCGATTCGCCGGTGATAAACGCTTTTGCCGTGCCCGGCGGCTACGTGTATTTCACGCGGGGCATCATGGCCCACTTCAACAACGAGGCGCAGTTTGCCGGGGTGCTGGGCCACGAAATTGGCCACGTCACGGCCCGGCATTCGGCCCAGCAGCAAACTAAGGCCATTCTGGGCCAGGTGGGCCTGATGGGCGCCATGATTGCCTCGCCGCAGGTGGCGCAGTTTGGCGAGCAGGCCATGCAGGGCATGCAGCTGCTGTTCCTAAAGTTTGGCCGCGACGACGAGCGCCAGTCCGATGAGCTGGGCGTGGAATACTCGTCTAAAATCGGCTACGACGCCAGCCAGATGGCCGACTTCTTCCAGACCCTGGCCCGCGAGCAGCAGAAAGGGCAGGCCGAAGCCATCCCCGATTTCCTCTCCACCCACCCCAACCCCGAAGACCGCTACAACACGGTGAACCAGCTGGCCGATAAGTGGAAGCAACAAAACGGCAACCCCAAGCTGGCCGTCAACCGCGACGCTTACCTGCGCCTCATCGACGGCATGGTGTACGGCGAAGACCCCAAGCAGGGCTTCGTGGAAAATGACATGTTTTACCACCCCGAGCTGAAGTTCCAACTACCAGTGCCGGCGGGCTGGAAGCACCAGAACACGCCCCAGCAGTTCCAGATGGCCGACCCGGCCGGCAAGGCCTTGCTGGTACTGATGACCGCGCCCGGCAATACGCCGGAGGAAGCGGCCCAAGCCATCGTGCAGCAGCTCAAGCTGCAGCCCGGTACTTCGCAGCGCACCACCATCAACGGCTTTCCAGCAGTAGTTTTTGAGGCCGACCAGGTGCAGCAGGACCAGCAAACCGGGCAGCAGGTAGCCGGAGTGCACATATTGGGGCACATTATTCAGGACGGTAAGACGCTGTATGCCATTCTGGGTGTGGCACCACCGGCCGATTTCCCAAACTACGCCCGCCAGTTCAGCAGCGTGGCCCAGGCCTTCCGGCGCCTCACCGATGCCAGCAAGCTCAACCGCCAGCCCGAGCGCATTCGCATCAAAAAGCTGGCCCTGCGTAGTACGCTTTCCAAAGCTCTCACCAGCAACGGCGTGCCCGAAAAACGATTGGAAGAGCTGGCTATCCTCAACGGCATGCAGCTCAATGAGCAAGTAAATGCCGGCTCGCTGATAAAAGTGGTTGGGAAATAACTGGCATCATGTTGGTTTAAGTGTGCCCGAGCTTGCCCCGTAACCCTGCTTTGGGCAATGCGTTTCAAGCCCAGCCGTCGCAGTTCATGCGGCGCATTCAGCTTTCTTTCTGACCTATGAACTTCTCCTTCCTCCGTACCGGTGCCGCGCTGCTGTTGCCGCTCACGCTCGTCAGCGCCGTGCCCACCAGCCCCACCCAGGGCCCTAAGCCCGACCCCCAGGTGCTGGCTCAGTTCGGGCTCTACAACAACCCCACGCTGCAGCGCCTGATTGACACCAAAGGCCAACAAATGAATAAGGTGTCGGACCGCCCCGGCGACTACGGCTTCACCATCGTCGATTCGCCCGTTATCAACGCCTTCGCCACGCCTGATGGCCACGTGTACTTCACGCGGGGCATTATGGCGCACTTCAACAGCGAGGCGCAGTTCGCCGGCGTGCTGGGCCACGAGTTGGGCCACATCACGGCCAAGCACGGGCAAAGCCAGCAGCGGCGCTCCACGGTGGCAGGCATCGGCCTGCTCCTGGGCTCGATAGTGGCCCCGCGCTTGGCGGAACAGTACGGCGGCATTATTCAGCAAGGTGTGGGCTTGGGCATGCTCAAGTACGGCCGCGACGACGAGCGGGAGTCGGATAAATTGGGCGTGAAATATTCCACTAAAATTGGGTACGACGCCAGCCAGATGGCTGATTTTTTCCAGACCTTGCAGCGCAACGAGCAAGCCAGCGGCGGCGGTAGCGTGCCCGGCTTCCTGTCGTCGCACCCCAACTCGGCCGACCGCTACACCACGGTGAAAAGCCTGGCCGCGCAGGCCAAGCAAAACGCCGGTGGCCGCCAGTTGGCCGTGGGCCGCGATTCTTACCTGCGTATGATTGAGGGCCTGCCCTACGGGGAGGACCCGCGCCAGGGCTACGTGGAAGGCGGCGTATTCTATCACCCCGACCTGAAATTCCGGATGCCTATTCCTTCGGGCTGGAAATCGCAGAATTCGCCTTCGCAGTTCCAGATGGCCGAGCCCAACGGCAAAGCCATGCTGGTGCTGATTCCCGCCGGCGGCAATTCGCTGGACGAAGCCGCCCAGGGCCTGGCCAAAGCCATTGGCTTGCAATCGGCTGATGCCCGACGCACCACGGTCAACGGCTTTCCGGCCGTAGTGATGCAGGGCCAGCAGGCCGCCCAGCAAGACCAGGCCGGCGCCGCCGTGCTGGCCCACGTCATCCAGGACGGCAAAACGTTCTACGGCATCGTAGGCCTCACCGCACCGGCATCGTTTTCTACCTACTCCAACACTTTTGCCCGAGTGGCCCAGGGCTTTGCCCGCCTCACCGAGGCGAGCAAGCTCAACCGCCAGTCGCAGAAAATCCGCATCAAAACCGCCACCGGCAGCCAGACGCTGGCTCAGGCCCTCACCGCCAACGGCGTGCCTACCAGCCGCCACGAAGAACTAGCCATCCTCAACGGCATGCAGCGCACCACGCGGCTGAGCAAAGGCATGTTGTATAAATCGGTGGGGCGTTAACCACTCAAGTATAGAAGCTTAGGTTTCTTTGGTTTGTCATGCGGCGCTTGTCGAAGCATGACAGCTTAAATAGGGTCCGGTTATGTATGCTCCGTTGCTTAACACAAAAGCGCCCCAGCCGGAGTCCGGCTGGGGCGCTTTTGTGTTAAGCAACGGAGCTCAGCATCATCCTGAGCTTTCGCGGCTCACTTAAACGTTAAAGCGGAAGTGCATGATGTCGCCGTCCTGCACCACGTATTCTTTGCCTTCCACGGCCATTTTGCCGGCTTCTTTGATTTTCACTTCGGTCTTGAACTCCTGGTAGTCAGCCAGCTTAATTACCTCGGCGCGGATGAAGCCTTTCTCGAAATCGGAGTGAATGACACCGGCGGCGGCGGGGGCTTTGTCGCCGCGATGCACGGTCCAGGCGCGCACTTCCTGCACGCCGGCGGTGAAGTAAGTAATCAGGTTGAGCAGCTCGTAGCTGGCCCGGATGAGCTTGTTCAGGCCCGACTCGGTGAGGCCGTACTCGCCCAGGAACATTTCCTTTTCTTCGGGGTCTTCCATGTCGGCAATCTGCGCTTCGATGGCAGCAGAAACAAGTACCACCTGGGCACCTTCGGCTTTCACGTGCTCGCGCAGGGCGGTTACGTGGTGGTTGCCGTTGCTGGCAATGCTGGCCTCGTCCACGTTGGCCACGTAAATCACGGGCTTGATGGTGAGCAGCTGCAGGTCGGCTACGGCTTCCAGCTCGTCGGCGGTGGCCACTACGGCGCGGGCGTTCTGGCCGGCTTCCAGCTCGGCTTTGAAGCGCTGCAGGATGGCTACTTCCTTCTTGGCCACGGCATCGCCGGCTTTGGCGCTGCGCTCCGACTTCACCAGCTTCTTATCGATACTCTCCAAATCTTTGATTTGCAGCTCGGTATCGATAACATCTTTGTCGAAAACGGGGTCGACGCCGCCGGCTACGTGCACGATGTTGGGGTCGTCGAAGCAGCGCACCACGTGAATGATGGCGTCGACCTCGCGGATGTTGGCCAGGAATTTATTGCCCAGGCCTTCGCCCTTGCTGGCGCCTTTCACGAGGCCGGCAATGTCCACAAACTCGATGATGGTGGGCAGCACGCGCTTGGGGTTCACGAGGGCTTCCAGAATCTGGAGCCGCTCGTCGGGCACGGTAATCACGCCCACGTTGGGCTCGATGGTGCAGAACGGATAGTTGGCCGATTCGGCCTTGGCGTTCGAAAGCGCGTTGAAAAGAGTGGATTTACCGACGTTCGGCAAGCCGACGATACCGCAGCGGAGGCCCATTTATGTAGGGTTGAGAGTTGAATGTTGAGGGTTGAATTGAGAGCAATTCGGGCGCAAAGGTACGGCTTGCGGCTACGCAAAATGGCGCGAACGGACTATTGCCCATTCGCGCCATCGGAAACGGCTCAGCGAACTAACCGTTCACCACTAATCAGTAACCGCTGCCCTTAGTAGTTTTCTTCGCTCTTGTTGGGGTCGAAGGCAGGGCGCTCGAACTCAGGGCGGGGCCGGTCCCGGTCGTCGAATTCGCGCGGGCGGTCCAGCTCGGCTACTTCTTCAGGGGTCAGCAATTCCTCACGGACGTATTCAACGGCGTCCTGCAGGGCGTCTACAAATTTCAGGAAGTCTTCCTTATAAAGGAAGATTTTGTGCTTTTCGTAGGAAACCGAGTCGTCGCTGTTCTGGCGGCGCTTACTTTCGGTGATGGTCAGGTAGTAATCCTGGCCGCGGGTGGCTTTCACGTCGAAGAAGTACGTGCGCTTGCCGGCTTTTATGCGTTGGGAATAAATTTCTTCCTGGTCGTGACGGTCGTCCACGGGAATTGGGGTGGGGTATGAGTGGGAAATAGAATTGGTCGGTTGATTGAAAGGCCTAACTTACGACTGACGCGGACAACAGGCAAACACCGCTGCAAAGGTGGGGTTACAGAAATAAAGGGGCACGGCCCGTGAAACGACCTACTCAGCCAGTCGCAGCAACTTTCCCGCGCCAGTAGCTGGTTAGCCTTCGTGACCATAATGCGTTAAACAGCGCACCACAACCGTTCTTTATATTTTTAAAGTCCTTCCTGTCTCCCATCATGCCCATCGACCTCGCCGCCATCCGCTCCTTCGAAAACCTCGAATTTTTGGCGCGCCAACTGGTCGATGGCTTCATTACCGGGCTGCACCAGTCGCCATACCACGGGTTTTCGGTGGAGTTTTCGGAGCACCGCCTCTACAACCCCGGCGAAAGCACCCGCCACATCGACTGGAAGGTGTTTGCCCGCACCGACAAGCTGTTTGTGAAGCGCTACGAGGAAGAAACCAACCTGCGCGCCCACATTCTACTCGACGTGAGCCCCAGCATGTACTACCCCGCACCGGGCCACGATAAGCTGAAATTCAGCATTTTGGCTACAGCGGCCCTCACCACGCTACTCACCCGGCAGCGCGACGCCGTGGGCCTCGTCACCTTTGCCGAAAACGTGGAGCTGCAAACGCCGGTGCGTTCCACCAGCACCCACCGCCACACCCTGCTGCTGGCCTTACAGCAGCTGCTGGAGCGCCCGCCCGCCCCCAAAACCGTGCGCGGCACCAACGTGGCCGGCACCATCCACGCCATTGCCCAGCAGATTCCCAAACGCTCACTCGTCATCATTTTCAGCGACATGCTGGGCCGCAGCTCCGCCGAGCAGGAAGCGGCCCTGGCGGCGCTGCAGCACCTCAAGCACCAGCACCACGAGGTGCTGCTGTTCCACGTGCTGGACCGGGCCACGGAGGCCGATTTCGACTTTTCCGAGCGGCCCTACATCTTCGAGGACATCGAAACGGGCCTTGAAATCAAGCTGCAGCCCTCCCAGATAAAAGAGCAGTACCGCGCGGCCATGACGGCCTACGAGCAGGAGCTGGCCCTGCGCTGCGGCCAGCTGCGCATCGATTTCGTGCCCGTGGACGTGCGCGAACCGTTCGAGAAAGTCCTGTATGCCTACCTGGTGAAGCGCGGCAAAGTCCGCTAGGCTTGTTTAGTTGTTAGGTGGTGATGGTCGGTTATTATTGAATGGCCAGCATCTGAATAACGCACCACCGATAACCCAGCTGCCTTTTAACAGTTGTTTGATTTCAATAACCCACATGTCTTTTTTAGAATTCACGTTAGTAATGGTGGGCGCTTTGGTGCTGTTCGCCCCCATCACGGGGTACATTGCCGCGAGCTACGGCCGGTCATTTTGGCGCTGGTACGCGCTGGGCTTGCTCCTGCCGTTCTTCTCCGTGTTTGTGGCCATTTTTGTGGCCATCCGCGCCCGGTGGGCCGAAGAAAAAGCTGACCCCAACCGCCGAAAATACTAACCCGGCGCGGCGCCATTCAGCCCACCGCGTGGCGTAATTTTGCCCCGGCCTGCGTTGCGCGGGCCGCTCTGTTCTATATGATTGAAGTTCTCATTGCCATTCTGGGTCCCCTCTTTTTCATGCCGCTGATGACGGCCTTTATGGCTAATAGCCACGGCCGGTCTTTCTGGCGCTGGTTTGGAGTGGGTTGTGCACTGCCCTACGTTTCCCTGTTCGTAATTATGTTCGTGGTGCATCGCGACAAGAAGCAACTGGCTATGACTGTGCCAGCCTAAACCGACCCGTGGGTCGGCTGTTGTTCGTTATTTCATTTTTCCCCTTTTTATGTACCAAACTCTTCTCCTGCTGCATTCCTGGTCCCGTTGGTTCGTGCTCATTTTCGGTCTTATTGCCGTGTACCGCGCCTACGTGGGCTGGTCGGGGCGCCGCGCCTTTGTGGGGGCCGACAACGGCATGAGCGCTGCTTTTTCCGGCTTTACCTGGCTGCAGGTGCTCATTGGCTTCGGCCTGTATTTCGGCGTCAGCCCCTGGGGCCTGAACGCCATGAAGCAAGCCGGCGCCATGAAAGACCCCACCGCCCGCTTCTTCGGCATGGAGCACGTGGCCGTGATGATACTGGCCGCCATTGTGGCGCAAGTGGGCCGCATTGTAGTCAAAAAAACCAGCGACTCCACGGCCAAGCACAAGCGGGCTTTCCTGTACTTCGGCATTGCCCTGCTACTCATATTACTCATGATTCCGTGGGGCATCTGGAATCCGGCCCGGCCCCTTTTTCGTTTTTAGCTATTACTTTAGTTTCAAAGCCGGACAGTTGCTGCTTAGCAGCAGGGCTGGCCTGCTGCATTACTTATTGCTGAACCCGTGACCACGACGCCCAAACGCTGCTATTCCGTAGAGGACTTTTCCGATTTGATTAATTCAAGCCTACAAAAGCTTGAGCGGCGGAAAGAAGCGCAGCAGCACTACGGCAGCCTGTTGGCCGTGTTGCGCCAGCAGGTAGACTCGTACCGCCAGCGGCGGGCCTAGCAGTAGGCAAGGCCGCCCAGTGGCCCGCTTATCTTGCACCACCACAGCATTCCGACCGGATACCCATCCGGTCGGAATGCTTTTTTTTGGCCGTACTACTCAATACATAATCCCTTTCATCCTTCTCATGCTATGCATGACAGGACCACTTAGGCAGCGGGCGCGCATACCATCTACATTATTATTTATCAACTAATTACCGCATAAACACAAAGCTCGCAAACTGCTATCGGGAGGACTTTCAACCCTACTCAGCTGGGAAGCCATGGAGGAAGCGCGTCAGAAAAAAACCTACCTTCACAGCCAACCCATCCC
>NZ_JNLX01000112.1 GCF_000715495.1 Hymenobacter sp. IS2118 | reverse complement strand
GGGCCGCGGGCCGCGCGGCCTCGACTTGCTGGCCCAGCACCCCGCCCCGTGCCAGCTGCCCGTAGGCCGTGGCGCTTGCCTTGACCTTGGCAAGCGTCGCCCCGCCGCTGGCGCCGCTGAGGAGCTTGTGCTCGTAGTACACGACCCGCAGCGTGGCCCTCTCGTCGGCCACCAGCCCGCCCAGGCGGGCCAGGCGCAGGCCGCAGGGCAGCAGCTGGAAGGAGGGCAGCGAGAGCTTCTGGGCGTCGGTGAGCGCCTGAAACTGGGCGGGGGCGAAGAAATCGCGCACCACCTCCACTCCCTTGTCGGTTGCCACGGCATGGGCCACGCCGCCCACCACCAGTTCCGTGAGGTCGAAGCGCCGGCCCGAGCCCGCGGCCAGCGGGCCGGCCCCGTACTGGCCCAGGGCCACGCCCAGCGGCGCCACGCGCTGGCGCAGCAGCAGCGCCCCGCGCGGGTCGAGGAAGAAGGAAGCGGCCGCAGCGCCCACCGGGCGCAGCACCACCCCGCCGGGCAGGGCCGATTGGGGGGCCTCCACTTCCCAGCTGGCCGGGGCGTCCAGGGCCGCCACGAGCAGGGTTTGCACGTCGGTGGCCGGCAGCGCGGGCTCGGCCTGGCCGCTGCCGAGGGTGGCGTCCACGTCGACGCGGATGCGCACGCCCCAGACGCGGAAGCTGGCGTGGCCCCACAGGTGCCAGGGGCCGGGGCCGGTCACGTCCAGGGCCAGGTGCAGGCTCAGCAGCTCGCGGCGGCCGTAGTAGACGGCCACGCCCGCCGCGACGTGGGCCTGCACGCGGAAGGGGTTGAAGCGGAAGAGCACGTCGAAGCCGAAGTGGCCTTCCACGCGCAGGCCCCGGGCCAGGCGGTAGTAGAGTTCCAGGTGGCTGCCGAACTGCACGGTGTTGGACGTGAGGGCGAAGTAGCTGGCCAGCGTCACGCGCAGGTCGTTGCCGCGCGAGAGGGCCAGGGTGAGGCGGCGCAGGCCGGTGAGGGCCGCGCCGGCCGGGGGCTGAAAGGCGGGGTGGAAGCCGCCGGCCGTGAGGACGAACAAGGGGGTGTCGCCCTGGTAGAAACGAAAGGCGATATCGCCGGTCAGGGCAAAGGCCAGCAGGTGCGAATCACTGAGCGTGGCATCGAAGGCGGCCCGCTTGGCGCCGAAGTCGACCGTGCCCAGAAAGTCGGCCCGCAGCTTGAGCCGGTCGTTGGCCTTGCTGGGCAGGGTGGCTTCGAGCACCCCCAGGATGGCGATGCGCACGGGGGAAGGCAGCTCGATGAGCAGGGCCACGTCGAGCGTGATTAAGGACGTGGGCGTGCCCCAGCCCAGGCGGGCCAGCAGGCCAATCACGTAGCGGCCCTCCGTGGCGGGGAAGGCGGCGTCGACCAGGGCCAGGGCGGCGGCCGGGTTGTCGAGCACGTTGGCCGGAAACAGCAGCTGGTCGAGGCGCCCGCCCCGCACCAGGCCGCGCAGGTAGTCGGTGTCGGTGGCGCGGTTCACGCCCAGCAGGCCACCCAGGCCGTTGAGGGTGAAGCCCAGCCCGAGCTGAATGGGGTTGAAAGTGGCCGTAATCAGCAGCAGCAGCGAGTAGGCGTCGGGGTTGCCCGGCAATTCGGTTTGCAGCAGGCCCAGGGCGTTGAGGTTGATTTCTTGCCCGGTAGTCTTGAGTTTAAGGTTGGCGACTCCGGCGTATTGGTGGTAGGCTGGGTCAAGAAGGAGGTAACCGCCGCCTGTAAGAGTGTCGGTGTTAACTACGATGCTTACGCCGCTAGGCACTTTTACGGCGATGTCGGTCGAGAACGGCCCTATGGCGCCCCCGTCGGGGTCATATTTGAGACCTGCTTTCATGCCAACTCCGCTCAAGCCAACCCTTATTGGACCGAGGTCAGCTACGAGCTCAGTCACCACCGTGAGGTAGGTAAATGAATTAGCAGTATCCACCACAAAGGACACGTTGTTAAGTTGCACCGGTCCCAGCTTGATATTCTTTATCTGCTTGGTCTGCAACCCGCCCGCTGCGTCAAAGTAAAAGCCCCTGACCTTGGATAGGCCCACGCTCAGGTCGGTTCTAAAGTTGAAATTCTCTAATACCTGGCTCAAAAAGGAATCGTTGTCGCCATCTCCAGAGGCAAAGCGCAGGGCATTTATTTTAAATTCGGTGTAAAGGTCGGAGGCAGAATTATCCAACGTAGCACCTATTTTCCACGCAATTGATTCATAAGTCAGCTGGGTGTTGCCAGGCGTACGCAGCAATACCGTTTGGTTACCAGTCCTCGAAGAGGGAGCTCGCACAAGCTCAGCTTCCAGCTTGCCCTGTATAGTGCTGACCGAGCTATTTAAACCCTTTATAACGAGGGACTGGTCTGGAATAACCTGGATGCCGATACCTTGGCTTAAGTTCACATTACCCGTAAGCAGCAGCGAATACACTTCACTGAGCGCAATCTTTTCGTTAGTTAATCCTGCCGTGCGCGCCGTCAAGGCTAGCCCTTTGTAGCCACCGTTTACATCAAGCACGGGTAGTAGACCTAGGCCAAAGAAGAATTTACCGAGGTTGGTCGACGTGTTTAGCACATCGACATTCAATGCGCTGATGTATGGGAGTGACGGCAGCGTATCTGATGTTACGCTGGACAATAGCTCATAGTCAGCTTCTCCAAGTGCAACGGGCCAACCAAGCCGGTACAGCATATCAGCCATGACCATCACTAGCTTATCATAGATAAAGTGCGTGCCTTGCCACCCATAAATGTTGCGCCATAAAGCGCCGGGGTCGCTAATTACGTCAGCTAGAAGTACCAGATTGAAGCTTTTGCGCATGAATGGAGGGCGGTCGCCACTAGCCGGCACAAATACGCTATCGATAAGCCCAATTCCTTGCAAAACTCCATACAGCTTAGGGTACTTAGTCGCTAGATAATCGATGATAAGAAAGCTAACTAACTGCTTGGGAAACTCCGCCTTGAAGGCAGCAGCGTCAAAGGAAAACGTATAAGAGGTAGTTGAGAGAGCTTGAATAGCAGCAAAAACTGCTGCTAAATTCTCTTCTACTGTAATGATTACACTCAGAGTAGGTTCGGCCACCAAAGACTGCACGCTCGTTTCAAGCTGCGCCAGTAGCGGCAGCAGGTCAGCTATCGGTGTGGGTATTTCGTCTAATTCCCACCCTAGCTGCTGCGCCAAGCTTTGGAATGCCTCATCACTGCTTAATTTTTCTTGCAGCAAGGAAAATAATTGCCCGACTTCCCGTAGCAGATTGGTAGTGGTTCCGGTTGCTTCCATGACAAATTAATAAGCTCTGCTGTCGTAAAACCCGTCCAGCTCCGCCAGCTTCGTGGGGTTTATTTTGTTGACCAGATAGTACTGGCACACATAATTAAAGGGCAATACCGTTGTTAGAACCCCTAGTGTGTCCACTTCATTGGCAGCGCGCATTTTTGAAAACCCGTTAGAACGGTAAGCAGCACAGTTATATTCTCCACCGCCCTCATATATAGCAATTATTCTGTAAGGAAATGCTGATATACCTGCCGTAATTCCCCGATTAGCCAAGTCCGTGGTCATTGCTTTGATAAACGCATTACTATTTGCCGTTGGGTCTTGTTGCGCGCTAGATGCCTGACCACAATCAATCACATCAGGCGTGACTTTGAAGGTACTTGTCTTTAATAACTGGGCCACTTGCTCTGCAATCAAACGCATTTTTATCGCGGCGGGCGGGGGCGTGGCGGTGCCGGGCGTGGTGCTTGGTAGCAATGCAGGATAGTACCGTGGTACGTATATGACGTCTCCTTTTGTAATAGCTAGGGAGGCAGGACTAGTAGGTAGGACCCCCTCCAGCACCAGTTGAAAATAAGCAGCGGTAGGGATAGCGGGGGGGGGAGGATTGGTTGCTGTCATCAGCACCACATCCTTCAGCAAAACAGGATAAAGCAGCGTCGTGTCGATGGCACCTGGTAGGAGTGCTCCCTTGCGCACAAGTACAGTGGTGCCCTTTTTACTCAGCCAGTCCTGTCCGGTTTCTACCCGCAGCCTAGTAGTAGGAGTGGTCGCACCGGCTATTGCTTGGGGCACGGTCAAAATAATACTTGACAGTTCCATACGGTCCCAGTTCCAATTAATGGCTGCCGGGTCTTTAACGGTCCCTTGTACTGATACGTAGCTACCGGCGGCCGATGCCGGAGGCGTAATAGTCTTATCAGCCAAAACAGCCACGTTAGTAGCAATGAGCCTTTGGGCTGTAACGATATTCGGAAATCGGTCTACATCCGGGTCAGGAATCGTCAGTGATGCTTTGCCCGATGGATTGTTGCCAAGCACGTTGCCATACTCATCGCCCAAGCCTAAAAGGTGACCCAACTCATGCACAAAAGTGGCCACCCCAGCAGTAGCCGCATTATTTGCTGACGCATTGGCTGCCGCCGCCGCCGCCGCTACCGCCGGCGTAAAAGGAACTGTGGGAGCTGTCGTTAGCGGGGGAGGGTCGGGGAAAGTGATGTCAGTTACAGGCCCTGGTCCGGCCAAATTGTAAAACTTGCGTCCGCCGATAGAAAACATTGTATTTAGGTACTTACGTTTTCGACCGTAAGCAACGCTAACCCCCCCAAAAGTTGGGTCATTCACAATGACACAGACCAAACCTGATGCGGTGGCATCTTTGGAATTTATTCCCCAATCATTACCGGTCATTTTATAACCCTTGGCGGTGTCAGGTGTAGTCAAGGTCCCCAGAATGGCGTTGAATCTGGTAAGGAATCGATTGCCATCACTGCGGTCACCTGCTGTTGGATAATAGCTAGGTCCGCTTACTCCCCAGTCGGCCCTGGTGAGTTCGTTAGGGGAGGCAGTTTCGAGGTTATAAGTACCCTTCACCATGCCAAAGAGTGTGTCCTTCGCATACGTGAACAGCTCCGGCACTTGCCGCCGCCACGCTTGGTAGAGGATTTCGTCTACTTTGTTATCATCGAAATTCTGACTGCCTTTCTGAAGGTTTTTACCTATCCAATCGGCTTTAATACCCGCTAGTAGTGTTGGGGACTGAGAGTTGGGCAGGCCGACAAAAGTCAATAGTTCATTAATAGTGTATAGAGGTGACCGACCATCTATTCGCGTATTGGTAGCACCAACTTGCTCGTATGCAATGGGGTGCGATGGAACTAGATATCCTGTCTGGGTCAGTGCTGACTTTAACGTAATACCGGGCGAGGGGTCATTGCTCAGCCAGTTAGCTGTCCAAAAATCAATAGAATCTTTCAATATATCAAATGGCGAGTGCAAGGCATAAGCTGTGAACTGGTCCTTAATGAATGTCAGCCATGGCTCTACATCTGCTTGACTGGTAAAACCTTCCGTTAGAAAGAGCAATTTTGTTTTCCGCGCCGAGTCAGCTACTGCCCCTGTGTAAAAACGGCGTAAGCGCGGGCGAGCTACCTCGGTACCCGCCACCACATAAATGGTCACAGTTGGAATAGCTGTAGTCCCGGGTAATGGAGATGTCGGCGTAGTGCCTATGGTAACACTTATAGTACCTCTAGCGGATGTTGATTGTGTAAAAGAACTTAGTTGGGCACGGACTACGCCTCCTGTAACTAAAATATCCGAAATCTGGCCGCTGCTTGCGGGAGGAGTAACTGGTGCTGGGGTATAACGAAGTTTAACGTAATCATGTCGGCTCAAATTGGCTACGCTCGTTTGAGGCGCTCCACCCCCAACAGTGCCATCCACGCATTCTGCGTACACTACTACCTCTGCCGAGTCATCCTGCGAATTATTGAAGAGCGTTAACCTTTTATTGCCTAACCAAATCCGTGTTAGGCTGATATGAACAGTTACGCGGAAAATGAGATTGGAGTAGTCAGGTGACGCAGGGACGTTACCGTTAGAAACGCGACAATAAACATCACCGGGAACTGCTCCAGGTGCTACCGTAAAGACGAGCCACATAAACATAGGATTGCTATCTGGCTGCACATCAAATGTGATGAAAGCCTGAGTAGTAGCTCGCGTGTTCTGCAGAGTATCGTAGGTAACACCATTTTTAATAGCGGCTATCTTGGCAGCCACCGAAGTATTCCCAATTAGCCCGATTAGGACACGAGTGCTCTGTCCGACGACTGACGCACCAGCAGAATTCGGCTGTCCATTTATGAAAAGGTGTATATCAGTAGAATACCCTTCTTGAATTATCAATTCATTCATACTCTGATATTATTTCAAACATGGTGGAAGCCCCATTTTTCCCTGAGTTTATAATCTCATAGGAATCAACAGCTTGATAAGGCGTTTGCTGCCGAAACATTCGTTTGTAGCGTAAATCGTGGATAAGGACTCCAGCTCCCATGGCCGAGGTGCGGGAAATCACTAAAGTCTCGGAAAAGTCAGTAGCATTTACATACTTTCTGGTCCACGTCATGATGCCACCGGTATCATTTAGAGAACGTGTACTGCGTACCGACTTGGCGGCAATGTCAATCAGCCAGGACTGGGTCGGCTGGTTAGTATTCCAACGCCGCTGCCCGGGCTGGCGCCGTTCACGCAATTCAATGCGGTATGCGGTTTGGGTGGAGGTCGGTGCCTGCACGTGGTAGCAAGCTACTGTATCACCCAATGTTTCGTAGGAAACGTCCGTTGCGTACAAGGCTACGCCGGTTTCAGTAGCCAAATCAGCCAGCGGATTGAAAAGCTGTCTAATTAATATATTACCAGTTTTCAATCTCCATTCATCCAAATACTGAGTGAATATTTCGACAGAATTCACTCTCCTGTTTTTGATGTCCTGACTTCCAAATAGGTACTTTTCTTTTGAAACCAATAAAGTATCCTTATTTATTTGTTTAAAGAAGAAACATTCTCGGAGTTGCTGGTTAATATCCTGCGTGATGTATTCAAGCAGGTGTTTTTTATTCTTGATGCGCAGGTAATGCCTTACGGTTTGCTTACCCGGCGGTAGAGGTACCGGTTGGTAAGCGTAAGTTGTCTCAAGACGCTGGTAATATGTGTCAGTTATGTTATATAGAGAAGCAGTATTGGGCAAGGCTTGTGCGCACGCTGACCAGCAGCAAAGCCAGACTGGTACCACCAATGTAAATATTTGTGCAACACAAACTTTTCGGTTTTTCATAATACGCAGGTATTATCAGACAAAGATTTTGTTGCCTTGTTAAACAAAAACTACTTATGGCTTTTGTTACAAACTTGTGAGTGTAGCATTGCATGTTAGCGCGTTGTAAGGTAGTTCAGGCGTGAATCCAAAACCCAAACCGAACAAACTGCGCTCCCGTCCACCTCACCCGACCCCCATACTCGAAGTTGGTTGCCCCGGCCTGGCTCATTAGCGGCAACGTCACCGGCTCGCCCTTTCTTGTAGCGCGGTGCTGGGCCGTTTCGGGCACCACGGCGCAGATATGCCCTGGTGCGTTTAGGTTCCTTGCGCTGCCCGCTGATGAGGCACACTTGGCCGGTATTGGCCGCGTTCTGCACCTCGGTCAGGTCCACCGAACGTCGCCCCCCGGAGTCGGGCCCGAACTCCTCCAGCCAATTATAGAGGCTGTTGGCGTTCAACTCCTGCACGGTGGTGCCGTAGGCCGGGTTCACGGCCTGCCCCGCCGCGAGCGCCACCAGCGCCTTGCGCGTCCACCAGACCCGGGGCAGGTAAGCCCCGGCCAGGTCGGCGTAGTCGTGGGCGTAAATGTTGCAGTAGGTTTTGCCCTTCCCGGCGGCGTACCGCGCCGAGCGGCTCACGTGTAGGTAGCCGAGGATAGCACCCAGCTGTAGCGCCCGGTCAGTTGGGGCGGGGCCGGGGCAGCCGGGCTGGTTCGGTTCGGTCAGTCCGTACACCCGCGACCCGTCGCCCGACTGGTTGCGGCGCACCGGGTTGGGACTGCGCAGGCTGGCTTCGGGAATGTTGGGCAGCACCGGTGCCGGCGGGAGCACCGGGGCCGGGTCGGCTTTTTTTAGTAAGAAGGCCTTGATGTAGCCCTCCACGGGCGTGCCTTGCAACTCGGCCCGCACGCGCCGCCAGCCCGCGGGCGGACTCGGGATAATGGACACCTCTTCCACCCGCTGCCCTTGCCGCAGCCGCGTGATGACGGTTTTGGGCACCAGCAGCGGTTGCGAGCGCAGGTTGGCCTCCAGTGGCAGGACCTCAAACAGCTTGGACATGGGGTAGCGCAGGATAAGCGAAAAATGAAAGGGCGATTTCGTAGAACCGGACTAGGTGATGGCGGCGCTGGGACGCACGGCGTATGCTAACAGTTAGTGAAAACGACCTGAACGACCTAACAGAAACTCAGGCCTAACCCTCTAATTATTGCTTACTAAGCCCTAAAAAACAGCAAGCGAGTGAAAGCAGGATTGCTCCGCCGTTGAATACTACAAGTCCTAAGCAAAAGCGATTTAAGCTGTTGTCCAGGTTGCCGTTGTCGCATTAAACTCGATTTTATTGCCTTCTAAGCCAGCGCCCCCGCTGGAGCCGGCAGCCCCTGTCCCGTTACCAACGCCACCGCTGCCGCCTGCCCCCCCAACTACCGAAACAGTGCCGGTGTAGGTTTTAGAGGCATAAACCAGCCGAATAAATCCCCCGCCACCTCCCGCTCCGCCGCCGCCGCCGCCAGTGTTCACCCCCGCGCCGTTGCCGCCGTTGCCGCCATTGCCGCCATTTGCCTCAAACGCACCGGTGCCGGCAATCTGCCCCGCCCAGATGTCCAGCACCCCGCCGCCGTTGCCGCCACTGCCCCCGCCGCCGCCCGTGGCCGCAGTCCCGGTGCCGGCTCCCCCGGCTCCGCCATTCCCGGGATTACCCCCGAGCATCAGGGCGATGCCGTTGGTGAGCACCGGCCGCAAATCATAAACGGGCCGCGCCGTAATGGCAGTGGCAGTTCTACTTATACCCCCAGCGCCCCCCGCGCTCGCGCCGCCGCCGCCACCTGCTGTCGAGCCGCCCCCGCCGCCAATTATACCCGCTGCTTGCGGGGCCGCACCGCCCGCTGTTGCGGTGGCAGCTCCTCCGGCCCCGCCTCTGCCACCGGCGCCTGCTTCGGTGCCAACCGCCGCCGCTGGTGCCGCAGCCCCAGCCGCAGCGGTCGCTGACAAGCCGTTGTTACCGCTGCCCCGAATGATGCCGCTATTGTTTAAGGTGCTCTGTACAAATAGTTTGTGCCCGTTTACATTCAAGACTGTATTTTCCGGAATGGTGAGTTCCGTGAGGTAGGCGGTGCGAATCATGGTGTAAACGGAACCACTGCGGGTAGCCCACGGTACGGTGATAGCACCCAGCGTGGCCGGACCGTCCGCGCCCGCGCCAAAATCGACCGGCACTGAAATACCTGGGCTTCCGCCAATGCTTCCGGTGGCATAGACCGTCCCATCTGCCAAAACCCCCAGGCCACTCCCAATTTTGATGCCCCCCAGTGTGCTGGTCGTGGCCACCGCGAGCGCCCCAACGGTGGGACGCTGGTCATCCACCACTACCCCCAGGCTTTGCAAATGAGCAATGCCGTAAGCAGTAGGCAGGGTGGTGTTACCACGGAGAATAAGCGTCGACCCGTTGCCGACGGCAATGATGCTGCCGCCAATAACCGTGACGTCCGTAAGGGTGACCGTATTGGTGCTTTTTAGGCAGTAAATGCCTCCATCAACCGGCCGCAGCGTTAAATCAATGACGTACTGTTCAATCTCCAGCGTCGCCTGATGTAGCAGCTTGCCCATTAGGCACCCGGCCGATTGGAGGGTGAGCCGCCCGTTGCGCAGCCTGGCTACGGACGTGTTGGTCACGTAGACGCCCCAGGCGATGCCGCCTACCGTTAGGTCGCCCACCAACTCGTAGCTGAACCCCCCCACGCCGATAATATTAATCCCTATCCATGGGGCCAAGGTCGCCAAAGCGCTAACACTACCCTCATGATAATAATTGCCTGAGCGAATGAGCGCGCCCCCTCCACCATTAATACCGCGTAGATGCAAATTCAACAGCCGGTACTGACCGGCGATGCCGGCAGTTGTATAGAAAGCGTAGGAGCCAACTGCTGTCAGCACGGAACCGTAACCGTATACTTCGCCGGCTCCGCTGCTAGCGACGCCGAGGCAATCCTGCGAGTTTATCGCCGTGATGGGAAAGCCCCCTAAGTTCACGTTGGACCCTCCTTTGATGCGGCAAAGCAGGGTGAATTGGTTCGCAAAGGGCATGTTCACCGGGGCCGTGATGTAAACGTAGTCGCCCGCCTCCGCATCGTTGAACGCGCGGACGACGGCATCGTCGGCGTTGTCCATTGCCAGCGTGCCGTTGCCCGTGTAGAATACTTTGCTACGGTCGGCTTTAATCAGGATGGCTTTATTGGTGGTCAGGTCATCAATTCCAGACAGCGCATCGGTGATGGCCTTTTGCGTCATGCCGCCATCGGTATTTTGACCAGTCGCGGTATAGAAGACGGGGCTTTTGCCGATTTCAACGAATTGGGTCCCTCCCCAACGGTATTGCTGGTTGGTATCCAACGTCAGGTAAATCTTACCGGCCTCACCAGTGCCGGGCAACGCATCAAAGCTTTCAACTTCTAAAACGTCATCGACGTAGCTGGGTAGCTGGCTGCTGGGAACGCGGCCGCTGGCATCTAAGTCCGCTTTGGAAGTTGCGGCCACCGCGGCCTCCTGCGGCAGTGTGGTCAGTTCCTTGGCAATGCTTTTGAGCACGTTGCCGAGGCTGAGAGCCGTCGTTTTGCCCTGCGGTCCGTCGGAGTGGACCGCCGTATTGATTTCGGTAACGAGCTGGTCGAAGTCTTTGAGCGCCATGGTTTAGGGGTAATTGAAGTAAATGAATGGGAAAGGAACGGTTACTGCGGCCCCGGTTTGAGCTGGTCAAAGGCCAGCCCGGAACTACCACCCGGCTGGGCCGGCCCCCGGTGGCGGCCAAACCACAGCACCGTGCGGCCATCGTACCAGCGCACGCGGTAGCAGCTGCCGTCCACGCGCACGCCGGAGGGCGGAATTTCGTGCTCGTGCAGGCGGTACGGCGCATTGGGGTTAAGTTGCAAAAGGGCCGTGCGCGGCTGCACCACCGCCTCGGGGTCCGCCTGGTCGAGGCTTACCCCCTGGCGCGGCAGCACGCCCTGCTCCAGCACGGTCAGGCCCGTGGCGTTGTCGAACATGGGCACGAAGGGCAGCCAATTTTCCGGCACTGAACTGGCCAACTGGTACGTGTAGGCCGGCGGGTCGGCAGCCGGTACCAGCACTGCCGCCGGTACCAGGCGGCGCAGCGTCTCGGCTACCTGGGCAGCGGCAGAGGCGCCGTCAAGTCCCCCCGCGAAGCCATCCGACACGATGCTTTCCACGGCCCATACCACGTTGGTGGCTTCCTCGCGGCGAAAGCTGACTTGTTCCACCGGCCGGCTCACCAGCGGGGTCAGGGCCGCGGCGGGCACGTAGAGCTGCGGGGCGGCCGCCGGCCCCGCGTGGGCGGGGTCGGTCTGGGCAAACAAGCGCCAGCGGGTGGCGTCGTTGTCGATGAGTACGTCGGTCTCTTCCTCGGCCAGCTGCCCTGCGCCGGCGGGCTGAATGGCGTAGCGGTACCCAAACACGTCGGTGACCTCCAGCCGCTGCACGGCGCAGACCGAACCCACGGGCACCGCATAGGGCACTGAAAACCAGTCATTTTGGTAGAGAAACATGAATTCCTGGAGCAGCATCCGGCCCCAATCCGAGGGGTCGCCGGTAACCTGGCCGAAATCCACGCGGCGGTCCTCAAATTCCCACCAGCGGGCGGCCGGCGCACCCGGAAACTGCACTTCGGTGGGCAGAAACTTCTGGCTGACGGGGGCGGGCGGGGCCGCCGGGGTGCCAGCGGGCGCCGGACGCTGGTCCACGGCGTACCAGGGCAGGGTGGCCCCGCCGGGGTAGTGGGTGGCGCCCAGCCCCGTCGCACCGGCCGTCCCCACGGTAAAAGAATAAGCCATGTCCTCGGTTGACCAGCTGGTGCTGTCTTCGCCCAACAGGTACAAGCGGTGAAAGGCCAGCACGAACTGCCGCGCCTGCGTGTCGAGGGAGGTCTTGCCCACGAGGGCAGTGGCCGGGCCGGCCGCGGGAAAACCAGTGGTCAGGGATAGCCCCTCAACGGCCTGGGCTAGGAGTTCGCTGTCGCCAAAGACTGCCAGTAGCGCGGTCCGGTGGGGCGCGAGCAGGGCCTGGTACAGCGCGTAGCCATCCAGTGCGGTCGCGCCGGCGAGCTGAAGCAGCGCCAGCGCCTCGCCCGTGGTGGCTTCCTGGGCGTAGGCCACCGGCGCTTCGTCGGCTAGCTGAGCTTTCAACGGATAGGCCGCTGCAAACGCGGCCAGCGCGGCTGCCCGTTCAAGTGGGCTGGCGGATAGTAGCGCGGGGATGGTGCGCAATTGGCGGAGCCAGTACTGGCCCATTTGCAGGCGCAGTCCGACACCAACCACGCGGGGCTGGGCCTCTACTGCCGCCTCCAGGGGCTGGTGGGCGGGCGCGTAAGCCCGGGAAGGCTGACCAGGCAGGGCCAGCCGGCTCAGTGGCTGCTCGCTCACGACCACCTCGGCAACGGCCGGAGTGCCCCGGTCCTCGGCCCGGAACTCGTGCAGCTGCCATTGCCGGGCCAGCAGCCAGGTCGGGTCCCGGATTTCGGCCCGCAACGCCCGGTTGAATTCGGGGCTGCGGGGCCGGGTTTCGAGGCGATTGGCGGCGAGTAGCGCGTGCACCGCGGAGGCGGATAGCGTGGGTTCAATAAAGGAATAAGCCATGCGGGGTAGTGATTTGGAAAGGGGAATGGCCGGCAAACCGACGGAAGAACGGTTGACCGGCGTCTACACCAGCAAGGGCTTTTCATTAAAGCCCGCCTTGCCATTGGTGCGGCCCAGGTCGAGGGTAAAGGTGACGGCCTGTTGGGCCACGGGTGCAACCACGGCGGGCAGCACGGTGGACAGCGGCGTAAAAGCCAGGGAATCCGGCTCCACGGTGCGCTTTTTAGCCAGGTCCAGCGTCTCGTTCACGGCTCCGAGCAGGTCGTCGATGGTCCACGTGGTCGGGTTGCTCCGGGGCGATACCACCAGCAGCATGGTTTGCGGGGCTTCGGAGTTGGGCTGGTCGTAGTGAAAGGTGAGGGACGTGGACTGCGTGCCTTGAGGAAGTGTTTCTGTCGGAGACGGCGGGCCTGGAATTGTGGCCTGGGGCAGGGTTTCGGTCCATTCGTCCAGCCACAGCGCACACTGGTCCCCGGTGGGGTCGTAGGCATCGGGCAGCCATTGCACGAGCGAGAGCGCATCGCCGGGGGGGGCGTAGGTGCGGGGCCAGCTCAGGCCCAACCAGTACTCCTCGGGCTGAGTGGACAACGCCGAAAGCGTAGAAAACTGCGCGGGCCGCAACGGAGGCAGTGCCGGGGCCTCGGGGTCTAGCAGGTTTTGAATGAGCAGCACTTTGTCGAGCTGGTTCATCGGCTCGCGGACCGCCCCCAGGCCGTGCAGCCATTCCAGTAACGCCAGTGGCTGGGCCTCGTGATGCCGCAGCAGGCTGGCGGCTGCGGCCGCCGAGGTGGCGGTGACGTATTGCTGTTTCGTATCGGGGTCACCAAAAGCAATTTCCACGTCGGGCCGGAAAGCGGGGCCGAAAAGCGCGGCGGCTTGTTGCAGGCGGGCGGCCACGGTGATGCTCGTGGCGGGCGCGATGGGCTGGATGGCCACGCCTGCCGCGTCCAAACGGGTGCGCACGGCTTGCCGCACGGCCAACGTGGCGCTGTTCAAATCAGCTCCCGGGGCCAACGCCTGGAAGGCTTCCGGCAGGCCAAACAAGGCGGCCTTGTAAAAATCGGCCAGCGCCAGCGGCGTGGTTACCTGGGGCGTGGGGGCCAAGCTAGTGAGTGCGGTCTGGCTCGCGGTCAGCCGCGCGACCAGGTCGTTGCTGTTAATGCCCGCGTCCTCGTTGTTGTCAATCAGGCCGCTGGGCGCCTGCAGGTCGCGGAGCCGGGCCGGGCGGGTGCTCCCCACCAGCTGGCGCAGCCGGGCCAGTAGGGGCAGCAGCCGGCGCAGGGCCGCTACCCCCGTACCCAACGCGTAGTTGACTGCTAACCGGGCATCGTTGGGAGGGCTTTCCGTGTTCGGAATGGCCGTTGAGTCCTCAACCGCATACACCAGTAGCCGGTCCAGGTCCGAACCGTCCTGCATGGCCTTGTCGTCCAATAAATAGAGCAAGTCGATTGGCTGCAGGCGCATCGCGAACAGTGTGGCCGTCCCCGTGTTTTGCGGCACCCACTCGCCGGAAGCCCGTCGGTATCCCACGGCAAAGCTTACGTCGTTCGGATTGGGAAAAAATTGCGCCAGCCAAGCGTTGAGGCGCGGGGCGGCGGCGGCCCGCGGCGTAAGCATGGAAGTTGACGCGGGCCACTGCTGCAACGTGGACGCCGCCGGCAGTTGCACCAGTACGCGCTGGGTAAGCGTGAGGCTGCGCTGGGGCGGGTGCACGACATCGGGCTGCACGGCAAACTGCCCCTTGGCCACGCTTTCGAGCACGGCGGCGGCGCGCTCGGTGTTGCCCCGCGCGGCCTGGTAAATACCTTCGCTCACGGCCAGGTCGCCCAGGGCGTCCAAATCATCGGTGAGCTGGGCCACCAACGCCACCACGAAAGCGGCGAGGGCCGGGTCCGTGGCCGCGCCGGGCACGTCCACGCCGTAGGGATAGGTTTTGCGGATGGCGGCAGCGCGCAGCAACGCCGCGCCGTCGGTAACCTGGCGGGCCACCTGCTCGGGCGGTAGGCCCTGCGGGCTGCCCTGGTCCGCGCCGGGGACCGGGGTGTGCTCCTCGGCCAAAGGGAAAGCGGCCCGGAACGGCTCCACGAAGCTGCCGTACCGCTGGCCGTTGCTGGCCAGGCCGTCGTGCTGCTGCAGGGCCCGCTCGAAGCTTTGCCCCAGCAGCGTGCCCAGTGAAAGGCCACCCCGCAGGCCCTCAAGCAGGGACAGGGCGGCGCGCACCCGGCGCGACGACAAGTCCACGGCCATGCGTCGGGTAGTGAGGTCGGTGGGGCTGGCGGCAAACTGACGCGACTTGTAGCCCTGGCGCAGGATGGCAGCCGCCGTGCCGTGCGTCGGGCTGGGCGCGTGGATGTAGCCCAGGTTGTCGGGGTCGTCGCGGGTGCCGGCGGCATTGGCCACGGAGCGGTCGGCCGGTTTCAGGTCTTCCAGCCACCCGAAGGCCCCGAGGTGGCTTCCTTCGGGGGACGAGGTCTTGCGCAGGTCGGCCAGGCGCTCGGCCACCGGGGCCAGGCGCCAGGCGTCAAGGCGGTAGCTGCCCAGGTCCAGGTGCTCGGCCAATAGCCGCTCCAGGCGGGCGGTGGGCAGCAGGGCCAGCTGCTCCACGCCCGCCAGATAAGCAGCCAACGGCGTGCCCGCGGCCCGCAACTCCTGGTGGAGGGCCTGCCCGTTCACGACGTCGTACAGCCAGGCCCAGCGGGGTTTTTGGTTGGTGCTAAGAATGTTAAACAGCTCATCGTCGGCTAGCTCACCCGGAGACAGGGTTGGGCCGTTCGTGAGAAAATAGGCTTTCGCGGCCGCCCAGTATTCGAGCAAGACCGCCTGGCGCAGCAGGTAGTAGAATAGGGCATTGGGTGGTACAAAATTCGTGCTGTTGGCCGCGAGCAGGGAAGTGAAGTTCTCCAGGCGAATGGCATCAAACGAAGCCGTGGCCAGCCAGTGAATGTAATTCTGGCTGGTCGTCACGCCCCGAAACGCGGCCACCGGCTTGGTTTCCGACAGTGGCTCGTCATCCAGTAGCACTCCTTCGTTCCGGCGCCGGCCCGGCTCGTCGGCAAAGGCGTCGGCCAGTTTCGTGAAGGTACTCTGAAAGGTGTAGCCGAAGATGGGCGGCGCCGCCGCCGGCGTCCCGCCGGCCGTGCGTTGCAGTCCCGCCGCGTTGGTCGGGTCCAGCAGCCTGGCAAATTCCTGGTAGAGGGGATTCTGCGTGGGATCGTAGCGGCCGGTATTGCGGGCCGAATCGGCCCAGATTTGCGTGGTGGTACCGCTCACGGCCTGGGCATCGGCGTTCAATGCCTCGGCCATGACGGGGCCGATTAAGTAGCGCTGGTAATACTCGGTAGACGTGGCCTCGAGCCCCAGCGTGGTGAGCAGGTTGGTCCGGTCAGCGGGTGCCGCCGCAAAGCTGGCCGCGGCACCCCCGGCTGTTACTTGCGCAGGACGGGTGGGATAGAGCTCCTGCTGTGGGTTCAGGCGTTCCGTCCAGACGGCATCGAGCTGACCCAGCACCGCTTGCAGCTGCATGGCGTAGGCGTGGTTGGGAAGCAGCGGGTCTACTTCCCAGGCCGAAAACCGGGTGGTGGGCAGCACGCCGTAGGGTTGGACGCCCACGCGCAGGGCCGGGGTTACTCCCCGCGCCAGCACGTAGGTTTCGAAGAACGTACGCGTCCAGGCCAGCGCATCGGTTGAGAGCAGGGGCCGGAGCATCTCCTCCAGAAAATAGCCGTAGGTGGCTGGCCACAGCGCCCGATTTAGCGCCTGGGCTTCCCGGGCGTCGGAGGCCCCGGCCCCGGCCAGGGGCGGTACGAGGCCCGGGGCCAAGCCCAGGGCGCTGGCCAGGTGCTGGCCGTCGGGGCGTGCTGTGAAGGGCGTAGTCGCCGCGAAGCTGGCCGGTTGGGAGAGCAATTCGAAGGAGCCTTCGGCATCGGTATGCTCCTGCGAGCTGTAACCGGCGGCCACGGCATCGGTATTGTTGGTCGGAGTGCCCTGGGGTACCAACTGGAGGCCATCGGTGTAGCAATGGTCCCTGAGCAAATTCGCCAGTGTTTCCTGACCCGCGGTGGCCCCACCGGCCCGTACGCCCAGCACCACCAGGCGGGCAAAGCCCTGTTCGTACTCGGCCGGGGACAGGGGCACACGCACGGCCATGCCCGTGGCCACGGCCTCATCGAAATCTACCGTCCACTTGTTGCCGGCGTCGACCCCGCCGATGTCGGCCTGGTCGTGTTCGGCCTGCGGGTCAAGTCCCACCGCGAGCCCCGACTGGGCCAGTGGGTTACCTTCCGCAACTTTGGTCAACTGCAAAAAATCGGTGGTCGGCCGGGGAATGGCCTGGGCATCGTAGGGCCGGGCAGCAGCGTACAGTAAATCTTTCACCGGCCCTTCGGCCACCTCGCTCAGCGAAGCGGCCTTGGTGTAAAGCAGGACCGAAAAATGGTGCGGCAAGCCGCGCGCCTCGGCCGCGCGCGCCCACCGGTCTTCGGCGGGAGGCAGCAGGGGCTCTTCCGGCAGGTTGGGTACCTGGTCGTGGTAGTCGGCCGGCACGGTCTGGCGCAGTATCCACCGCGAGCGGGGCACCCCGAAACGGGCCACCAGCGCCCGCCAGTGGGCGAGGTCGTGCAAGCCTACGGCCGTGGGGGCGGCGGGCGCCAGGGCCCAGTACTGCGCGCCGGCTTCCTGCTCCGTGGCCGTAAGAGCGGCCTCGTGGGTACTGATGCCCAACTGGTCGGGGTAGATGCGCACGCGCAGCTCATGGGTATCGGGGGTGGGCTTGGCGAATTTTACCTGTACGCTCACGGGCAGTAGCAGCACAGGGAAATGGGCATCGAGGCTGCCGGGCAGCGCGGGAAGAGTCGGTACGGGCATGGCAGGCCGAACGGCAAGGAAAACGGTTAGAGAAAGAAAAGCGGGGGTATCGACAAAAATCAATCAATCAGTCCGCTCAGGGGGATGGAGGCCATTATCGGCTCCTGAAACAAGGCATAGGCCACGGTAGCGCTGTCGGTGAGGTAAGCGACCGGGCCTGGTTCGGCCGTGGCGTGGGGCCGCCCGCTGGGGCTGATGGTGACCACGCTGCCGGGTTCCGTGCCGAGGTATTGCCACGAAAAGTCATTCCAGCTCAGGGGGTTGGCAATGGGGGTTTGGGCTGAATCGGCGGCCGGGGCAAATTCATCCAGGCCGAACTTGGGCTGGCCGGGCCGCTCCATGAGCACGAGGTGGTGGTCGGTTTTGGCCCTTGCCTGTTTCACGTCAAAGGTGACGACGACCAGGTCCTGCCCCACGGCCAGGCGCTGCAGGGGATACAGCATCAGGCCGGGGTCAGCGGTGGCTTCGGTTTTTAACTGCAAGGCCAGCACCAGGTTGGGGTAGCGGCGCAGCAGCTCCGAGCGCACGGCCATGCGCAGCGGATTGGTCACGCGGGGGGGCAAATCGGGCGAAGTAAGCAGGCTGAGGTCCGGGGCATTGCTGCCCAACGCCCGGCTAATCCACTGGTCGAGGGGCTTGATGTCGAGCATGGCCGCCTCTTCCGCCGCACTGGGGGTCTGGTCGGGAGCGAGCGTGGTGTTAAAGTGCTCACTTACGTCCCAGAACTGCTGAAAAAAGGTGCCGCGCACATCCACCGGAAAACCGCGCCAGAGCAGCTCTGACCCCAGGGCATGGTTAAGGCCCACCATGTAGGCTTCCAGAAACGCCCGGTTCACGTCGAGCACCGCCACGCCGCCGGCCGGAAACGCGCCCAGACCCGGTACGAACAGCTCGGGGTGCCGCCGCCGCAGGGCCTCCCCCATCGGGTCCTTAAACACGGGGGTTACTTTGGCTTGCCGGATGACGGGCAGTCCGGCCGGTGCCGCCAACGTGGGGGCTGGCGTAGGGGCCGCCAGCGCTTCTGGGGCAAAATTAGTGGGAGCAGGTTCTGATGAGGCGGCGAACGGGTACTCTTCCGGCTGGAAATCGCCGGATAGAAGCGCGTCCGGCTCGTCAAAATCGCCTACGTAAAAGTCGTTCGCGTTGAAATCTAGGGCATCAAAATCGCCAGTAGCCACGGGGGAAGGCACGTCCACGAGCGGCGATGCTTGCTTGATTCGCACTGCAAACACGGGGCCCGGCTCGGTGCCCACCACTACGTCGGCCTTGATGGCATCGAGGGGCAGGGCTGGACGCACGTACTGCGGTTTGTCGAAATGAACGACATCTTCTTCAGCCAGCAGCAGGCTCGGGTCGCGGGTACGGAAACCCTCGTAAGCCAATCCAAAGCGGGTATTCGCGTCGCCGGTCAGGGCCGGCGATTGCAGCGGCCGACCGCTGGCCAAAAGCGCATCCACTTCGTCGTCCAAAAACTGGTAGGCCCGCACCTGTTCGTTCCGCTCCGGCGCGGCCGTGAGTTGCCCCGCAACCAGTTGGCTCAGCACCGCATCACGCTGGCGCAGGGTGGTGCCAGTCTGCCGTAAATCGCTGGTTACCTGAACCGGAGCTGGCTGCGTAGGACGCAGTGGTCGGCCGGCCTCCCCTACCTGGTAGTTGCCAAACGGCTTCATGATGCGCCGGAACGTGGCGCTGAACGCGGCCAGCGGCGCACTGCTGCGCCGGATGGTCTCACGCACCGTCACCTTGGCCACTGCCGGTGCCTGTGGGTCTGCGGCGGCGCTTACCCGAATCCGGCTCAGCGCCAGCCCGGTGAGGTGCAGGCCGTAATCGGCCAGGACGGGCCCGGAGCTGGCAGCGGAACCCGAATCCTGCGGGGCGCCGGCGCTTAAGCTGTTAGTGCCTCTGGCGGCAGAAGAAGACGCCGAAGTGTTGGGGTCAGCAAGAGAACCGCCGGCTCCCACAGCCGTCGCCGCTACCAAGGGCAAGTGCTGGTCGCGCAGGCCGGTGGTGGTGCGCAGGCCGTACTGGGCCCCGCGCAGCTTTTCGTTGGCCAGCAAGATGTCCTGCACCTGCTCCCAGGCCCGGCGCACGTATTCCTCCTGGTTATCCTGCACCACCTGGGCCCCGAGGGCGGCCAGCGCCCGGTAGCGCGGGTCGAGGTTGAGGGTGTGCTTCCAGCTGCTGGCCACGGCCACGGTCGGCGGCAGCAAATCAGGGGTTACCATGTACGCCCGGCCGTAGAGCGGCGGCGTGACCACGGGACGGCTCCCCACCCGGCGGCCGGGTACGAGCTGAGCGTGCAGGTACTGGGCGACGGCCAACTCCTGGGTGGCCGCGGTCGCAGGGGCCGGGGGAGCCGCCGCGTCCACGAGCAGGGCCGGCATGGGCAGCACGTAGCTGGCGACGGGCGTGCGCACGTCCAACCCGGGAGCCGGGGCGGTGCTAGTGGTTCCGTTAGCCGGATGTAGCTGCGTGACCAGCGACTCAAAATCCTCCTCGCTGCCAGTCGCAAACTTCCACTGGAAATACACCGGAAACGAAGTATCCGTGGTAGCCGTCGGGGCCGGAATGGCCGATTTACGTACGTCGTTGACGTCGAAGGGCAGGCCCAGCCCAGCAAGGCGGCCGGCTTCTATTGCCGGGACCAAAAAAGCCTGGTAGGCGGTGTCGGCCTCCAGCCGCCGGGGGCACAGCACCCGCGAATAGGCTAGATCAGGTTGCCGCAGCAAGTCGTCGTTAAGAAACTCATCAATCTGGAGTCCGGTCGGCAGCGTAGGCGGTCCCACTGGCGGCGTGCCGCTGGCCGGGGTGCCTAAGCTTTTGTTCACCTGCACATGAGCCCACAGCTTTTGCTGCTCTGGGAGGGTACTGGGGTACACGTGCGTCGCAGCTGTGGTGCTGGCCTTCACCTTGACGCTGGGCAGGGGCTGGCCCGCCAATGGCAGCGCCTCGAACTCGTCGGCGCGCAGTACCAGCAGCATGCACCAAGGTAGCGGCGCGGCGGCAATAGCCTCAATGGCTGCGGTAGTAGCGGTCGCCGCGACAGCCGCCACTGCCGCAGCCTTAAGCGTGCTATAGCGCCAGGGCAAGTCCTCTTCCTTGAAGTCGATAGCGGCCAGTTGCAGCGGTGAGAATCCCACGGCTTCAGCATGGGGTACGGTGGCTAGGATAGCCCGTTGGTTAATGCCCACCACGTCGCTGGGGCCGTAAATTTCGGCTAAGGTGGCAGCGACCTCCTGGGTTTGGGAAGTAGCTGCGTTGGCATCGATAACCAGCGTCGCGCTGAGGGCTAGCGTTGGGCGCAGGCTGGTAGGTGCTATTGGCTGCATCAGGGCCGCATTGCCCAACGAAGGCTGCACCCATGGCAGGAACGTCAGATGGTCGCCGATTTCAAGGTCGGGCGGGTCGATTATTACAGTAGGATTAGGAACGCTGGTGCCACGCGGGAAAAAGCAGGTGGTATTTGAAGAGCTCAAGACGATGTCAGCAGCCGCCTGAGCACCAGTACCAGCGACTACTTCGTAATAACCCGGCAGTACGCCTACTAATGTGAATGGGTAATTCCCACCAGCAGGCCCAGTGTCTTGAAAATTTTGGACGTATGCTACCTGTCCATCCTGTAGCAGTTGCACGCGCACGTAGGCTGAGCCAGCGTCCTTAATACGGCCTGTCACAGTGCCATCGCTCAAGCCGCTGCCCGTGGGAGCATTACCGGTCAAGTCGGTTAGCTCCAGATTGCAAGCAACTGGTGGGGCGGTACCAGTGGTCAGGTTAACGGAATTGAGATACGCATATTGACAGGGTGGAGTCGCGCTATCTTTAATGATAATGGTATACTGACCAATGGGTAGGTTGGATATCTGGAAAGTGAGTTGCGATGCCGTATCCTGCACGCTTCTTTCTACCGGAAACTCTACGAATGGCCCCGCGCCATTAAGCTGGTATAGCAGGGGTGGCACGTGGGGTTGCAGGCCATAAGCAATGACCTCAATGGTGCCGGCAATCAGATTTCGGTTGCTATCGCGCGCTTCGTGTATTGTAGCAATGCCGAAATTGCAATTAGTCGGCGTTGTAGGGCTTTCACCGCCACTGGTGCTAGTGCTTCGTGTCGCAAATGCCGAGCCGCCGAAATGGTAATTCCATATCACGACGGTATTCGGTGAATCTGAATCAGTATACCTATCAACTTCTCCATCCGCACGGTGCCAGTTGGTAGAATCACCGTCAGTAACCGCATAGGTATTGCTCTGGTCGGTGGCATAAGAGGTATGTAGCCGGTCGTACCATACACTAAAGTATCCGTTACCGTAGTTGTGGCCGGAAGCAAGTTTAATGGGGCCACCGCCGGGAGTGTAAAAAGGCATAGTGTAGGTTCTAACGGGTAAATAGATTGTGAATGAATGGCAGAGAATGATGGAAATATCCTACGCCAGCTCCAGTTGGTACGCGGGCACGACGAGCACTTCCTGAGCCAGGGCCGGGGTGGCGGCCACCAGCCCCTGCCGGTACTGCTCGGCCTCCAGCTGGGTGGCAAAGCGGGCGTGGCTCACCGGCTCGTAGACTTCCAGCGTGGCGGCGTGCACCACCGCGTAGGCGTCCTCGGCCCAACTCACGGCTTGCGCGGCCCGGGCCGCGGGCCGC
>NZ_JNLX01000111.1 GCF_000715495.1 Hymenobacter sp. IS2118 | reverse complement strand
GTAATCGTAGAAAGTCGGCGCGGTCCCGAGGGCCTGCAAATCGTTGTACTTCTGCTCGGCCAAGGCGAGATATTCGGCTTTGCTCATGGCGGTGGTGGGGGAGGTAGGCATGACACAAGTTACCAATACGCCGCGACAATTTGAATTGCACCCGTTCAAATGCGAGCTTTCATGGAGAAATTTTAACAAAATTGAACTGATACGGCATGCCGAATTTGACGATGGAAAAAGCCTGCTCAAGCAGCTTATTACAGAAGGCAATGAGGGCCAGCTTGTCGTTCTTGCCTTTGGCCACAAGGCGGTCATAAAGTGGTTTATGCATTAATTTCATACTAACGCTTGTTAATACTACACGACGTATAATGCATGGCAGGTTGCCGCATTCTATATGCTCTTCGTTTTCGCTCGACAACAGGTGCTATGCTCGCAAGTGCTTTCTTCCTAAACATGCTGTGGTGAATAGTACTTTTGCGTGAATCAAGCACTTTATCATCAAAATTGCACTAAATCGGTCGTTATTGCTTTAATAGTTGATTACCCTCGATAATGTTTACTTATCGAGGGTAATCACAATGTACATTTGGGCTTCCAAATCCATTTCGCTTTTTCGCCAACCCCCCGTCGGACCCTCTGCTCGCCATGGAAACATTGCCCATCCCCTCCGAATCGCAAGCGGTCGGCACCGCTCGTCACATTGATGAGTACGCTGCGGCCGGCGCGCGCTACGTGCAGACCGGCCAGCAGGGCGCGGCCAATACCCAGCGGGCCTACGCCGGCGATTGGAAGCGCTTCACTGCCTGGTGCCGCGAGCACGGGCGCGAAGCTTTGCCGGCCGACGTGCTCACGGTGGCGGCCTTTGTAACGGCCCTTGCCGAGGCCGGCAAAAAGATGGCCACCATCCAACGTCACTGCGCATCCTTAAGTAAGGCTCACCAATTGGCGGGGCTGCCTACGCCGACCGACGACCGCCAACTCAAGACTCTGCTCGAAGGGATTAGCCGCGAGAAGGGCGTCCGCCAAAAGCAGGCGCCCGCGTTCACGCTCGCCTACTTCAAGCGCGTGCTGCAGGGCATCGACACCGAGCGACTTGACGGGGTGCGCGACCGGGCGTTGCTGCTGCTCGGGCTGGCTGGCGCTTTCCGCCGCGACGAACTGGCCAGCCTCGACCTAGCGCACCTGCGCTTCGACGAGGACGGGCTGGTAGTTGAATTGTCCAAAAGCAAAACCAATCAGAAAGGCGAAGCCGAAGAGAAAGCCATTTTCTTTTCGCCCGACCGGCGCAACTGCCCGGTGCGGGCCGTCAAGGACTGGTTGGCGGTGCTCGAGCAACACGGGCGCACGAGCGGGCCGCTGTTCCTTTCCTTTCACAAGGGCCAGCGCCTGAGTCGGCGCCGGCTCAGCACCTTTAGCTTGAACGAGATTGTGCAACTGCGCCTGGGCGCGCCCTACACGGCCCACTCACTGCGGGCCTCCTTCGTTACCATTGCCAAGCTCAACGGGGCCGACGACGCCGAGGTCATGAACCAGACCAAGCACAAGACCACCGACATGATTCGGCGCTACACCCGCCTCGACAACGTGCGACAGCACAATGCCGCCCAGAAGCTCGGCCTATAGAATCAGAAAAGAGAACCCTATTATATAAGGAGTAGCCATGCGCCACTACGGCGGGTTCGCCTCGGACTGTTTTAGTGCACAAACTGCTTCCAGTGCTCCTCTGAAACGATGTTGATGCCGGTACCTTTCTCGCGGAGCTGAACGGCCTTCTCAATCTTGCGGCCGTGGCTGGTGTTAATCCAGTCCCGGCTGGCGAAGACCCCGATGATGACGTAGTTGGTGGTCTTGGTCGGCGCTGAATCCGTAGGCAGGCCGCCCAGGGCGGCAATGGCATCGAAAACAGCCGTCCGGGCCCCGTACGCAAACTTGCCGGTCACCACAAACTGCTGGTTTGCGAACAGCAGGGGGTGCGGCTGGGGCACGCACAGCGGCAGCGAGGTCGACAGGTTCTCGGCCATCGGCAGCGGTTCCTGCGTGAAGCCGCAGAGCGCTTCCATCACGTCTTTGAGCTCTGCCCGCTCTTCCGCATCGCAGACCCCGTCGGCGAAAATGCGCTCGATACGCTGCAGCACGTCGGTGAAGGGCCAGACCGGTTCGGCGGGCGCGTGCTTGCGCACCCATTCGGCGAAGAAAATGGCTTCGTTTTCGTTCACTTCGCCGTCGGCCAGAATGCCGGTGCAAATGCCCACGAGCTGGTCCACGGCCTTGGCCGTGTTATTAGCCCGCTGGAATAGGCGCACGGGCTGGCCGTGGGCATCACTAAGGGTAGGTTTGAGGTGGTCGGGTAAATCTGGACAGAATAGGGTCTTATCTTTCCAATGTCATGAAAGACAGTCCCCAACCCAACAAACGTCGGCGCTATGATGCGGCCTTTCGTGCCGAAGCCCTGCGCCTGGCCGGTGAAAGCCGCTCAACCCAGGCCGCAGCACGCGCCCTGAACATCGACCCCAAACGCATTTATAAGTGGCAAAAGGAAGCGCTTACGCCGGTAGCGGCTGCCCGCGGGGCGGAGCTGGACCCGGCCACGGCGGCCGAGTTGCGCCAGCTGCGCGCTGCCAACCGGCGGCAGGCGCAAGAACTGGAAATTTTAAAAAAAGCCATTGCCATCTTCTCGCAGACACCAGACCAATGAGCCGTTATCGTTTCATCGAAGCGCAACGCGACCACTATCCCGTGCGCCTACTCTGCCAGTTGATGGCGGTGCCGGCCAGCGGCTACTACGCGTGGCAACAAGCTCAACACCAAAAGGTAGCGCAGCACGAGCCGGCGTGGGAAACGGCCCTGGTCAAGGCATTTGGGGTGCATAAACGGCCTTGGTTAAAAGTTTGGTACAAAAGTTAATCGGCGGCCTTGTCAACTGCCGGCTTTCGGTGGGCATGGATGACCACTTTGCGGTGGCGTAAGTACTTGTAGAGGGTGACCTTGGAGATGTTCAGGCGCTGGGCAATCTCGTTGACGCCGAGTTGCTGCTCGCGGTAGAGCGTTTCGGCGATGATGGCCGTGCGTTCGGCCTCTTCCGAAAGGCCCCGCTGGCGGCCGCCCACCCGGCCCCGGGCGCGGGCCGCGGCCAGCCCGGCGTGGGTGCGTTCGCGAATCAGCTCCCGCTCAAACTCCGCGAGCGAGGCAAACAGGTTAAACACGAGCCGGCCCTGCGCGGAGGTCGTGTTGATGGCATCGGTGAGGGAAACCAGGCCCACCCCCAGCTGTTGGAAGTCGCCCACCACCTGCAGCAGGTGTTTGAGCGAGCGCCCCAGGCGGTCGAGCTTGTAAATGTAGACCGTGTCGCCGGTGCGCAGCTGCGTCAGCAGCCGCTCCAGTTCGGGGCGGCTGGTACTGGCGCCCGAGACCTTCTCCTGGTAGATGGTTTCGCAGCCGGCTTTGGTCAGGGCGTCGAGTTGCAGTTCCAAGTTTTGGTCGCGGGTGGAGACGCGGGCGTAGCCGATTTTCATGGGGCAAAGTACAGGTTATTCGTTGCGAAGGTACCCTTTTCTGTACTTTGATTGCTGAACAAGTTTTCTGTACCAAATCGACTGGTTTTGGCGTGTCTTCGCCGTGGTGGCCACCGTTCGAAGACTTGTACAGGAATACGTTCGTTTTACTGTACAAGCCAGCGGGCTACTTTTAGGATTTATTCCCCTCCTAATGGCCCGCCACTTGCCTTTACTCGATGCGAACCAGCGTCGCATGTTTGACCAGCCCCCGGTCTTCAATCAGCCGCAACGGCAACTCTTCTTCGCTTTGCCCGACTGGGCTACCCGGTTTCTGGATACGCTGCTGGCGCCGCACAGCCGGGGCGGCTTCGTGCTGCAGGTCGGCTACTTCAAGGCGACCGGGCGCTTCTTTCCCATTGACCGGTTCCTGGCGGCTGACCAGACCTACGTGCAGCAGCGTTATCACTTGGGAGCGGTTGAGTGGGCGCGCTACGACAAGGTCACCCGTTTCTACCACCGGGAGCAGATTCTGCAGCAATTTGGGGTGCCGCCCTTCGAGCAGGTCGAAGCCGCCGTGCGGCAGCAAGTGACGCATTTTGCCCGCCAGCAGATGAACCCGGTGGCGGTGTTTCACTCCGCCGCCGATTACATCCGCGCCCATCGCTGGGAAGTGCCGACCTACGCGGCGCTGGCCGGCTTCGTCACGGAGGCCTTCCGCACGGTCGAGCAACAGCTCATCACGCAGCTAGCACACCACCTGACGCCGGCCGTGCGCCAGCAACTGGACACCTTGTTTACCACGGAAGAAGATGCCCCGGCTCATTCGCACCGGCCCTACCGCCTGACCACGCTCAAGCGCAGCCTGGAGCTGATGCGCCCAACGGCTATCCGCGCCAACGTGCAGGACTACGCCGTGCTGCAGACGCTGTTTAGCCAGGTGTACCCCATGGTGCAGGCCCTGGACTTGTCGGAGGAGGTCGTGCGCTACTACGCCCGCTACGTCGAGCGGACGCAGGTTTTTCAGGTACAGCAGCAGGCCGACAAGAAATATCTGATGGTGCTCTGCTTCGTGGTCTACCAGTACTACCAGGTCGGCGACCTGCTGACCGAAACGCTGCTGCAGGCCGTGCAGACCCACCGCAACGCCGCCCAGCGGGAAACGCAGGAGCGCGTCTACCGCCAGCAGCAGGACTCGGCCGGCCAGCTGCGCCAGGTGCTGGAAGGAGTGGTCAGCCACGGCGCGGCGCTGGCGCGGTTGGAAGAAATCGCCTTTTCGTTTGCGCGCACCAACGAGGAGAAGGTGACGGCCCTGCTGGCCTGGCTGCAAACCCCGGCCGTGGCGGATTTTGCGCAACTGGGCCACACGGCGCAGCAGTTACGCAAAGGCGGCGGGGGCAGTCGCATCGGCCCGTACTATCAGGTCGTGGAGGAGCGCTCACGCGCCCTCCAGCGCCGGCTGGGCGAGATTTTGCGCACCGTGGCCTACGAAGGGGCGGCCGATAGCCCGCTGGCGCAGGCCCTTGCCCAGTACCGGGCGCGGGACGGACAGGTGAGCGCTCAGCCCCCGACGACCTTTTTGAAAGCCGCGGAACGGGCCGCCCTGGCGCAGGCCGAAAGCCCCGTTTCCCTGTACAAGGCCCTGCTGGCTGGCCACGTGGCCGACCACCTGAAAGCCGGCAAGCTGAACCTGGCCCACTCGCTGCGCTACCGCCCCTTCGACACCTACCTGCTGGAGGCCGCCACGTGGGAGCAGCAGCGGGACGCGTTGCTGGCGCAAACGGACCTCGTGCACCTGCGCGAGCCGGGGCCTTGGTTGACCGAGTGGCAAGCCAAACTGGCCACCGCTTTCGCCCGCACCTGTGAGCGGCTGGACGCCGGCACCAACCCCGGCGTGCGGGCGCGCGCCAACGGGCGACCCCGCTTCCTGACGCCGGCCCGGCCCCTGGACGGGGACGCCCCGGTAGCGCGGCCGCTGTTTCCCGGGCCGGGGCTGATTTCGCTGCACGAGGTGCTGCACACGGTCAATCAGCAGTGCCGCTTCACCGACTGCCTCACGCACTGGAGCCCGCGCAATCGGCCGGCCCGACCCGCTGAGCGGGTCTTCTTCGCCGGGGTCATGGCCTACGGCTGCAACCTGGGCCTGACGCGCATGGCCCACGCCACCAAGCACGTGGCCCAGTCCGCGCTGGAAAACACCGTCAACTGGTATTTCTCGCTCGAGAACCTGCGCCAGGCCAACGACGCGGTTATCGCGCTGACGGGCAAGCTGCCCGTTAGCCGCCTCTTCCAACGCCACCCCGAGGCGGTGCACACGTCCTCCGATGGCCAGAAGTACTACGTGGCCGTCGATTCGATTCACGCCACGCATTCGTACAAGTATTTCGGCCAGGAGAAGGGCATCGTTTCCTACGGCTTTCTCGACGACCGCCACCGGCTCTTCTACTCGACCACGTTCAGCTCGTCCGAACGCGAGGCCGCCTACCTGGTGGATGGCTTGCTGCACAACGACGTCGTGGAATCGACCATCCACAGCACCGATACCCACGGCTTCACGGAAGTCAATTTCGCGCTCACCGCCTTGCTGGGGATTGAATTCGCGCCGCGCATCCAATCCTTTCAGGACCAGCAACTCTACGCCTTCGCCGGCATGGACGTGCCCGACCTGACGGCCTACGGCCTGGCCCCGGTCAAGTACATCGACCACACCCTTATCGAGGCCCAGTGGGATACGCTGCCGCGGCTGGTGGTGAGTCTCAAGCAAAAGCACGTCACGGCTTCCACGCTGCTGCGCCGGCTCAATTCCTATTCCCAGCAGCACCCCGTCTACCTGGCCTTGCGCGAGTTGGGACGGGTGGTGCGCACCGAGTTTCTGCTCCGCTACATGGACGACCAAAGTCTGCGCAAGCGCATCGACGACCAGCTGGACAAGCTCGAAAGCACGCATACCTTCGCCCGGGCCGTGTTCTACGGCCAAAACGGCCAGATTCCTTACGCCGGCAAGGAAGAGCAGCAACTAGCGGACGTCTGCAAACGGCTGGTCCAGAATACGATTGTGTGCTGGAACTGTCTCTACCTCAATCAGTATTTATTCCAAGCCCCGGCGGCCGAGCGCCAGGCGCTGGCTGATGCTATCGCAGCTAGTTCACCCGTGAGCTGGCAGCACATCAACCTGCACGGCGAATTTGACTTCTCCGACGACGCCCTCAAGGACTCGCTCCGCTTCGATGTAGAGGCCCTGTTGGCTTTCAACTGGGAGCACACCGCTAACCTTCCCGATTAACTTTTGGACCAAACTTTTAACCATGGCCATACATGTCGCTCACCGCGCGCTGGTCCTGCCGGAAGGTGGCAATTTTGCGCGAATCGGGCGACCAAAGCAGCACCGGCTTGTCGGTGGTGGCGTAGCCCGCGTTGTCGGTGGCATAGCCAAAGTCTTTGATGCCGTCGGTCGTTAGCGGGGTTTCGGCCTTGGTTTTGGTGTCGCGCACCCACAGGTTGTAATTGCGGAGAAAGGCCACCCGCCGGCCGTCGGGCGACGCGACTTCGTTTTGGGCACTGGCAACGTCGCTCGGGCCAAGGACCGGGGTGGGGTCGGGGCTGACCTGGCCGCTTGCCGCTTCGTACTGCCAATTCTTGTCCCCGGCCGCAAATAATAGCCGCTGCTCATCGGGCGAAAACGAGAAGGTGCGAAACGGCAGGCGGGCCGCCTCGTAGCGTTTGCCGCTGGCCGTGCCCAGCGCCGCCGCCAGCTTGGTCGGGTCGAAGGCGGCAGTTTTGGTTTTGCGGGCCGGGTCCACCAAAGTAAATTCGCTGCCCTGCGGCGTAAGCACCCGGTACCAAAACCGGTCGCCCGGCAGCCAGGTGGGCGGGCTCATGCTGCGGTCGACCAACGGCGAGGTGTTGTAGCCCAGGAAGCGTTCGGCCCGGGCGTAGTCCTGTGCCGTGAGGACGGGTAGTTGCTGGGCGGATACCGCCGTCAGGAGGCCAACGCTAGCAAGGGAAAGCGTAAGTATAAACTTGTACATAGGCGGGGTTGAAAAGCCTGCTGAAAACGGTTGTTGCCGGGGAAAGGTACTGGCGAGTAGGGCTTGTGAAGCGCAGCCGGGAAACAAAATCACGCGAAACCCGGTCAAGTGGATGGTTATGGGAGCGCAGCCTGCAGGTGCTTGCGGTAGCGTTTGACGCTGGAGAGGCTGATGCCAGTCAGTTCCACGGTTTCGGCCACGGACAGGCCTTTTTCGAGCGCTTTGCGCACTTTGGCCAGGTTCTCGGCGTCGAGCCCCTTGGGCCGGCCGATGTGCTTGCCCTGGGCCGCGGCCAGTTGCTGGCCGGCCTTGGTCTTCTCTAGGATGCTTTCGCGGTCGTACTCGGCCAGCGAGGCGAAGATGGAGAGCATGAACTTGCCCGCCGGCGTGGTCGTATCGATGCCCAGGTCCAGGGCCTTGAAGTGAATGCCGCGCTGGTGAAAGGAGTTGACCAGGTGAATGACGTGGTCGCGGCTGCGGCCCAAGCGGAAGAAGCGGGCCACCAGCACCGTGTCGCCTTCGCGCAGCAGCCCCAGCAGCTCGTCGAGCGCCGGCCGCTGCAGGCTCATGCCGGTAATCTTGTCCTGAAAAATCTGGTCGCACCCGGCCTTGGTCAGGATGTCGAGCTGGGTGTCAAGGTTCTGGTCGACGGTGGAAACGCGGGCGTAGCCGAAGGTTTTGTTCATAAGGGGTCAGAAAGCCGGGTTCACAAAGATAAACCTCGGTTTATTTTTGGCCCGACTTTCTGACCCTTGTTTTCAGGCGGCTCGCCGCCCGGCGGGGTGCGGTGGGGCGTGGTTCGGAAAGCTATGGCTTTTTGGGCTTAGCCGTAAACTGCTTAGCGTAAGTTTACCCCCTTGCTGCTATAAGAAGGCCAACGTGGTCGAGGACTGGAACCGGGAAGTGCTGGGCATCGAAGTGGATTTTTCGCTGCCCGCTACGCGGGTCGTGGCCCTGCTCACGCAGCTGGTCAGCTGCCACGGCGTGCCGGCCCGCATCCGGGTCGACAACGGCCCCGAACTGATCAGCCAGGTGCTGCAGACCTGGTGCCTGGACCAGGGCATTGACTTGCAGTGGATTTAGCCGGCAAGTCCGACGCAAAACGCCTACATTGAACGCTTTAACGGCTCTTTTCGCCGGGAACTGCTCAACGCCTATCTCTTTACCAGCCTGCGCCAGGTGCGCGAACAGTGCCTGAGCTGGCAGTACGACTATAACCATCTGCGGCCCCATCAGGCCCTCAACTTCTTAACACCCATCGAGTTTCGACAAGCTGCCTGACCTCTAGTTTTGACTGGCTCACTTTGAGGGGGAGCTTACACCGCCACCGCCAGCACAGTGGCCACAGTAGTTGCAATTGGAGCAAGCCCGGCAGGAGGCGTCACCAGAGCACCGGGCTAATTTGGCCAACGGATTGGCCAAACGAAAGGAAGCCTTGCGGTGGGTGGAATGGCTCGCTTTACCGCCCCCATCATTAGGAGGTACGGCTGCGGTGAACAGCAGAGAAACCAGAAGTAGGAATAGCTTCATGCGGGTGGGATTTGCCATCTTCTGTGAAAGAGTGGCGAAATCTACACTCATTCCGAGACAATGCCAACCACTCTCAATAAAGAAATATGCAATCCCATAAATAGACTCCTATGTTGTTCTATTTAAACTGCTAGCTCAATCGCTGTTAGAAAAAAATAAGTCTCTAAAATACCAGTATTCTAATTGCTTACAATCCAAAAAACAGGTATTTCTACCTAGTTGGTCTGTTACATCACCATCGTGCGCTCGTACCCTTTCGGTAGCTCGCGCAGGCGCTAGACGATGTTCCAATCACGCCGCGCCTGCTCTTCCGTAATGGGGGTTCTCGTTACAAAATGCTGCCATCATGGTCACGGGCGCGTAGTTCAGCGATGCGGGCGGTATTACTTGAGTGGCCATCTTTTGGAGGTGAGGAAGTGGGCAATGGTGCTAAGAGAGCAGCAAAAAGTGTGGGGCAGTTGGGATAAGCGGCCGTGGGTAAGGTTTCGGTCGGCACAGGCAACACGTTAGTGGCCGCAACTGCCCCACACTTTTTGCTGCTCTCCAATGGTGTGCGATTGCGAGGCCTCACCAGCCTCAATCCATTCCCGGCGTTGCCGCCGGTTGCGAATACCGCCCCGTTATTGCACTTGCAGCTGCTGGGACCAAACCTGGTGGCCGACCTGCACCTGCAGCACGTACCTGCCGGCTGGTAAGCCCGCCACGCTGACCTCCTGATTCCCCCCGGCGGCGGCTACCGCCACGTTTTGGGTGCGCACGGCCCGGCCCAGCGCGTCGCGCACGGTCAGAACCGCTTGGCTCCCTCCCAGCCTGGCCGGCCATTGCACCGTGGCGCGGCCGTGCGCCGGGTTGGGAAAGATGCTCAGCCCGGTTTGCAACGGCCGGGTTGAAGCCGTGGCCAGCGGCACGTCCTGCAGGTAGGCCAAGTAGCCAATATTCAACTGAAACGTGCTGGGGTCGGCCAGCGTCGTGGCACCAAACACGCCCGCGTACTTATAGCTGCCCCCCACGTACACCCGGCCACCAGGACTCACGGCCACTGCCCCGGCCCCGTTGCCGTCGAGGCCCCCTCCGCGCTGGGCCCACGTGAACGCCCCGGTCGTGCCGGTATCCGTGAGCTTGGCCACGTAGCTACTGGTAGGCCCGGCTGGCGCGACCAGGGTACCTACTGTCAGGTCCGCGTTGGGGCCGCAAAGTCCCGCCACGTACACGCCCGTGCTGTGCGCGGCCAAACTTTGCGCAGTGTAATCAAAGTTAGCGGTAGACCCCATGCGCACGGCCCACCCCACGGTGCCGGCACTACCCGTGTCGGTGAGCCGGGTGACAAAGCCACTCACAAATCCAGACGAGCTATTATAAGCGGCCAGGGAGGTGGTGCCAAACAGGGCCGTTCCATAAAACTTGCCGGCCACGTACACACGGGGGCCGTTGACGGCCAAGGCCAGGGGCGTGACCGTGCTCCCACCCATGCGCTGTGCCCACCCGACCCCGGCACTGGTGCCGGCATCCGTGAACTTGGCGACGAACGTGTCGGCTGCCCGGGTGGTTCCCCCCGCATTGGCTAGCGTAAGACTGCCCACCAGGGCGGTAGGACTGGAGAAGATGCCCATCACGTACACGCTGCTCCCATTGACGGCCACACTGGCCACGTATTCAGATTCCGCTCCAGCCACGGTTTGTACCCAATTGAAGGCCCCCGTCGCCCCAGCGTCGGTGAGCTTGGCTACAAAGCCGTCGATGCTGCTGGAGGAGGCCGGATGTTGGGGCTGAGCCAGCGTACCGAAGGTGAGGTTGGTGGTGTTGCCCATGTACCCGGCCACGTACACGCTCGCCCCGTTCACGGCAACGCCGAGGGCGACATCATAGTAATGGCCGCCCGCCCGCAGGCCCCAGGTGTAGGTGCTACTGGTACCGGCATCGGTAAGTTTGACCACGTACGCATCGTAGCCGCCGCCGCTCGGTTGGAGTGGGACGGTACTCGCGCCAACGTAAAGCCGAGGACTGATAAAGGAGCCCACCACGTACACATTCGAGCCGTTAACGGCGAGGCCGGTAGCGTTTTCAGTCGAGCTGCCGCCAATGCGCTGCACCCAGACAAAGCGGTTGGCCGCCGCGCTCCACTTGGCTACGAACCCGTCGTAATCCCCAAGGCTATTCACGACAATACCGCTCAGGTCCAGGGCGCCGGCGAACGAGCCGGCAATGAAGACGTCGCCGGCAGCGTTGGTCACCGCCGCGGATACGGAGCCGCTGGAATAATTGAACGAAGTCAGCCGCACCGCCGATTGCCAGGCGGGTGTCTGGGCCTGCGCGTGCGCAGCGACCAGCAGTAGCAGTCCGAGGAGGAATGGCCGAACAAGAATAAGCTTCGACGGAAATAGTGCTAATGGCATAAGTAAGCTGGGGCCAAAGGCCTTAAGAATGAATATGATTAAACTAACAGGTAGCGTAGTGCGGATGTCGCCCGTGTGCTCTTTGCTTGGATGTTTTAACCACTATGAAACCCATCTGCAAAATACCTAGAATCTGGGCTTCGCTGAAGAGGCGTTCTTTCATGACCAGCTAAAAATAGAAGAAGTGAAAAATTACAACGACTCTCTGTTTTTGGCTGGCTCACTTTTAGGGGAAGGTTGAAGATAGACAGGGAGGTTGATAACACTGCTACCAATAAGCCTCGCATGCTTTACGCCAGCTCCAGTTGGTACGCGGGCACGACGAGCACTTCCTGAGCCAGGGCCGGGGTGGCGGCCACCAGCCCCTGCCGGTACTGCTCGGCCTCCAGCTGGGTGGCAAAGCGGGCGTGGCTCACCGGCTCGTAGACTTCCAGCGTGGCGGCGTGCACCACCGCGTAGGCGTCCTCGGCCCAACTCACGGCTTGCGCGGCCCGGGCCGCGGGCCGC
>NZ_JNLX01000110.1 GCF_000715495.1 Hymenobacter sp. IS2118 | reverse complement strand
GGACGCCTTCGACGAGTAAGCGCAGGCTCATCAGGCCGCGCCAGAGGGTTTGCCAGCCAGGTGGTCCGTCGCCTTTGCGGCCCAGGTGGCCGCCCAGGCCAGCCAAGGCATAATACACGTCGCGCACAGTCTGCACGGGTCGTGAACTGCGCAGCGTGAGGACCTGTAAAAAAGTCGCTTCCAGCCCCGCTGCCGTCGCCGGCAAGTCGGGTTGGAGGCGACTTTTTTCGCGCATATCCACTAGCGCCAATGCGACCACGCTGAGCAGGGCGACGGCGGCAAAAAGACGGTCAGCGGTTTGGAGCTGGAGCTTTTCGGCCCCCAGGCCCGTTTTCAGGGCTTTGTGAAAGTCCTCGATGAGCCAGCGGCTCACGTACTGCCGGGCGCAGGCGTGGGCCTGGGCAAAATCCGTGATGGGTTGGTCGCAGAGCAGCAGCCATTCCAGGGCGGGCGTGGCCGGGCCTGTGTCCCCGACTTGGGCGGCTTCCCAGACCCGTACCAGGGCGCAGGGAACCGGGTCCCCTTTGCCCGTCGCCGCGCCCGGTCGCTGGGGCGCACGCAGGGCCAGCGGGGGGCTGAAACTGACCTGGAGCAGCACTTCGCGGGCCGGCTGGCCCGGCCGGCCACGCAAGGCCAGGGTCAACTGGCCCGCCGAGGGCTGGGCCCGCGCCACGGCGAAGAGCCGCCCGGCGGGCGCTTTGTCGGCGCCGGCCACCAGGGCCCGGTCCTGGGCGGCGCGCACCACGAAGCCCAGGCCCTGGGCCCGGCACTGCTGCAGGTGCTCGTAGATGTCGGCCCCGCGGTCGGCCACCACCACCCAGCGCGCGTCCGGTGGCGGGCTGCCCACGTTGCGCAAGCTCCGGGACCAGAGCGCCGATTCGCGGACCCGGCCCTGGCGCAGGCGCGAGCCGCCGTGGAGATGGTCTTTTTCGGCCTCCGGCACCGGTTGACGGACGTGAAACTGCTGGTCCAACAGGCCCAGCAGCGGCAGGGCGGGCCGTTTGGCGGCCGGGTCGGGGTCCTGCACCGGCCAGCCGGCGGCCACCAACGAGTGCAGCAGTACGCCCTGGCTCGTGGCCTTGCCCGGCCCGACCGGCCCCAGGCCGGGCCGGCGCTCGTCGGCTTCGGGCCAGCTCAGTTCGCTCGTGTCTTCGACCAGCAGGTAGGTGCCCGGCTCCTGTAGCGCTTGGCGAACCACGGCCTGATGCGCCCCCTGCAGCGCCTCGGGCGTGGCCCTTGCACCGCCCAGCAAGCGATACGCCGCTTTACTGGCCCCCGCCTGGCCGGTCCCCAACTGCGGAATGGTGGCCCCCGGCTGCCGGGCCCAACCGGCGGCCAACTGCACCACCCGTCGGCTGCGGCGGGCATCGCCCAACACCGTGCCCCCAAAATGCGTCTGCGCCCACAGCTGCGGGTCGCAGAAATGCGTCGAAATACTCATCTCGCAAGCTACTAAGCCGGCCCCGCAAGAACCCACAAAAAAGCGCCGACCTGTTGGCCGGCGCTTTTCAAAGATGTGGGTAAGGACAAGTCAGAAACTGACGAGGCTTTTCGTTATTGGCGCTACTCAAAATAGCCCCGGCGGAAAATCGACCTTATTTAAAAGGTGAAGCGCAGGCTGACGGCGGCGTCGTTGTAGAACCCGGTGTAACCGTTGAAAACGTCGAAGAAGGGCTTGTAGTCCACTCCCACCACGAAAGGCAGGTCGGGCAGCTTGTACTCCAGGCCCAGAATGAGGTCGGCTCCGAAGGCAACGTAGGTTTCTTCGTCGAAGCGGTAGTCGCGCACCAAATACCTGTCGCCTTTACGGCCTTTGTAGTAGTAGCGCGTATCGGCGAAATAGTAGCGGCCCTGGTATGACCCGGCGTGGAAGCCCGCGCCGTAGTAAAACTGCAGGCCTTTCACGTCGGCCACGCCGTGGTGCTTCTCGCCGAGCACGGTGAGCCGAATGCCGCGGGCTTTGTACTCTGTCGTGAGCAGGCCTTCGATGGCCACGTTCTTGCCGCTGCCCATAAAGTGCTTTACGGTGAGGCCCGAAGAGTAGCCGCCGCCGCGCAGGCCAATGCCGGTATTGTATCCTGAGCTGCCTCCGCCGCTGCCTTTCTTAGATTGGGCACTGGCTGTGAAACCCGGCAGGGCAAGCAGGATGATAAGAAGAATAAACGGGATGCGTTTCATGTAACGACGAAATGGGTAAGAATAAAACTTGGACAAAATTAAGCGGCTGGCGCTAAACTTTACCCGTGGTCTTTTGTCCGGCGGCGCTATTTCACTCTCAGAAACAGCGCCCGGCCCACCAGCGTCACGCTACGAATGGTGTTGTTCGGCGCCTTAAAACCGCCGATGTGGAACACCAGACCGCCCTCCGCTACGCCGGCCGCGCGGGCGGCCTGCGGCGACGTGCCCTCCAGCTTGGTGTAGATGTAGCCCGAGTTCCAGGTCCAGAACATGCCGTTGTTGGGGTCCAGAGCGCCGGTTTGGGCCCCGGCCACGTTGCGGGCGCTGTCCACGCCCACCGTGAAGCTGACGGACTGGTAGTCGCCCACCGGAATGTCCTTTAGCGCGAGCAGCTGCGAGGCGGGCACGGCGGCATCCAGCAGGTAGTAGCTGTCGGGTACGGCGTAGGTCGAGCCGTCGGCTTTGGTCAGCTTCACGTTGGAGAGATACTGCCGAAACGTGGTGATTTTGAACTGGTCGCCGGCCGGCGTGCTGTACGTGCGGCTGCCGAGCGTGAGCAGAGCCAAGCCCACAATTTGCGTGAAGGCGAGGGTGAGGGTGCCCACCTGAGCCGGCGACACAACCACCTCAGGGTCCTTTTTGCAGCCCACGAGGGCCAGCGCCGCCAGCGCAAACGTGCGGGCGGAAATAAAGAAATACTTCATCCGAAAAAGCAATGAAAAGTCCGGCAACTGGTTGAAAAGGTGTGCGCTCCGTGCCCACGGCGGGCCGGTGTGCGCTCCGTGCCCACGGCGGGCCGG
>NZ_JNLX01000109.1 GCF_000715495.1 Hymenobacter sp. IS2118 | reverse complement strand
CACTCTACCCTACTAAACTTTAGGGCATAAAAACGGGGCAGTCCGACCTTTGGGGTTCCTACACACCATTGTCCGTCCTGCCCCGTGAAGCCAAGCCTCATTGCCAAAATTACGACGCTTTTGCGTCGCGTCCAGCTAGTGCCCCATCTGTCCCGGCAAAAGTTTGTCAGCCAGTTTGTTATCGCCCTGCTCAAAAGCCGCAACGTCCAATTTTGCGAGGTAGCCCAGCACCTGAATGACGCGGTGAAAATCGCTTCGAATGAAACCCGCATTCAGGACTTTTTTCGGCAGGTGGACCTGAATTATCTGGTGCTGGCCCACCTGCTGCTGCGCTTGCTGCCCGCCACGGGCAAACTGCGCCTGTGCCTGGACCGCACCGAATGGGACTTCGGCCGCTGCCAGGTCAATATCCTGCTCGTGACCGTAGGCCGAGGCGACTTTCAACTGCCGCTCTATTGGGAACTGCTCGACAACCGCAGCGGGAACTCCAGTGCGGCCGACCGTATTGCCCTGCTCAAAATCTGCGTACAGGTGCTGGGCCGCGACCGCATCGGGCTGGTGGTGGGGGACCGGGAGTTTGTGGGCCATGTCTGGCTTAACTGGCTACGGAAGAATAAATTGCCTTTTGTAATGCGCCTGCCCAAGCACCACCAAATCACCTTTGCTAGTGGCCGACGGCAGGCCGTCACGGCCCTGGGCCTTGCCGTAGGGCAGCAGCGGCATTTTCTGCATTGCCAAGTGGCTGGGGTCTGGGGACAGGTCTGGGTCAAGCGGCTGGCCGACACGGAGTTTCTGTTTCTCTTCGCCGCGCCCGGCTTGCGCAACCTGGGCGGCCTCTACGCCAGCCGCTGGACGATTGAGCAGTGCTTTCAGAACCTGAAAGGACGCGGCTTTAACCTGGAAGCCACCCACTTATGCTGCCACCAGAAGCTGCGCAAGCTCGTGGCTCTGGTCAGCCTGGCCTACGCGCTATGTCTGGGCGTGGGCACGATGGCCCACGGCAAAATCAAGGCCATTCCACGCAAAAATCACGGCTGCCGGGCCACAAGCCTGAGCCGCTACGGACTGAATCTGTTGCGCCAGCTCACGCGGCCCCACGCCCAGCCACAAGAGCCGGTGGCCCGTAAAATCATGGCCCTGCTAGACTGGTTTATTCGGCAACTTACTTATTATCAAATCTCTAAAATAGTAGGGTAGAGTGAAAAAATCATTATCAGGAGATGGTTTATGCTTATAGCCAGGTATTTTTTCAATAAACATTGTTAGTTTATAACAATATCTGGACATTCTATGTAAATTATATATCTGAAAATCAGTGATATAAATCATAGTTACGTGAGCGGTTGGATTTGTTACGGGAGCGTTTGGGCCGGGGGAGCCCAAACGGCAGCTTTGTGGAAAGGGCCGCCAGGTAGGCGGGCCGTCAGTCCGGTATCCATCCATCCACTATTTGCTCGTTTCCCTATGAAAAAGGTTTCCACTTTCCTGCTGAGCCTGCTGCTGGTAGCGCTCACCTTCGCCGCCGCCCAGGCCCAAACCATCCGCCGCTGCAACAACGTGGGCGTGACCGGCGCGGGCGTCTTCGCCACCCTGCAAGCCGCCCACGACGCGGCGGCCAGCGGCGACATCATCTACCTCGAACCCAGCAGCCTGAGCTACGGCAGCCTTATCTGCGTGAAGCCGCTCACCATCATCGGCAACGGCTACCTGCACAGCGAGCAAAGCACGCTGCTCACCGTGGACCCGCGCCCGTCGATGACGGCCACGGTGCGATTTGAGGCCGGCTCGGCGGGCTCGCGCATCACGGGGGTCACGGTCGGCAGCCTGCTGATGGTGAATGCCGACAACATCGTGGTTGAGCGTAATCGCCTGCAAAGCAGCGGCTTGTTCATCGGGGGCAACATCATCACCGGAGCCGCCGCCGTCATCAACACGGGCATTATCCGGCAGAACCTTATGGATGGTCTGGGTTTCAGCGTGAGTGCAGCCAGTCCTGTTTCCGGGGTGCTGATTGACAACAACATTATTATCGGCAACATCAGTAACGGCAACTCGCCCAACGTCAACGGGGTGCTGATTTCCAACAACGTGCTGGGCAACCGCGCCGGCAACGGCGGCGGGGCCATTAGCATAGACAACTCGGTGCTGAAGAACAACATCATCACCAACGCGGCGGCGGCAGTGGCCCCAAACTCCAATGCCTTCTCCAACAACCTGAGCACGGGCACCCAGTTTGGCACCATCAATGGCAACCAGCAGAACGTGGCACTGGGCAGCATTTTTGGCAGCGCCACGGGCACCGAAACCCAGTTCCAGATTGCGGTGGGCGGCCCGGCCGACAACACCGGCGAGAGCGGCGTGGACTGCGGGGCCTTTGGCGCGGCGCGGCCCTACATCCTGACGGGGCTGCCTGCTGTGCCCACCATTTTCGAGTACGCGCAGAGCATTTCGGGGGCTACCCTGAACGCCACCATCAGCACCCGCTCGAATAAATAAGGCCAGAGCGGGCCCGCCGGGCGCGTTTGCATCCCCTCCCTATTATCATGGAAATCGCACTCATCGTGCGGCACCTCCGGCTGCGGCTGGGGCTGCTGCTGGCGTTGCTGGCCGGGGCCGTTGGGCCGGGGCTGGCGCAGGCGCCGCCCAATCTGAACCGCGTCGAGTTTTTTTTCGACACCGACCCCGGCCACGGGCTGGCTACCGCCGTGGCCCTGCCCGGCCCGGCCGCGCCCACGCGCCTGGGGCTCACGTTTCCGGTGCCGCTGGGCAGCCTCGCGCCGGGTTTTCACCGGCTGTTTATCCGCACCCGTGATGCCGACGGGGGCTGGAGCCAAACCTTTGGCCGCTTGTTGTTTATTGACGATGCTTCGACCCTGGCAACCCCCAACCTGGCCGAAGTCGAGCACTTCCTCGACACCGACCCCGGCTTCGGCAACGGCATTAGTACCGCGCTGAGCGGCACGAGCAAGCTGGGCCAGACGGTAGCCGTGAACATTGGTAGCCTCGCGCCCGGCTTCCACCGCCTGTTTATGCGAACGCGGGACGTGAACAACCGCTGGAGCCAGACCTTTGCCCGCCTGTTTTTTGTGGACGATAACGCTGCCTTTACGGCCCCGAACCTGGCCGAAGTCGAGCACTTCCTCGACACCGACCCCGGCTTCGGCAACGGCATTAGTACCGCCTTGAGCGGCACGAGCAAGCTGGGGCAGGCCGTGCCGGTGAATATCGGTAGCCTCGCGCCCGGTTTCCACCGCCTGTTCATGCGGACGCGGGACGTGAACAACCGCTGGAGCCAAACCTTTGCCCGCCTGTTTTTCGTGGACGACGTGAGTACGCTGGTGGCCCCTAACCTGGCCCGCGCCGAGTTTTATTTTGACACCGACCCCGGCTTTGGCAGCGGCACCGCCATCCCGACCGGCGCGGCGGCCACGTCCTACACCAACCTGCCCGTAGTGGCCGATGCCACGGCCCTGGCCGACGGCCCGCACCGCCTTTTTGTGCGGGTGCGCGATGCCAACGGCCGCTGGAGCCAGGTGCTGAACCGGCGCTTCGTGCGCAGCGGCTGCGCGGCCTCCGAAAACTTCGCCGAAGGCCGGCCCAGTGCCAGCTACGGCGGCAACCTGGGGGCAGCAGTGGCCGAGGCCGTGTTCAACGGCAGCGGCGAGGCCAACTTCTTCAACAGCAACACCGTGCAGGCCGACCTGGGCGCGGCAACCCGAACGGTGTCGGAAGCTCAGGCGAGCCTGCGCAACCCCAACGGCACGGCCGTGAGCGGCACCCTGACGCTGGAAATCTCGCTCAATGGCACCACGTTCACGCCGGCCGGCGCGGTGCCGGTGTCGCTGGCCGCCAGCCAGGCCGCGCCGCAGCTCGTGGTGCTGCCGCTGGCGGCGGCCGTGGCCGGAGTGCGGGCCGTGCGCCTGCTCCTCACCCTGCCCAGCAATCCCAGTCAGGCCATTCGGATGACCGACGCGGGCGCGTTTTTCTTCAACTGCGTGAGCCCGGTTATCACCAGCTTCGCGCCCACGAGCGGGCCGGCGGGCACGAGTGTCGTCATCACGGGCACCAATCTGGGCGGTGTGACGGCGGTGCGCTTCAACGGCACGGTGGCCACGGTATTCAGCGGGGTATCGGCTACTTCGGTTACGGCCACGGTGCCAGCCGGGGCCAGCACCGGCCCCATCAGCCTGACCACGCCCAACGGCACGGCCGTGAGCAGCAGCAACTTCGCGGTAACGGTGCCGGCTCCGACCATCACCAGCTTCACGCCCACGAGCGGGCCGGTAGGCACGAGCGTGATGATTACGGGCACCGATTTGGGCACGACTTCGGCCGTGCGCTTCAACGGCATAACTGCCCCCACGTTTACCGTCGTGAACGGCACGAGCGTGACGGCCACCGTGCCTGCGGGCGCGACGACGGGCGTTATCAGCGTGACGACGACCGGCGGCGCGGGCAGCTCGGCGGCCAGCTTCACGGTGGTTCCGCCGCCCACGGTGGCGTCGTTCTCGCCCGCGAGCGGGCCGGTGGGCACGAGCGTCGTGGTGACGGGCACGGATTTTACCGGAGCCACGGCGGTGCAGTTTAATGGCTTGTCGGCCAGCGGCTTCGTGGTGAATTCGGCCACTCAGATTACGGTGGCGGTGCCCGCCGGGGCCACCACCGGCCCGGTGCGCGTGACCACGGCCGCCGGCAGCGGACAGAGTGCCGCCAGCTTCACGGTAACCACCCCGGCCGCACCAGCCCCGACCATCGCCAGCTTCACGCCCGGCAATGGTCCGGTGGGTACGAGCGTGATTATTACGGGTACTAACTTCACGGGCGCTACGGCGCTGACCTTCAACGGCACGGCCGCCCCCGGCTTCGTGGTGAACTCGGCCACCCAGATTACCGTGAGCGTGCCCACGGGGGCCACAACGGGCGTAATCGGCGTGACCACGGCCGGCGGCAGCGCCAGCAGCGCCAGCAGCTTCACGGTAACGGTGCCGGCCCCCACCATCAGCAGCTTCACGCCCGGCAGCGGGCCGGTGGGCACGAGCGTAAACATCACGGGTACCAATTTTACCGGTGCCACGGCCGTGGCTTTCAACGGCACGGCGGCCCCCGGCTTCGTGGTGAACTCAGCTACCCAGATTGCCGTGAGCGTACCAACCGGAGCCAGCACCGGCTTCATTAGCCTGACTACGCCCGGCGGCAGCGCCAGCAGTGCGGGCAGCTTCACAGTGACGACGGCCACGCTGGCACTCATTGTGACGGCCCGTAACCCGACGCGCCACGCCAACACCGCCGCGCAAGCCGCTAATGTGGCGCTGACCTTCAACCAGGCACTCGACGCGGCAACGGCGGCCAACGTGCGGGTACACAGCACCCAGGCCGGGGGGCGTAAGGCCGGCGCGGCTTCGGCCAGCGGGGCCGTACTCACCTTCAACCCCACCACCAATTTCCGGCCCGGCGAAGTGGTGCGCGTGAGCGTGCCCGCTACCGTGCTGGGCGCGGGCGGCACGGCGGCCACACCCCACGTATACGAGTTTACGACCGCCGTGAGCGGTGGGACCGGGCTCTTCAGCAAGGTGGCCACGGTGGGCACCAGCGGGGGCGGAGGGCAGGTGGCCCAGGCCGATGTGGACGGCGACGGTGACCTCGACCTGCTGGCCGTGGAATCGACCGGGGGCACGGTGCAGGTGCGTCGCAACAACGGCAGCGGCCAGACCTACGCCGCCATGCAGTACCTGACAGTGGGTGCGGGCGCGCGCACCCTGACCGTGGCCGATTTCGACAACGACGGCGACCTGGACTTCGCCACCGCCAACACCACCGCCAACACCGTGAGCGTGGCCCTGAACAATGGCAGCGGCACGTTCAGCATCGGCACGACGCTGAACGTGGGCAGTACGCCCCGAAGCCTGACGACCGGGGATGTGGACGGTGATGGCGACCTCGACCTGATAATTGCCAACGACGTGAGCCCCGGCGTGGTGCAGGTCCGGCTCAACAACGGCAGCGGCACGGGCTTCACCAGCGCCCCGGACGTGGCCACGGCGGGCTTCCCCATCGGGCCGACCCTGGCCGACGTGGACCACGACGGCGACCTCGACCTGCTGGTGGGCAGCCGCCTCACGGCGGGAACCGTGAGCGTCCGGCTCAACAACGGCAGCGGCACCTTTAGCGGCACTGGCGCGGTGAGCGTGGGCAGCTCGCCCTTCGACCTGGCCCTGGCCGACCTCAACGGCGACGGGAACCTGGACCTGGCGGCGGTTAACCTGGGCAGTAATGACCTGAGTGTCCGGCTGGGCGACGGGACCGGCGCCTTCGGCGGCGGCAGCACCGTGAGCACCGGTTCGGGGCCTTCCGACGTGAAGGCGGGCGACATTGACGGCGACGGTGACCTGGACCTGCTTGTGACGAACAACGGGGCGGCCGGGCCTTCGTTCAGCGTGTGTCGCAACGACGGGGCCGGCAGCTTTGCCGTAGCCACCACGCCCTGCGGGGCCAGTCCGCAGGGGCTGAGCCTGGGCGATGCCGATGGCGACGGCGACCTCGACTTTGTGCTGCTTGAGGGGGGGCTGCTGGTCGTGTATCACAACCAGGCTGCTCCTACCATCACGGCCTTCGCCCCGGCCAGCGGCGGCGTGGGCACCAGCGTGACCCTGACGGGCACCAACTTTCTGGGCGCGACCACCGTGCGCTTCAACGGCACGGCCACGACCGGCCTGGCCGTGGCTTCGGCCACCGGCCTGAGCGTGGTGGTGCCGCCGGGCGCTACCAGCGGCCCCATCAGCGTGACGACCAACAGCGGCACCGGCACCTCGGCCGGCAGCTTCACCCTCACGGCTTCCATGACCCTGACCGCCCTGGCCCCGTCCCGCAACGCCCTGGCCAGCGCCCCGGCCACCAACCTGGGCCTCACCTTCGACCAGCCCGTGAACGCCGCCACCGCCGCCAACCTGCGGGTGCTGGCCCCCGAAGCCGGGGGCCGCCGCTCCGGTGCGGCCTCGGCCAGCGGGGCCGTGCTCACCTTCAACCCCACCACCGATTTCCGGCCCGGCGAAGTGGTGCGCGTGAGCGTGCCGGCCACCATCCGGGGTACTAATGGGGCCACGGCCCGGCCCCAGGTGTACCAGCTCACGATGGCCGCTACCGGCGGCAGCGGCACTTTTACTGGCACGGACGCGGTGCCGGTGGGGGCAGGCGCTATTGGCGTGGCCCTGGCCGACGTGAACGGCGACGGCAATCTCGACCTGCTGACGGCGAATAACAGCGCTAACTCGGTGAGTGTGCGCCTGGGCACCGGCGCAGGGGCTTTTGCGGGCAGCGGCGCGGAAGTGCCCGTAGGCCGCGGCCCGCGCACGATGGCCGTGGGCGACGTGGACGGCGACGGCGACCTGGATTTTGTGACCGCCAATGCGCTGGATGGAACCGTGAGCGTAGCCCGCAACGCGGGCGCGGGCACGTTCCCAATTGTGACGGAAGTAGGCAGCGGCTTGAGCATAATTCAGGTGGCCCTGGGCGACGTGGACGGCGACGGTGACCTCGACTTGCTGGCGACAAACCTCGGCGAGAATACCCTGAGCATCCGTTTCAATGATGGCGGCGGAGCCTTCAGCGGGCTGGCAACCGTGAGCATGGGTAGCGGCAGCGGGCCGTTTGGCCTGGCCCTGGCCGACATGGACAACGACGGCGACCTCGATGCCGTGGCCACGCGCAGCACCACCGGCGGCGTGGCCGTGCGCCTCAACAACGGCGCCGGCACCTTTGCCGACCCCAGCGGCCTGGGCGGCGGCGGCGGCGGCAGCAGCGGCACCCGCGAGCTGGCCCTGGGCGACCTCGACGGCGATGGCGACGTGGACGTGGTGGCCGTGAACGCCAGCGCCAACACGGTCAGCATCCTGCTCAACAATGGCGGCGGCGTACTTAGCGGCGGCACCGTGCCCTGCGGGGCTAACTCCCGTGGCGTGGCCCTGGCCGATGTGGACGGCGACGGCGACCTCGACCTGCTGGTGCTTAACCGCGACGATAACACGGTGAGCCGCCGCCTCAACGACGACACCGGCACCTTCGGAGCCGCGCAGGATTTGGCCATCGGCAACTCGGGCCAGGTACTGGCCACCGGCGACGTGGACAACGACGGCGACATCGACCTAGTGGCAACCAACTTCGTCGATGCCACCGTGAGCGTGCGCCTGAACCAGCCCGCCCCGTTGGGCATCGTTACGGGTGTGGTATCGCCGGCCAGCTACTGCCAGGGGCAGACCCTGGACGTGCCCTTCAGTGCCACTACGGCCGGCTTTGGGGCGGGCAACCAATTCCAAATCCAGCTCTCGGACGCGGCGGGCGTATTTGCGGCTAACGCGCCGCTGCTCGGCACCTTGCTGAGCAGCGATGCCAGTGGCGGCATCGTGCGGGCCAGCATTCCGGCCGCTACGCCGCCCGGCGCTGGCTACCGCGTGCGGGTGGTGGCCTCCATGCCCGCCACCACGGGCACGCCCAACGCGCAAAACATCGCCGTGACCGATGCCAGCCTGCTCACCTGGACCGGGGCAGCTGCCAACAGCAGCTGGTTCGACGCTGGCAACTGGAGCTGCGGTCAGTTGCCCACGTCCACCAGCAACGTGAGCATCCCCGCCGGCATGGGTACTTATCCGGTATTGCCAGCCACCGGCCCCGTGCCGGCGGCCCGCAACCTGACCATTAATAGCGGGGCCACGCTCACGCTGGGCAACGGCTTCAGCCTCACCGGCAACCTGCTCAACAACGGCACCTTAGCCGCTGGCAGTAGTGTGCTGACGCTGGCCGGCACCGCCGCCCAAACCCTGGGCGGCAGCGGCAACACGGTGCTCTTTGATTTGACGGTGAACAACCCGGCCGGCGCTACGCTGCGGAGTTCGCTGGCCGTGCGCCGGCTGCTGACCCTGCCGGCTGGTAACCTGGCCTCGGCGGCCTTCCTCACCCTGCGCTCCGATGCCGGCGGTACGGCAATGGTGGTGAACCCCAGCGGCGGTGGCCTCGTGACGGGCCGCGCCACGATGGAGCGCTTTATAAATAACGCGACGGGCACGGGCTACCGCCACTACAGCTCGCCAATGCAGCTGGGCACTACTACGGTGCAGGAATTTGCCGACGACCTGCCGGTCTTCAACCTGAACCCGGCCTACAACACGACGGGCACCAGCGCCACGCCGTTCCCCACGCTGTTCAAGTACGACGAAACGCGCCTCAGCTCCGGCTTGCTCGACAAGTTTGACCGCGGCTGGATGGTGCCGCTGGCCACCGACCTGTTGGTGCCCGGCCGGGGCTACACTGCCCAAACGGCCCCGACGACCACCGTAGACCTCACGGGCGCGCTGAGCAGCGCCGACGTGAATCTGACCCTGAGCCGGGGCGCCTTTGTCAGTTCGGGCTGGCACTTGTTGGGCAACCCTTTCCCCTCGCCTCTGGATTGGGACCTGGTGCCCGCCGCGGCGGGCGTGAACCGTGCCCTGTATGTGTTCGTGCCCAATGGGCCGTACTCCGGCACCTACCGCAGCTACCTGCCCAACGCCACGCCCGGCCAGCCCGGCATCGGCACCAATGGCGGTACTAAAGATGTGGCGGCCATGCAGGGCTTCTTCGTGCGGGCCACCGCCGATGCGTCGGCGCTGGTGCTGCCTACTGCGGCCCGGCCCAGCACCTACGTCAATCCCGTGTTTGCGCGGGGTAGTAGCGGCGGCCTTGCCCCGCTGGTGCGGCTGCTTTTGAGCAATTCCGCCGGCCAGGCCGATGAAGCCGTGATTCACTTCGATCCGGCCGCGACAGCGGACTTCACAGCCGCGCACGATGCCTACAAGGTGCAGCTCAACGGTGGGGGGCTGCCCACGCTCTGGAGCCAGGCCGGCCCGTTGGCCCTGAGCATCAACGGCCTGCCCAGCGTGCGGCAAACGCCCAGCATTCCGCTGGGCGTGCGCGTGGGCCAGACCGGGGCATATACTCTGAGCGCGCCCGAGCTGCTGAACCTGCCCGCCGGCACCGAAATCTGGCTCGAAGACCAGGCCCTGAGCCAGCGTCACAACCTTAGCCTCAACCCAAGCTACGCCTTCAGCATGAACGCCAGCTTCACGGGCCAGCGCTTCTTCCTCTGGTTCCAGCAGCGCGTGACGGCCACCCAAAGCGCCACGCTGCTAGCAAACGCCAGGGTGTACCCCAACCCGGCCGTGCACACGGCCACCGTGGAACTGGCCGGTGTGACGGGCCCCGTGGAAGTAGAGCTGACCTCAGTGCTTGGCCAAACGGTGCGGCGCTTCACGGCCCAGCCCCGGGCCGGCCTGCTCCGCGAAACCCTCGACCTGAGCAACGTGGCCACGGGCGTGTACCTGGTGCGGCTGCGCACGGCCACGGGCCAGGCCACGCTGCGCCTGCTGCGCGAGTAGCGTCCAAGAAAGCCTTGCCGCGCTGCGGCAGGGCTTTCCCAGGGCTTTCTGCGAATAGAAAAAGCCTGAACCCGGTAAGCTGAGTAACTGACCTTACGCACAACTACTTAAACGGGTGACAGCGTAAAAAAGCCCTTCCGACCATGAGGTCGGAAGGGCTTTTGGCTTTTACAGCGGGGTAGTCAACGCTGTCGCGCTAGAACAGCCAAAACCGCTTGCGTTTGTTCTTATGCACCAGTGGCTTGCCGGGAGGATTGGAAGCGCCTACCATTGAGCGGCTCGTGCCGCGCTTGAGCTCCGAAAATCCTTTCTTGGCTTTGTACTTGCGCAACATAAACCCGCGGCCGCTACGGTCGGAATCCAGCTGCCGGTCGGGCGAGCCATTGCGGCCGAAGCTGGTGTTGCCCGTGCGGGCTTGCAGCAGCTCCATTTGCTGGTCCTGCTTGATTTGGTCGGGCGTCATGGCGGCGCGGCGTTGGTTGCGGGCCAGCTCGTCGGCGTTGTTGCCGGTGGTGCGCCGGGCTGTCGCTTCGCTATTGCTTTGGCCGGGCGTGGGGAATGCGGGGCCCGACTGGGCGGCGGCATTACCCACGGCAATCAGGCTTAGACCGCTCAGGAGCGTAGCAGCGAGCAAAAATTTCATATTCGACGACGAGTGAAGAGGAGGAAGTATGGCTGCCCAACGGATGAGCGGCAAGGGTAGTTCAATGCAACGGGTTGACAATAACCGTCAGCAGTGAAGAGAAAGCAAATTTCGCAACTTATTTTGATTCGGCAATTTATCTACCCCCAATAAAATGAATACTTGAGCTAAAAGTAACAAAACCGCTGCCCACAACTCGGTGGACAGCGGTTTTTTCATGCTGAACGGCAAAGGCGCTTTAGCTGCGGTTGGTGCGCAGCGAATCCCGGATTTCCATTAGCAGCTGCTGGTCGGTGGTGGGTGGGGCGGGCACGGCTACCACTTCCACGGGGGCTTTGGTCATGCGGTTGGCTAGCTTCACCACCCAAAAAATGACGAAAGCAATGATAAGGAAGTAAATAATGGCGTTGATGAAGTTGCCATAGGCAATGGCGGCCGAGCCGGCTTTCTTGGCTTCTTCCAACGTAGTGTAGGACTTGCCGTCGAGGGTGATGAACATGTTCTGGAAGTCGATGCCGCCCGTGAACAGGCTCAGAACGGGCATGAGGATGTCGTCGGTGAGCGAAGTGACGATTTTGCCAAACGCCGCGCCAATGATGACGCCGACCGCCAGGTCCAGGACGTTGCCTTTGGAGATGAACTCTTTGAATTCGGAAACAAAACCCATAAGTGCAGGGGTAAAGGGGTAAGTAATGAAAAATGAGCAAGCTGCGAAATCTAGGGAAATAAATACATATCCCATTTGCTTCGGCCGCCAACCGAATAAAAAACTGGCCCAGTGATTTGAATTGCACGATATGAAATACCACTGGCGCGCGCCCTGAGCTAAGCGGCGGGTGCTGCCTGCCTCCCAAAGGCTGAGTGCTATCTTTGGCCGCACCAATTCATTCAGGCCCTTTTCTCCGTCATGTCTGCTTCCTACGAAAACCTGCTTTATGAGCTGGACGCCGCCAGCGGCATCCTCACCCTCACCGTTAACCGGCCCAGCAAGCTGAACGCCCTGAACGCCGCTACCATCGAAGAGATTGGCGCGGCCATACAGCAGGCCCTCGACGAGCCCGAGGTGCGCGGTGTGATTCTGACGGGCAGCGGCGAAAAAGCCTTCGTGGCTGGCGCCGACATTGCCGAGCTGGCCGCCCTCACGCCCGCCCAGGCCCAGCGCGCGGCCGAGCGCGGGCAGGAAGCCTTCTGCCGGATTGAGGAAAGCACCAAGCCCGTGGTGGCGGCCGTGAATGGCTTCGCGCTGGGCGGCGGCTGCGAGCTGGCCATGGCCTGCCACATGCGCGTGGCCTCGGACAACGCCCGTTTTGGCCAGCCCGAAGTGAACCTGGGCGTGCTGCCCGGCTACGGTGGCACCCAGCGTCTGCCGCAGCTCATCGGCAAGGGCAAGGCCATCGAGCTGCTGCTCACGGCCGATATGGTGAAGGCCGACGAGGCCCTGCGCCTGGGCTTAGTGAACCACGTGGTGCCGCAGGCTGAGCTGCTCGCGTTTTGCCGGCAGCTGCTGGGCAAAATTCTGGGTAAGGCGCCCCTGGCCGTGGGCATGGTGCTCGAATGCGTGAATGCGCACTACGCCAAGGACACCAACGGCTATGAGGCCGAAGCGAAAGCCTTCGGGCGGGCGTTTGAAAGCGACGATTTCAAGGAAGGCACGACGGCGTTTGTGGAGAAGCGGGCGGCCGTATTCACGGGGAAATGAAGAGAATTAAAAATGAATAATTAAAAATTAAAAATCAGCGGAAAGTCTGTAGCACTTCCGTCAAGCGGGTCAATTTTTAATTTTTAATTCTAAATTTTTAATTTCTTTTGGATGAGTGTAGTCAAAAAACTGGCGTCACAAACCGCCATCTACGGCGTGAGCAGCATTGTGGGACGGGTGTTCTCGTACCTGCTCACGCCGCTGTACACGCGCGTGTTCGCGGCGGCGCAGTTCGGCATCGTGACGGGGATATTCGCCTACGTGTCGTTCCTAAACGTGGTGTTCACCTACGGCATGGAAACCACGTATTTCCGCTTTGCCAACCGGCCGGGAACGGACCGCCGCGAGCTGTACGACCGGGTGCTGAGCCTGCTGCTGGTGAGTACCGCCGGGCTCACGGCGGTGCTGCTGCTGCTGGCCAAGCCGTTGCTGGCGCTGCTGAGCATTCCGCCCGGCAACGAGCAGTACGGCGTGTGGATGGCGCTGATTATTGGCTTCGACGCGCTGTCGGCCATTCCTTTTGCCCGGTTGCGGCTGGAAAACAAGGCCCGCAAGTTTGCCGCCATCAAGCTGGCCAACATTCTGGCCACGGTGGCGCTCAACGTGTTTTTCCTGCTGCTGTGTCCCGCCGTAGCCAGTGGCAAGCTGCTGTCCGGCCTGCAGCCGCTGGTGGCCACGTTCTACAACCCCGCGCTGGGAGTGGGTTACGTGTTTATCTCGACGCTGGTGGCGAGTGGCTTCACGCTGCTGCTGCTGTGGCGCGAGCTGCTGGATTTCCGTTTCCGCCTGAATCTGGAGCCGCTGCGGCCCTTGCTGAAGTACGCCTACCCGCTCATGTTCATGGGCCTGGCGGGCATGGTGAACGAAACGCTGGACCGGATTCTGCTGCCCATCTGGCTGCCCGAGGGCTTTTACCCCGGCCAGAGCAGCCTGACGGCGGCGGGTATTTACGGCGCCTGCTACAAGCTCAGTATTTTCATGACGCTGGTCATTCAGGCGTTCCGATACGCGGCCGAGCCGTTCTTCTTTTCTCAGAGCGAGGACAAAAACTCGCCGGCCACGTTTGCCCTGATTCTGAAGTGGTTTACGCTGTGCTGCGCCGTGATTTTTGTGGGTATTAGCCTGAATGTGGAAGATTTTGGGCAGCTGTTTCTGCAGCGGCCGGAGTACCGGCAAGGGCTGGTGGTGGTGCCCATTCTGCTGTTGGCCAACCTGTTTCTGGGCGTGTACTACAATCTGTCGGTCTGGTTCAAGCTCACCGATAAAACCTACTACGGCACCTACATCGGGGTGGGCGGCGCGGTGCTCACCATCGCCCTCAACTTCCTGCTGATTCCGGTGCTGGGCTACCTGGGCTGCGCCATTGCCACGCTGGCCGTCTACTTTATGATGGCGGTGCTGTGCTGGCGGCTGGGCGAGCGGCACTTTCCGGTGCCCTACCCGGCGCTGCGGCTGGGGCTGTGGCTGTTGGGCGCGGCCGGGCTCGTGGCCCTGGGTTGGTGGGTGCAGCCCGCCGGCTGGTGGCCGCGCCATGTGTGGCACGCCGGGCTCACGGCAGCTTTTTTGCTGGCACTGTACGTAGTAGAGCGGCCCCGGGCGGCGGCCATTAGGCCCTCCGCAGGCAGGGGCTAGGGGTTGGGGTGTCGAAACCCTATATTTGCCCGACCATGCAAATCCCCGTTATCAACCACTCGCGCCACCCGCTGCCCGAATACCAAACGCCCCACGCCGCCGGCCTCGATCTACGCGCCAACCTGGTCGATGGCCCGGTAACGCTGGGCCCCCTGGAGCGGCGCCTGATTCCTACGGGCCTGAGCCTGGAAATTCCGGTGGGCTACGAAGCGCAGGTGCGGCCCCGCAGCGGCCTGGCGGTGAAGCACGGTATCGGTATTGTGAATAGTCCGGGCACGATTGACGCCGACTACCGAGGCGAAATCCGAGTGCTGCTGGTGAATTTATCCAACGAGCCCTTTGTGGTGAACGACGGCGAACGCATTGCCCAGCTGATAGTTGCCAAGCACGAAACCATTTCCTGGCAGCCCGCCGAGGCGCTCAGCGTAACCCAACGCGGCGCGGGCGGGTATGGAAGTACAGGAAAAAAGTAATGGTTGGTGGTTAGCGGTAAGTGGTTAGTGGGTAATTCCGCTTCCATCATCCACCGTTAACCATTAACCTCTAATCGTTAACCACTAACACCAAACCACTGTGAAAATCATCGTTCCAATGGCCGGCATGGGCAAGCGCATGCGCCCCCACACCCTCACCGTTCCCAAACCTCTGATTCCGATTGCGGGCAAGCCCATTGTGCAGCGCCTCGTGGAAGACATTGCTAAGGTCTGCGGCGACCAGGTGGAAGAAGTGGCCTTCATCATCGGCCGGTTTGGCGATGCGGTGGAGAAAAGCCTGGTGAAAATTGCCGAATCGGTGGGCGCCAAGGGCACTATCGTGTACCAGGACGAGCCGCTGGGCACGGCCCACGCCATTCTGTGCGCCAAAGAGTCGTTGAGCGGCCCGGTGGTGGTGGCGTTCGCTGACACGCTGTTTAAGGCGGATTTCACGCTGGATTCATCGGTGCCCGGCACCATTTGGGTGCAGCAGGTGGAAGACCCCAAACCGTTTGGCGTAGTGACGCTGAACGAGCAGGGCCAGATTACCGAGTTCGTGGAAAAACCCCAGGAATTCGTGTCTGACCTGGCCATCATTGGCATCTATTATTTCCAGGACGGCGAATACCTGCGCAGTGAGCTGCAATACCTGCTCGACAACGACATCAAGGACAAAGGTGAGTATCAGCTCACCAATGCTCTCGAAAACATGAAGAACAAAGGCACCGTGTTTGTGCCCGGCCGCGTAACCGAGTGGCTGGACTGCGGCAACAAGGACGCTACCGTTTTCACCAACCAGCGCTACCTGGAGTACCTCAAGGAGCGGGGCGAGTCGTTGGTTTCGACCTCGGCCAAAATCACCAACTCGGTCATCATCGAGCCGGTGTACATCGGCGAAAACGCCATTATCACCGATTCGGTGGTGGGGCCGCACGTGTCGCTGGGCGACCACGCCAATGTGCGCGACTCGCGCTTGTCCAATTCCATCGTGCAACAGTCGGCCTCGGTGCTCAATGCCGTTATCACCAACTCCATGATTGGCAACTTTGCCACCGTAACCGGCACGCCCGACGACCTGAGCCTCGGCGATTATAACCAGTTGCGGGTGTGACATTTTTGGTCGTAAATGCGTTACAGCGACGCGGCCTTCTGCGGAGGGTCGCGTCGTTGGGCATTATTACCCGTAATTTTGCGAGCCGGGCCCCGTGTCCGGTTTTATTTTATATGCGTCAACTTGTTCTTAGTCTGTGGTTTTGGTTAGGGCTCGCGGCCATTGGCTACGCGCAGCCCACCAAGGAGGCGGCCGGTTCGCCGGCCCGGCTGACGCGCAAAGAAGAGCGCGCCCTGGAAAAAGAGCAGCGCGAGCTCGACAAGAAGCTGGCCGAAGCCCGCATTCGCCGCGCCGCCGCGCCACCACTGTCGGAGCGCGAGCGCGAGCACACCGAAGCCTTGTTTGTGGATGGCGTGAAGTACGTGCTGCTGGAAGACTACACCAAAGCCCTGGAACAGCTGCTGCGCGCCTACGCCCTGAGCCCGGACAACGCGGCCATCAACTACAAGATAGCGGAGGCCAACCTGCTGAGCGGCAACCTGCGCGATGCCTCGAACTATGCCAATGCGGCTGTGCGGCTCGATGCTCAGAATGCGTATTACTACTTGCTGCTGGCCGATATTCAAATGCGGCAAAAGCAGTACGATGGCGCTACCAAAACCTACGCCACGCTCATCAAGCAAGTGCCGAATTCGGGCAGCTACCTGTTTAACCTGGCCGACCTGTACCTGGCTCAGAACAAGCTGCCCGAGGCCCTGAACACGCTGGACCTGGCCGAAAAGGAGTTTGGTCAGGTAGACGAGATTTCCTTCAAGAAGCAACAGATTTACCTCAAGCAGAACAAGCTGGAGCTTGCCCTGGCCGAGGGCGAGAAGCTCATCCGGGCCAACCCCAACGAAACCCGCTACGTGCTGGCGCAGGCCGAAATGTACTCCAGCAACAACCGCCTGCCCGATGCGGTGCGGGTGGCCGAGCAAGCCCTCCGCGCCGACCCCGAGAACCCCCAGGCCCACATGATTCTGGCCGAAGTATACCGTCAGAAGGGGCAGCCCGAACAGGCAGCCGAGCAGCTAAAGCTGGCTTTCGCCAGCCCGGCTCTGGACATCGACGAGCGGATTCGCATTCTGGTGGGCTACAGCAAGCAGCTGCCCAGTCCCAAAGAATCGGTGAACCAGCTGGGTCGGGATTTGGCCGCGGCCACCATCAAAAACTACCCCAAGGAAGCGAAGGCCTATGCGATGGCCGGCGATATTCACATTCATACCGACCGCAAAAAAGAAGCGCGCGACTTGTATCTCAAAGCGTTGCGCTATGATAATTCCAAATTCCAAATTTGGCAGCAGGTGGTGTTTATCGATTCGGAGCTGAATCAAACCGATTCGCTGCTGGCGCATACCGACCGGGCACTGGAGCTTTTCCCCAACCAATCGTCGCTCTGGTTCTACAATGGCGTGGCCAACTTGCTGAAAAAGCGTCCCCAAAGAGGAATAAAAGCGTTGGAGTACGGCCGTAAGCTGGTGATGAGCAACCCGGAGCTGCTGGGCCAGTTCGATGCGCAGCTGGGCGACGCCTACCACGAAACGAAGGATTACGCCAAATCGGACGCGGCCTACGAAGCCGCGCTGCAGAGCGACCCCAACAACATTCAGGTACTGAACAATTACAGCTACTTCCTATCGTTGCGGGGCGAAAAGCTTGAAAAAGCCAAGCAGATGTCGGGCAAAGTAGTGCGGCAGTTTCCCGACAACGACACCTACCTCGACACTTACGCCTGGGTCCTATATAAGCTGAAGGACTACGCCGGCGCCAAAACCGCGCTGGAAAGAGCCTTGAAAACCACCAAAGACGCTTCCGTGATTGAGCACTATGGCGACGTGCTCTACCAGCTTGGGCAGCCGGAAGAAGCCGTGGCGCAATGGCAACGGGCCCGCAAAGCCGGTCTGGCCTCAAGCCTGCTGGAGCGCAAACTGAAAGACCGCAAACTCTATGAATAAAGTAACGTTACTGTTGGCCTTGGGGCTACTGGTTGGAAGCTGCGCCCGCAAGGCCATTCCCACCGGCTCAACTACCGGCCCCGGCACTTCCACCCCGATAGCGGAGCCGGCAGTCCGGGCGGTCAACACATCGTTCTTGTTTCTGAGCGCGAAAGGCAAGGCCCAGGTAACTATGAAAGGCAGCCAGCAAGGGGCCAACTTGGCGGTGCGCGTACGCCGCGACAGTATTATTTGGGTGTCGGCCTCGCTGGTGGGCATCGAAGGCGTGCGGGCCGTCCTCACCCCCGACTCGGTGTTAGTGCTGAATCGCCTGGAAAAAACCTACTTCTCGGGTGGCTACGACTATTTGAGCAAGCTGCTAAACGTGCCCATCACGTTTGAACAGATGCAGGCCCTGCTCCTCGGCGACTACCTGCCGGCGCCCACGGGCATCACCCCCAAAGTAACCGAAGAGGATAACGGCCGCCAGCGCGTCACGTATCCGTTGGCCGATGTCATAATCGAACGCCTGCTGCAAGGCGGCACCGGTCGCGTGCAGCAGCTAAAAGTGAGCGACACCGGTATGCAGCGGAATTTAACGGTTGACTACACCGATTTTCGCCCCCTGGATGAACAGCCCACGCTGATGTTTGCACACGCCACGTTCATTCAGGCCCAGCAGCCGTCTGCGGGCGTAGTCACGGCTGCCATTAACTTCACCAAAGTGAATGCCGGCCGCGAACGGCTAGCCTTTCCGTTCACCGTGCCCAAAGGCTACAAGCGGCAGAACTAGGTAGCAGCTTTAGAACGGCAGACTTTGAATAAACAGGAAAACACGACTGAATCAGTAATAAAGAACTTGGGCCGCCCTTGTTTCTGGCATGGGCGTGGGGCTTGGTGGCTGTCGTGCCTGCTAATTCTGTGGCTGGCTCTTCCGGTTACGGCGCAGCAGCGCCAAAAAAAGCAGCCCGCTAAAACCAGTACCTCCAAAGCCCGGCGGCCCGCTACCCGCCCGCCTGCCCGTCGCGCTCCCAAAAGCAAAGCCCAACTGGAGCGCGAGCGCCTTGCCAACCTGCGTCAGATTCAGAAAACCAGCAAGCAGCTGAACCAAACCCAGGAGAAGAAGAAAGTAAGCTTGGGCCAGCTCAACCTTATTAAAGGAAAGCTGACCGAGAAGAAACAAGTCATTCAGGGGATTTCGACCCAGTTGCGGGGCATTGAAAGCAATGTGCAGCAAACGGCCCAGCGCGTGCTGCAAACCCAAAAAACGTTGCGGGAGCTAAAGGCCGAATACGCCCGCCTGCTCTATACCGCTTCTAAAACTGCAAACGGGTTCAATCGGCTCATGTTTCTGTTCGCGTCCGATTCATTCAATCAACTGTCTCTGCGGCTGCGCTACATCCGGCAGTATACCGAAGAGCGCCAGCGCCAGGCCGCGCGCATCATGGGCACCCAGCAGCAATTGCACCAGCAGCTCACGGGCCTCACCAAGCAGCAGCAGCGCAAAAGCAGCTTGCTCAATACCCAGTTGAGCGAAAACAAGAGCCTGCTGACCTTAAAAACCAAAGAAGACCAAATCGTGCAGCAGCTCAGCCAGCAGGAGCAGGGCTTGCGCCAGGAGCTAGAGCAACGCCGTCGCGCCGTGGTGCAGCTAGATAACCTGATTGCCCAGCGGGTTCGGGAAGAAATTGCCCGTGCCGCCCGTGTTGCCCGCCTGGCCGCCCGTCGCCAGGCCGAGCTGGCGGCCCGGCGCAGCGCTGCCGCACGAAGCACGGGCCGCACTCGTGCCGACTCGGACAATGAGAATGCAACCGCGACCGCAGCGCCCGAATCGGATGCGCCCGAAACAGCCGCCGAATCAGCCGCCGACCGCCGCGCCGTACGTATTGCCCTCACCCCGGAGTCAGCGCTGCTATCTTCCTCCTTCTCCGGGAACCGAGGCCGGTTGCCCTGGCCCGTCAGTCGCGGGTTCATCAGCCAGCGTTTTGGCCGCCATCCTCACCCCGTCCTGAAAAACGTAACCGTAGAAAACCGCGGCATCGACATCCAAACCAGCGCCGGCGAATCCGTCCGCTCCTGCTTCGATGGCAAAGTGCTAACCATTGCCAACATCGCGGGTATGAATACCATTGTTATGATTCAGCACGGAGACTTCTTCACGGTCTATGCCAAACTGAAATCTGTTAACGTGCATGAGGGCCAGCGTGTAAGCGCCAAAGAAGTCATCGGTGTAGTCGCCACCGATAGCGAAGGCACTTCAGAAGTGCAGTTCCAGGTATGGCACAACTCGTCCAACCTAAATCCTCAGAGCTGGCTTGGCGGCCGTTAACTCGAATAAAATCGGAATGCTTCATTCAGTTGCCTAATAACATTTTAGCGTGAGTAATCAGCTAGCCAGCGAAGAAGCAACAAGGTTTATTTGCGCAACCCATTGGTTCCTAAAAAAAGCCCCTTACCTTTGCACCCCGCCAGAATCAATCGGATTCACGGCTTCGAAAGCTCACTTGACAACCGCAACGAAAGTTGAAAATCAAGTTGGCAAATCGAAAAATCCTCGTACCTTTGCACCCCGAATCGCACTAACCGAGTGCCACTCGCCGCAAGTTAAGCGCACTGAAAAAATAAATTTTCTCTTTCGCTTGTCTGGTAAAAACTTCTGCTTACCTTTGCACTCCCAATCGCAAGAAAGGGATTTGAAAGTAAGAAACACCGGCTGCTAACAGCCACACTATCACGCCAACTGGGCTGATACACGTTCTTTGAATGTTTGGAAAAGACAAATAGTAAGGGCTTCTCACAGTGATGTGAGGAGCAGCAATTACAAGCGTAACACGAATACACAGAACTCGTTAATACGAGTCGG
>NZ_JNLX01000108.1 GCF_000715495.1 Hymenobacter sp. IS2118 | reverse complement strand
TGTATAGTCCCAGGGGATGGGCAAGCAGCGTTGTGGCGTATCTTTCGGACAAACCTATGGGAAAAGTACCACATGGCTGCGCCACCACAACGCCGGCAACTCGGCGCCTTATCCAGCAAAGTACAGAAGGCGTACAAACGCTAGCCAAGCGTTTGGGTCTCACGGCCGGCACGGTGCGCAAATGGCGGCGGCGCACCAGCACGGAAGAGGCCGTGCGCGGCCCCAAACCAGCCTCCACGGTGCTCACCCCGGTTGAAGAGGCAGCTATTGTACTCTTCCGGCAGCATACGTTGCTACCGCTTGATGACTGCCTCTATGCTTTGCAGGAAACGATTCCCCACCTAAGCCGTTCGGCCCTGCATCGGTGCTTGAAACGCCAAGATATCAGTCGTTTACCCCCGGTCGACGAGCCGGCGGCAGGGGTGGGTAAAGCGAAGTTCAAGGCCTACCCACTAGGCTACCTGCACGTCGATTTTGCCGAAGTGCAAACGGAAGAGGGCAAGCAGTACCTCTTTGTTGCGATTGACCGCACCAGCAAGCTGGCCTTCGCCGAGTTGCAGCCGCAGGCCACGCAAGCCATTGCCACGGACTTTTTGCGGCGCGTCTTGCCACAGATTCCCTACAAGGTGCATAAGCTACTGACGGACAACGGTATTCAGTTTCGCAACCTGCCCCACTACACCCAAGTCGGTCGCCATCCTTTCGGGCAGCTCTGCGACGAGTGGGGCATCGAGCAGCGCTTCACCAAGCCCGCCCACCCCTGGACCAATGGCCAGGTCGAGCGCCTGAATCGCACGGTAAAGGAGGCCACGATTAAGCGCTTCCATTACGAGACGACGGCACAGTTGGACAGTCATTTGCAGACCTTTTTAGTGGCTTACAACTACGCCAAGCGGCTCAAGCGGTTGAAGGGGCTGACGCCGCACGAGTTTATTTGCGCCGAATGGCAAAAAAATCCTACTATCTTTCACCGCGACCCAACCCGCGACCCACTACCCCATACACCGGGACCATACACGTAGCCTCACGGCCGAGCAGCTTTTTAAGGACCATCTGCACTACGAAGCGCGCTCGGCCGGCACGGAGCCGGGCGCGCGGGTGCGCGTGACGGCCGGCCATCTGAGCTGGGCCGAAATCATCTTCGTGATGGAGCGCCGGCACGCCGACAAAATCCGGGAAAAATTTGCGGATGCGCTGGCCGGCAAGCCCGTGGTGATACTGCGCATTCCGGATAAGTACCAGTTTGGCGACAGTGCACTCATTGCCCTGCTGCGAGAGAAGCTGGCGGCGCATCTGCCCCTACTTTAGCACAAGCAACTCATTGGCGGGGCTATTATTTGGTAAAATTCTGATTCTAGTGGTCGGCCCTGAACCAACTTCTGGCGCTCAAAACCGTTTAATCGGCGCATGCCCTACCTTATTTCCCTGGCTGTTCTGGCCGCCGTTATTTACCTTTTCTATCAGTACGCTACCGCTGACACCCGCCTGCGCACGGCCGCACTGGCCGAGGAGTTCCCGACGGCGTGGCGGCAGATTCTCGCCGAGCGGGTGGCGTTTTACCTTGCCCTGACCAAGAACGAGAAAGTCCGGTTTGAGAAGCAGACGCAGGTGTTTCTGGCCAGTACGCGCATCACGGGCGTGCAAACCGAAGTGGACGATGCCACGCGGCTGCTCGTGGCCGCCTCGGCGATAATTCCGGTATTTGGCTTTCCCGATTGGGAGTACCGGAACTTGGGCGAGGTACTAATTTTGCCCGATGCCTGGAAGCTGGAAGGCAACCCCAACAAGGAGGTGAAACCGTTGGAAGGCACGCTGCTGGGCTCGGTGCAGGGTTTCCAAAACCACCATTACATGCGGCTCTCCAAGGCATCGCTGGAGCAGGGCTTTCGCGACGGCATGGACCGGCAAAACGTGGGTATCCACGAATTTGCCCACATGCTGGACGAAGCCGACGGCGTAATCGACGGCATACCGAAAGCCACATTGCCGCCGGAGCTGCTCGAACCCTGGGCCGCCGTGATGAAGCGCGAAATAGAGGCCATTGAAGCCGGCAAGTCCGAAATCAACCCCTACGCCGCTACCAATGAAGCCGAGTTTTTTGCGGTGGTCACGGAATATTTTTTCGAGAAGCCCGAAAAGCTCCAGGAAAACCACCCCGAGTTGTACGAGCTGCTGGGCCGGGCTTTCCGCCAGAACCCCAAGAAGCGCTTCCTCGGCTTGGCTACCGACCCGCGCGAGTGGCTTAAGACGCTGCGCAGCCGCCGCAAGTTTGGCCGCAACGACGCGTGCCCCTGCGGCAGCGGCAAGAAATACAAGGAATGCCACCTCGACCAGGCCGCAGTAGCCCAACTGCTGTCATCCTGAGCTTGCGAATGACTTTACCACGGATAAACACCGACTGGTTCAGCCGTGGTAAAGTCCTTCGCTGCGTTTAGGATGACAAACGGCAACAGAATGCATTTCTTTACGGCATGAAAACGCCCCTGCTTTTGATTCTGGTGGCGGCCTCGCTGGCCGCCTGCGCGCCCACCGCAAAGCCGCCCGTAGCCACGGCGCAGGCCACCACCGCCCCCCCGGCCGCCCCCAATCCGCCCGACTACCGCGCCCAGACTGAGCAGTTTCTGAACGCCTACAATGCCGAATACGTGCGGCTGTACACGGCTTCTGCTGAGGCTGAGTGGCGCTCCAACACCCGCATCGTGCCCGGCGACACGGCCAATGCCGGCGCTACCACCCGCGCCAACCAGCGCATGGCGGCTTTCACGGGCAGCACCGAAAACATTGAAAAACTAAGGGAGCTGCTGGCACATCAGGCTGACCTGACCGACCTGCAAACCAAGCAGCTGCAAACGGCGCTCTACAACGCCGCCAACAACCCGCAAACCGTGGCCGACGTGGTGAAACGCCGCATCGCAGCCGAGGCGGCACAGACGGAAAAGCTCTACGGCTTTGACTACAAATATGCCGGCAAATCGTTGACGACCAACGACCTGGATGATTTGCTGCGCAGGGAAAACAACCCGCAACGGCGCCAGGCCGTGTGGGAAAGCAGCAAGGCCATTGGCCCGACGCTGAAGGACGGCTTGCTCAGCCTGCGCGCGCTGCGCAACGAAACCGTGCAGGCGCTGGGCTACTCCGACTACTTCACCTACCAGGCCAGCGACTACGGCCTGAGCCGGGACGAAATGATGGCGCTGGTGCGCAAAATCAACACCGAGCTGCGCCCGCTCTACCGCGAGCTGCACACCTACGCCCGCTATGAGCTGGCCCGCAAATACAAGGTGAAGCAGGTGCCCGACTACCTGCCCGCCCACTGGCTACCCAACCGCTGGGGCCAGGATTGGGGCTCGATGGTAGACGTGAAGGGCCTGAACCTAGACGCGGTGCTGGCCAAAAAAGGCGCCGAGTGGCAGGTGAAGCAGGGCGAGCGGTTCTATCAGAGCCTGGGATTTCCGGCGCTGCCGGCCTCGTTCTATGAGAAAAGCAGCCTGTACCCGCTGCCGAAGGACGCAACCTACAAGAAAAACAACCACGCCTCGGCTTGGCACCTCGACCTGAACAACGACCTGCGCAGCCTGATGAGCGTGGAGGCCAACACCGAATGGTACGAAACCTCGCACCACGAGCTGGGCCACATTTTCTACTACCAGACCTACACCAACCCCGAGGTGCCGCCGCTGCTGCGCCAGGGCGCCAACCGCGCCTACCACGAAGCCATCGGCTCGATGATGGGCCTGGCGGCCAAGCAGAAGCCCTTTCTGGCCGGCCTGGGTTTGATTGACCCGAAAGTCAAGACCGATGAAACCCAGCAGCTACTTAAAGAAGCGTTGAGCTACGTGGTGTTCATCCCCTTCGCCTCGGGCGTGATGAGCGAATGGGAAAGCAGCTTTTACGCCGACAACCTACCCGCCGACCAGCTCAATGCCCGGTGGTGGGCGCTGAGCAAGCAGTACCAGGGCATTGAGCCGCCCACCGCCCGCGGCGAAAACTACCTGGATGCCGCCACCAAAACGCACATCAACGACGACCCCGCCCAGTACTACGACTACGCCCTGAGCTACGTCATCCTGTTCCAGCTGCACGACCACATTGCCAAAAACATTCTCAAGCAGGACCCGCACGCCACCAACTACTACGGTAGCAGGGAAGTGGGCGACTTCCTGCGGGACATCATGCGCCCCGGCTCCAGCCGCGACTGGCGCGTAGTGCTGAAAGAGAAAACCGGCGAAGACCTGTCGGCCCGCGCCATGGTCGACTATTTCCAGCCCCTGATGACGTATTTGAAAGCCCAGAACAAGGGCCGCAAGTACACCATGTAATTCAAGTTGTGGAGTACTAAATAAAGCCCCAGCGGGGTCGTACCCGCTGGGGCTAAGTTCCGGCACTTCGCGACTTGGGTCAGGTAAGTAGCTGCCTGAATCTACTTTCCGGCCTGTTGCCGCACCCAATCCCGCACGGTATCCAGCATCAGAGTCGATACAATGGGGTCGAAGCTGCCATCCGCATTCGGAAGCAGCTCGGAGGCCGGCGTTTGGAACCAGTGGTTGATGCCGGGCAGGCGGCGCGCGGTTACGCGCTTGTTACTCTTCAGCCCTTTTTCGAGCGCCGCGAGGTTGGTTGAGGCATTTACTTCCTCATCCTCCGCGCCGTGTAGCAGCAGCACAGGGCATTGCACCCTGGCTAGCCCCACCTGCGGGTCGAACTTTAAGTAAGAACGTGACCACGGCGTCACAAGCTCGGCGGCCCGGTTACGGGCTTCAGCAGGTTCTTGCTGTGGGTAGCGCTGGCGCAGCATATTAACCACAATGGCCTGAGCCTGGTCGTTATTGGAAGTCTGGCTGACAATTTCCAGCATGGTGCGCCGGAATTTGAGCGTACCAGCCACATTCTTACGCTCCTCACTTTTAATTTTGAGGCGTTGCTGAGTGATATAGGTTTCTACCTGGGCGGCGTTGGAGCCGCTGGCTCGCAGCTTGGCGGCACTTTGCAGCACTCCGGCCCATGCCAGACGCCGCGCCGCGCCGGCCTGGGCGGTGTCGGCGGGGCTGGCCAGTGGCTCGGCCTGGTTGGCCAGCAGGTCGAGGCCCGGAAGGCCCGAGGCTGCCAGGGTCACTACAAAATCGGGTGGTACGGGCTGTGCTGCGGCCAACAGGGCCAGATTGCCGCCTTCCCCGTGGCCGATGAGCCCGGTGCGCGCGGGGTCCACAGTGGGCCGCTGGCGCAGGTAGCTCAGACCCAGCACGGCATCGCGCAACAGGTCGGCAGTAGTAGCCAGAGAACCGTTGCCCTCCGACTGGCCCACGCCGCGGTCGTCGAGCCGCAGCACGGCAATGCCTTCACGGGCAAAAGCCGCCGCCATAGCGGCAAACAGGCGGTACTCGCCCACGCGGGAGTCGCGGTCGTGGCTGCCCATGTCCGAGAGCAGTAACACGGCCGGGAACGGGCCCGCGCCATCGGGAATGCTTAGCGTACCGCCCAGCGTTATGTGGCCGGGCTGGCTGGTGAGGGTCACCTGCTCGGTGTGGTAAGTGGTAGCCGCAGGCGCTGCCTGGCCGTTCGGTTGTGCCGCCACTACGCTTTCGGAAAGGCTCAGCGTGAGCGGCACGCGCAGGCCGGGCTGCGACCAGATGCCACTTAGTCGCTTGCCATCGGCGCTGGCCACACACACGAACCGGGATTCGGCTAGCGGCGCGAAAAAAATCAATGTATCGCGCCGGAGTGTAAGCGGCATAGGCACCCGGTTCAGGCGCTTGGCGGGCAGGTCCAGGTCGGCGGTAAGCTTGCCAGAGGCCGGCTGGCTGATTACAATCTGAATGGGCACGCTTCCGCCTGGAATGGCCAACGGACCTTTCCAGGTGCCGGCCAGGGCCGGGACTGCCGGGCGAGCCGGCTGGCCCAGCACCCGGCCGGGCAACAGCCAAATCAGCAATGCCCCACAAATAGCAAAGCGCAGGCTCAGATATCGCATACTTAATTTGATAAGTAGAAATTCATAAGCAAAGGGCCCCAAGGCTGGATATAAACAACAGAAATTCAACTATTTACAGCTTTATTAAATACCGCTTAATGCGGTCTGCTTACTTACAATTGCCTTGCCACACCAACGCGAAGAGTTGCCTAATTGTTTAGCTTAAAAATATTCTCAGAATTCGGCACGTCCCTAACAACTGCTTCTTTACAAGGGAAGTAGCACCCGGTCAATAACGTGCACGACTCCGTTGAGGCACTGCACATCCGGAATCACCATGTTGGCCACATTGGCACCGTTGCCGCTGCCTTTCACCGTGAGCACACCGTCATTGAATACGCCCAGCATCACAGGTGCCCCGCCGGCCGACGCGATGGAGGAGTTTTCAGGAAGCTCGGGCGTGAATTTTCCGCCCTGGCTGCCGCCCACTACGTGGTTGAGCAGCACGGCCGTCACCGTGGCAACGGGGAGTTTGCGGATGTCGCTGGGCTGATTCAGGGGCACGCCCAGGATTTCGCCCAAATCTTTGAAGGCTTGGTCGGTAGGCGCAAAAACAGTGAGCTTGGGGCTGGTAGCCGTACCGGCCAGGGCTGCGGTCAGGTTGCAGTACACCACGGCTTCCACGAGGAAAGTCAATTCGGGCTTCACGAAGACGTTTCCCTTTTGCAATTCCAGGGCCGAGGTCAGCACGTCGACGTTCGTGGCCAGCAGCACTTTGTCGATGGGGTGAATCAGCCCGTTGGCGGCCCGCACATCGGTGCCCAGAATTTTGGAGCCGTTGACGTACTTGCTGCCATCGGCCCGCTGAATGATGCGCCGCCGCGGCCCCAGCGCGGAGGGCGAAGTACTCCCCGACGTGAGGTCATTGCCCGCCAGACTACCACTGAACACGTGGTAGAACAAGGTACTACGCAGAAAAGGCTGTTGCAGAGCCGTCAGGTCCTGTGCGGTGCGCAGTCCCAGGCGGGCAAAGGCGGCGTTAGTGGGCGCGAATACGGTAAAATTCCCCTGCGGGTCGTTTGGATTTTTGTTGCCCAGCAGCACGGCCACATTCCCGCGCAACGCCGCATCTTCCAGGGTTTGGAAGTCTGGATTGCCAACGGCAATACTGGTGATTGAAGGGTCAACATCTTCCTTCTTATCGCAGCCGCCCAGCAAGAATAAGCTCAACACTACTGCAGTGGATAATCTGTATTTATTTTTCATCGTGTAAATAGTAGGGTTTGCCGAGTTAATTAATGCGCTCAACCCAAAGCACTGACTATAAACGTACTTAGAATTGACTTGGATTGCGCTAAGGTAAATCCAGCGGCTCAAACAACCCCGTAGATTGCAGCTTTAATGCCCACCGGAATAGCCCTAAATTCTTGCTCTGTCCAGCGGCTGCTTTAAATAATTTATTTCATTATCGTTAAAATCCATGCGAAATATTTCCGCACTTTTTCTTGGCACGTTACTTCTGGCGGGCACGGCTTCTACAACGCAGGCGCAAAGCCTGGTAAGCGGATTTATGGCCGGCAAAGGCCACGGTTCGGTGGTGGTATCGGGGACCACGGAGCGGTACGAAACCGTGTACCTCGCGCCCGATAACATTGACCGCGTCCCGGTTTTTCAGGAGGTACGGGTCAATTCGGTCAACCTGTACGCCACTTACGGCCTGAGCGACAAGATTGATGCAGTTATCAGCCTGCCGTACATTCAGTCGAAAGGCCGGGCCGCCGGCGCGGTCGTCGGCGACCTGAATACCCTCTTTCCCACGGCGGGCTACACCAACGTGCGCCAGGGCTTCCAGGACGTTACCGGCCTGCTCAAATTCAAAACCTACAGCCGCGAGATTGGCAGCAGCATTCTTGATTTGTTGGGCGTTGTGAGTTTGAGTACGCCCGTTAGCGACTATCAAACCAGCACCGGCTACGGCTACATCATTGCCATCGGCAACCGCGCCACCAAATACTCGGCTTCGGGCATTGCCCACCTCAAAACCAGTTCCGGCTTGTTCGCCACCGGCCAGGTAAGCTACAGCCTGCGCACCGGGCAAGTACCCAACGCCCTAGTCGGCGAAGCCAAAATTGGCTATGCCGGCCCAAAAACTTACCTCGAAGGCTTCGCTTCGTTTCAGGAATCAAACGGCGGCACTGATATCGCGCAGGATGGATTCAGCGGTTTCTTTCCTTCCACCCGTGTCAATTTTATCCGTTTGGGGGCGAGTTTCTACCGTCCTCTGGCCCAAGGCTTTGGCGTAGTATTGGGCGCCAACACTTACGTTTCGGGGCGCAACATAGGCAAGTCAACCGGCTATTCGGCAGGCATATCATACAACTATTAGCTGTTAGCTAACAGCTAATAGTTGCAATATTTTTATTTCATAATCAGATAGTTAACACAGTACTAGGGTTTATAAAAATATCCGGCTCAGTCGACCAAAACGCAAATAAAGCCGGGCAATGCCCGGCTTTTTTGCGTTCGTCTCAGTCTGATTGATTTAGTAATTTGATTCGGCCGAAGGCAGGTCAATCATAATGAACTGGGAGTCTTTTATGGCGCGGATGTGCACCACGTCGTCGTTGGTCATGCGGGCCTGGTCGTTGGGGCCAAGCTCGGTGCCGTTCACGAAAATCGAGCCTTCCTTCACGTAGATGAAGGTGAGACGAATGGGGAAAGTCTTGAATTCTATTTCGTTATCCTCGTCCAGATTCGACCAGTAGATGGTGCTGTTCGAATTCATGTACACCACGTCTTCGAGTACTTTTTGGCCGGTGGCCAGGGGCACCAGCTTGTTTTTGTTGCCGCTGGTGAAACCAATGTCCTTCTGCTCGTAGCTGGGCGCCAGCCCCTTCTGGCCCGGAATAAACCACAGCTGGTAGAGATGCAGGGACTCGTCCTGACGATTGAATTCGGAGTGAGCCATGCCGGTACCGGCGGTCATGCGCTGCACTTCGCCC
>NZ_JNLX01000107.1 GCF_000715495.1 Hymenobacter sp. IS2118 | reverse complement strand
GTTTACTGCTTATTTACTTTTCAGCATGCGCCGTCACGAAATTTCTGATGCTACCTGGGCCCTGGTTGCCCCGCACCTCTCCGGCAAGGCCGCCGATGGCGGGGCGACGGCCGTCGATAACCGGCTGTTTTTCAACGCTGTGGTGTGGATAATGCGCACCGGCTGCCCGTGGGCCGACCTGCCCGAACGCTTCGGCAAGTCCGACACGGCCCGCAAACGCTTCCGCCGGCTGGCCGAAAAAGGCGTCTGGCGCCGCCTTTTCCAGGTCGTCCAAGCGCCGGAGCTGGACTGGGTGCTGCTCGACTCGACCATCGTGCGGGCGCACCAGCACGCGGCGGGCCAAAAAAAAGCGACGCTCAGACCGAGTGCCTCGGCCGCAGCCGGGGCGGGATGAGCACCAAAATTCACGCCTGCGTCGAGTCGCTGGGCAACGCGGTGCGCCTGCTCGCCACCCCCGGCCAGGCCGGCGACAGCCCGCAGGCGCTGCCCCTGCTCGACGGCCTCGACGTGGGCCAGGTAGTGGCCGACACGGCCTACGACAGCGACCAAACCCGCGCCTATTGCGCTCAACGCGGTATTCAAGCCGTCATCCCCAGCCACCCCAACCGCACCCAACCGCTGCCCCTGGACGAGAATGCCTACCGCGACCGCAACAAAATCGAACGCTTTTTCGGACGCATGAAGCAGTATCGCCGCTTGGCCACCCGCTACGAGAAGACCATCGTTTCCTTCCTCGCGTTCTGGCATATCGGAGCAGCACTTGATTGGCTTAGATGAATAACTCATTTCTTAATGTCCTCACGCCCTAGCGTTTGTCCGTCCACAGCGAAGGGTATCTTGTAGGTAGGCGGGTTGCCTGATTCGGTGAGGGCGAGTACTGCGAGCAGCTCAGTGGTACCGCACTTGGCGCCGACGTCCAGGACATAGGTGCCTTGTCTTTCGATTCTGCCGCCTTTACTGAAAAAGAAACTCGTGTCAGTAAAGGTCAGCGTCTCGTCAAATGGGCCGTTTGGGTCGCCGGCGCAGTAGCAGTCCGTGACCCTGGTAAGCTGCCAGGTTCCAGACAGCCCCGAGGGGTCAGAGTCCTTCTTACAGCTGGCCATACCGAAAGCCAGGATGAACCAGGAAGCGAAGAGCAAAGCAACTTTCATGGGAGAAAGGAGGAGGCGATAGAAAAAATCAGGGTACCCGCACATAGGTTTCGCGTGGGGCGTCGCACGCAATACCGTAATCCAGCACGAGGGTATTGCCCGTTACCGTGGCTACTGCGTCTGCCAAGGTATTACTGACATCGGCGTAGGTGAAGCGCAAAACGGGAGTAGAAGCTGGGTTGCCGCAGGTGCTACCTGAAACGAAAGCGTAGGTGCCGTAGCCCGTTTGCCGGTTGTCTTTGTAGAAATAGAATTCGGCCCCGGTGAAGGTGACCGCTTCGTTGGGCGAGCCGCTGGGGGTAGGGGCTCGATAACCTTCGCGACCAGTGAGCTGCCAAGTCCCGGACAGGCTGGTGGCAGGTTCCCCGTTTTTTGTGCAGCTGCCAGTAATAAAAGCCACGGTGAGTAACGTGACAAAGAGGGAAATGAATTTCATATTCGGCAAGAAGAATAGTGGAGAAGGGCGTTACATTAGTCCACGTGTATGCATTGCGCATGAGACATCAACACGCCGCCGCAAGCCCGAAAGTGTGTTGTCCATTGGATACACAGACAGATTACACAAGTAAGGGCCGGTAGCATTGCACACAATGTGAAGCGGGTCGCAACTGCCGGACTCGAGAGAATGCTTCCTAATGCTCTATATATCACTTCTTGCGCCAGTGGTAAAGCTCTGCAGCGCCTCCATCAGCGCATAGGGCGGTATTTGTGATATACAGCATGCTGTCATTGGCCGATACGGAAATGCCATAAGTTCGCAGGCCATTATTCAAAAATTGGGGCTCGGCTGTATACTCAATCATGGGCACCGCTACCGGCTGTGGTTGTGGTGGTTGGCAATTGTTATTTACTCCCGTGCTGAGCCGGTACACGGCCTGAAGCTCGGGCTGGTGGTTGTGATAAATGTGGACCTTGCCGTCGCTTTTAAACACCAGTTGCCGGCTGAATCCCACGCTGGCGGGCGTTTGCTGCCACCGAAAGCCAGAGCTGCTTTGCCATTCCCAATATCCATTTGCCTTCATTAATACGTCGGTATCAGCCAATATTACCGGACTAGGGTCTGGGGTAGTGCTGCAGGCCGAAATAGCGAGGATAAGGAAGGAGAAAACCGACAGGACTTTCATAAATGACAGAAGCTAGTGTGCAACCCGCTGAATCAGGTAGTGAGAAAAGCGTAGCGCAATGGCAAATACAGGAACAAAGCAACCGGATGACCGCTGTTGACGCCGGTTGGTTGCATCATTGCCTTGGGCAGCCGAAAAATTTATCCTGACTTTTGCGCCATGGAAAGTTCTGTTCTGATTGGGCCCGAAGCCCTGCCGGCTCTGGCCGAGCTGCTGTACCGGCCGGCCGTGACCCGCGTGTTTGTGCTGGTCGATAGCAATACCTCCCGCCTGTGCCTGCCGCTGCTCGAAAAGCACCTGCCGGCCGATTATTGCCTCATCGAAATCCCCGCCGGCGAAGAGTATAAAACCCTGGATAGCTGCGCTACGGTCTGGAACACGCTCACCGAGCAGCGGGCCGACCGCCACGCCGTGCTGGTGAACCTGGGCGGCGGCGTGGTCACGGATTTGGGCGGTTTCGCGGCGGCGCTCTACAAGCGCGGCATCCGGTTTGTGCAGGTGCCTACTACGCTGTTGGCCCAGGTTGATGCCAGCGTGGGCGGCAAAACGGGCGTTGATTTTCAGGGCTACAAAAACCAGCTGGGCGTGTTCCAGGCCCCGGCGGCCGTCTTTATTGACCCCCGGTTTTTGCAAACGCTCGACCCCCGCCAGCTGAAGTCCGGCTATGCCGAAGTGCTCAAGCACTGGCTGATTGCTGACGCCGACGCCTTCGACCAGAACCGCCGCCTGGGCTGGCTCACCGACGACTGGACGGGCATCATCCGCGAATCGGTGGCGCTGAAGCAGCGCATCGTGGCCCAGGACCCGCTGGAAAGCGGCCCGCGCAAGCTGCTCAATTTCGGCCATACCGTGGGCCACGCCCTCGAAAGCTACCTCCTCACGCAGCCCGGCCGCGAAGCCCTGCACGGCGAGGCCGTGGCCGCGGGCCTGGTTTGCGAAAGCTGGCTTTCGGTGCAGCGCGGCCTGCTGAGCGCCGAGGAGCTGGACAAAATCGAAACCTTCGTGTTTTCGGTCTTTGATAAAATTGCCTTTGTGGGGCTCGAAACCAATGCCATCGCAGAATTTGCACGGCAAGACAAAAAAAATGCGGGTAGCACCATCAACTGCACGCTGCTCAACGGCATTGGCAACGGCGTGTTCGACCAGCCCGTGACGGTAGCGGAAATTGCCGAGTCGCTGCGCTACTACAACCGGCTCTAGGGGTGAGGTAAGCTTCAGCTTGCCGTTTTCAACTTCAATCTACTTTCAACGGCCCTGCGGTGCCAGCTAAAGCTTACCTCAATTTTTATGCACTTATCCTGGCCCGGCGGCCCGCTCGGCGGCACCGCTCATCTTCCGGCTTCCAAAAGCGAAGCCAACCGCGCCCTTATTCTGCAGGCCCTGGCCGGCGGCGGCACCCTCAGCAACCTCTCCGACGCCCACGACACCCAGCTCATGCGCGGCTTGTTGGCCGCCGCGCCCGGTTCCAACGTGCTCGACGCCGAAGATGCGGGCACCGTGATGCGCTTTCTCACGGCTTACCTCGCCGTCACCAACTGGCGCGGCCAGCTCATCGGTACGGCCCGCATGCAGGAGCGGCCCATTGCGGTGCTTGTCGAGGCGTTGCGGCAGGCCGGGGCCCGTATTAATTACCTCAACAACGAAGGCTTCCCGCCGCTGGAGCTGGCGGGCTGCGCCCACGCGCCCAACCACCCGGCGCCAACCGAACTAGCCGTGCGCGGCGACATCAGCAGCCAGTACATTTCGGCCTTGCTGATGGTGGGCCCGCGGCTGCCCGGCGGGCTGCGCCTGCAGCTCACCGGCCACGTTGGCTCGCGGCCCTATATCAACATGACCGTGGCGCTGATGCAGCTTTTTGGCGCCGACTACTCGGTGGAAGGCGACACATTTACGGTGCGCCCCATTGCGTACCGGCCCACCGACTACACCGTGGAATCGGATTGGTCGGCGGCCAGCTACTGGTATGCTTTGGTGGCGATGGCGCCGGCGGGCTCCGAAATCACGCTGCCTTGGCTGCGTCAGGCTTCATTGCAGGGCGACCAGGCCATTGTGGGCATGATGGCGCATTTTGGGGTGGAAACCACCTTTTTGCCAGATGGCATTCACCTAAAACAGCAGCCAATAGCAGATGCCACGCAAGTGCTGGCGTTTGATTTCACGGACTGCCCGGACCTGGCTCAAACCGTAGCCGTAGTAGCGGCCGCCCGCAACATTCCGGTGGAAATGACGGGCCTGGAAAGCCTGCGCATCAAGGAAACCGACCGCATTTTGGCCCTGCAAACGGAGCTGGCCAAGTTCTGCGGCGCCCTGCGTGATATGGGCGAAGGGCGATTCCGAGCCGAATCGAGCGGGTTTGCCGTGAACGGGCAGTCAGTCGCCACTTACCACGACCACCGGATGGCAATGGCTTTCGCACCCTTGGCCATGCTAGGGCCCCTCACCATTGAGTCGCCCGCAGTGGTGAAAAAATCTTACCCGCAGTTCTGGAAAGAGCTGGCCAAAAGCGGTTTCACTACGACCGAAGCTGGCTGAGATAGGCGGCCGATTGGCGCAGCCGACTGCCATACCAGCTGAACAGCTCGCCATTAACAATTTCAACCGTCGCACCAGAACAAATTTCCTGAAATTCTGCGACGTGCTTGTCGCCGAACGGATACGGTTCGGAGGATAATAAAATGCGTTGGGGCGCGGCGAGGGCCAGTTGCGCGGCGGTTATTTCCGGGTAGCGCGTGAGGTGGGCGAAGGCGTTGACGAACCCGGCGCGTCGCAGCAGGTCGTCGATAAACGTGCCGGTTGCGGCCACCATGTAGGGTTTTTTCCAGATGAAGTACGCGACAGCCACTCCCGGCTCAAAGTCGCTCAGCGGCGCAAAAGAGGCTTCTATTTCGCCAGCCAGCGCGGCGGCTTTGTCCTTGGCGCCGGCAATCAGGCCCACGCGCCGAATCATATCCAGCGCTTCCGGCAGGGTGCTGATGTCGCTCAGCCACACCGGGTAATCGGCCGCCAGCTGCTCAATGCCGGCTTGGTAGTTTTCCTCCTTATTGCCAATTATTAAATCAGGTTTCAGCGCCGCTATTTTCTCGAAATCAAAGTTCTTGGTGCCGCCAATTACCGTGGCTGTGGTGCGGGCTTCGGCGGGATGAATGCAGAATTTGGTGACGCCAACTACTTTCTCAGCCAATCCCAAATCAAAGAGCAGCTCCGTTTGCGAAGGCACCAGCGACACGATGCGCTGCGGGGGAAAGGGCACCGCCACACGCCGCCCCAGTTGGTCAGTTACATTCAACGGAATCACGGATTTGTCGGAATAATAGCGGATTTCACGGATTTTGTAAACGTCAACATCATCTCAATCAGGACTTACGCCCTCAGCCGCTGGCGCGCGTCTTTGACGCGTGGCTTGCTGGCTTGGCGTTTCCAAACGCCGCCGTTCGCCCCGGCTGGTCTCGTTAGCTCCGCGCGTCGGAGACGTAAAACCAGTGGGCAACGCGTCGGAGACGCGCGCCAGCAACTGAGGGCGTAAGTCCTGGCAATAATAATTAGCGCGAACACAAAGCGGTAAAAACGCCCGTCGTCGTGGGTGATGAGCTTCCGCTATTGAAAAAACGTGCACAAAATTCGATAAGTCCGCCGTTAATCCGACGAATCCGTGATTAGGTGAAGTACCGGAAGTCGTGGCCGTCTTCGATGCGTAGCAGGGTTTCGTAAATCAGGCGGGTCACGCTGTCCACGTCGTCTCGGTGTACCGTTTCAACGGTGGTATGCATGTATTTCAGCGGCAGCGAAATCAGGGCCGCGGCTACGCCGGAACCGGAGTAGGCGAAGGCGTCGGTATCGGTGCCGGTGGCACGAGTGGCGGCGGCGCGCTGGAAGGGGATTTCGGCCTTCTTGGCCGTGTCGATGATGAGGTCGCGCAGGTTATTCTGCACGGCCGGGCCGTAGGTAATTACCGGGCCTTTGCCGCAGCTAATGTCGCCAGCTGTCTTTTTCTCATACATCGGCGACTGGCTGTCGTGCGTCACGTCCGTGACGATGGCCACGTCGGGATTGAGGCGGTGGGCCACCATCTCGGCGCCGCGCAGGCCAATTTCCTCCTGCACTGCATTCACGATGTAGAGGCCGAAGGGTAATTTCTTGTTGTTCTCCTTCAGCATCCGGGCCACTTCGGCAATCATGAAGCCGCCCACGCGGTTATCGAGCGCGCGCCCCACGTAAAATTTGTCGTTCAGCACCGTAAACTCGTCCTCGAACGTGACCACCGAGCCCACGTGCACGCCCATCTCGGCTACTTCCTCGGCGCTGCTTGCGCCGCAGTCCAGAAACACCGTTTCGATGGTGGGCGCCTTGTCCTGCTCCACCTTGCGCACATGGATGGCGGGCCAGCCAAACACAGCCTTCACAATGCCTTTCTCCCCGAAAATATTAACGCGCTTGCTGGGCGCCACCAAGGGGTCGGAGCCACCGTTGCGCCGCAGGTATAGGTAGCCTTCCTTCGTGATATAATTTACGAAGTAGGAAATCTCATCGGCGTGCGCCTCAATGACTACTTTATATTTCGCCTTGGGGTTAATTACGCCTACCACCGTGCCGTAAGTATCCACGAAATACTCGTCAATATACGGTTTAATGTACTCTAGCCACAGCTTTTGGCCTTCTTTCTCGAAGCCGGTAGGGGAGGGGTTGTTGAGGTAGGTTTGGAGGAATTCGAAGGATTCGGGGCGCATATGCGAAAGAGAAAAAATTAAATTGTCTTGCTGGCTAATGTGCGGAGTGCCAGTCCGACCAGTAAGCTAATGCCACCGCCCAGCAGCCAATATCCGCTGGTTTTTATTGGGTCGTCGGTGTCCGGAGTATCGGCAGATTCGCCATTCATCAGCGCAACGAGCGTAAGTAACAGCAACAGCGCGATTAGCAGCCAACGCCCCACCTGAAACCGCAGCAGTAAACCCACCAGCACGGCAAATGCACCAATGCCCAGAAGAATGTTACCAATGGGAAGCCAGTTCATGGAGTTGGAGCCTTACAGCGGAATGTTGCCGTGCTTCTTACGCGGCATTACGTCTACTTTGTTTTCCAGCATTTTAAAGGCGCGAATCAGCTTCTGGCGCGTCTGGGAGGGCAGAATCACCTCGTCTACAAAGCCGCGGTGGGCAGCGCGGTAGGGCGTGGCAAACTTCTCCTGGTATTCGTCCACCTTTTCCTGGAGCTTGGCGGCCGGGTCTTCGGCGGCGGCTATTTCACGTTTGAAAATGATTTCGGCCGCGCCTTTGGCACCCATCACGGCGATTTCGGCCGTGGGCCAGGCGTAGTTCATGTCGGCGCCGATGTGCTTAGAGTTCATCACGTCATAGGCGCCGCCGTAGGCCTTGCGGGTAATCACGGTGATGCGCGGCACGGTGGCTTCGCAGAACGCATAGAGCAGTTTGGCGCCGTTGGTGATGATGCCGCGCCATTCCTGGTCGGTGCCGGGCAGGAAGCCGGGTACGTCTTCCAGCACCAGCAACGGGATGTTGAAGGCGTCGCAGAAACGCACGAAACGGGCAGCTTTGGTGCTGGCGTTGATGTCGAGCACGCCGGCCAGCACGGCCGGCTGGTTGCCCACAATACCAATGCTGCGGCCGGCCAAACGGGCGAATCCGACCACGATATTCTCCGCGAAATTCTGGTGCACCTCCAGGAAAGAGTCCGTGTCGATGAGGCCTTCGATAACCTCCCGCATGTCGTAGGGCTGGTTGGCATTGTCGGGAATCAGCCGGTCCAGCGTCGGGCGGCTTTCGTCGCTGCTGGTATCATAGGGCTGCGCGGGCGCAGTTTCCTCGCAGTTCTGCGGCATGTAGCTCAGCAGCTGCTTGATGTGCGTGATGGCGGCCACTTCGTTGGCGCAGCTGAAATGCGTGACGCCGCTTTTGGTCGAGTGGGTGCTGGCGCCGCCCAGCTCTTCGCTGGTTACTTCCTCGTGGGTCACGGTTTTCACCACGTTGGGGCCGGTCACGAACATGTAGCTCGTGTCTTCCACCATCAAAATAAAGTCGGTAATAGCCGGCGAGTACACCGCGCCGCCCGCGCACGGCCCCATAATGACCGAAAGCTGCGGGACCACGCCCGAGGCCAGCGTGTTTTTATAGAATATGTCGGCGTAGCCGCCCAGGCTCACCACGCCTTCCTGAATGCGGGCGCCGCCCGAGTCGTTGAGGCCGATGACGGGCGCACCGTTTTTCATGGCCAGGTCCATGATTTTCACGATTTTCTCGGCGTGGGTTTCGCTCAGCGAGCCGCCAAAAACCGTGAAATCCTGCGAGAAAACGTACACCAGGCGGCCGTTCACGGTGCCGTAGCCCGTCACCACGCCATCGCCGAGGTAGTGCTCTTTGTCGAGGCCAAAATCCTTGGCGCGGTGCATCACAAATTTGCCAATTTCCTCGAACGAGCCTTCGTCCATCAGCAAGTCAACCCGTTCGCGGGCGGTGAGCTTGCCTTTCTTATGTTGGGAGTCGATGCGGGCCTGGCCGCCGCCGAGCAGGGCTTCTTCGTTTTTGCGGGCGAGCAGTTCGGTTTTGGAAAGGTGGGCGTGAGCGTGCGGGTCGGGCATGGGTGGGCTTGGGAGGTGGCGAAAGGAGCTAGGTAAAATCAGCAACCCAAAGGTAACGCGCCCGCTTAAAGAAGCCGCAACCAGATTTGGGGCGGCTGGTAGTTTCGGAGCCAGCACATTGGGCCATGACAAACTAGCCGGGCAATGTACCGGGGCCGTGAGTACCTTGTGAAAAAATAGGCGCAATGAAAAAGATGACAGCAATAAAAACACTTTCCTTGCTATTGGCAGCCGCTGCTTCCCTCTTTCTTGCAAGTTGCGAGGACAACACTCCGGCCCCGCAGAATACAGAGGTTCTGCTCACCAAAACCTGGAAACGGGGAACGCAGGATAAAAACCCTTCCAGCAACCCCACCAACGCCAGTTTTTACCTCGTCCCGAATTGTGAGCAGGACGATACGTTTAAGTTCGCTGCCGATGGCACGGTACTCATCAACCAAGGCGCAATCAAATGCAATCAGAACGAGCCCCAGACCGTTTCTCAGTCCTACAGCATCAATCGCACAACGAAGGAGCTGAGGATTAACGGCCAAAAATTTAAGTTGCTGGAGGAAACCGAGCAGCAGATAAAATACATCGCTGAGTTGCCGGCTGCCACGGGGTTCGGCAGTTTGATTTTCCTGCTACAGTGAAGGACGAAGCAGGCCCGAGATGCTGCTAATAGCCTCCTTGCCACAAGCAGAAAGTGCTGCCGCAGCACGGGTTGAGTGACAGAAAAACGGCCGGCCCCCGTAGTGGGAGCCGGCTGTTTGCAATTTCAGCTTGAGCGAATCACTCGGCTTCCTTATTCGAAACCCTGGGTGCCTGGTGGGCAAACTTGGGGACTTGCTCTGGACTAGGGCGTGAGGACATTAAGAAATGAGTTATTCATCTAAGCCAATCAAGTGCTGCTCCGATATGCCAGAACGCGAGGAAGGAAACGATGGTCTTCTCGTAGCGGGTGGCCAAGCGGCGATACTGCTTCATGCGTCCGAAAAAGCGTTCGAT
>NZ_JNLX01000106.1 GCF_000715495.1 Hymenobacter sp. IS2118 | reverse complement strand
ATCACCAGCTTCACGCCCACCGGCGGACTGGCGGGCACGGTCGTCACCATCCTGGGTTCGCAGTTTAGCGGTGCTACATCGGTCCGTTTCAATGGCACTGCGGCAGCCAGCTTCACGGTGAATTCTGCTACGCAGCTCACGGCTACGGTGGCGGCCGGCACCACCACGGGCCCTATCACCATCGCGGCCCCGGCCGGCACGGTGACTTCGACGGCCTCATTCGTGGTGGGCGCACCGCCTGTCATCACCAGCTTTACTCCCGTTACGGGCCCGGTTGGGAGTAGTGTCGTCATCACGGGCGCTTTCTTCACCGGCGCAACGCGGGTGACTTTCAACGGCACCGAGGCGTCCGCTTTCACCGTGAACTCGGCCACCCGCATTACCGCCACGGTGCCCCCCGGCGCTACTACCGGCCGCATTTCCGTAACCACGCCCGTGAATACGGCCCAGTCGGCGACGAGCTTTGTCGTGATTCAGGCGCCCGTTATTCTTTCGTTCACGCCCGCAGCCGGGATGGCCGGCACGGTGGTGCAACTCACCGGCGAAAATTTCATTGGCGTCACGCGCGTGACTTTCAATGGTACCGTGGCGCCCACCTTCACCGTGAACTCCCGCACCCGCATTACCGTGACGGTACCCGCCCAAGCCACCAGTGGTCCGATTGAGGTAACGGCAGCCGGGGGAGTGGCAACCTCCCTCACCGACTTCCTGGTTCCGCCCGCCAATGACATGTGTGCCAATGCTATATCCCTGACTTGTGGGCAGACGGTGCGTGGCACCTCCGTGGGCAATACCACCGCCGGCGACCCCGATTCCGGTTGTTCCGAGGACACCGATGGGGGAGGCGTATTCTACTCCATCGTTGGTACGGGTGGTGATATTACGGTTTCGCTTTGTGACCCGACCACTGACTATGACACCAGAATGTTCGTTTTTTCGGGGACTTGCGGTTCCCTACAGTGCGTGGGCGAGAACGACGACGACGCAACCTGTGGCTCCAATTCAGTGGCCTCGACGGTTACGTTCCGCTCGGTGGCCGGCACAAAATATCTGGTGATGGTGGGGGGCTTCGGTGGCGAAACCGGTGCCTTCGGCCTGAGTGCCAGCTGCGCGGCGGTGCCAGTGGGGCCGGTTATCACCAGCCTCAGTGCCACTAGTGGCCCGGTTGGTGCTTTCATCACGGTTACGGGCAGTGGCTTTGATATCTCCAGCGGTGTCACCTTCAATGGTACGGCTGCCACCACTGTCTCGGTGGCCAGCTCCACCAGCCTCATGGCCCAGGTGCCCGCCGGCGCTACCACTGGCGACGTGGCAGTGGCCACCAGCGGCGGCACCAGCAACGGCCTGCTCTTCACCGTTTCTACCGCCACCGCTACTACCAACGCCACTAAAAGCGAGTTCAGCGTGTGGCCCAATCCCGTTTCGGGCAAAGCCCTGCTCAACGTGACGCTGGCCATCTCAGCCACCAAAGCCCAGGCCACGCTGCGCAACGTGCTGGGCCAGGTAGTAGCCACCCGCGCCTTCAGCGGCAGCACCACCGAAATGAGTACCGCCGGCCTGGCCCCCGGCACCTACCTGCTCACGGTGCAAACGGACACCCGCGCCCCCAGCATCCAGCGCGTGGTGGTGGAGTAAGGTTGAATCCGGCCGGAAGCTTCCCGGTCCGGTAAAAAAGGAGGCCCGCCAATTGGCGGGCCTTTCTTGTTGAATGGGGTTTAAAAAAGTGTTGTTAGCTTGAATAAAACTGATTCAAACAGCTCCTCCAGCTCAACGGTCGCTTTTGGTGTTGAGCGTGGGCAAGGGCGTCAGCAGCTCGCGCAGCCAGGTGGGGCGGGGTGGGGGCGAGGTGTTGAGGCTGGCCTGCCACTCCTCATCGGTGAGCGGGGTGGGGCTTTTAAACTCGTAGTAGCTGAACACCGGGCCGACGGCCACCACGGTCGTGCCGTTGATGTCGACCACGGTGTAGAGGGCATCGGCCGCGCCCACGCCCACTTCCATTATATTCTCATTGTAGGCGTACACGTCGGCCACCACGGCTACGTGCCGCTCGCGCTCGGGCAGGCGGTCGGTTTTGAGGATGTTGAACGTGAGCCGCTCGGCCCAGCCGCCAACCTGAGCCATTTCCAGCATGTCGGACTCACTCACTCTTTCCCCGCGCAGCTGCTGTTGGACGATGGTGCGCAGATTGGTTATTTTCTCACGTAACTCCTTGTTGATGCCCGATAAGTGCTCCGTATTGACCTTGAGGCGCGTAAGGGCTTGTTCCTGAAACGCCAGCAAAGCCAGCGCGGCCTCCCAGAACGGCACGTTGGGCTCCACATAGGCTAGTACTGTGGGCTCGGGCGGGCCGCCGCCGCCACCGCCCATTTCGGCCGCCATCGGCCGCTCCGAATATAGGAGTAGGTCGTGCTTGAGCTCGGCCCAGCCGGCGAGGGCGGTGTTCAGGTTGCGTTTCTGCCAGGCCGGCGTGCGGGCAAAAAGGGGCGTGCCGGCCACCACCGGCGCGGGCATATTGAGGCTGAGCAGCGTTTGCAGGGTTTTATTGTAGAGGCTGTGGTTCCAGTCCGGGGCTTTGGCCAGCTGCTTTTGCACCGCCCGCAGCGTGTCGGGGTAGGCGGGCCAGGTGGCGGCTTCGCGGTAGTGGTTGGTCAGCACGTCCTGCGCGGTGCGGTTGCCGAAGGTGGCAAACACGTCCAGTCCCTTCGGAAAGGTTCTTTTTTTGTTGCGCACCTCCGTCAGGCGAGAGAGGATTTCAGCATCGAACGAGTAGCGGCCGGCCGTGAAGAGCAGCGTGGGCCGGTCCAGCGCTTCCTGAGCGTGGGCGGTGACGCCCTTGGCCCGGATGCGGTCGGTGCCGGTGGCCACCAGGGCGGGGCGCAGGCAGGCCAGCACGGCCGGGGCGGCCAGCTGGTCGAGGGTTTTGCCGGCGTAGGCGGGGCTGGCCAGCAGCCTGAGCAGGTTGCTGAGCGAGCGGTTGTCCTCGTCGCCGGCCAGCACATCCAGCACCTGCGTGAAGCGTTGGAAGCCCCGCGTAGCTGCTGCATTGCCAGCCAAGGCCTTGGCCAGCGCCATGGCGCGCAGCAGCCCGGCATCCGAATCCAGAAAAATCGGCGCGGTGTTCAGGTACTTCACCGTGCGGAAATAGCGCCGGGTGGTGTCGTTGAGCGTGTACATGCCGCGGGGTTTCAGCAACTGGTATTGGAACAGGGAATCCTGAAGGAATTGGGAGCCTTTATCGGCGGCAGCGGTGGCCAGGATAATTTCGTTACGGGCCTGGGCGGCGTAGACGACGGGGACGGGCACGGCGCGGCCGGTGAGCAGCTCGTGACCCACGGCGTAGTAGGTGGCGGCCCAGTCGGCGGCTTCGCGGGCCAGGGGGAGCTGGCTCTGCTGGGCCTGGGCGCGGGCCTGGGTGTTGCCCTCGCGCAGCATTTCGGCCACTATCGGCCCCAGCTTCTTCTCCTCCACGTCGCTGAGAATGCCATTCAGGTACTTGTGCAGCAGCTGGAGAAACAAATCGGTGGTGACGAAGGCGGGCGTGGAGGCGTATTCGCCCTTGTCATAGAGGTAAAACAGTTGCTCCTCCCTGGTGGGCACGATGGCGAAGTTGTTGCGCGTGAGGGACGCAAGCAGCGCGGGCGGCAGCAGAAACTCGCGCTGGTTGGTGATGAAATCAGGGCTAATCATCGAAAAAATGCCCTGCTTGGTCACGCGTCCGGGCAGCAGCGCGGTTTCCAAGGCCAGCACCTTTTGCTCGAATGCCACTTCCTGCTTATTAAGCGGCACCGGAATGAGGACCGGCGGCCGGGATGTGCCATCCGCATTGGACTGTTCGTCCCAAAGCGGCGTGTACCAGGCCGTTTTGTCGAAGTAGCGCCGCAGCGTGGCGTTCATAAACAGGTAGCCGTTGCGGGCGTACAGCGTGTTGCGCAGCAGCATGAGGTCGAGGTAGGACTTGCCGGCCAGGTTCTGGTTGTAGTCGAAGGCCGGCAGCGGGACCCGGTTCAGCCCGCCCTCCTGGTCTTCGCCGTAGCCCTCAAAATACTCCTTGATGTAGGGCCGGGCGTAGATGCGGGCCAGCTCGCCCTTGTCCTCCGTCAGCTGCACGGGCACCTGCTCGCCAAAGCCGTTAGCGTGCAGCGTGGTGCCTTCGGGTGCTACGATAGGAGTGGCAGTAGTGCCTGAAGCAGTAACTGTGGCAGTGGCAGTTGGCTTATCACCGGCGCGGCGCTGCCAGAAAAAGTAGCTGGTGCCCAAAGCCAGCAGAAGAACCGCCAGCAGCGGGAGTAAAAATTTGCGGTTCATAACAGCGGATTTTTGAGGGAGAGCATCATAAAACGAAGCAGCGGTAAGCGTCATCCAACGTCAGCCGCTGCCCCAGAAACTGGTCAAGCACCAGCCCGAAGCCCTGCCAGTGGTACTGCCCCACGCAGTAGCGGCCGTCGGGCGTCTGCTCCACGGTGCGAACATACGTCCGCCCGCCGTCGCCCCGCACCGCCCGGAAGTGCAGCAGCCGGTACGTGAGCCGCGAGCCGCGCCACTTCGGCTGCCAGCGCCCCGCCGAATCCAGCGCGTACACGAACAGCCGCCGCCGCCGCCCGTTATCCAGCGGCGTGGGCTTGACGGGGCCGATGAGCAGGTCGGCGCGGCCGTCGTCGTCCACGTCGCCCGCCCCAAACGCATACACCGGGTAGCGCAGCGTGACCGTGGTGGCGGTGCCATTAGGAGCCCGCGCCCACGCCTGGTACTGCTGCGAATGGGGCAAATAGCGCAGGTGCGCGACCACTGGCCCCGTCGGCCCGGCTACCGTCACCATCCTTCGAAAGTAGGCGGGCAGCGAATCTGGGGCCGCGCCGGGGCCGGTGGGCCGCACCCGCCAGCCACCCGCCGCTGCATTAGCCGTGAGTTGTACAGCCGGCGAATAGCGCCGGAGCCGGGCCGCCAGCGCGGCCGTGGCACGGGCGTTGGCGGCGTGCGGCATAGCGTTCCGCAACTGCAAAGGCCGCAGGTAGGTGGCCACCACGCGCCCGTCGCGCAGGTCGAAATCGGCCTGCAAGGCCAGGTCCGTGGCCGCGCCGCGCTGGTCGAACAGGAAGTTGCCGAGGCTGTAGACGATGGGGCGGTCCCGGTAAAATTCCACGGTTTGTACCACGTGCGGGTGCGCGCCCACCACGGCCGCCGCGCCGCAATCGATGAGCGCGCGGGCCTGCTGTCGCTGCGTTTCAGTAGGCTGGGCGGCGTACTCGGTGCCCCAGTGCAGGTACACCAGCACCGCCCGCCGCGGAAACAGCGTTTTGTAGGCCGCCAGCCGCTCGCACAGCGCCGCGAAGTCGCGCCCGCACACGCAGCCCTCGCCCGCCACCCCCACCCGAAACGCCGAGTGCGCCAGCACGGCCACGCTGCTATCGCGGCCCAGCAGCGTGGGCAGGCAGCCGGCCGCCGAATCGGGCTGATAGCCCAGGGCGCCCAGCCGCGCCGCCCGCACGGCCCGCTCGGTATCGCGCAGCCCCGGCCGGTGCTGGTCGAGCGTGTGGTTGTTGGCCAGCGAAACGTGCGTGAATCCCAGCCGCCGCAGCCAGTCGGCCCACTTCACCTCGCCCCGAAACGTAAACTGCTTGCCTGCCACCGGCTGCTCATGCGCCGTCAGTGGGCACTCTAAGTTGCCGATGACGTAGCTGGCACCGGCCCACCAGCGGCGGGCGCGACGGGCCAGCGCGGTGCTGTCGCGGGCTAAAGAGGCGGGTACGCTACGGGCAAGCAGTACGTCGCCCACCACGCTCACCCGCAGCGGCGGGGCCGGGGGCGCGGGTTGGCAGGCGGTGAGGATGCCGCCCAGTATTCCTGCTCCCAGCAGCACCTGCCAAAGCCAGGCGCGTGCAGTCAGCGCGAGGCGCGAAGGCAAGCCCAGCACTCGGTTCGGCAGCAAGGGCGAGGCGCTTACGGGTAAAAGGCAATTGCCTGTTTTAAGCATCGTGGCGCAAAATGGCTAATTGAGAGCGGTTTGCCGCGGCTGCCGCAAGGTGTCAGGCTGATTCCACAAACTGGATGTCCGGCAACGGCGTGTCGTCGCTCATGTGGATAGCCAGCAGGTGGTCGGACTCGTGAATGGTTTCAAAGGACCAGGCCCAGTGAACCGGTTGGTTCGTAATAAGGGGAATGGTGATTTCGACAGGTTTGAACTCGGCGGCAAAATCTGAGATGGTGAATCCGGCCCGCCACACCTGAAACGCCTCTTCGATAACGGGAATTAGTTTGTTGACCAACGCCGGATACGTGCTTTCAAGGTGCTGAAAGAAGGCGCGTTGGGCATCCGTGGGCCCGTCCCGGTCAGCGGTGATGCTACAGAATAGCTCGCTGCCGGCCGGAGCGAAGGGTCGCAATGCCGTGCTGTACCAAATCGAAGGAGCCATCCGGACAACTGAATCCCATGCTATTCGCCCAAATACTTCGTCCTGCAAAACCGGTTTGCCAAAGAGCGTTGAAAATAGGCCCATGATGCCGAAGATGCTTTTGAAAGGGTTACAAAAAATGGGAAGCCCGGCCCAAACCGAACTTCCCAACTATCAGGTGCTGCCTGTCAAAACGCTACGCCGCCCGCATGTGGCGCAGTGGCGACTTCTCGAACTTGCTGCGGCAGTAGCTCAGGTTGATTTGCAATGCATCGGCGCCTTCTTCCGAGGGCATTTCAAACATGGCATCGGTCATGATATTCTCGCAGATGGAGCGCAGGCCGCGCGCGCCGAGGCGGTACTCGTCGGCCTTCTCCACAATGTATTCCAGCGCATCCTCGGTGAAGCTGAGCTCGATGTTTTCCATGCCGAACAGGCGCTTGTACTGGCGCACGAGTGAGTTCTTGGGCTCGGTCAGAATCATGCGCAGCGTGCTGCGGTCCAGTGGGTTGAGGTGGGTGAGCACGGGCAGGCGGCCAATCAGTTCGGGTATCAGGCCGAAGCTCTTGATATCCTGGGCCGTCACGTAGCGCAGGAAATTCTGGGTGTCCACCTGCTCCTCCAGGTTGGTTTTGGCGAAGCCCATCGGCTTGGTATTCAGGCGGCTCTTAATAATGCGGTCGAGGCCCGAAAAGGCGCCGCCGCAGATGAAGAGGATGTTCTCGGTGTTCACCGAAATCATCTTTTGCTCGGGGTGCTTGCGGCCACCCTGCGGCGGCACGTTGATGTTGGTGCCTTCCAGCAGCTTGAGCAGCGCCTGCTGCACGCCCTCGCCGCTCACGTCGCGGGTAATGCTGGGGTTGTCGCTCTTGCGGGCAATCTTGTCGATTTCGTCGATGTATACGATGCCGCGCTCCGCCGCTTCCAGGTTGTAGTCGGCCGCTTGCAGCAGGCGGGTGAGAATGCTTTCCACGTCTTCGCCCACGTAGCCGGCCTCCGTCAGCACGGTGGCATCGGCTATGCAGAAGGGCACTTGCAGAATTTTGGCCAGCATGCGGGCCAGGAAGGTTTTGCCGGTGCCGGTTTCACCCACCATAATGATGTTGGACTTTTCAATCTGTACTTCATCTTCCTGGGGCTTCTGCATCAGGCGTTTGTAGTGGTTGTACACGGCCACGGCCATCACGCGCTTGGCCTCGTCCTGGCCCACCACGTACTGGTCGAGGTGCTCCTTGATGGCCTTGGGCTTGATGAGGTTGAACTTGGGCTGGTTGCCGGCTTCCTGGGCTTTGGCCTCTTCGTCGAGAATGTGCTGGGCCTGACCCACGCATTTTTCGCAAATGTGGGCGTTGATGCCCGAAATCATAACGGCAACTTCGCGCTTATGCTTATTACAGAAGGAACAGGATATTTCGGCCACGGAAGGAGGAATAGAATAGGGAGGGAAGGCAAGTTTTCGAACAAGCGGGCCCAAAGGTACAACAGGCCCAACGCCTGGAACGAAAGAATTGGTGCCATTCAAAAATGCCTGCACACGCTATTTGCTGGATAGCAAGTGCTTTAAATGACTGACAGGAGCCTTTTGCCGGGCTCGAAGTAGCCGGCTATTCGGCGTGGCAGGCATCCGGCTGGGTGCCATTACCTGGGACACGGATTGGCGCCGAAGGGTTGCGCAAGCGGCGGCCGGTTAGGAAAATGGTTGGTTTTTGGTTCATCGCTACCCGGCGCAGCAGCTGGCTTTTCGCGTGTGTGCCCGCGTCACGCCGTGCTCGTTATTTTCATCGGCGAATCTCTTTCTTTGCGATTCTATGACCAGAGCCTTTTGCCTTTTCCTAGCAGCTGCGTCGGTGGCTGCTCTTCCCCTGCGGGCCCAAACCAACCGCAAGCCTGCGCCCAAACCTGCACCGCGCCCGGCGCCGTCGGCGCCCCAGTCCGGCCCGTCGCTGCTGGAAACCGTGCTGCCGACCACTTTCTCTGGTGGTCCGTTCGCGGTTGGTAATCAGGTGCTGAACCTGGGCATGGGCGTGGGCAGCAGCGGTAGCTACGGCGCCGACCAGGTGGGCGGCAACCCGTCGATATCGCCGGCCCTGAACCTGTCCTACGAGCGGGGCCTGTTCGTCATTGGGCCGGGCGTGCTGGGCGCCGGCGTGCTGGGCGGCTACCAAAGTGCCACGCGCGACTTAGGCAGCGGCGGGAAGTTGAAGTACAACGATTTTCTGCTGGCCCTGCGCGGCGCGTTTCACTACCCCGTGTTGCCCGAGTTGGATGCTTATGCGGGCCTGAGCGTGGGCCTGCGCTACACCAAAGCCGCCTACGAAGGCAGTGCCCCCGCGCCCGAAGCCGGAAGCAACGCCCGGCTAACGCCCGGTATTTTCGTGGGTGGCCGGTATTTCCTGCTGGAAAACCTGGGCGTATTCACGGAGCTGGGCTACGACCAGACGTACCTCAAAATTGGCTTCACGGGTAGGTTTTAGCGCCCTTGCAGCGAAGCTTGATTCGTGAAAAAACGGATTGTCAGGCGGTTGTAAAATTGATTTTTGCTGCCTTCACGCCATGAGTAACTCCTTTCTGTCTGTCTCTTCTAGCTAAACAAACGTCGAGCTATGCCTTCTTCTTCTGCAATTATCAAATGCTTGCTGACTGTGTGGGCGCTGCTGGCGCCAGTGGCCGTCCTGCACGCGCAACCCCAAGCCTATACGCCCGCCCAAGTTGAGCGGGTTGCCAAGCTGTCGGAGCTCTACGGCCACATCAAATTTTTCCATCCTTACCTGGGTTACCAGCGCATCAACTGGGATTCGGCTTTTGCCCAGGCGGCCCCGCGCGTGGCCCAGGCCCGCACCGATGCCGAAACCGTGGCCGCTCTCAACCAGCTGCTGGCCGTGTTGCGCGACGGGGCCACCACCGCGCGCCTTAATGCGCCGCCCGCCAAGGCCGCGGCCGGCACCTCCGCCGATTCCGTGCGCGTGTATTTTGCCCCCGATAGCGTGCTGGTGCTGCAAACCAATAACTACGCCGGTGCCGAGGACTTTGAGGGCATGATTGGAAAAGTAGGGAAGTTTGCGGCGCAGCTGCCCAAGGCGCGCACCCTGCTGCTCGACCTGCGTGGCGGCCAGCCGCTGACCGACAACCAAATCAGCGGCTTCAATTATGGGCTGAGTTACGTGGGCCTGTTGCGCAAGCTGAGCACGCAGCCGCTCGTTACGGCCGCCACGCGCCTGCGCCAGCACAGCGGCTTCGCGCCCGAAGACGGCAGTAGCAGCGGCGGCTACTGGTCCGGCTTCTACATCCGCAATGGCGAAACCAGCCAACCCCGCAAAGACGCCCGCAACCGCCCACTGGTCATCCTGGTCAATAAAAACGCGGTGCTCACTCCCGGCCTGCTGGCGCTGGCTAGTCACCCGCACGTGCGCTTGCTCAGTGCTGAGCCACTGACCGATACTCAGTTGGTGCAGCCCATGCCATTCCAGTTCAGTAGTGCCATCACCGTTGGTTTTCGTACCGCTGAGTTGTTACCGGGAAATAGCAGTCTCCACCCAAACAGCTTGCCACTGTTGCCCGCCGGCACCCGCGCCGAGGCAGCCGTAGCTTATGCGCTGAGCCAGCTGCGCACCGCGGCCCCCGCCGCAACCAGCCGGCCCCCGGTCCTCGATGCGGCCGAGCCCCCGCTCGCTGCCTACCCCGCCGCCACCTACCCGGCCCTGGGGTACCGGCTGCTGGCCGGCGCCAAAATATGGTCCGTTATTCATTATTTCCACGCCTACAAAGACCTCATGCCCACCAGTTGGGACGCGGCCTTGCGCACCGGCCTCGGCGAGCTGGCCGCCGCGCCCGACTCGGCGCAGTACGCTTTGGCCGTGGCGCGTTTCCATCGTCATATTCAGGATGGGCACGGCTTCATTTCGTCCCCGGCCATAATCCGCTACGTGGGCCAGGGCAGCGTGCCGGTCGAAGTACGGTTTATAGAAGGCAAGCCGGTTATCACCCGCATTTTTGGGGCGGCTTCCCAGGCGAAGGACTTACGTGTGGGCGACGTTATTACCGAAATCAACGGCGAAAAAGTGGAAGCGCGCATTGCCCGCCTGTCCGCCATTCAGTCGGCCTCCAACGAGTGGACGCGGCTCAGCTACGTGCGGGGGCGGCTGCTGCGCACTCCGGTGGGCCAGCCCGTTCGCCTCACGCTGCGCGGGGCCGATAACCGCACGCGCACCGCCACGTTCACGGCCCAGCCCGTTAGCCAGCTCACGCCGCCGCCCGATACCAGCGCCGTGTTCCGGCTGCTGCCCGGCAACATTGGCTACGCCGACATGGGCCGCCTGCAGACCGCCGACGTTCCCCGCATGTTTACCGCTTTCAAGGGCACCAAAGCTGTGGTTTTGGACATGCGAAACTACCCCAACGGCACCGCCTGGGCCATTGCCCCGTACCTGACGGACCGGAAAAACGTGGTGGGCGCCCGGTTTTTTCGCTACGCGCCCAACGAGCCCGACGTGGAAAACGGTGATACCTACCACGCCACGCAAAAATACTTTTTCGAGCAGCTGCTACCGCCCAATACCGGCCAGGCCGTGTACCGCGGCAAAACCGTGATGCTCATCGACGAGCGCACCCAGAGCCAGGCCGAGCACTCCGGGCTGTTTTTTGAAGCCGCCAACGGCACCGAATTTATCGGCAGCCCCACCGCCGGCGCCAACGGCGACGTTACCAACTTCGCCATTCCCGGCGGCCTGCGCCTCTCCTTCAGTGGCCACGACGTGCGCCACGCCGATGGCCGCCCGTTGCAGCAAGTGGGCCTGCAACCCAAAATCCTCGTGCGTCCCACCATCCAGGGCATCCGCCGTGGCCAGGACGAAGTGCTGGCCCGCGCCCTCAGCTACTTAGCCACTCCAAAACCAACGGTTAAAACCAGCAAAACCGTAGTCAAAGCCAAGGCACGCTAATGCGAGCAGAATGCAAAAAAAGGCTCCTGCTAACGTAGCAGGAGCCTTTTTTGTGGTTTGCAGTATCATCCACGAAATCCGTGAAATCCCGAAAATCCGGCTAAATCCGTGACTAGGCTTTCTTCTTTTCCAGCACCTCGTCAATCAGGCCGTACTCTTTGGCCTCATCGGCGCGCATCCAGTAGTCACGGTCCGAGTTGTCGTGGATTTCCTGGTAGGTTTTGCCGGTGTGTTGGGCCAAAATGTCATACAGCTCTTTCTTGAGCTTGAGAATTTCGCGGGCCGTGATTTCAATGTCCGACGACTGGCCTTGCGCACCGCCCGAGGGCTGGTGAATCATGACGCGGGCGTGGGGGAGGGCCGAGCGTTTGTTTTCGGCACCACCGGCCAGCAGCACAGCGCCCATCGAAGCGGCGAGGCCGGTGCAAATCGTGGCCACGTCGGGGTTCACGTACTGCATGGTGTCGTAGATGCCCAGGCCAGCATACACCGACCCGCCGGGCGAGTTGATGTAGAGCAAAATGTCCTTCTTGGCATCAGCCGACTCCAAAAATAGCATCTGCGCCGTCAGGATGTTGGCAATGTAGTCGTCCACGGCCGTGCCCAGAAACACAATCCGGTCCATAATCAGGCGCGAAAACACGTCGATTTCGGCGAAACGGGTGGGCCGCTCCTCAATCACCGAGCGGGTCATGCCGGTGAAGTTCTGGCGGGCGATGCCTTCCATGTGGGTCAGGTACTGGTCCACGCCCAGGCCGTTGAGTCCCTGGCCTTTCACGGCAAACTTGCGAAACTCTTGCTTATTCAGTAATGGATTCATGGGAGAAATTTGGGGCGCCGCTTTCGCGGGCGCGAGTGAGGAAACAATGACGGGCGAAGTAAGCGAATGTTGTTGGAACGCCAACAAAAAAGCCCCTACGTCTCCGTAAGGGCTTTTCCGAAAATCGGGCTGCTCGGCTACTACTAGCTGTGCAGGGTCCGGAATTCTTCGGCCGTTACGGGCTTGTCGGTAACAACAACTTTGCCGCGCAGGTTTTCCAGCACTTTCTCTGCCAGAATGGCCTCGTACTCGCTCACGTAGTTTTTGCCGTTCTCCTGCTTCAGGAACTCGTTGGCGTAGTTGCGCATCGACTCGCGCATCTCGTCGGGCATGTTCGGCATGTTGAACTGACCCATGATTTTGTCGAGGGTGCGGTCCACAATCTCGTCGTTGCTCACTTTCAGGCCGGCGTCTTCCACCACCTTGTTGCGAATCATGCTCCACTTCAACTCCTTCTCGTAGTCGTTGTAGTGCTCTTCCACCTTCTCGGCGGTCAGCTTGCCTTCGTTGGCGCGCACCAGCCACTTCTTGAAAAACTCGGTGGGTACTTTAATGTCGGTTTTAGCTACCAGCTGCTCCACAATGGTGTTATTCAGCGCGCCGTCGCTCTCGCGGTCGTAGTTCGACTGGATGGTTTCGCGCACTTTGGCATCGAATTCCTCCTGCGAAGCCACAGCTTCGGGGCCGAATACTTTGTCGAACAGCTCCTGGTTCATTTCGGGGGCCGTGGTGCGGTTCACCTTCTCCACGTTGAACACGTAGTCGCCGGTTGCGGCGGCAGCCTCGTCCTTGCTCAGCCCGGTTACGCTCGAAACCGTAGCCGCGTCGTTGCCGAAAGCAGCCTGTAAGTCAAACGTCACGGCGTCGCCGCCTTTTTTGCCCACAAACTGAGCCGAATCGCCGGTGATTTTGGCGATGGGCAGCAAAATGGTGCGGCCTTCGCCTTCCTCATCGGCCTTCTTCAGCTTACCAAAGAGGTAGTCGCCGGCTTCCGATTCGTCGGGGTTGGTGGTTTCGCCGTACTGCCGGGCAATCTGCTCGTTTGTCTGCGCCAGGGTGTCCTCGTCGATGGTTACCTGGTGGCGCTCCACGGTCAGCTCACCCTCGGCGGGCAGGTTGAAATCGGGCAGCAGGCCCAGCTCAAACTGAAAATCGAAGTCCTTGTCGGTATCGAAATTCACCTCGCTTGCCACGGGCAGCGGCTCACCGAGCAGCTTGATGTTGTTCTCCTTAATATAGGAGTCCACCGCTTTGCCCAGCATTTTGTTGATTTCCTCGGCCAGAATGCCTTTGCCGTACATTTTGCGCACCATGCCCACGGGCACCATGCCGGGCCGGAAGCCCTTCACCTGGGCCCGCTTGGAGTACTCTTTGATTTGCTTGTCAACCGTGGGCGTGTAGTCGGCTTCGGTCAGGTGCACGGTCAGCAGCCCGGTGAGCTGCTCGTCGTTTTTGTCGAGGGTAATGTTCAAAACAGGGAGCCGGCTTCCGCTGGCGGGTTGAAAAGTTGAAAAAAAAGCCTCCAGCCAATGGGACTGAAGGCCTACATCAAAAAAGTGCGGATAGAGGGACTCGAACCCACACGCCTTGCGGCACCAGAACCTAAACCTGGCACGTCTACCAATTTCGCCATATCCGCATATGTGCGCCGCGCAGCCATTTGCTACGGGCCCGCAAAGGTACTCGGGAAATCCATTGCATGCAAAGCCTGCGCGTAAGTAGTGCGCGGTGTGTGCCACGGGTGACCTTTTCCGCCTGCGCTTTGTTACTTTACTCACTATGCCGCCCGTTATCTCCCCCGAAGCTGAGCGCCAGGAAATCCTGCGCCACTACCGCCGCCTGTTGCGCACCGCCAAACCTTACCTCAAGGATGGCGACCCCAAACTGATTAAAAAGGCGTTCAACCAAAGCCTGGAGGCGCATAAGGAAATGCGCCGCAAATCCGGCGAGCCCTACATTCTGCACCCGCTAGCGGTGGCCCAAATCGCGGTGGAAGAAATCGGCCTGGGCACCACCAGCATTGTGGCGGCGCTGCTGCACGATGTGGTGGAGGACACGGATACGGAAATTTCGGACATCGAACGCGAGTTCGGTCCGAAAGTGGCCCTGATTATCGACGGGCTGACGAAAATATCGGGCGTATTCGAGTACGGCACGAGCGAGCAGGCCGAGAACTTCCGCAAAATGCTGCTCACACTCAGCGAGGACGTGCGTGTGATTCTCATTAAAATTGCCGACCGCCTGCACAACATGCGGACCCTGGATTCGATGCCGCGCCACAAGCAGCTGAAAATCGCCTCCGAAACGCTGTATTTGTACGCACCATTGGCCCACCGCCTCGGCCTCTACACCATCAAGAGTGAGCTGGAGGATTTGTACCTCAAATTCACCGACACCGATACCTACAATGACCTCAAGGCCAAGGTGCGTCAGAGCCAAAGTGCCCGTAATCGGCTAATTAAGGAATTTGTGCAGCCAATAGATGATGAATTAAAGGCGCAGGGCTTCGAGTACGAAATCAAAGGCCGGCCTAAGAGCATATATTCGGTGCTTAACAAGATGAAAAAGCAGAACATCACCTTCGACGAGGTGTATGACCTGTTTGCCATACGGGTGATTCTGGACGTGCCGCCGGAGCAGGAAAAGGCCGCCTGCTGGCAGGTCTACAGCATTGTGACGGACTTCTACCAGCCCAACCCCGACCGGCTGCGCGACTGGGTTTCCACGCCCAAAGCCAACGGCTACGAAAGCCTGCACACCACCGTCATGTCGCGCCCCGGCCAGTGGGTGGAGGTGCAAATCCGCTCGCGGCGCATGGACGATATTGCCGAAAAAGGGTATGCCGCACACTGGAAATACAAGGACACGGGCAGCCTTCAGCCCGAAAGCTCGCTCGAAGGCTGGGTGAACAAGGTGCGCGAAATGCTGGAATCCAACAACTCCAGTGCGCTCGAATTCATGGACGAGTTCCGGCAGAACCTGTTTGTGAAGGAGGTGTACGCCTTTACGCCCAAGGGCAAGCTCGTGATTCTGCCCGACAAGGCCACGACGCTGGATTTTGCCTTTGAAATCCATACGGAAATCGGGCTGCGCTGCCTGGGGGCCAAAGTCAACCAGAAGCTGGAGCCATTGAGCTACCCACTCCGCAACGGCGACCAGGTCGAAATTCTGACCTCGCACAAGCAGCGCCCCACCACGGAGTGGCTCAACTATGTGACTACGCCCAAAGCGCGGTCCAAAATCAAGGATTTCCTGCGCGATGACAAGCGTGCCAAGGCCGATGACGGCCGCCATCTGCTGGAAAAGCGCCTCGAAATTATCGGCGTGCCGTTCACGCAGGAGAATTTCAACCGGCTGCTGATTTATTTTAATGCGCCCACGGCCCAGGAATTCTACTACCGCTTGGCGGTGGGGCAGATTGACGGCCGTAGTATTCGGGAGCCCCTTTTCACGGGCGAAAAGCCGCTGTCAGTTGTATTCGAACCCAAAAATTTCGAGAATGAGGTGCAGAAAATCCGCGGCGTGCGCCCCGATATGCTGGTGGTGGGCGAGCACACCGACAAGTTTAACTACAGCATCGCGCGTTGCTGCAACCCCATTCCCGGCGACGACGTGTTCGGCTTCGAAACCGACCAGGGCCTCATCATTCATCGCACCAGCTGCCCCCGCGCCGTCGATTTAATGTCGAACTACGGCAACCGCATCGTGCGCGCCAAGTGGAACGACCAGCTGGAGCTGGCCTTTCTGGCCGGCGTCCGCCTCAAAGGCTCCGACCGCGTGGGCCTCGTCAACGACGTTACGCGCATCATCAGCACCAGCCTCAAGGTGAATATGCGCTCCATCTCCCTCACCGCCGACGACGGCTTCTTTGAGGGCCAGATTATGGTTTTCGTGAACGATACCGGCCATCTGGATAAGCTCATTCAGCGCCTCGCCAAAGTGGAGGGCGTGCTGCAAGTGGGGCGGTTTGATACTTGAAGGTGGCTTATTATTCGTAACTTCCTGTCATGATGAATACGCAAACCAGAAAGCTGGAAATCATTGAGCAAGTGCTTCATTTGGAAAGTGAGGAAGCATTGGCAATAATTGAGCAAGCCTTGGAAATGCTGCAAACCAGCATTCCGAGCGAAGACGATATTCCGGCCATGCCATTGCGCAGCAAGCAGGAAATAACTGACCGCTTGGCCCAAGCCGAGGACGACGTGCGGGCCGGTCGCACCTTTACCACGCAGGAAGTATTGGCTCGCATTGAGCAACAGCGTGGTGCATGAAATATCTCAGGTGGAGCGAAACGGCAGCTGACGATTTACAGCGTATTGCTGAACACATTCGAGCCTATAATTCGCGACTGGAACATGCCACTATCGGGTTCATAGTAGAACGTGCCGATGTTTTGCGCAAGTATCCGCGCATCGGCATTCAAAAAGGTCCTCAGACGGTGTTGGCAGGTAAGGAAAAACGCACGTTATTAGCTGGAAAGCGTTACCGGTTGGTGTGTGAAGTACATTAATTTGACAATGTGCATATTATGCAGGTGTTAGATGTGCGAAGTGACAATCAGGAATGAATACTGACCGCCAAATAGCTAGCGTGCCCATCACCATCCACGGCCGCGATGTAAACGAGCGCACCCAATGCGCCCACTACCATTCCGAGCGTGACATCATCGCTATCCGGCACAAATGCTGTGGTGAATTCTACGCCTGCATCCACTGCCACAACGAAGCCGCTGGCCACCCTGCCCAAGTCTGGCCTATAACCGAATTTCACACCGAAGCCATCTACTGCGGCAGCTGCCACCAAACCTTACCCATTGCCAGTTACTTAAGCTGCCTCAATACTTGCCCGCACTGCCAGGCCGCCTTCAATCCCGGCTGCGCTAACCACTATCACCTCTATTTCGAACAGTAGTCACCTCAAATGCCCCTATTCGGCTCGCCCTCTCCCCGAGGAGAGGGGGCCAGGGTTCGGCTCGCCCTCTCCCCGAGGAGAGGGGGCCAGGGGTAAGGTGGCCTATCCGAACGTACTTTTGTTCCGCCGACTTGCGCTCTATAATATAAAGTGAGTAAATCCCCCGCTGCCGCCCGTGTCCCCGCCCCGTCCGCCAATCCGGACGTCCAGGGTGCCGGCGGCTCTTCCGAAACTGGCTACGCTGCCCAGCATACGCCCAGCGCCGCCTCACAAGCCACCCTCAATACCGATAAGCTCGAAGAAGTCAAAAAACTCTTCACCGCTCATCTCGAAAACAAAGGCCTCCGCAAAACCGGCGAGCGCTACGCCATTCTCGAAGAAATCTACGCTCGCTCCGGCCACTTCGACGTCGAAGAGCTCTACGCCGGTATGAAGGAGCGCGGCCTGCAGGTGAGCCGCGCCACCGTTTATAACACCTTGGACCTGCTGGTCGAGCAGGGCCTTGTGAGCAAGCACCAGTTCGGCCGCAACCTCGCCCAGTACGAGAAGAGCTACGGCTACCGCCAGCACGACCACGTTATTTGCACCGAATGCCATAAAGTGGTGGAATTCTGCGACCCACGCATCCACGGCATTCAAACCATGGTCGGCGACCTGCTGAACTTCCATATCTTGCACCATTCTTTGAATCTTTACGGCATCTGCGGCGACTGCCGCGCTAAATCTGAAGCCGCCGCCCGTACTTCTACATCCGCAACCTAATAAATAACCCCATTCGTCTCCGTCAGGCTCCCCTTCCCCGCAGGGTAGGGGCCGGGAGTGGGGCCCAGCGCATGACCACCACCAGCACCGTTCAGAACGGTATACTCCTCATTCGCCTCTCCGGCGACCTCATCGGCAGCCCCGACACCGACCAACTCCTGCAAACCGTCAACCACCACCTCGGCGAAGACCTCAGCCGGTGCGCCGTCGACCTCTCCGAAATCCGCTACATTAACAGTACCGGAATCGGCGTCCTCGTCTCGCTTCTCACTAAGTTCCGCAGCCGCGGCGGCGAGCTGGTCCTCATTAACCCCGCCGACCACCCTAAAAAGATGCTGGCTATCACGAAGCTAAACAACATCTTCACCGTTGCCGCCGACGAAGCCGCCGCCCGCCAGCTCCTAGCCCCGGCCGCCGTTTAGGCGGCCATTTTTTTGCCCCATTTGGTCTGGCTTTGTTTGTCATCATGAAATTTTGAAAGACCTTATCAAGCAAGAACAAGGCAAGAACAATAGCATCAATTTCAATTCTTAATACCAACCCCTTAAATACCAGCCCTCCAAAAAGCAGTCATACCTCGTTAGGCTCCCCCCTCCCGGAGGGGAGGGGCCAGAGGTAGGGTGATTCGCGGAGAGTAACCAACCAAACCACCATGCCAGTAGACGTATTAGTAGGCCTCCAATGGGGCGACGAAGGCAAGGGCAAAATCGTAGACGTGCTCGCACCAACCTACGATGCCGTTGCCCGCTTCCAGGGCGGCCCCAACGCGGGTCACACCCTGTTCTTCGACGGCGTTAAGCACGTCCTGCACCAGGTCCCCAGCGGTATTTTTCACCCGCACATCATCAATGTCGTCGGTAATGGTGTCGTCCTCGACCCCGTTGTTTTCCGTCAGGAGCTCCAGAAACTCACCGATAGGGGAGTGGACTGGTCCAAAAACCTCTACATATCCAAAAAAGCCCAGCTCATCCTCCCTTCGCACCGCGCCCTCGACCGCATCAGCGAAGAAGCCCGCGGCAACACTAAAATCGGTAGCACCCTCAAAGGCATCGGCCCCACTTATTCCGATAAAATTGGTCGCGTGGGCCTCCGCGTCAGCCATATTCTCCTGCCCGATTTCGAGCAGCGCTATAAGGAAGCCGTTGCCCAGCACGCCGCCATCGCCGCCCACAATCATAAAGAGCTCGAAATCGAGGCCCTCGAAGCCGACTTCTTCTCCGCTATCGAGTTCCTGCGCACCCTCCAACTCACCGACACCGAATACCTTCTCAACGACCTCCTCACCCAAGGCAAGCGCATCCTAGCCGAAGGTGCCCAAGGCTCCTTATTAGATATCGACTTCGGCTCCTACCCCTACGTCACCTCCTCCAGCACCATCGCTGCTGGCGCGTGCACTGGCCTCGGCATCGCTCCGCGCCACATCGACAAGGTGTACGGCATCACCAAAGCCTACTGCACCCGCGTGGGCAGCGGCCCGTTCCCCACCGAGCTGCACGACGAAGTCGGCGAGCAAATCCGCAAGGCCGGCCGCGAGTTTGGCTCCACCACCGGCCGCCCCCGCCGCACCGGCTGGATAGATCTGCCCGCTCTCCGCTACGCCATCATGCTCAACGGCGTCACCGAGCTCCACCTCATGAAAGCCGACGTACTTGACGCCTTCACCGAAATCCGGGCCTGCACCCACTACCGCACTGCTACTGGCGAAAGCACTCCCCAACTGCCCGACCCCGGCGAGCTCACCACTATCACCCCAGAGTACATCACCCTCCCTGGTTGGAACACCGACCTCACCCAAATCACCGATGCCGCCCAGCTGCCTGCTAACCTCGTCGCCTACCTCGATTTTCTCGAACGCGAGCTCCAGGTCCCTATCCGCATCGTCAGCGTCGGTCCCGACCGCGTCAGCACCCTTCACCGATAACCGCTAATTCCGTCAAAACCACCATTTCCGGTCGTTTCATCAAGCCCCGCATTCGTTCCCAGCCTTTTACTGGAGACAGATGTGGGGTTTTTGCATGAGCAATGTGCCCCAAGGCATTGACTAAATCTATTTGGACTTACGCACTTTGAATAACAAAGTGCTGGTAATCAGTATTTTGAGAGAAATCGCAAACTTCTTCTTATCGCTGATAGTCAACGCTTTATGCTTTCGAGTGCGTAAGTCCTATCTATATGAAATGCCTATTCCCGCCTCAAAACTGCTTGTCTCAAGAAAAGGATAGGAGAGAAGAAGTCACAACCAGCGACCTATCCAGCCCCAATGCATATGTCTGAGCAACGCCCCGACTTTCACAAATCAGGACCTTTCTTGTCTATGCCATGCCTGCATAATAATTCGGCCACAGTCGTAGCCAGCCTGCATCACACACGAAGCTTTAACCGAAATTGAATTTTTTAACCGCATCAATCAGCTACTTACAACCCCGAGTCAACTATTTCGTAGAAGGCGGCTTGCCGGCCCAAAAAGTCCACCTACCTTTGCAGTCCCAAAACGTCAAACGGACCACGGGGTAAGCCAAAACGCAAGTTCTTGGCCGAATTTGAAAAGCCACGGAACTCCTAAAGTAACCCGCTTGTCTTCTTCTAGCCAAGCACGCAAGCTTCGAAATTTATTTCTCGAATCCCTTGCAAAGCCCGAAAAAGCTGCCGTACCTTTGCAACCCGCTTCAACCGGAAGCGCTTAAACTTGAAAAGTCAAACGAAAAGAATCTAAATTTTTTTCGCCTTAAACTTTGAAAGTTAACAAAATTTGCTACCTTTGCACTCCAAAAACGAACAAAGCGCTGCAAATGCAACGGTAATGGATTGAAAAACAATCCGCACTGATATTTCAAATGGAAGTATCATACGTTCTTTGAATGACGGAAACAAATAAAATAGTAAGCGTTCCACTTGCTTCTTCTTCGGAAGAAACACAGTGAAACAAACCAAGCAAAACGAATTTGACCATAACGTCAATATGTGAGCAAGGTCAGCACTCGACATCAGCCCATGTTCGCATGGGTGTAGAACATTTTACAATGGAGAGTTTGATCTTGGCTCAGGATGAACGCTAGCGGCAGGCCTAATACATGCAAGTCGAACGGTCTTTAGCAATAGAGATAGTGGCGCACGGGTGCGTAACGCGTAACCAACCTACCTGAATCTGGGGGATAGCCCGCCGAAAGGCGGATTAATACCGCATAAAACCACAGAGTGGCATCACTTAATGGTTAAAGATTTATTGGATTCAGATGGGGTTGCGTGCCATTAGCTAGTTGGGGAGGTAACGGCTCACCAAGGCGACGATGGCTAGGGGAGCTGAGAGGCTGGTCCCCCACACGGGCACTGAGATACGGGCCCGACTCCTACGGGAGGCAGCAGTAGGGAATATTGGGCAATGGACGAGAGTCTGACCCAGCCATGCCGCGTGCAGGATGAAGGCTTTCTGAGTCGTAAACTGCTTTTCTCAGGGAAGAAAAAAGGGCATGCGTGCTCTACTGACGGTACCTGAGGAATAAGCACCGGCTAACTCCGTGCCAGCAGCCGCGGTAATACGGAGGGTGCAAGCGTTGTCCGGATTTATTGGGTTTAAAGGGTGCGTAGGCGGTTCTTTAAGTCCGGGGTGAAAGCCCACTGCTCAACAGTGGAACTGCCCTGGAAACTGGCGAACTTGAGTACAGACGAGGGTGGCGGAATGGATACTGTAGCGGTGAAATGCATAGATAGTATCCAGAACACCGATTGCGAAGGCAGCTGCCTAGACTGTAACTGACGCTGAGGCACGAAAGCGTGGGGAGCGAACAGGATTAGATACCCTGGTAGTCCACGCCGTAAACGATGGATACTCGCTGGTGGCGATAGATGGTCACTGGCTTAGCGAAAGCGTTAAGTATCCCACCTGGGGAGTACGCTCGCAAGAGTGAAACTCAAAAGAATTGACGGGGGCCCGCACAAGTGGTGGAGCATGTGGTTTAATTCGATGATACGCGAGGAACCTTACCTAGGCTAGAATGCGCGTGACCGGCTCAGAGATGAGCCTTTCCTTCGGGACACAAAGCAAGGTGCTGCATGGCCGTCGTCAGCTCGTGCCGTGAGGTGTTGGGTTAAGTCCCGCAACGAGCGCAACCCCTATGTTTAGTTGCCAGCATGTAATGATGGGGACTCTAGACAGACTGCCTGCGCAAGCAGTGAGGAAGGCGGGGACGACGTCAGGTCATCATGGCCCTTACGCCTAGGGCTACACACGTGCTACAATGGACGGTACAGCGGGTTGCCAACCAGCGATGGTGCGCCAATCCCGAAAAGCCGTTCTCAGTTCGGATCGGAGTCTGCAACTCGACTCCGTGAAGCTGGAATCACTAGTAATCGCGTATCAGCAATGACGCGGTGAATACGTTCCCGGGCCTTGTACACACCGCCCGTCAAGCCATGGAAGTTTGGTAGACCTGAAGCTGGTGCTCCGCAACGAAGCCAGTTAGGGTAGAACAGGTAACTAGGGCTAAGTCGTAACAAGGTAGCCGTACCGGAAGGTGCGGCTGGATCACCTCCTTTCTGGAGC
>NZ_JNLX01000105.1 GCF_000715495.1 Hymenobacter sp. IS2118 | reverse complement strand
AAAGCGGGCGGGGGGCGTTTGGGCAATAAGGTTGGCGGCGACCGACTCTCCCACCGGTGAAGGCAGTACCATAGGCGCACCGGGGCTTAACGACTCTGTTCGGAATGGGAAGAGGTGAACACCCGGGCTAAAGCCACCATTGCTGGCGGGGGTTGCGGTGTTCTATTGTCTTCTTGTGAGAAGAACGCAACCCTCAATAACTCGACGTAAGGGGACAAAAACGAAACGTATGGTGCGTGCTTGACGCCAGCCGCACTTGCGTGCGGCTCTAAAAGAAGCCCTCGGCCACTTAGTACGGCTCAGCTATTCTATTTCTAGTTGTTCACCTGCCGCCTATCAACGTCGTCATCTCCGACGGGCCTTCCATTGGGAAATCTCATCTCCAGGTGAGTTTCGCACTTAGATGCTTTCAGCGCTTATCTCGTCCCAGCGTAGCTACCCGGCGCTGCACCTGGCGGTACAACCGGCGCACCAGCGGCTGGTCCATCCCGGTCCTCTCGTACTAAGGACAGGTCCTGTCAAATTTCCAACGCCCACCACAGATAGGGACCGAACTGTCTCACGACGTTCTGAACCCAGCTCGCGTGCCACTTTAATCGGCGAACAGCCGAACCCTTGGGACCTTCTCCAGCCCCAGGACGTGACGAGCCGACATCGAGGTGCCAAACCTCCCCGTCGATATGAGCTCTTGGGGGAGATCAGCCTGTTATCCCCGGCGTACCTTTTATCCTTTGAGCGATGGCCCTTCCATGCGGAACCACCGGATCACTATATCCGTCTTTCGACCCTGCTCGGCTAGTCGGCCTCACAGTCAAGCCCGCTTCTGCTATTGCGCTCTGCGTCCGGTTACCAAGCGGACTGAGCGGACCTTTGAAAGCCTCCGATACTCTTTTGGAGGCGACCACCCCAGTCAAACTACCCAGCAGCCACTGTCTCCCGAATCTTCGGGATTAGGCATCAGGCACGGCAAGGGCGGTATTTCAACGTCGGCTCCCCGAGAACTAGCGTCCCCGGCTCAGCGCCTCCCGCCTATGCTACACATGCCGAACCCAACACCAATGGCAACCTATAGTAAAGGTGCACGGGGTCTTTCCGTCCCGTGGCGGGTACTCGGCATCTTCACCGAGACTACAATTTCACCGAGCTCACGGCTGAGACAGCGCCCAGATCGTTACACCATTCGTGCAGGTCGGAACTTACCCGACAAGGAATTTCGCTACCTTAGGACCGTTATAGTTACGGCCGCCGTTTACCGGGGCTTCGATTCAAACCTTCGCCTTGCGACTAAGTTCCCCTCTTAACCTTCCGGCACCGGGCAGGTGTCAGACCTTATACGTCCGCTTGCGCGTTAGCAAAGTCATGTGTTTTTGTTAAACAGTCGCCTGGGCCTTTTCACTGCGGCTTCTCGTCTTGCAACGAGGAAGCGACCCTTCTCCCGAAGTTACAGGTCCATTTTGCCGAGTTCCTTGGCCGTGATTCACTCGAGCGCCTCAGGATACTCTCCTTGACTACCTGTGTCGGTTTGCGGTACGGGTAATAAATGGGTTAAAACGCTTAGCAGGTTTTCTTGGCAGTCGGATTAGGCACACTATCCGCGTGTTCCGAAGAACGTACGGTACTATCAACTTTCGGCTAGAGTGGCGTACTTAACTACCTCCCCAATACCTACGGTCTTCAACGGGCACTTCCGTCCGCCCGCGGTGCTTTCACTTCTGCGTCACTGCATCACTTCCATTCATTAGTACAGGAATATTAACCTGCTGTCCATCGAGTGCACCTTTCGGCTTCCCCTTAGGTCCCGACTAACCCAATTCCGATTAGCGTTGAATTGGAAACCTTAGTCTATCGGCGTGCGGGTTTCTCACCCGCATTATCGTTACTCATGCCTACATATGCTTTTCTCCACGCTCCAACATGCCTGACGACACGCCTTCACCGCAAGGAGAATGCTCCCCTACCACTTAGTAGTCTTTCATACTAAATCCAAAGCTTCGGTACTAGATTTGATGCCCGCGTATTATCGACGCCCGCTCGCTCGACCAGTGAGCTGTTACGCACTCTTTAAAGGAATGGCTGCTTCCAAGCCAACCTCCTGGCTGTCAAAGCAAGTGGACCTCCTTTGTTCAACTTAATCTAGATTTAGGGACCTTAGCTGTTGGTCTGGGTTCTTTCCCTCTCGGCCGGGGACCTTAGCACCCCAGGCCTCACTGCCGTGTATAGCCATTGGCATTCGGAGTTCATCAGGATTCGGTAGGCTCTGACACCCCCTAGTCCTATTGGTAGCTCTACCTCCAATGACCTCAACCACGACGCTGTACCTCAATACATTTCGGGGAGTACGAGCTATTTCTCAGTTTGATTGGCCTTTCACCCCTACCCTCAAGTCATCCAAATCCTTTTCAACGGAAACTGGTTCGGTCCTCCAGTGCATGTTACTGCACCTTCAACCTGCTCAAGGGTAGCTCACAAAGTTTCGCGTCTACCCCCCCCGACTGCACGCCCTGTTCAGACTCGCTTTCGCTGCGGCTCCGCGCCTTAAAGCGCTTAACCTTGCCGGGGAGGAGTAACTCGTAGGCTCATTATGCAAAAGGCACGCTATCAGCCCACTAAAGGCCTCTAACTGCTTGTAAGCACACGGTTTCAGGTTCTTTTCACTCCGGTATTCCCGGTTCTTTTCACCTTTCCCTCACGGTACTAGTTCACTATCGGTGTCTCAGGAGTATGTAGCCTTAGCGGATGGTGCCGCTCGATTCAGACGGGGTTTCTCCGGCCCCGCCCTACTCAGGATCCCACTACCGTGAATCAGAATTGTCGCTTACCGGGCTCTCACCGTCTATGGCGCCCTTTCCCAAGGGCTTCAGCTAACTCGATTCAATCAGATGTCGTGGTCCTACAACCCCGGATTGGCCGTAACCAACCCGGTTTGGGCTCCTCCCCGTTCGCTCGCCACTACTTGGGGAATCATTGTTATTTTCTTTTCCTGCAGGTACTTAGATGTTTCAGTTCCCTGCGTTTGCCACCGCCAGTCAAGCTGGTCGGTTCCTGACTCTTCCAGTCAGGGGGTTGCCCCATTCGGAAATGCTGGGATGTAACGAGTATGTGCCTCTCCCCCAGCCTTATCGCAGCTTATCGCGTCCTTCGTCGCCTCTGAGACCCTAGGCATCCCCCGTGTGCTCTTTCTTACTTCTTTTTCGTAACGCTCTTCATTGCTGAAGTGCTTTCCTCATTGCTGAGGCAAGCGCGCTACGCTTCGTTTTTGTTACCCCTTACGTCAAAGAACGTGTGTCATCCTGGTGTTTGATGACTTCGTGAATAAGCTCCAATTGAGCTTATTCGGTATTATAAAAGTGGAGAATAACGGAGTCGAACCGTTGACCCCCTGCGTGCAAGGCAGGTGCTCTAGCCAGCTGAGCTAATCCCCCGAGTTTCGTATCCAGCAGCAATCCCGCTAGTACTAGTGGGCCTGCGTGGACTCGAACCACGGACCTCTACATTATCAGTGTAGCGCTCTAACCACCTGAGCTACAAGCCCGGGTTTCGACGGTACCCGAAGGCAAACGTAGAATCCGTATTCAAAAATTATTTGAATGAGGAAACAAATAAAGAGCAAGCACCAAGCAGTACTCATATTACTTATAACATCGTGAGCAAGGCCGCTCCAGAAAGGAGGTGATCCAGCCGCACCTTCCGGTACGGCTACCTTGTTACGACTTAGCCCTAGTTACCTGTTCTACCCTAACTGGCTTCGTTGCGGAGCACCAGCTTCAGGTCTACCAAACTTCCATGGCTTGACGGGCGGTGTGTACAAGGCCCGGGAACGTATTCACCGCGTCATTGCTGATACGCGATTACTAGTGATTCCAGCTTCACGGAGTCGAGTTGCAGACTCCGATCCGAACTGAGAACGGCTTTTCGGGATTGGCGCACCATCGCTGGTTGGCAACCCGCTGTACCGTCCATTGTAGCACGTGTGTAGCCCTAGGCGTAAGGGCCATGATGACCTGACGTCGTCCCCGCCTTCCTCACTGCTTGCGCAGGCAGTCTGTCTAGAGTCCCCATCATTACATGCTGGCAACTAAACATAGGGGTTGCGCTCGTTGCGGGACTTAACCCAACACCTCACGGCACGAGCTGACGACGGCCATGCAGCACCTTGCTTTGTGTCCCGAAGGAAAGGCTCATCTCTGAGCCGGTCACGCGCATTCTAGCCTAGGTAAGGTTCCTCGCGTATCATCGAATTAAACCACATGCTCCACCACTTGTGCGGGCCCCCGTCAATTCTTTTGAGTTTCACTCTTGCGAGCGTACTCCCCAGGTGGGATACTTAACGCTTTCGCTAAGCCAGTGACCATCTATCGCCACCAGCGAGTATCCATCGTTTACGGCGTGGACTACCAGGGTATCTAATCCTGTTCGCTCCCCACGCTTTCGTGCCTCAGCGTCAGTTACAGTCTAGGCAGCTGCCTTCGCAATCGGTGTTCTGGATACTATCTATGCATTTCACCGCTACAGTATCCATTCCGCCACCCTCGTCTGTACTCAAGTTCGCCAGTTTCCAGGGCAGTTCCACTGTTGAGCAGTGGGCTTTCACCCCGGACTTAAAGAACCGCCTACGCACCCTTTAAACCCAATAAATCCGGACAACGCTTGCACCCTCCGTATTACCGCGGCTGCTGGCACGGAGTTAGCCGGTGCTTATTCCTCAGGTACCGTCAGTAGAGCACGCATGCCCTTTTTTCTTCCCTGAGAAAAGCAGTTTACGACTCAGAAAGCCTTCATCCTGCACGCGGCATGGCTGGGTCAGACTCTCGTCCATTGCCCAATATTCCCTACTGCTGCCTCCCGTAGGAGTCGGGCCCGTATCTCAGTGCCCGTGTGGGGGACCAGCCTCTCAGCTCCCCTAGCCATCGTCGCCTTGGTGAGCCGTTACCTCCCCAACTAGCTAATGGCACGCAACCCCATCTGAATCCAATAAATCTTTAACCATTAAGTGATGCCACTCTGTGGTTTTATGCGGTATTAATCCGCCTTTCGGCGGGCTATCCCCCAGATTCAGGTAGGTTGGTTACGCGTTACGCACCCGTGCGCCACTATCTCTATTGCTAAAGACCGTTCGACTTGCATGTATTAGGCCTGCCGCTAGCGTTCATCCTGAGCCAAGATCAAACTCTCCATTGTAAAATGTTCTACACCCATGCGAACATGGGCTGATGTCGAGTGCT
>NZ_JNLX01000104.1 GCF_000715495.1 Hymenobacter sp. IS2118 | reverse complement strand
AAAGCGGGCGGGGGGCGTTTGGGCAATAAGGTTGGCGGCGACCGACTCTCCCACCGGTGAAGGCAGTACCATAGGCGCACCGGGGCTTAACGACTCTGTTCGGAATGGGAAGAGGTGAACACCCGGGCTAAAGCCACCATTGCTGGCGGGGGTTGCGGTGTTCTATTGTCTTCTTGTGAGAAGAACGCAACCCTCAATAACTCGACGTAAGGGGACAAAAACGAAACGTATGGTGCGTGCTTGACGCCAGCCGCACTTGCGTGCGGCTCTAAAAGAAGCCCTCGGCCACTTAGTACGGCTCAGCTATTCTATTTCTAGTTGTTCACCTGCCGCCTATCAACGTCGTCATCTCCGACGGGCCTTCCATTGGGAAATCTCATCTCCAGGTGAGTTTCGCACTTAGATGCTTTCAGCGCTTATCTCGTCCCAGCGTAGCTACCCGGCGCTGCACCTGGCGGTACAACCGGCGCACCAGCGGCTGGTCCATCCCGGTCCTCTCGTACTAAGGACAGGTCCTGTCAAATTTCCAACGCCCACCACAGATAGGGACCGAACTGTCTCACGACGTTCTGAACCCAGCTCGCGTGCCACTTTAATCGGCGAACAGCCGAACCCTTGGGACCTTCTCCAGCCCCAGGACGTGACGAGCCGACATCGAGGTGCCAAACCTCCCCGTCGATATGAGCTCTTGGGGGAGATCAGCCTGTTATCCCCGGCGTACCTTTTATCCTTTGAGCGATGGCCCTTCCATGCGGAACCACCGGATCACTATATCCGTCTTTCGACCCTGCTCGGCTAGTCGGCCTCACAGTCAAGCCCGCTTCTGCTATTGCGCTCTGCGTCCGGTTACCAAGCGGACTGAGCGGACCTTTGAAAGCCTCCGATACTCTTTTGGAGGCGACCACCCCAGTCAAACTACCCAGCAGCCACTGTCTCCCGAATCTTCGGGATTAGGCATCAGGCACGGCAAGGGCGGTATTTCAACGTCGGCTCCCCGAGAACTAGCGTCCCCGGCTCAGCGCCTCCCGCCTATGCTACACATGCCGAACCCAACACCAATGGCAACCTATAGTAAAGGTGCACGGGGTCTTTCCGTCCCGTGGCGGGTACTCGGCATCTTCACCGAGACTACAATTTCACCGAGCTCACGGCTGAGACAGCGCCCAGATCGTTACACCATTCGTGCAGGTCGGAACTTACCCGACAAGGAATTTCGCTACCTTAGGACCGTTATAGTTACGGCCGCCGTTTACCGGGGCTTCGATTCAAACCTTCGCCTTGCGACTAAGTTCCCCTCTTAACCTTCCGGCACCGGGCAGGTGTCAGACCTTATACGTCCGCTTGCGCGTTAGCAAAGTCATGTGTTTTTGTTAAACAGTCGCCTGGGCCTTTTCACTGCGGCTTCTCGTCTTGCAACGAGGAAGCGACCCTTCTCCCGAAGTTACAGGTCCATTTTGCCGAGTTCCTTGGCCGTGATTCACTCGAGCGCCTCAGGATACTCTCCTTGACTACCTGTGTCGGTTTGCGGTACGGGTAATAAATGGGTTAAAACGCTTAGCAGGTTTTCTTGGCAGTCGGATTAGGCACACTATCCGCGTGTTCCGAAGAACGTACGGTACTATCAACTTTCGGCTAGAGTGGCGTACTTAACTACCTCCCCAATACCTACGGTCTTCAACGGGCACTTCCGTCCGCCCGCGGTGCTTTCACTTCTGCGTCACTGCATCACTTCCATTCATTAGTACAGGAATATTAACCTGCTGTCCATCGAGTGCACCTTTCGGCTTCCCCTTAGGTCCCGACTAACCCAATTCCGATTAGCGTTGAATTGGAAACCTTAGTCTATCGGCGTGCGGGTTTCTCACCCGCATTATCGTTACTCATGCCTACATATGCTTTTCTCCACGCTCCAACATGCCTGACGACACGCCTTCACCGCAAGGAGAATGCTCCCCTACCACTTAGTAGTCTTTCATACTAAATCCAAAGCTTCGGTACTAGATTTGATGCCCGCGTATTATCGACGCCCGCTCGCTCGACCAGTGAGCTGTTACGCACTCTTTAAAGGAATGGCTGCTTCCAAGCCAACCTCCTGGCTGTCAAAGCAAGTGGACCTCCTTTGTTCAACTTAATCTAGATTTAGGGACCTTAGCTGTTGGTCTGGGTTCTTTCCCTCTCGGCCGGGGACCTTAGCACCCCAGGCCTCACTGCCGTGTATAGCCATTGGCATTCGGAGTTCATCAGGATTCGGTAGGCTCTGACACCCCCTAGTCCTATTGGTAGCTCTACCTCCAATGACCTCAACCACGACGCTGTACCTCAATACATTTCGGGGAGTACGAGCTATTTCTCAGTTTGATTGGCCTTTCACCCCTACCCTCAAGTCATCCAAATCCTTTTCAACGGAAACTGGTTCGGTCCTCCAGTGCATGTTACTGCACCTTCAACCTGCTCAAGGGTAGCTCACAAAGTTTCGCGTCTACCCCCCCCGACTGCACGCCCTGTTCAGACTCGCTTTCGCTGCGGCTCCGCGCCTTAAAGCGCTTAACCTTGCCGGGGAGGAGTAACTCGTAGGCTCATTATGCAAAAGGCACGCTATCAGCCCACTAAAGGCCTCTAACTGCTTGTAAGCACACGGTTTCAGGTTCTTTTCACTCCGGTATTCCCGGTTCTTTTCACCTTTCCCTCACGGTACTAGTTCACTATCGGTGTCTCAGGAGTATGTAGCCTTAGCGGATGGTGCCGCTCGATTCAGACGGGGTTTCTCCGGCCCCGCCCTACTCAGGATCCCACTACCGTGAATCAGAATTGTCGCTTACCGGGCTCTCACCGTCTATGGCGCCCTTTCCCAAGGGCTTCAGCTAACTCGATTCAATCAGATGTCGTGGTCCTACAACCCCGGATTGGCCGTAACCAACCCGGTTTGGGCTCCTCCCCGTTCGCTCGCCACTACTTGGGGAATCATTGTTATTTTCTTTTCCTGCAGGTACTTAGATGTTTCAGTTCCCTGCGTTTGCCACCGCCAGTCAAGCTGGTCGGTTCCTGACTCTTCCAGTCAGGGGGTTGCCCCATTCGGAAATGCTGGGATGTAACGAGTATGTGCCTCTCCCCCAGCCTTATCGCAGCTTATCGCGTCCTTCGTCGCCTCTGAGACCCTAGGCATCCCCCGTGTGCTCTTTCTTACTTCTTGTTCGTAACGCTCTCCTTATTGCTAAGAAGTGCTTTCTCTATCGCTAGAGCAAGCGCGCTACGCTTCGTTTTTGTTACCCCTTACGTCAAAGAACGTTTACTGCTCTGGTATTTAGCAGTTTCGAAGTTGCTTTCCAATTGAAAGCAACCTATGTATTAATAACAACTTGGTTAAGTCGTTAGAGTGGGCCTGCCTGGACTCGAACCAGGGACCTCTACATTATCAGTGTAGCGCTCTAACCACCTGAGCTACAAGCCCAAAACCAGTGTCTAAATTATTTGAATGATGGAAAAGACAATAATAAGTTGTAATTGTAAGCGTACCACGCCACGAACTCACGAGTCGAACTGCTCCAGAAAGGAGGTGATCCAGCCGCACCTTCCGGTACGGCTACCTTGTTACGACTTAGCCCTAGTTACCTGTTCTACCCTAACTGGCTTCGTTGCGGAGCACCAGCTTCAGGTCTACCAAACTTCCATGGCTTGACGGGCGGTGTGTACAAGGCCCGGGAACGTATTCACCGCGTCATTGCTGATACGCGATTACTAGTGATTCCAGCTTCACGGAGTCGAGTTGCAGACTCCGATCCGAACTGAGAACGGCTTTTCGGGATTGGCGCACCATCGCTGGTTGGCAACCCGCTGTACCGTCCATTGTAGCACGTGTGTAGCCCTAGGCGTAAGGGCCATGATGACCTGACGTCGTCCCCGCCTTCCTCACTGCTTGCGCAGGCAGTCTGTCTAGAGTCCCCATCATTACATGCTGGCAACTAAACATAGGGGTTGCGCTCGTTGCGGGACTTAACCCAACACCTCACGGCACGAGCTGACGACGGCCATGCAGCACCTTGCTTTGTGTCCCGAAGGAAAGGCTCATCTCTGAGCCGGTCACGCGCATTCTAGCCTAGGTAAGGTTCCTCGCGTATCATCGAATTAAACCACATGCTCCACCACTTGTGCGGGCCCCCGTCAATTCTTTTGAGTTTCACTCTTGCGAGCGTACTCCCCAGGTGGGATACTTAACGCTTTCGCTAAGCCAGTGACCATCTATCGCCACCAGCGAGTATCCATCGTTTACGGCGTGGACTACCAGGGTATCTAATCCTGTTCGCTCCCCACGCTTTCGTGCCTCAGCGTCAGTTACAGTCTAGGCAGCTGCCTTCGCAATCGGTGTTCTGGATACTATCTATGCATTTCACCGCTACAGTATCCATTCCGCCACCCTCGTCTGTACTCAAGTTCGCCAGTTTCCAGGGCAGTTCCACTGTTGAGCAGTGGGCTTTCACCCCGGACTTAAAGAACCGCCTACGCACCCTTTAAACCCAATAAATCCGGACAACGCTTGCACCCTCCGTATTACCGCGGCTGCTGGCACGGAGTTAGCCGGTGCTTATTCCTCAGGTACCGTCAGTAGAGCACGCATGCCCTTTTTTCTTCCCTGAGAAAAGCAGTTTACGACTCAGAAAGCCTTCATCCTGCACGCGGCATGGCTGGGTCAGACTCTCGTCCATTGCCCAATATTCCCTACTGCTGCCTCCCGTAGGAGTCGGGCCCGTATCTCAGTGCCCGTGTGGGGGACCAGCCTCTCAGCTCCCCTAGCCATCGTCGCCTTGGTGAGCCGTTACCTCCCCAACTAGCTAATGGCACGCAACCCCATCTGAATCCAATAAATCTTTAACCATTAAGTGATGCCACTCTGTGGTTTTATGCGGTATTAATCCGCCTTTCGGCGGGCTATCCCCCAGATTCAGGTAGGTTGGTTACGCGTTACGCACCCGTGCGCCACTATCTCTATTGCTAAAGACCGTTCGACTTGCATGTATTAGGCCTGCCGCTAGCGTTCATCCTGAGCCAAGATCAAACTCTCCATTGTAAAATGTTCTACACCCATGCGAACATGGGCTGATGTCGAGTGCT
>NZ_JNLX01000103.1 GCF_000715495.1 Hymenobacter sp. IS2118 | reverse complement strand
GATTTGATAATAAGTAAGTTGCCGAATAAACCAGTCTAGCAGGGCCATGATTTTACGGGCCACCGGCTCTTGTGGCTGGGCGTGGGGCCGCGTGAGCTGGCGCAACAGATTCAGTCCGTAGCGGCTCAGGCTTGTGGCCCGGCAGCCGTGATTTTTGCGTGGAATGGCCTTGATTTTGCCGTGGGCCATCGTGCCCACGCCCAGACATAGCGCGTAGGCCAGGCTGACCAGAGCCACGAGCTTGCGCAGCTTCTGGTGGCAGCATAAGTGGGTGGCTTCCAGGTTAAAGCCGCGTCCTTTCAGGTTCTGAAAGCACTGCTCAATCGTCCAGCGGCTGGCGTAGAGGCCGCCCAGGTTGCGCAAGCCGGGCGCGGCGAAGAGAAACAGAAACTCCGTGTCGGCCAGCCGCTTGACCCAGACCTGTCCCCAGACCCCAGCCACTTGGCAATGCAGAAAATGCCGCTGCTGCCCTACGGCAAGGCCCAGGGCCGTGACGGCCTGCCGTCGGCCACTAGCAAAGGTGATTTGGTGGTGCTTGGGCAGGCGCATTACAAAAGGCAATTTATTCTTCCGTAGCCAGTTAAGCCAGACATGGCCCACAAACTCCCGGTCCCCCACCACCAGCCCGATGCGGTCGCGGCCCAGCACCTGTACGCAGATTTTGAGCAGGGCAATACGGTCGGCCGCACTGGAGTTCCCGCTGCGGTTGTCGAGCAGTTCCCAATAGAGCGGCAGTTGAAAGTCGCCTCGGCCTACGGTCACGAGCAGGATATTGACCTGGCAGCGGCCGAAGTCCCATTCGGTGCGGTCCAGGCACAGGCGCAGTTTGCCCGTGGCGGGCAGCAAGCGCAGCAGCAGGTGGGCCAGCACCAGATAATTCAGGTCCACCTGCCGAAAAAAGTCCTGAATGCGGGTTTCATTCGAAGCGATTTTCACCGCGTCATTCAGGTGCTGGGCTACCTCGCAAAATTGGACGTTGCGGCTTTTGAGCAGGGCGATAACAAACTGGCTGACAAACTTTTGCCGGGACAGATGGGGCACTAGCTGGACGCGACGCAAAAGCGTCGTAATTTTGGCAATGAGGCTTGGCTTCACGGGGCAGGACGGACAATGGTGTGTAGGAACCCCAAAGGTCGGACTGCCCCGTTTTTATGCCCTAAAGTTTAGTAGGGTAGAGTGGTCGATGACTTATTCGATGAAGCGTGTGCGGTCGGCTTGTCGCAGTATCGGCAGCAGTGCTTTTTCGTGGGCCGCGATTTAGATGACCACAGCCCGGTCGCCTTCCAGCAAAAGCAGGAGGAAATGCGGCAGCGACTAGAAAAGCGCGACATTGGCGCAGTGCTGTTGCTGCCGGTGCAGTGCATCGAGCACTGGCTCTGGTACCTGAAATGGCACCGGGACAACCCCGGTCAAAACAAGAATATTAACCTGGAAACGCAGCCCCGCCCCGAAGCTAAGCAAGCGGTGTATGATGCCCGAAAATGCTCAACCAAGCATTCCAACCCAATTGTGGAGCAGTTGGCCGCCGGAATGGACATTGCCTGGCTAGCGAGTCGCTCGGCCAGTTTCCTGGCCTTTCACACACAGGTTCAGCAGTATCTGGCAACGCTGTAGCCTTCCGCATCGCCCTGCAAGCACCTGTGCAGAAAAAAGCGGGTATTGGGCAGTTGCTTCGGTCTGACCTTATTTGTTTCACGATTAATCGTTCGCCACCAGTGGTCGAACGCGCGGCTTGGGGCCGGCCAGCGCCATTGGCTGACGACTGCCGGTCGTGTCGGTCAACGCCACCAAAAAGGCTTTCAGGTCGGCTACGTCGTGCGGGGTGAGGTGCAGCTTATCGGGGGGCAGGGTTTGGTTCTCCACCGCGATGCCCAGTCCGAGGCCGCCGCCCTGGTTATAAAAGTCAATTACTTCCTCCAGGGTGCGGTACTGGCCATTGTGCATGTAAGGCGCCGTGAGGGCCACGTTGCGTAGGGTGGGGGTTTTGAAGGCGTTGCGCAGCGGGGCCAGCTTGGTCAGGGCGTAGCGGCCGGGGTCGGGGTCGAGTTGCCGGGAGCCGGGGCGGGTGGGCACGCCCAGCACTTCGGCTTCCGAGTCCTGGAACGTGGGTGGCACGGTGCCATTGGTGAGGGGTAGAAAATGGCAGGTAGCGCACCGGGCGCGGCCGGCGTAGAGGTTGAAACCCCGCACGGCGGCCGGGCTGAGCACGGCTCCGGTCTCGCCGCGCACGTAGCGGTCGAAGGGCGAGTTGAGGCGCACGAGGCTGCGCTCGTAGGCCGCCACCGCGTTTTGGATGCGCACCGGGCTCACCAGCGCCCCGCCCGCCGTAGCGGCTTCGGGAAAGGCCCGTCGGAATTGCGCGGTGTAGCGCGGCTGCTGCGCCAGGCGGCCAGCGGCTTCGTCCAGCGAGCCGTGCATCTCGTCGCGGTTGCCGATAACATCAACGGCCTGATTTTCCAGGCTGGGCGACCGCAGGTCGTAGAACTGCCCGGCCTGCAGCCCGGCGTTGAGGATGGTGGGCGTGTTGCGGCGCAGCGTGCCGCCGCTGAGGGTGGCGCTCAGCGCCAACCCATCGGTAAAGGCCCGGCCGGGCTGGTGGCAGGAGGCGCAGGAGCGCCCGCCGCCGCCGCTCAGCACCGGGTCGTGGAAGAGCTGCCGGCCCAGCGCCACCTTGGCGGGGTTGCTGAACCACTGCCGGTTGCCGGTGTAGAAGTCAGGGTTGAAAATATTGGCGTCGAACAGCGTGGCCGCTTCGGAGCGCAAGGCCCGCAGCTCGCCCGGAAACGGTGCGATGCCCAGCTCCTGCTGCCGGGCCAGCAAGTCGCGGCCCAGCGGGTTGGCGTGGTCCCGAACAAAGGCCAACCGGTCGAAAGAAGCAAAATCCTGGTTCTGCCGCAGGGCCGCCCGCGCCCCCGCCAGCCGCACCAGCAGCGCGGGCTTGGAAGGGCCATCCGGCAGGAAATATAAGCGTAATGGAGTCTCCAAAGCGGCCAGCGCCGCGTCGCTTTCGGCCAAGGTTGCCGCAGGAGAAAGTGGTGTGTCGAACCCGGTAATGCCCAACGCCACGACCCGAAACACCTGCTGCCGCAGCGCATCGAACACGTGGGCATCGGTGAATTCCTGGTCGTCCCAGGACAGCTGCAGCGAGCGCACCTGCCGGCGCAGGCGCAGCGCCTGTCGTCGTAGCTCGCTGCGGCCGGCCGAATCCTGCGCGGCCGGGGCCGGGTCGGGGTAGAGCAGCGGCTCCAGCACCTGCAGGCCCGCCGGCTCGAAGAGCTTGGTTTCCTCTACTTCCACTTCGGCCACCGGCGCACCGTTTACCAGCCGGCTGGTGGCAGGCAGGAAGTATTCGGTGAAAGGCTCGACGCGCTTGTAGGCCAGCCGGCAGCGCCGAAAGGCCTGACGCAACGAATCGGTGGGCAAGGGCTGCGGAACGGGGCGTTTGCTCAGGGGCAGCAGCTCGTCGTCGACCAAAGCCAGCAAGCGGGTTAAGTCGCGGGCCACGGCGGCTTTCACCCGCGCGGGCCGGGAGCCGGCCTGCTGGGTGGTTTGCCCGGTGGCGGGCAGCGCCGCCGTGGTAGCTTGCTCAGAAGTGGCTGGCGTGCAGCAGCTCAGCAGGCTGGCCAGCGTTGCAGCGCTCAGGCTTAGGGACTGAAATAGAAGACGTTTCATAGCAGAAAAAATACGGGCCGACTGGCTTGCCGCAAACAAAACACCCCCCGCCGCAGCTGGCAGGGGGTGGTGCAAACCGGGGGCGGGCCCGCGGTTTACGGTTTACTTAGCCACCCCGCGCAAGATGACGACCTGGCCGCCTTCAGCGTTGGTGTTGGCCGCCGCGCCCGACCCGTCGGCGTTGCGAAACTTGGGGTCCTGCCAGGTATGGGGATGGATGTTCACCAGGAAGGTGTTGGGCTTATTCACCAGGTCGCTGATGTCGTACATTGCGCCGTACTCCCACGAGCTTTTCGACAGAGAGTTGCTGGGGTTGTATTTGGCGTTGAAGGTTGCGTCGGTGCGGCGGTGGTCCATTTCAAGCATGGCCTTGGCCCGCTGGCCGGGGGCGTTGATGGCCCACTGCCAGATGCGCCCGTCGTGGTCCGTATCGCGGTAGAACGAGTCGCCGTCTTCCTGAATGTAGACGTAGTTATCGGTCACGCAAATGTTGTCCGGGTTCACGATGTAGCGGCCCGGCTCGGTGCCGCCGTCCACTACCACTTCCAGCTTGGCTGGGCCCACAGCGTTGGTGGCGTTCAGGTTCAGCTTGTACACGCGGCCCCACATGGTTTTGCCGGCTACGGGGGTCACCTTGTCGGCCTGGCTCACGCCGGTAGCCGTGAAGTAGATTTCGCGGTTGTTGGCGGCGCTGCCTTTGCGGTAGTCCAGGTCCTCCACACGGGCCAGCTGCAAGGCGCTGTTCGTCACCGAGAAAGCGGCAATCTGGGCACCGGTCATCGAGCTTACGCCCGGTATTTCCACCCACTCCACGTCGTAGGCGGTGCCAGTGCTCAGGCTGGTTTCCACGGGGTCGCCGTTGGGGCGCTTCATCATGTAGAGCTTGCCGTTTTCGAGGTCGCCGGGCGTGTTGCTCACGTACAGCAGCACCTGCCCGTCAGTGTTGTCTTCGCCAATAATGATGACCGTTTTGCCGGGGTAGGCCTGCTTGTTGAGCGGCACGGCATTCTCCATGCTGGCCTTGCCCAAGGCGGGCTTGCGGCGGCCGGAATTGGTTTTGTCCAGCGGCCCCACCGGGTCGATGGCGTGCACCATGCTCTCGGCCCCGCTTTCGCCGGCGGTCAGGAACATGGCCCGCGGAAAGCCGTGCTCTTCGGGTGTGGCCAGCGTAGCCGAGCACAGGCGGGTGGTGCCGCCGTTGTAGTCCACGATGTACTCGCCCTTCACCGGCTTGAAGGTTTTGTCCAGGTACACGCGCGACACCGACTGCGAGATTTCGTGGTTGTTTATCAGCACGAAGCCTTCGCCGGCGGGGTTGCGCAGGAGGCCCGCCCCATCGGGCTGCGGGCCGAATACGAAGCCGGGCGACTCGCTCAGCACGTCGTCCGACGAAATAAGCGGCAGAATTTGCAGGCTCTCGAAGCCAGGCATAACCTTCACCAGGGCCGGGGTTACGGAGTGGGCTTTCAACTCAAGCGAGCTGGCGGGGGTGGTGTCGCCGTCGTTGTCGTTGCAGGCAACTAAAACGGGGAGTAGTCCAAGCGTGCCCAGGCGGGCAGCGCGTAGTAGCGTAGCGGATTTCATAACCAAGTGAAGGGGCTAAAGCCAGAGATGAAACAATGCCCCAAAGGTCTCTGAGCAATATTAACCCAACATCACGCACTGATTATGAAAACCCTAGCGCTTGTATTCAGCGCCCTTTTTCAACGTGGCTACTTCCCATTCCGAGCCACCACAAACATGCGGTCGCCAAACCGCCCGGTCAGCTTGTTTAAATAATACGTAGGGTATTGGCCGGCCAGCTTGCCCGCCTTTTCCACTAGGCTGCCGCCCAGCCGGATGTTTTTGGGTGGCTTCACCGGGTTCAGCAGCTCCACTACTTCAAAGCCCTGCTTTTGCAGCATTTTGGTGATGGTGGCCGGCGTGAATTCGAACAGGTGGTAGGGCGGAATGTCCATCTTGCGCTCCTTGCCCAACGCGCCGTAGGCCGCAAAGCCCAGGCGCACGGTTGGTAAATTCAGCGTGGCGGGCAGGGCCAGCACCAGCAGCCCGCCCGGCTCCAGAATGCGGTGGAACTTGGCCAGCGTGGCGGCGGGCGAGAGCAGATGCTCCAGTACGTCGCCCATGTAGGCCAGGTCGAACTGATTTTCGTGGAAGTCCTCGGTGGTTTCGATGTTGCCCGTGACCACGGGCAGGTGCAGCTCGCGGCGGGCAAAGTCGGCGGCGTGCGCCGAAATTTCGAGGCCGTGCACCTCCCAGCCCAGGTTCTCCAGGCTTTTGAGGGTGTAGCCGGGGCCACAGCCCACGTCGAGGTACCGGAACTTGCGGCCGGGGTACTTGGCCAGGATGTAGTTCGTGAACTTGTCGGGCCGCACCTGGTTTAAAGCAGCCTGCTTCTGGCCTTCTTCGATGAAAACAACCTCCTGCTGGGTGCGGTCGTAGTTGGGGCGCTCCGTGAAGTAGTCCTTGCCATACAGCCGTTCCAGCTGCGCGGGCGTGGGCTGCGGGTCCAGAAACATCAGGGCGCAGCGGCGGCATTGGGTGCCTTGCAGCCGTTGGCCTTCAAATTCGTAGTAAAAGGGCAGCTTCTTAAAATCCGAGCCGCCACACAAGTCACAGGTACGCATGGCGCAAAGGTAGGGGCGGGGGGCACCTGACCGACCGTTCGCACCGTTCGCACCGTTGTTTAGTTAACCAACGTTAACTGGTCACCAACGGGCGGATGCCACCCGTTCCTACACAAATTCACCGACGGGCGGGAGCAACCCGCCCCTACAACTATGCTCGACGTTCTCATCATCGGCGCCGGCCCCGTGGGCATTGCCTGCGCCCTCGAAGCCCAGCGCAAAGGCCTCACCGCAGCCATTGTCGAAAAAGGCGCACTGGTCAACTCCATTGTGGGCTACCCCACCAATATGGAGTTTTTTTCCACGCCCGAGCTGCTCGAAATTGGCGGCTACCCGTTTCCCACGGCCCACTACAAGCCCCTGCGCGAAGACGCGCTCGACTATTACCAGCGCGTGGCCCGCAGCGAAAAGCTGACTATTCGCCTGCACGAAACCGTGCTGCGCATGACCGGGGAGCAGGGCAATTTCCTGGTCGAAACCGATAAGGGTCAAATCCCAACCCGCAATGTGGTGGTGGCCACCGGCTTCTACGACCTGCCCAACCCGCTGGGCGTGCCCGGCGAGGATTTGCCGCACGTCAGCCACTACTACAAAGAGCCCTACCGGCACGTTCTGCAAAACGTTGTCGTCATTGGAGCCAAAAACTCCTCTGCCAAAGCCGCTCTGCAGCTCACCCGCGCCGGCGCCACCGTCACGCTCATCGTGCGCGGCTCCGCCATCAGCGACAGCGTGAAGTACTGGATTCGCCCCGACCTCATCAACCGCATTGCCGAAGGCCGCATCACGGCGCACTTCAATGCCTCCATCACTGCCATCCATTCCGACGCCGTGGACATCCGCACGCCCGACGGCCCGCTCACTATTCCCACCACGTTCGTGTACGCCCTCACCGGCTACCACCCCGATGAGGCCCTGCTCGGCCGCCTCGGCGTGGAGCCCGACCCCGCCGACGAAGCCCGCGCCCCTCTCTTCGACCCCGCTACTCACGAAACCACCCGGCCCGGCCTGTTCGTGGCCGGCACCGTGTGCGGCGGCCGCGCCACCAGCCGCTGGTACATCGAAAACGGCCGCCACCACGCCCAGCTCATCGCCGCGCACCTGGCTGCACAAGTATTTAGCCTTTAGCTTTCAGTTTCTGGCCGCCAGGGGTTTGTATCACTATCAACGTATTATGCAGGAGTTCTGCATCGATTATTCAGGGTGAGCTACTTAACCTGATTGGAACAATAAAAACAAGGCAGCTTATGAACCAGAAGCTGCCTTGTTTTACAAGCCCGACCAAGATATAGGGTACGACTAAAACGCGGTGTAAGTGGTAGTAGCCGTCGACACGACAGTGGCGCCAGATACAGTCTGCGTGGTTGTCGTTTTCAACTACATGGAAGTGGCCGTCAGCTTTAGAATGTCGGCCGTGATGGTGTTGCCCGTAGTACCAGCTGGCACCGAGGGGTCAACTATTGTAATCTTGGTTTCGGCGGAATTAAATGACCAATTGCCTTTTTTCGATTGCGGGGTGCTGGTCGAGCATTTGGTAGCACCTTCGTCGTAAACACCTGTCAGGTCCGAGTTGTATTTGAGGAAATTATCTCGCTGGCAGTTGGAGCGGCTGGTGTAGCCGTTCACAGTAATAGTTTGTCCAGCAAACGCTGTCGCTCCGACAATCGCCGAAACGCGCCACTTCGGAGTGGTCAGCACCTTTGCATTGACGGATAAGGTGGGTGCAGCGGGAGTCGGGTCGTTATTTTCGCCGCAGCCAGTCACAGCCATTAGCAGGGATGCGCTTAGCAGTAGAGTGGAAAAGCGGCTTGTTCGGGCAAGCAGGTAAAGGTATAAGTAATTGACAGGCCACGGCCGACCGTTCGGCATCCTGTGTGGTGGCCGCGCCACCAGCCGCTAGTTTACCGGAAACGGCCGGTGCCACGCCCAGCTCATCGCCGCGCGCCTGGCCGCGTGGGTAGTAGTGAGTTGAAAACGAAAAGGCTGCTCCATTTGGAGCAGCCTTTTCGTTTTGGAGTGGCAGTGTTTCGTTAGCGCGCCGTAAAAGTCAGCTCACCGGCCACGCCGGGGCCACCGGCGTTGGGTTCGCTCAGCACCAGCGAAGTAGCGGAGAGAGTCGTGATGTTGCCTTCCGTAACGTCGCCGTCTGGGTCGGTGAGTTTCAACTTAGTTTCATTGGTAGTGAATTCCCATTTGCCGGATGCGGACTGCGGCTCGGATTGGTCGCACCTAACAGCGCCTTGGTCAAAAGTAGCCGACTTGTTTGCGTTGAACTTAATAAAGTCATCCTTGTCGCAAGCATCAAGAAAGGCATAAAAGCTTTGTCCACCCACCTTAATATCCGTCAGGCGCCAGCTTTTAGCCGTCAGCAGGTCGGTTTTGGTGGGTTCGGGTTTGGGCTCGCTGTCTTTTTTGCAGCTTACCGTCAGCGCCGCCATGGCGGCTAGCAGGACGTAAGTAGAAAGGCTTTTCATCAGGGAGAGGAATAAAACCCAAAGCATTGTGCTCAGGTATCAGCAAATCTAACTACTCAATCACCAAATAAGCTAGCCATTGGATTGGGCAATTACTGCCCTGCTGTCTGCCCAACGGCCCTGAACGCAAACAAGCGCCTTCCCGGGCAGGAAGACGCTTGTTGCAGGCCGGAAAAATCGGTTCAGTTACGGGAATTGCACGCCGCGGTAGGTGGTGGGGTCCACGCCGGGCACGGCCGCGCCATACGTAGCGTTGATGACCTTAATTATCTCATTAGCAATAACTGCGTAGCCGCGAGGCGTGGGGTGCACACCGTCGAGCGAGAACAGGTTGCCCGAAACGAAAGCGGCGCTGTTGCCCACCCCGTTCACTACGATGCCATTGCGGGCCACGCCGTTGAAGAACGTGTTGGCATCGAAAACGGCGAGTCCTTTGCTCTGGCCCACTTCTTTGATGATGTTGTTCAGTTCAGTGGTCCGGGCCTGCACGGCGGCGACTTCCGCTGCATCTAGCACGAAGCGGCTGGGCAGGGCGTTGGGCGGGGCCACGGCCGCCAGGCCACCCGCCTGGGCCGGGGCCAGCCCGGTGATGGAGATGCCCACGCCTACTGGAAAGGGGTTGGCCGTGGTGGAGGGCGTGTTGATAACGCCGCTGGACGTGAGCAGCAAGAGGTCGGCGGCGGTGGCTTCACGCGCTCCGGTTGCCGTTTCGATGAAGAAGCCAAAGCGAATAGTAGCGGCCTGTGCCGGCGTCAGGCTCAGGCCGGCCGTGAGTTGAGCGGCCAGCGTTGGCGGCACGGCACCGGCGCGCACCTGGCCAATGACGGCGGCCGTGGGCACGGTGGTAAACAGCGGCACGTTGGCCACGTTCGGAATGGTAATCACCACGCCTTTGGCGCCACCGGCGGTCAGCACGTTCGTGATGTCGGTGTACTTCGCCCGGAAATCAGCGGGGTCGGAGAGCGGGGCGGCCGTGCCGCCGGAGCTGGCGTAGCCCAGCACATCGTTATTGCCCAGCCAGTTGGTGAAGAACGTTGGCTTGATGGTAGCCACCCGCTCCTGCACGTACTGGGTGTAGGAACGCGGGTCGTTGGCGGCCAGCAGGCGCTCGAAGTAGGGGTTGAAACCGAGCGGGTTGTTGAAGCCATAGCCTGGGGTGGCGATGTCGGCCACGCGAATGCCGGGCACGCCCAAGTTCTGGTTATCGGAGCCGGTGAAGCGCACCAGCAGCGGCGTGCGGCCATCGGCGCCGAGGCCTACCACACCGTTGGGCGCTACCTGGCCCAGCACGGGCGTCCCGGCTGGGGTGAAACTCGCAATGCGCAGAAAACCACTGCCATTTGCGTTGGCTTCTGGAAACACGGGTTGGACGAAATTGCCGCCGCCTACTTGCTGAAACTGCCCGGCCAGGATGGCCGGAAACGACTGCAACTGGCCTTCGCGGTACACGCCGTTATCGCCAAAACCCGCTGTGAGCGAGTTGCCGACGGCGATGTAGCGGCTGAAGTCAGCCTGGCCGGCGCTGGACTGCGGGTCGTCGTTCAGGTCGGGCTGGCAGCCGCCGAGCACGAGGCCCAATAGCGCCAGAAACGGCGCGGAACGTTTGAAAATAAGGTTCATACGAACAGGATACTAGCGAAGTGAGACTTAGAAATTGTAGCGCAACCCGATGCCGGGAATGCTGACGTTGGTGCGGTAGGTGCCGGCCACGCGGTCCGTAGTGCCGTTATTGAGCAGGTCGGCTTCGGTTTGGGTGCGCTTGAGAATGGCCTGGAACATAAAGGAAGCATCCACGCCAAAGTTCTCGGTGATGTTGTAGCCCACGCCGGCCGTGGCGATGATGCGGTTGTTGTCTGGGGTTTCGGGCGTTACGTAGCCGTCTTTCACCGGGGTCATATCGTAAGCACCGCCCAGGCGCAGGGCCAGCTTGTCGTTCACTTTGTACTGGCCACCCACACGGAAGGTCAGGGCGTCCTCATACGAGCGCTTCGACTCGGAGAACGTGCCGGCACCAACTTGCGCGGGAGCGCCGTCTTTCTTAAAATCGAAGCGCAGTGAGCGGTACTCGCTCCACTGCGTGAAGTTTACATCGAGGCCTATGGTGAGCTTGTCGGTGGGCATGATGCCCAGGCCCACGTTGAAGGTGGCCGGCAGGGGCAAGGTGGCGTCGAACTTATCGCCCACAAAACGGCCCTGCAGCGCGGGCGTAATGCCCGATACGGTAACATCGCCGCCTCTTACCTTGGCGTCAATCTTGGAGCGGTAGCTCAACCCCACGCTCAGCTTGTCGGAGGGCTTGAAGAAAATGCCGGCATTCACGCCGAAACCGGTTTTGGTTTTGCCATCCAGCTCAATCTTGCCTTCGGCCGAAGGCAGAGGCACGACGCGCTGTAGGTTCACCGAGCCAGTCGTAAGAATCATCAGGCCGGCGCCCACGCTCAGCTGGTCGGTGAGGGCGTAGCTGACGGTAGGCTGCACGTAAATAGCGCGCAACGTGATTTCGGAGAGCGCAAAGCGGCCTTCCCAGCCGTCTTCGTACTTCAGCGTCGAGCCATAAGGCGTGTACACCGAGATGCCGGCGCGGAACTTACCCTCCTTCGGGCCAAAGCTAGCGTAGAGGTTGAACGGCGTGACGGTGGTATTTTCGAGCTGACGCTGCTCGCCGCCGGCAATGGGCCGGAAGGCCAGCCGGGCGAAGGTAGCGCTCACGCCCACCTGAACGCCGTTCTGGCGCAGCATGGCCATGGCACCGGGGTTCATGAACTGCGCGGCCTGTTCCATGGAGAGGCCTACGCCTACTCCGCCCATGCCAATGCTCTGCTGGCTGGGCAGGTAAACCTGGAAGCCGCCTGCGTTGGCGCTCGACGCGCCGACCAGGATTGCCCCGCCCGCAAGGAGTAGTGTTTTTACCTTCATATTAATACTGGAAATTTAGGGTGGTTGGGATGTAGGGCTAAAAGTAACGGAAAATTTCAAGTGAAGTGTTAGGCTAGCCGAATAATTTATCCCCTCTGCAATCGTTTGTTAGCGCATTCGCCTGCCGTGACGCCAATCCGTACCTTTACGCCCATGATTCTTCGCGCCGACCACCTCGTTAAAAAGTACAAAGCCCGCACCGTAGTCAACGACATGTCGGTCACGGTGGAGCAGGGCGAAATTGTGGGCCTGCTGGGGCCCAACGGAGCCGGCAAAACCACCTGCTTCTACATGATGGTGGGCATGGTGAAGCCCAACGCGGGCCGCATTTTTCTCGACGACACCGAAATCACGACCATGCCCATCTACCAGCGGGCGCGGTTGGGCGTGGGCTACCTGGCGCAGGAAGCCAGCGTGTTCCGCGACCTGAGCGTGGAGGAAAACATCATGGCCGTACTCGAAATGACGAGTATGAAGAAGGATGCCCGCCGCGACAAAGTGGAGGAAATGCTCGAAGAGTTCAGCCTGACCCATGTGCGCAAAAACCTGGGCAAGGTGCTGAGCGGCGGCGAGCGGCGGCGCACCGAAATTGCCCGCGCCCTGGCCGTGGACCCCAAATTTGTGCTGCTTGACGAGCCCTTCGCCGGCGTCGACCCCATCGCCACCGAAGAAATCCAGGGCATCGTGTCCAAGCTCAAGGGCCGCAACATTGGTGTCCTCATCACCGACCACGACGTGAATTCCACCCTCAGCATCGTGGACCGCGCCTACCTGCTTTTCGAAGGCAAGCTCCTGAAAGCGGGCACCGCCGAAGAGCTGGCCAGCGACGAAACCGTGCGCCGCGTGTACCTGGGCAAAAACTTTGAGCTTAAGCGGGCCGTGTAATTTTTGAGGATGTGGGAATGTGGGAAATATGAAAATGCGGGTAGTTGTGCTGGCTTGGAGTAAGAGCTGAAAACCAATTTTATTGTGGGCAAAAGAGGGACCTTCGTGCCCAAGATGGCAAAAGGCTTGCGATGCACTTTTCGCATTCTCGCATTTCCATATTCTTCACATTTTCCACATTAAGTAAGAATAGATGCTCGACCAGCTTCTTGCCACCGCCGTTCAATGGAGTAGCTTGCCTCGGCTGGCTCGCCTGCGCCAGCAGCCGCTGGAGGTGCAGGCCAAACTGCTGGGCGGGTTGCTGAGCCGGGCCCAAGGCACCGAGTGGGGCCGGCGCTACGGCTTTAACGAACGGCTGACGCCGGCCGAGTTTGCCCGGCGCGTGCCCGTGAGCACCTACGAGCAGCTGTATCCGGAAATAGAAAAGGTGCTGCGCGGGCAGCCCGACGTGCTCTGGCCCGGCCGACCGCAGTGGTTCGCCAAATCGAGCGGTACTACCAACGACCGCAGCAAGTACATTCCCGTCACGGCCGAAGCCCTGCGTGAGTGCCACTACCGGGCCGGACGCGACATGCTGGCCCTGGCCACGCACTTCTACCCCCAGGAGCGGTTGCTCACCGGCAAAACCCTGTCGCTGGGCGGCGCCCACTCGGCCAATCCGTTTCGGCCCCAGGAGCCCGATTCCCGGACCGGCGACGTGTCGGCCATCATCATGCAGCAGCTGCCGTGGTGGGCCGAGCAAATGCGTACGCCACCGCTGGCGCTGGCCTTGCTGGAGGAGTGGGAGGAGAAAATCGAGCGCGTTGCCGCCCACGTGCTCACCCAGGATGTGCGCGTGCTGGCCGGCGTGCCCACCTGGATGGTGGTGTTGCTGCGCCGCGTAGTGGCCCTGGCCGGCGTGCCCGACATCACGCACGTGTGGCCGCACCTGCGGCTGTTTCTGCACGGCGCGGTGGCGTTTGGGCCCTACCGCGAGTTGTTTCGCCAGCTTATTCCCGATGCGCGCATGCGCTACCTCGAAATTTACAGCGCTTCCGAAGGCTACTTTGCCCTGCAGGACCAGCCCGACAGCGAAGACCTGCTGCTGCTGCTCGACCACGGTATTTACTACGAATTCCTGCCCGCCGACCAGTGGGCCAGCCCGGCCCCGCAGCCCGTGCCGCTGGCTGCCGTGGAGCTGCACCGCCCCTATGCCTTGGTTATCAGCACCAACGCCGGCCTGTGGCGCTACCTCGTGGGCGATACGGTGCGCTTTACCTCGCTGGCCCCGTACCGCGTGCGCATCACGGGGCGCACCAAGCACTTCCTCAATGCCTTTGGCGAGGAAGTGGTGATTGAGAACGCCGAGGCAGCCGTGGTGGCGGCCAGCCAAGCCGTGGGCCGGGCGGTGTGCGACTTCACGGCGGCCCCCGTTTGGTTTGCGGCTGATAACTCCTCGCGGGGTGGGCACGAGTGGGTTATCGAATTTGCCCCCGGCGACGGCCAACCCAATCTCGCCACTTTCGGGGCTGTGCTTGACACCACGCTTTGCGAGGTGAACTCCGATTACGCCGCCAAGCGGCACCGCAACCTGGCCCTGGCCCCGCCCCAACTGCACGCCGTGCCGGCCGGCACGTTTGAGGCGTGGCTAGCCGGAAAAGGCAAGCTGGGCGGCCAGCACAAAGTGCCGCGCCTGCTCAACTCGCGCGGGGTGCTCGAAGCCGTGCTGGCAGTTGCCAAACCGCGCCGCGTGAACGAATCGTAAGTGTCTGCTCCTAAGTTGGCTGCTTCCTGCCCGAGCGAAACCACTGGTTCGTTTGCAGCGGTAGCAGACGGGTGAAAACGAAGCTGCTTTATATTAAAGAACATTTAGTAATATTACGGCAATATTCCCGCCCTTATGCCCTACAGTCCTGTTGCTCCCGCGGCCAAGAAATCGGCCTATCAGCGTCCGTATAAGTCTCGCCGTCAGCGCCGTGAGGTTGACCGGCGCAAGCACGATGAGGCCAAAGGCAGCCGGTTTTTGATTCGATTCGGCATTGCCATCGCTATTTTGGTAACGATTACGGTAACGTTTGCGGTGACTGGCTTATCCGAAACCGGCAACGAATCAGCCCGTACCAGCGTCCGCAAGTAGCGCCCGCGTCCGGCCCCGCTACCGCTACTCGTTCAAAAGGCCGCCAAACAGGCCGCCGCTTTCCTTTTGGGCATTGCCCCCGGCTGGTGCCAGCGCTTGAATGAGCTTTTTGACGGGCATGGACTGTATCCATACGCGGCCCGTACCCCGGAGCGTGGCCAACATCAAGCCTTCGCCGCCAAAAATCATCGATTTCAGGCCCCCAGCGCGGGCTATACTGAAATCAATGCTGGGCTCAAAAGCCACCACGCAGCCGGTGTCGACGCGCAGCAGCTCGTTATTCAGCTGCTTTTCGATGATGGTGCCGCCGCCATGTACGAACGCCTTGCCGTCGCCGGTGAGCTTCTGGAGGATAAAGCCCTCGCCGCCAAATAAGCCCGCCCCAAATTTCTGGTTGAAGTGCAGGCTGATTTTGGTGCCCCGCGCCGCCGCCAAAAACCCATCTTTTTGCACAATGAGCCCATTGGGCATGTCGCCGAGGTTGACGGGGATGATGGTGCCGGGGTAGGGCGCTGAGAAAGCCACCCGGCTTTTGCCGTAGCCGCCGCGGTGCGTGAAGTGGGTAATGAAGAGGGACTCGCCGGTAATGAGCCGCGTGCCAGCCGAGAAGAGCTTGCCCATAAGGCCCTGGTCGGGCGCGGAGCCATCCCCCATCTTGGTTTCGAACGCGATGCCTTCCTCCATGTACACCATAGCGCCGGCTTCGGCAATCACGGTTTCGTTGGGGTCGAGCTCAATTTCCAGTACCTGGATGTCGGAACCCAGAATGCGGTAGTCAACGTCGTGGGAAAGCATGGCGAAAAGGAATGATGGTTGCTGCGCCCAAAGGTAAAGGCACGGGCGTATTTCACCAGGCCCTCATCCTGTAACAGGTCTTACGCCCTCAGCCGCTGGCGCGCGTCTCTGACGCGTGGCTTGCTGGCTTGGCGTTTCCAAACGCCGTGGTTCGCCCCGGCTGGTTTCGTCGGCCCCGCGCGTCAGCGGCTGAGGGCGTAAGTCCTATGTAAGTTTCAGGATATAATTTTCAAGCACAATAGCGTTGAGCGAGGAGTTTTAACTAACTTCATAGTTGTAACAAAACCCGCTGTCGCCATGCTCCACCAAAGACTGTTTTTTCTGAGCTGCTGCCTCGTTTTACTCCTGCTCAGTGCCTGCGCTGGCCCTGGCGCTGCCACCCGGGCTGAGGCCCGTGGGTTTTGGAAACCCAACCGTTACGACCGCGACGGGCTGGCAAAAGGTCGCTGGCGCACCTACTACGACGACGATGCTAAGCGGCAGCCCTTCACTACGGGGCAGTACCGCCACGGCCGGCCGGTGCGCACCTTCCGCTACTTCTCGCCCACCGGGCAGCTCGACCGTTCTGAGCGCTACGGCCGCGAAGGGTTTTGCGAAGTAACGTACTGGTATCCTGATGGAAAAGTGGCCCGGCGCGGCAAGGCGCAGTGGGTGACCGGCGGCAGCGGCGCGCGCTTCTACTGGTTCGGCCCCTGGACGAGCTATGCGGAAGACGGCCAGATAACATCCGTTCAAACCTATACCGACGGCACCCTCACCCGCGCCGAAACCTATGAAAACAGCCAGCTGACGCAGGCGGAAAACTACCAGAAAAATCTTCGTACCCGCACCGAAACCTACCAGAACGGCCAGCTTCAACGGGTAGAAAACTTTGAAAACGGCCGGCTCGTCAGCTCTTCCACCACGCTTTAGCGCGGATTCGGAAAGGCATTACTCGTCGTCCGGAAGGTTGGCGCGGGTTTTAGCGGCATTGGATTCGGGCGCGGGCTTTTTGCGCTTGGCCTCGCGGCTGGTGCGCTTCATGAAATCCTCGTCGGTTTCCTCCGGGTCGGGCGCGTGCTCGGCGTCGGCAATGGGAAAGGCCTCGTCCTCGGTTTCGTCGGGCGCGGGCTTTTCGCCGAACTGGCCGGCCCGGTCCACCAGTTTTTTATCGCGCACGTGGCGTCCCAAAAACTGGTTTATTTCTTCGATGCTGTAATTGGAAGTGATTTCGCCCAACGGGTTCACGCCAATTTCAAAGCCGTCCAGCTCTTTATGGACGCGGGCCTTTTTTTCGGGGTCCTGGGTTTTCGACTTGGGTTTTACGGGTTTCTTGGCCATGATGCGGAACGGTTGAGGCAACTGCTGTCGCAACACTTTACGCGAAGTAGCGCGCGGAGGTGGCCCGATTGAGGGCCAAATAAGCAAAAAAAGAGGGCTGGCCCTGGCCAACCCTCTTTCTGCTGCTGCGCGGGCAGCCCAAAACGCATTACTCCACCGTGATGCGCTGGCTTAGCGTGCCGCAACGCAAAACGTAGATGCCGGCGGGCAAGCTAGTCAGTGGCATCACCGCCTCCGCACCGTCCGTGGGGGCAAGCTGGGAATGTACCAGCCGGCCCACCGCGTCGAACAGCTGCAAGGGGGCCGTGGGCGCATTGCCCAGCACCAGCACCCGCATCGCGTTGTGGGCCGGGTTGGGGTAGGCCACCAGCTGGGCCGGGCGGCTGGTTCCGGCAAAGGAAATCACGCGCACGGGCGAGTAGCTCGCCGTGCCGTCACGGTCTACCTGGCGCAGGCGGTAGAACCAGGTGGTAGGCCGCAGGCCCGCGCCTTTGTCCGTGTAGGCATAGCTGGTGCGTTGCGAAGTCGTGCCTTGGCCCGTCACGAAATACACTTTCGCGAAGGCTTTGCCATCGGCCGAGCGCTCAATGTCGAAGCCGGCGTTGTCCTGCTCCTGCGCCGTGGCCCAGCGCAGCAGCGCGTTGGTGCCGGCCGCCAATGCAGTGAAATCAACCAGCGTTACCGGCAGCGGTACCTCAACGGCAAAGGAGCGGAAAGCCGCCTCGGTGGCAGTGCCCATTTTAGGGGCCGTAGAGGGCGCGCCGCCGTACGTCGGGTCGTAGAGGTCGACCAGGCCATTGAAGTTGTCGTCGTGGTAATACACATTGCCCCGCTCCAGGAAGTTGGGAATGCCGTTGGCGTTGGCATCCTGCAGAAACAGCGACAGCACGCTGGCGTTGCCATCGGCGTCATTGGTAATGGGATAGTAGCCGGATTTAGTGGGGTTCAATGTCGCGAAGACGGCGGCTTTGGCCACTATTTCTGACCCCGAAACCCCGTCGCTGCCAATAGCAAAGCCTTCGGACCAGTCGGCCGTTTGGCGGTAGACAAGTATCTCCGATTTGCCAGCGTTGTCACCGTCCGAGTCGGTGGCAAACATATCAATGGCGCCCGTCCCGTCCGAATTTACCGGCGTACCAATGGCCGTGCCGCCGTTGCCGGGGTCGTAGGCATCGCGCAAGCCGTTTCTGTCGGTGTCGGTAGTGAAGTTGGCCTGGGCCTTGCGGATGTCGTAAGCAGCCGTGGTCTGAAACTCTATCTCGTCGCTGATGCCGTCGTTGTCGGAGTCAATGTCGAGGAAGTTGTAGAGCCTGGCCGTATTGCTGCCGGCGGTACGAGTGTCCGAATCGGCATCATCAGCCGCATTTTGAACCAATGCCGTTCGCAAGGTGCCGCTGTCGTTGTTGTTCGACTCCGCCGCGTTGGGAATACCATTGGCGCCCACGGCACCGATGTACCGGGATGCAGCCGCGCTGTAGCTGCTTCGGTTGTTGTTTGCAGCGGTTCCGCGCGCATACGTTGGCACCACGTTGCTATTGGCCTCCACCGCGTCGGGGATGCCGTCGCCGTCGGCGTCCAAATCAAAGTGGTTGGGAATGCCGTCGTTGTCAGTGTCGAAAATGTCGTTGATGCCGTCCCGGTTCAGGTCGATGTAGCCGCCCAGAATCGGATGAATGTAGGCCGCGTCGAGGTAAACCAGCACGCCGCTTGGCCCCACGAGCTGCGGGTCAACGCCAAAGGTCTCCGTCAGGTCCAGGATGCCGTCGTTATCATCGTCCAGGTCAATCGGGTCACCAACCAGGTCGTTGTCGTTGTCGCACAAAAACTCGTAGGTAAACACCTGGTCGATGGGCGTAATGAAGCCGTACGTCCAGGTATTCATCGTGATGTTGTTGCCAACGTCGTTGGTGGCATCGCCCCAGCGGTGCACGCCCGGCGTCGAGTCGGCGCCGTTGAGGCGAACCCGTTCGTTTTCGGGCGTGCCGGCAGCATCAGGAAACAGGCTGTTAGGTAGGTTGGTATCGTCCCAATAAAGCCGGTCGAAGAACGTGTTGCCGCCGGAAGAGGGGCGCACGTTTTGAACGCGCAAGCCGTCGTCGTTGCCCTCCGCGTCGTACAAAGGGTAGTTCACCGGCGCCCCGGTGCTGGTGAAGGACAAGGTGATTTTGACGTTGGGGCCCGGCGCGACTACCGCATTGAGCCGGTCCCGGCCGTTCCAGAGCAGCGTAGCGGGGACGTTGGACTGCACCGTTTGCGTGAGCAGCACGTCGATGTCGTCCTGAATGCCGTTGTTATTCAGGTCGATGAGCACATTCACCGAGCCGTTTTCGCCGCTGGTTGTGGTGAATGCGGCCGAACCGGTGGCATTGAGGGGGTTGCAGAAAAACTGCGCCGTGCGGCTAAACACCGGCACCGGCGCGCTGGGCCACAAGGTGATGTCCGGGTCGTTCACAAAGTTGAGGTATTCCGCGTAGCCGCCCGTGCCAGTCGTGCTTTTCCGGCTCTCCGTAAAATCGGTGGATGCAGTACCGGAGCCTTTGGCATTGGCCACGAAAAAGAAGTTCAGCGGCCGCATGCCCGCCAGCTCTACTTGCTTCACGTAGTATTGGCCGGCGGCGGGGCTGGGCACCAGCGTAAACATGTTGAACGTGGCCGACAGGCGATTTAGAAACGCCGACCCCGTCGAGCGGCCCGACGTAAAGGCCCAGAACTTGCTGAACAGCCGGCCTTTCTGCTCCTGGTCGGAGGCATTCTTTACGGTGAAGTCCCAGAAATCATAAAAGGACTGCTTGCCATCGGCAGATAATCCCGCTTCGCCAACCTGGGTCATTTCCACCCAGTAGTCACGGGTTCCGGTTTGGCTGGCCGGGTAGGTAATGGTCAGGGCGTCGTAGCCGGTGGGGTTGGTAGCGGTTTTTGGGCCCGCCAGGTTCTGTGCCGCGTCGTCAATCACCCCGTTTTGGTCGGGGCTCAGCTGCGCATTGAAGGGGTTGGTGCCCGTAGCCGTGACCAGCGTTGTGGTCTGGCTCTGCTCCAGGCCAAATTCGTCAACCCACTTCACCGTAATAATGACGTTGTTTTGGTTGATATTCAGGCCGGTAGTAGTGCGTTGCAAGCCGTAGTACAGCGTTTCGCCGGGCTTCATCCGCACATACATGCGCTGCTCGTCGGGTGCGTTCGGCTTGAGAAAGAGCTGCGAAACCGGATTCGGCGAATTAGAGTCGTGAATCAGATATCCTGCTCGGGTATTCGTGGCCGACGTCAGGTTCTCGGTGGTGCCCGGATTGTTGGGGGTTAGTTGCTTGGAGCCTTCAGCCCGCACGGTGGGGCTGTTGTTCAGGCCGGTTATCAGGAGTGCGGCTAGCGCAGTCCAAACTCGTAAGTTGTGTTTCATGTAAGGTAGCAGGGTAGGGGGTGAGTAGAATTTTAGGCGTTAGTACAGCCCATCGCGAACCAAATTGGCAACTTGTGCCTGGAGCACGACGCGCGCTTTGTCTTAGAGGGAACGGAGTTATTTACAATTTTTTACCCATAGGCTGATATTGAAAAAGTGACTGAATTGGTTGAAATCGAAAGTGGTATTATTTCTTGAAAGCTGCCAATGGGCTCTAACCTTAGATTAGGTATGTTTTTCTTTTAATTCGGAACAAAATATGCCTATAACCGACAATTCAGAACTTCAAATTACGGAAGCACAATCCTGGCATGCAAGTATATAACGGAATGCAATAGATTTTTTCCGTTCCGAGCCAGTTGCTTTTTCCAACGTTCGCACCCGGCCCCCAATAATTATTCTGCTTGGTTTTGCTTGAAATAATTATATTTTAAAAATCAATAGTCTGAAAAATAACAACTGCGTTTGCTATTGATTTTTGGCCTAAAAAGCAAACGGACGGGCCGCGTTACGCAGCTCGTCCGTTTGCTTTTTGGATTGATTTATTCAGTGTTTGCCTACTAAGTACGAATCTGATGCCTAGCTCAGGGTGAGCGTAGCAACCGCTGCGCGCAAGCGCGCTGCTACTTCCGCAACGCCCAAAATCACGAGCGTCTCGAACAAATCCGGGCCGGCGCCGGCACCCGTCACGGCCACGCGCAGGGCTTGCAGCACCTGGCCGGGTTTCAGCCCCTGCGCCTCTATCGTTTGGTTGAACAGGCCTTTGAGGGCTTCGGCCGTGGGCTCGGCGGCGCCGGCCAAGGCGTCGGCGTAGGCCGCTAGCGCGGCGGCTACCTGCGGGTTCCATTTCTTGCTCACCACCTGCTCGTCGTAGCTGTCCGGCGCCTGGAAGAAATATTTTGCCTCCTGCCAAAAGTCGTTCGGAAAGCTCACCCGCTCCTTCATCACGCCCACAATCTGCTCGGCCTTTTCCGGCGAACAGGCAATGCCGTGCTCTGCCAATGCGGTGAGCAGGTAGGGCGCCAGCTCGGCGTTGGACTTGGCGCGCAGGTAGTGCTCGTTGTACCACTTCACCTTGTTCTGGTCGAAGCGGGCCGGCGACTTGCTCACCCGCTCAATGGAAAAGGCTTCAATCAGCTCCTCCATTGAGAAAATCTCCTGCTGCGAGCCAGGGTTCCAGCCCAGAAAAGCCAGAAAGTTGATGAAGGCTTCGGGCAGGTAACCGTCTTCGCGGTAGCCGCGGCTCAGGGTGGGCTCGCCGGTTTCGGCGTCGGTGCCGTGCCATTCCAGCGGAAATACCGGGAAGCCAAGCTTGTCGCCATCGCGCTTGCTGAGCTTGCCGGTGCCGTCGGGCTTGAGCAGCAGCGGCAAGTGGGCAAACTGGGGCATGGTGCTTTCCCAGCCCAGGTAGCGGTAGAGCAAAACGTGCAGCGGTGCGCTCGGCAGCCACTCTTCGCCCCGAATGACGTGCGAGATTTCCATCAAATGGTCGTCCACGATGTTGGCCAGGTGATAGGTCGGCATGCCATCCGACTTCATCAGCACCTTGTCATCAATGGCCGAGGAATGCACCACCACCCAGCCCCGAATCAGGTCCTGGAAGCGCACTTCTTCCTTCCGCGGCACCTTGAGGCGAATGACATAAGGCGTGCCGCTGTCGAGCAGCTGCTTCACCTCGTCCTCGGGTAGGGTGAGAGAGTTGCGCATCTGGGCGCGGGTAATGCTGTTGTACTGCGGGTTGGGCACCTTGGCGGCCTGTAGGCGGGCGCGCATGGCGTCCAGCTCCTCGGGCGTGTCGAAGGCGTAGTAGGCGTGGCCGCTGGCGATGAGCTGGTCGGCGTACTGCTTGTACATGGGCTTGCGCTCGCTCTGGCGGTAGGGCGCGTGCGGGCCGCCGGGGCCCACGCCCTCGTCAATCACGATGCCGCACCAGGCCAGCGCTTCCAGAATGTAGTTTTCGGCGCCGGGTACGAAGCGGTTCTGGTCGGTGTCTTCGATGCGCAACAGCATCTTGCCGCCCAGCTTGCGGGCCAGTAGGTAGTTGTAAAGGGCCGTGCGAACCCCGCCAATGTGCAGCGGCCCGGTGGGCGACGGTGCAAAACGCACCCGAACTTCTCTCTCAGTCATAACGCAAAAAAAGCGCGTCCCGGAGTTCGGAACGCGCCGCAAAGGTAAGGGGAAGGTCAGTTAGCAGTTAGCAGTGAGCAATTGAACTGCACCGATAACTGCTCATTACTCATTGCTCACTGCCCTTCCCTTCAGTCCCGGTTTTTGAAACCCAGCCAGAGGGCCAGCCCCAGCAGCGTGATGCCGCCGCGAATAACCCAGGCCAAGGAGGTTCCCCAATTGTCAATCCAGGTTAGAAAAACGGATTTAATGTTGGGGTTGATGAAGGGCAGGGCCAGGGAAATGAGGCCGATGATGAGCAGCGCGAGTCCAAGTTCTTTCATAGTTGTGTGCGGGTAAGAGTTGGTTTGCCGTACCACAACGCTACATTGGTCAGAACTGATATATCATTGAACGGTCCTACGGTGTCAGCTAAAGCTTACCGCACTATCCCACAGCAATGCAGGAAATTTCTACTTGCACGTCGCGCGGCAGCCGGGCAACTTCCACCGTTTCGCGGGCCGGCGCAGTGGCTTCGTCGAAGTACGAGCCGTACACTTGGTTGATGGTAGCGAAGTCGCCGAGGTCCTTCACGAAGATGCTGCACTTCACCACATCGGCCAGCGTGAGGCCGGCGGCGGCAAGGATGGCCATGAGGTTCTTCAGCACCTGATGCGTCTGCGCCGTGATGTCGCCGGGCACTAGTTCTCCAGCGGCACTGAATGGTATCTGGCCCGATACGTACACGGTGTTGCCGGCCTTCACGGCCTGCGAGTAGGGGCCGATGGGGGCCGGCGCCTGGTCGGTGAGAATAATCTGGTGGGGCATAAGCGGGAATGGTTAGGGTATCTTTGGGGCCAAAGTAACTACCGAAACCATGCACATTCTGGTTATTGATGGCCACCACGTAGAAGCGGAATTCCGCGAGAAGTTCGGGCCGGCGCACCGCTACTCTTTTTTTGGAAGTGGGCACGGCTACGGAGACTCCCTTGAGGATTTTGTTCAAAGCGGAAAGCAATTGCTTTCTACTGCCGATGTTGTGTTCGACTTTCGGGATGGTTCATCTGAGGTGTTACCGTGGCCAGCGGCAATAAAGGGAATCCCCGTATTCCTCGAAGCAACTTTAGAAACAGTTGGTTACGCTGGTTTCACAAATGCCATTGTTTATGGATTTTGCGGCCTCCCTACCCTAATAAAGCGCCCGCTCCTCGAAATAAGCATTGCAAACGAAGCCGACCGTGACAAGCTGGCCGAAACCTGCGCCGCCCTCGGTACCGACTACCGCGTAGTGGCCGACCGTGTGGGCCTGGTCACGCCCCGCGTCATCTGCCAGATTATCAACGAAGCCTGCTTCACGCTACAGGAAGGCACGGCCAGCATGCAGGACATTGACCTGGGCATGAAACTCGGCACCAACTACCCGCACGGCCCCTTCGCCTGGGCCAACGCCATCGGCGTACCTCGCGTGTACGCCGTGCTCGAAGCCTTGTGGCACGACACCCACGACGAGCGCTACAAAGTGTGCCCGCTGCTCAAGCGCCAGGCGCTACGCGGCGAGCCCTTTGTGATTTGAGTAGTTAGCCCTTAACTGCTAGCTATTAGCTTTCGACACACAAAAAACCTGCCTGAAGTATCAGGCAGGTTTTTTTGTGTGACCTCGGCGCGAAAAAAGAAGCTGACAGCTAATGGCTGGGAGCTAACAGCTCAAAAAACTACTCCACCGTTACCGATTTGGCCAGGTTGCGGGGCTGGTCCACGTTGCAGCCGCGCAGCACGGCAATGTGGTAGCTGAGCAGCTGCAGCGGCACCACCGATACCAGCGGCATGAGGATTTCGCTGGTGTGGGGTACTTCAATCACGAATTCGGCCATTGCTGGAATCACGGTGTCGCCCTCACTCACGATGGCGATGATGCGGCCTTTGCGGGCCTTCACTTCCTGAATGTTGCTCACCACCTTCTCGTAGGAGCTGTCGCGGGTGGCAATGACCACCATCGGCATGTTCTCATCAATCAGGGCAATGGGGCCGTGCTTCATCTCGGCAGCCGGGTAGCCTTCGGCGTGGATGTAGCTGATTTCCTTGAGTTTGAGCGCGCCTTCCAGGGCCACGGGGAAGTTGTAGCCCCGGCCCAGGTACAGGAAGTTAGTAGCATCCTTAAACTCTTCGGCAATGACCTGAATCTGGGCGTCCAGCTCCAGCGCCTTCGTTACTTTGGCCGGAATAGTGTCCAGCTCCACCATTAGCTCGCGCAGCTTGGTGTCGCTGATGGTGCCGCGCTTCTGGCCCATAATCATGGCCAGCAGCGTGAGCACCGTTACCTGGGCCGTAAAGGCTTTGGTGGAGGCTACCCCAATTTCGGGGCCGGCGTGGGTATAAGCGCCAGCGTCGGTAGCGCGGGCAATGCTGCTGCCCACCACGTTGCATACCCCAAAAATGGTTGCACCCTTGCTTTTGGCCAGCTCAATGGCGGCCAGGGTATCGGCCGTTTCGCCGCTCTGCGAAATAGCAATTACAATGTCGCGCTCCGTAATAATGGGGTTGCGGTAGCGGAATTCCGAGGCGTATTCCACTTCCACCGGAATGCGGGCCAAGTCCTCAATCAGGTACTCGGCCACCAGGCCGGCGTGCCAACTGGTGCCACAGGCCACGATGACAATACGCTGGGCATTCACAAACTTCTGCTCGTAAGCCCGGAAACCACCCATGTTCAAGTGGCCGGCTTCCAATTCCAGCCGGCCGCGCATGGAGTCCAGAATAGAACGGGGCTGCTCAAAAATCTCCTTTAGCATGAAGTGCGGGTAACCGCCTTTCTCGATGCTTTCCAGCGCCATCTCCAGCTTCTGGATGTAGGGCGTCTGGCTCACATCCTCCTTGGAGCGAATGTTGAGCTGGCCATCACGGATAACCACGATTTCGTAGTCATTCACATACACTACCTCGTTGGTATACTCAATGATGGGCGTGGCATCCGAGGCAATGAAAAACTCGCCTTCACCGATGCCAATCACCATTGGCGAGCCTTTGCGGGCGGCAATGAGTTGGTTGGGAGCATCCTTGCTGAGTACCACGATGGCGTAGGCGCCCACTACTTCGTGCAGGGCCAGGCGCACGGCCTCTTCCAGCGAGCAGCTGTTTTGCTTCTTGATTTCCTCAATCAGGTTCACGAAAACCTCCGTATCTGTATCGGAATGGAATACGTGGCCCTGCTGCTGCAAGTGCGTTTTCAGCGCCGCGTAATTCTCAATGATGCCATTGTGAATGATGGCAATCCGCTCGGAAGTGGAGTAGTGCGGGTGCGCATTCTCGTCGTTGGGCTCGCCGTGGGTGGCCCAGCGCGTGTGGCCCATGCCCACGTTCGCATGCGTATCTTTATCGGATATAAATTCCTCTAAATCAGCAACTTTGCCTTTTTTCTTATAAACGGTTAATTCCCCGTTGAGCAAGGCAACGCCAGCGGAGTCGTAGCCCCGGTATTCGAGGCGGTGCAACCCTTTCAGGATAATGGGGCAGGCCTCACGATGGCCCAGATAAGCAACAATGCCGCACATGGCAGGAAGGGTTAAAGTACTGAAATAGATTGAAAGCAAAAACGCACCGACAGGTCAACCGGCCGGTGCATTCGGGACAATTTACTGCTTGGAAAAATAGACGCGCAGACTAATATTATTGGCGTCAATTGCGGCCCGGTTCAGCCCCAGCGTGGGGGTGGAGCTTATGTTTGGCACGAGTACCAGCGCCGCCGGATTACCCTCCAGCTTGTCTGTAAGAAATGCCTGCAGATAATTGGTAATGACCAGATTATAGTACGGCTGCGTCGAAGACGCATCCACCAGCGTACCTAGAGCCGGCTGGAAAGTACCCAGTTGGTTCTGTCCATCGGCCTGCACGAGGCGGTTGGTGAGCAGGAAGTTGGAGAGGCGCTGCAACGGCGTATTATTAGCGTCAACTTCCAACGCGTAAATAGCCGTAGGATTTGGGTAAAGCGCGTTGCTGAAGGGTTTTACCGGTACGCGTAGTTCCGCGCGGTTTACCGTCAGGCCAGGCTTGTTCATCAGCACCTCCAGCCCTTTAAACGTTACGCGGGTGCCCAAGCCTACGCCTTCCTGTAAGTAGCTCGTGCCGTTCAGCACAGTGGCCGTAACGGCTTGAGCGGGATTTGACAGCGCGCTGAGCTGCGTACCCGTAAAGTCGGTGGTAATCTGCGTGTAATAGCGCGGGTCACGAGCCGACGGAGCCCCTGCGCTGCTGAAAACCGGCCCGAAAAACGCCGAATAAGAGTGCCAGCGCTTGGGTGCCGTAGTAGAACCTTCGTCGTGAAAGAAGAAAGTCAGCCGGGAGTTTAAGCCCCGTCCAAAACTCAGAATGCCAGATGAATAGCCAGCGCTAGGCGCAATGGCCAACCCGTTTAGCAAGCCATTGAGCTGTGTTTGGGTAAAGGAAGTACCGCCGCGCAGGGCGGTGTAAAAATTAGTGGAGAAGGACGAGGAAACCGCCGGCGCCGGTGAAAACGGCGCCGCTGTCGCCGCCGTCCGCTGCAATACCAACCGAATGGTCTGGTCCGGAACCACGGCAGTGGTCACCGGCCTGGTTGCCGTATCCGTCACTACCACTGCTGTGCGGTTGAGGCGGCTCATCAGGTTTGTCCCCAGCGGGGCGCTGGCAGTAGCCGTGGTCGACCCACTATTGTACGCCTGCCGCTCATCCAACGGCGCCAGCAGGTTAAAAACGTCAAAGCTAGCTGGCACGGCCGTGCTGCCACTCACCTTGTCGAATCCCATTATCACGACTACGGAGTCGAGTACGGGGCGCGTAAATTTCGAAGGAAGCGAGTCGTTGGAACTGCCCGTTATGACATTGAAGTAAGCCCGCGCCTCGGTGGTGCCCGCGATGTTATCGTTCAGGCGCCCAATTAGGTACTGGTTGGCTTTGAGGGTTTGCACCGGACTGACGCGTACGGTGGCTACGTCCAGCAGCGGGTCCTTGTATTCGGTGTACTCGGTACTGATGGCCGCGCTATCGGGCAGGTCCACGTTGAGGTCGGTGCCTTCGTCGCAGCCGGCCAAGGCCAGGGCAGTTAAGGCAACCAAGGGAGCACAGCGGCTAGTTAGCCAATTCATTGTAAAGCGCTAGGTAGGAAGAGTGCAGGTTTTCGTCGGTGGCTACCTGGCTGAGCCGGTTGTGCAGGGCGTATTCGGTGAACATGCCATTCATGTTGTCGCTGAAATCCTCGTCGGACCGCACCACGGTGTCGGCATATTCCATGCCCATTTTGATGAAGCCGCTAAAGTCAGCCGTTTTCAGCGAAGCCATCATGGCGTCGTCGATGTCCAGCATTTTGGCTTTTTCGAGGATGTTGCCCTCAAATTTGTCGTCAAACTCGTTGTTGTAAATTGAGAAAACCGACTTGGCATCCTTGAAAACCGGGTCTTTCTTATAAGTGGTTTTCAGATAAAGCGGAATCAGGCCCGTCATCCAGTCGCTGCAATGCACGATGTTGGGCGACCAGCCCAGCTTCTTTACGGTCTCAAGCACACCTTTGCAGAAAAAGATGGCGCGCTCGTCGTTGTCGGCGTAAAATTTATCGTTTTTGTCGACCAAAGCCGACTTGCGGTGGAAATAATCTTCGTTATCGATAAAATAAACCTGCAGCTTTGCAGTCGGAATAGACGCTACCTTGATGACCAATGGCTTTTCGTCGTCGCCCACGGCAATGTTGATGCCCGAGAGGCGCACCACCTCATGCAAGCGGTTCTTGCGCTCATTGATAATACCAAAACGAGGCACGAAAATGCGAATCTCGCAGCCCATTTCCTGCATGCTGGCGGGAAGCCGCCGCAGCATTTCGGCCACTTTCGTGGTCTGGAGGAACGGGTCAATTTCGGTGGCCGCGTAAAGGATTCGTAGCTTCGACATAAGAGATTATTGAAGAGAATGGAACAAGGCCATGCTATGGGTGCACAAAATTAAACAATTTTGAGCGGAAATTCAATAAAAGCTACTTTGGGGGCCCTACCAGTTGCCTCCCTTCCCTATGCAGATACTAACGACCGCCGCCGGGTTGCAAGCCTACACCGAACAGGCCCGGCAAACCGGCAAACGGGTGGGATTGGTTCCCACTATGGGGGCCTTGCACGCTGGCCACCTCCAATTGGTGCAAGCCGCCCGAGCCGAATGTGACGAGGTAATAGTCAGCCTCTTCGTCAACCCCACCCAGTTCAATAATGCCGAAGATTTTCGGCTGTATCCGCGCGTGCCGGAGGCCGATGCTGTGCTGCTCGAGCCCGTGGGCTGCACGGCGCTTTTTGTGCCTTCAGTGGCCGAGATGTACCCGCGGCCCACCGTGCTGCGCTTCGATTTTGGCTCGTTGGAGCAGGTGATGGAAGGGGCGCACCGGCCCGGCCATTTCAACGGGGTGGCCACGGTGGTGAGCAAGCTGTTCCATCTGGCGCGGCCCCACCGGGCCTATTTTGGCCAGAAAGACTGGCAGCAGGTGGCCGTCATTCGTCAGCTGGTGGCTGATTTGTCGTTTGACCTGGAAATTGTGGCGTGCCCCACCATCCGCGAGGCCGACGGGCTGGCCATGTCGTCGCGCAACTTGCGCCTGGATGCGGGGGCGCGGGCGGCGGCCCCTCTGCTGCACCGCGTGCTGGCCGCCGCCGCCGACCAGGTACGCGCCGGCGTGATGCCCGCCGAGGTGCGCGCCGCAGCGGCAGCAGCCCTGGCCCAGGAACCGCTGCTGACGCCCGAATACTTTGAGGTAGCCGATGCCCAAACGCTGCAGCCGCTGGCGCATTACGGGGCGGGCCGCGATGTGTTGCTGTGCCTGGCCGCGCACCTGGGCGGCGTGCGGCTGATTGATAATGTGGTGGCCGCAGCATGACGCGCTGTCGTTTTACCTTTGTCGCCCCACTTTTAGCCGTTCCTCAGTAGTTGAAGCACCTGCTCACCATTCTTAAATACGTATTGCTGGTGTCCCTTTCGGGGGCGCTGATGCTGTATGCGGTGCGCGGGCAGGACCTGACACGCATCGGACAATACATTCGCTCGGCCAACTATTTCTGGCTGGGCGTGACCATGATGCTGTCGGTGCTGGGGTATTTCAGCCGGGCGTACCGCTGGAAGATGCAGCTCACCGCTTCGCAGCAGCAGGTGCGGTACTGGCACGTGTACCACGCCATGATGGTGGGCTACCTGGCCAACATCGTGCTGCCACGCATGGGCGAGGTCATCCGCTGCTCGGTGCTGCGGCGCAGCAGCGGGGTGCCGGTAGAAGTATCGCTGGGTACGGTAATAACCGAGCGGGTGATTGACGTGCTGGTGCTGGCGCTGCTGCTGGGTGCGGTGCTGCTGCTGGAATTCAACAAGTTTCGAACCTTCATCCAAAGCCTGTTTGTAGACCAGTACGACTCGCTGGCGGCCAACCGGGGCGTGCTGTTGTCGGTGGTTGGGATTATGGGGCTGCTGGTGCTGATATTCGGCTACCTGTTGTTTCGTAACCTGGACAAGCTAAGGGAGAATGCCTTGTTTCTAAGGGCAATTGCCTTTCTGAAGGGCTTGCTGGCGGGCGTGTTTAGCGTGCGAAAGATGCAGAACAAGAGCTTGTTTCTGCTGCACACGGGCTTTACCTGGCTGGTGTATTACCTGATGGATTACCTGGCTTTCCGCTGTTTCCCGGAGACGTATGGCTTGGACGTGAAGGCCGGGCTGGCAGTGCTCACCTTCGGGGCGTTTGGCATGGCCGCGCCGGTTTCGGGCGGCATTGGCGTGTTCCATGTCTTCGTGCAGAGCACCTTGCTGGTGTATGGCGTGAGCAAGGAGGCTGGCATTGCCTATGCGCTGGTGGTGCACGGTGCCCAAACCATGCTGGTGGTGCTCATGGGCGGCATTAGCTTCGTCATTACGGCAGTGCAGGCGGGCAAGTCGCCCCGCCAGCTGGCCGCCGAGGAAGTTGTTCCAACGCTGTAAGTAGCAAGATTGCGGCTTTACGCTCCAAGCCGCAAGCGTAGGTCTGCGCTGCTATTTTCTGCGGAGGTACGATGCCTGTCTATTGTTGTACAAGTACTTAACCAAGCGCCGCAAGTCATGTGGACCAAAGACAAGATTCTGACCCGTGAGCAGCTGCCTGCCACAGTGGCCGCCTGGCGCGCCGATGGCCGCAAAGTGGTGTTCACCAACGGCTGCTTCGACTTGCTGCACCTCGGCCACGTGGACTACCTGGAGCAAGCCCGGCACTTGGGCGACGCCCTGGTGGTGGGCCTCAATACCGATGCCTCGGTGGGTGCCCTTAAGCCCGGCCGGCCCATTCAGGACGAGGACGCGCGGGCTCGCATTCTGGCCTCCCTGGCTTTTGTTGATGCCGTGGTGCTCTTTGGCGAGCCCACGCCGCTGGCCCTCATCGAGCTGGTGCAGCCCGACGTGTTGGTGAAAGGCGACGACTATGCGCTTGAAGGAATTGTGGGGCACGAATTGGTGTTGAATCGGGGCGGGCAGGTGCTGACGGTGCCGTTGGTACCGGGCTACAGCACTTCCCGCATCGTTACCCGTATACTGGGCACCTGACGCCACGCGGCCCGCTGTGTCTGGCGGGCAATGCACCAATTTTAATTCAATCAAGATGTAGCAGCTTTTGCCGGATACCCGCGCCGTTGTTCCCTTCCCTTTCTTTCTAACAACCTATTACCATGTATATCATTCTGATTGCCCTTATGCTGGTCAGCTTCGCCATTCAGTGGCGCCTGAAAAGCAAGTTCAAAGAGTACTCGCAGGTCGGGCTTAAGGCCAACCTCACGGGTGCTCAGATTGCCGAGCTGATGCTGGCCGACCACGGCATCACCGACGTGCGCATCATCAGCACCGAAGGCCGCCTGACCGACCACTACAACCCTTCCGACCGGACCGTGAACCTGAGCGAAGGCGTGTACGCCGAGCGCAGCGCCGCTGCCGCCGCAATCGCGGCCCACGAGTGCGGGCACGCTGTGCAGCACGCCACGGCCTATTCCATGCTGCAGTTCCGTTCGGCCATGGTGCCAGCACTCAGCGCGGTTTCCAAGTACATGCCGTGGATTTTGCTCGCGGGCGTGTTCATGATTAACCGCAGCGTGATTCCGCTGGGCGTGGGCATCGTGCTGTTTTCGCTCACTACCATCTTCTCCTTCGTGACGCTGCCCGTGGAGTTTGACGCCTCGCGCCGGGCCCTGGCCTGGATGGACACCCGTGGCGTGGTAACGCCCCAGGAGCACGGCATGGCACAAAGCGCCCTGCGCTGGGCGGCCATGACCTACGTCATCGCGGCCATCAGCTCGCTGGCTACCTTGCTGTACTACGTGATGATTTTCATGGGCGGCAGCCGCCGCTAAGCAAGCTCCCCCCAATGTGTAAGCCGCCATCCTGTTCGCAGGGTGGCGGCTTTTTTATTATTTATTATGTGAATATTGAATATTTGATTTAAAAAACTAATTTGGCAAAACCATTTGCGACTTAGCGCTTAATACCAGCCGAATAGCCCGCCCGTCGCGTCAGTGGTCCACGCACCTTATTTGCTTTGCCCATGACGACGTCTACCCCGACAGTCCTGGTGGCAGCCGCGCCCACGCTTCATCGCGCCGGCTTAGTGGCTTTGCTTCAGGAGCAATGGCCCGCCCTGCGGCTCACCTTCACCGCCGATGCTACCCAGGTAGCCCACCGGGTGTGCCACGAAGCCTTCGCGCTGCTCATCATCGATGGCTTGCTGCCCGGCTTGCGGCTGGGCCCCTTGTTGGCGCACCTGCATCAGGCCCGACCAATCCAACGGCTGCTGCTGCTCACGGAAGCCAGGGCGCTGGCGCCCGTGGTGCCGCTGCCTTGTGCCGATACCCGCCTGCTGGTGTCGCGGCAGGCCCAACCGGCGGCGCTGGTGGCGGCTCTTGCGCCGTGGCTGGCCGAGTTTCGGGACGCAGCTACTGGCAGCGTCTGGCCCGGCCCCTGGCGCCCCACCGAGGGGTTCAGTCCGCGCGAATTGCAGGTGCTGGGCCTGGTCGCTGCCGACCACGACAATGCCGCCATTGCCGACAAGCTGTGCCTGAGCGTGCGCACCGTGGAAAGCCACCGGCGCACGCTGCTGCAAAAAGCCGGCACCCGCTCGCTCATCGGGCTGGTGGTGATGGCCCTGCGGCGGGGCTGGCTGCAGCCGCAGTCGATGCTTTAAGATTCAGTGGTAGCACTGATTCGCGGCCTGCTCCGGAACAGTTCCTTTGCCTCATCCTTGACTCCCGCACAAACGATGGCTACCGGAACCGACCTGCTGCGCCTGGCTGAAACCCGATTGGGCGAGAAATACGTCAACGTATTAGTCCCCAAGAACAACCCCCACTGGCGCGGCCCCTGGGACTGTGCCGAGTTTGCGTCGTGGGTGGTGTACCAAAAGATGCAGCGGCTGTACGGCTGCCTCAACAACCAGGGCAACCCGGCCCTCACCGAAGCCTACTCGGGTGCCTGGGCCCGCGATGCCGCCAACGGCACCCTGCTCCCGGTGAGTCAGGCCACGGCCAACGTCATGGCCGGCGTTGTGCTTATCCGCAAGCCGCCGGGGCCGGGCCGGATGGGCCACGTCGCCCTCACCGACGGCCTGGGCGGCACCGTGGAAGCGGCCGGCGTGGGCCTGGGCGTGAAGCGCGACAAAGTGGAGGGGCGCACCTGGCACTTCTGCGTGCAGATTCCCGACGTGAGCTACCACGCCACTTCGGCCCTGGTGCCGCCCCGGCCGCTGCCCCTGGTGCTGGAGCTGGCCGACCCCAACCAGAAAGGCCCCAGGGTGAAGGAAGTGCAGCGGGCCCTGCGCGACGCCGGCTTCCACCCCGGCCTGCTCGACGGGGCCTACGGGCCGCTCACGGTGGCCGCCGTGTATGCGTTCCAGAAAACGCACCGCCTCGTGGCCGATGGCATGGTGGGCCCCCGCACCGCGAAAAAGCTGGGGGTAGCGTGGCCCTGAATACCCGCCCCCGGCCCGGCGACCCAGTCGTGAATCCTGCTTGTCATCCTTCAACCCGCCCGCTTTTCTATTCCTCGTCGCGCCTTTATGGACATTTCTTACTCCCTCATCGACAACAAGCTCACGCCCGACCCCAAAGACCTGCGGGCGCAGGTGAGCATTTCGGCCACGGCCACCATCGACGACCTGGCCGGCGACGTGGTGCGGCCGGGCTCCACGGTGACCAAGGCCGAGTTTCTGGCCATGTACGAGGAGTTTAAGATGGCCGTCATCCGCCGGGCGCAGCGCGGCGAGAGCGTGGTTACGGACCTCTTTATCGTGCGGGCCGCCCTCACCGGCGTCTGGCGCGATGCCAATGACGTGTTTGACCCGCAGCGCCACCGCGGCCACCTGCGCCTGAGCGCGGGCACGCTGCTGCGCCAGGCCGAAACCGAGCTGAGCTTCACCCTCGTGCGGGCCGTGAGCCAGAGCGAGCCCCGCCCCGAGCAGGTGGAAGACCTGCTCACCGACGCCGTGAACGCCACCCTCACCAAAGGCAACCTGGCCCAGCTGCGCGGCACCAACCTCAAGTACGACCTCACCGACCTCACCCAGGGCCTGTTCTTCCTCAAAACCACCGGCGGCACCCCCGTCCGCGTCGTGAAAGTGAAGAAGAATACGCCCTCGGAGCAGTTGTTCCTGGTGCCGGCCGCGCTCACGGCCGGGACTTATAGGTTGGAGGTGCGCATGAAAGGCAAAGGCAGTACCCTGCTTAAAACGGTGGCACTGGGCGAGGTGCTCACCGTCGCATGAGGTGGGCCATTGCCACTTGTGCGGCAAGAGTGGCAGACTTCTGGAGCAAAAGTGGTGGACTCCTAGGGCAGGAGTGGCAAGCCGCCTCCGTCCTGCCTGCCGATACCCAATCCCTTGACGCTCAACTCACCGCCCCGCAGCTGGCCATCGACGCCAATAAAATTCAAGGTGCCACTGCTAAAGCCACTTTTAGCGCCCTCAACCGCTTTCTGAAAGACGACCTGCGGGCTGGGATAGAGCTGCTGAAGGAGTCGGATCCGAAGGCTTATCAGGCATTGCGGGAAGCTAGTCAGGTGGATGATGCGGCGTATTGGAAGCGGAAGGGGAGTAAGGGAAAGATAATGTCGTTAATCACAACGCAGCACCAACCGATGCCGCTTGATTCTTGAAATACTATGAAGAATTCTCTCCATTCCCTCCTCGGAGCGCTGCTATCACTAGCCTTACTGAACATCTTGCCTGGCTGTGGGCATCCCGTATTATATGGAATTCCGGCTCAGCGTGACGCAGCGACTATTAGTACCGAGCCCGTCTGTCTGTACTTCGACAGAGAAGGAAGTTTATACCCAGCTGTACAAGATAATCTGGTGGTCGACAATACCGTTCTTGAAGGTAAAAACGGGTATCTTTTTGACTATTATACCCTCAATGTCATACCGGGCTCGGCACGTGACATAACTTGGCAGCGATTATCAGCCGCTTATGGCCTAACGCCTGTGGCAATATCCGACGACCCTACTCGAAAAGCGGCTTGGCGAGTGCTGCAACAACAGATGCGGCAACGATTTATAACCCGGTTCAACGCGCACCTGAAAGCAACAAAATCTGATATGCTGGTTGTGCTCGTGCATGGATACAACAACGATGTAAGTGCTGCCGCTTGGTATTCAGCAATAGAAAGAACAGTGCGGCGTCGCACGCCGGATAAACGCATTCAATTTGTTGAGATTCGCTGGGATGGTGGGGCAAGTGCCACTGCTCTCGGTATTTGGGGATATGCGCAGGCATCGATGTACCCGGTAGGCTTGGCGCTACGTCAACTGTTGGCTGGCATTGACCAACACGACCTGCCCGTACGGATTATGTCTCACAGCACCGGTTGTCCCCTCACCTGCATTGCACTCTGGAATTCAACCGATGCACTTAGTGGTAACGGCGTGGATATGTGGGGCCAGTCTTACCAAGATGTGTGTATGCAGCCGGCGTTTTTCACTCCACAACTTACCCATCTGCGCGTCGCCCTGTTGGCACCGGCCATGCCGTATAGCCATTTTAATAATTTTTTCGCCCGAAACCCTGCCAACCCAACGGGCAATAGCCAGTACGAACGAATCGTATTTGGCTACAATACACACGACCAAGCTACAGGCAAATGGATTTTGCCGGCTGGCTTCATGGGCGATACTCGTTTGGGTGTCCATCCAGAAGATTACTGCCCAAACGTGGTGGGGCAAGTGCAAAGCAGACCGGGTACGAAGGTTTATCAAGTAGATTTTACTGCGGGCATGAAAAGGGCTGGTACGCGTGGGGCGCACGGCGTAGCAGCCCTAATGCAGGATTATCCAGCATTTGATACGCTGCTTGATACTTGGCTAACTGATGCCATACCCTCTAGCAATGCCCCGGGCCTTCGAACTTGTCCATGAGTCGCTGAACCGCTATTTTAAGTATCACTTTCAAACCCAATACCATGAAAAAATCTCTTACCCTGTCAACGATTTTCCTTCTGCTTGCAACTACCCATGTGTTCGCGCAGTCGCAAGTAGATGTGCCTTATTTCGGCCCCATCAAAACCAGTGTGCTATGCGGCGGTGCTCCTAAGGACTGCCAACCAACGAATTCATCACTCTATTCCCATGTAGCAGGCAAATTTTACGATGGCGATGTTTCGAGTGCCCTTGCGGTAGTTTTCACTAACTACTTTGACCCCGAACCTCTATGTGCCGGAGCCGTCGAACCCACCGACAAGAATACTGACCCGTTTAATGTTAACACCTTTTCGGCCAAAGTGCAGCAAAATAAGAAGACTGAATTTAGCGCACAGCTTGTACTACCGTTTACTAAATTAGTGCTCGACCGGCTCACCACTTTGCCCGCCAGCGTTAAGGCTGATGCCATTACTAAGTTCAAAACTGCCGTGGCTAAGGGCATCCAACAGGAATTTCAGCTGGAATATAAAGTCATCCAACTCAACAAGAATTACATGCGCGACGTGATAACGCCATGTTTTAACTCGTTGAAACCAGGACAATCAATTGCTGTAGGAGTGAGCGTCATAACCATTGGCGGCTCGTGGTCTTCTGATACTATAAAGGAGACACTTGTCGCAATCGAGGCGACAGCAGCATTTCAAAGCATGAGTGCCAAAGCAAAAGCGGAATACAACAATCAGAAAAGCACAATGCTTGCTGGTAGTTTCAAGCCATTTTCAATAATATTCAAGGTTGCCTACAAGACTAAGCCGAAGGCGAGAGTAGGCTAACCTGCTTCTGAACTTCACCAGCGTCTCTTTATTTGGGGCAGTTTTGCGCCAAAGGTAAATACCGCTGGTCGTGTATTGCTTTCCACACGTTACTGCCAGCACCTCGCCCAGTGGTTCGCATCTAGCAGAACCCAGGCGCATCACGGCGGCAGGTTTTCATAAGAGAACCTGCCGCCGCGATGCGGCTTTGACCATTATACTGCTGGCGGGAATGCTACAAACCTGCTGCCGCGTTGCGGCTCAGGCGCATTATTCCACGGCCGCGAACAGGTCGCCCGTCGTGCCCACGGCGGGGGCGGGACGG
>NZ_JNLX01000102.1 GCF_000715495.1 Hymenobacter sp. IS2118 | reverse complement strand
CCCACCGGGCTCGACGCCTACCTCAGCGACGCCGCCACGGGCCAGACGCTCAAGCTAGCCAGCGGCACCGCGTATAGCTTCAGCGTCACAGCCGCAGAGGCGCAGGCCCTGCTGCTGGGGCGCTTCACGCTGAGCTTCAGCAACAGCGCGGTCCTTGCTTCGTCCACGGGCGTGAGCGCCGAACAAGTGGGTGTGTACCCGAACCCGGCCACGGGCCGCTTCACGGTGAGCGTGCCGGCCATCGCTGGCGCCCGCGCGGTGGAGGCCACGCTGCTCAACAGCCTGGGCCAGGTGGTGCGCCGGCAGTCGGCCAGCCTGAGCGCGGGCGGGGCCAACGTCGAGTTTGGGGCCGAGGGCCTGGCGGCGGGCGTGTATGCGCTGCGCCTGCAAGCCGGGGCCAGCACGCTCACCAGGCGCGTGGTGCTGCGGTAGTTATTTTTCCGGCCCGGCCCTGGCGACGGGGCCGGCCTTTTCCTCGCCTTTTGTTTGACCTGTTTGTATGAAGAAGAATCTGTTGGCACTAACGGCGCTCTCGCTGACCCTGTCGGCGCTGAGTGGGCTGCCGGCCCTGGCGCAACCCTCCTCCACGGGGCCGCGGCCCGATGCGGCCCCCACGGCCGTGCCCATCGACGGCGGCGCCACGCTGCTGCTGGCCGGCGGCGTGGCCTACGGCCTGCGCCGGCTCCGCCAGCGCAAGGCCCGCTAACACTGGCGGCGGTAGTGAGCCACAGGCTAGCGGTTTCGGAGCTAGTGCAAGGTCGAGCCACGTAGGGGCCCATCTTCGTCCCTGCATCTACTGCCCCAAAACTGCTTTGGAGCGTAGTATGGAGCCCCTGTTTCCTCACCGGAGCGGGGGCTCTTTGATGATTAGTCTGGCGGCGGTAGGTAGAGGCGGATGCTAAAACAGTAGGGGATAAAGAATTAATAATGCGGGGTATGGGGCGGGCAGCTTTTCAGGCGCATATCTTTGAGAGCATAAATGCATTTTTCCTATTTTCCCTTATTCCCTTTTTTATGATGACACCCTTTACAATGCGGCGTCCAACTCTTTTGGGCCGGTTGTTGGGTTTCGGGCTGCTGGCACTCTCGCCCCTGCTGGGGCAGGCGCAAACAGCCTTCACCGGAACCTACCCCTTCACCTCGGTAACCAGCTCGAGCGGTAACGTCGACCCCACCGACCCCATCGCGACGGTGCCCGGCGTTACGTTTGGCTCGTTTGCCAGCACCGTCGCGGGCAACTCCAGCGCCGGCGACCGCTTCTCGCTGGCCAACTGGCCCCTGAATACGACAGCCCCTGGTAACAACGCTCTGGCATTCGATGCCAACCCCGACGCCGGCAAGTACTACACGGTGACGCTGACGCCCAAGAAAGGCACCAGCGTCCAGTTCTCGCTGACCGGCATCACCTTCACCCTACGCCGCTCTGGCACCGGTATCCGGCAGTATGTGGTGCGCTCCAGCGCCGACGCCTTCGCCGCCAACCTGCCGGCCTCCATCGCGCCGGCCAATGCGAACTTGAGCGTAGTCGCTACCAACGTATTTCAGGTGACGGATGCCTCTACCGGGGACAACCTGGGCAGCACCGTCACGCTGAGCGGGGCGAGCTTCACGAACGTGAGCGGCCCCGTTACCTTCCGCTTCTACGGCTACAACGCCGAAGGCACGGGTGGCACCTTTAGCCTCGACAACGTCGCCTTCACCGGTACCTACACTGGCACGCCTGACGCTGATAACACCAGCCTGACCATTAGCCAGCCCACCTTCGTCGGCACTCCTTCCGGGGGCAGCAGCACCCAGCCCGTCACCCTCACCAATAGCAGCGGCACGGCCCAAACGGCGGGCCTGAGTCTGTATCCGGCGTATACGGCCACGCCGTTTTCCCTTGTCGATGCGGCGGATGCGCCCCTGAGCAGCATCGTGGTGCCCGCTAATGGCACCGCTACCGCCTACGTTAAGTTTTCCCCCACGACCCCGGGCACTTCCTACAACCGGATAGTGGCCGCCGTAGTGGGCGTGCAGGATGTGGTCGGCCCCCTGTTCTCGGCCGTCGCGACGGCCCCGGCTACGTTCCCGAACATTGCCGTGACGCAGGCCGCCACGGCCTACCCCGATGGGGGCGCCACCGCCTACGATTTCGGTTACCAGCCCCAGGGCGGCAGCACTGCCAACGTCACGTTCACCATCACCAACAGCAGCACGACCGACGATTTGACTATCAGCAGCATCACGTCGAGCAATCCCCAGTATACCCTGACCGGGACGGTGCCGACCACGGTGGCTAAAAACAACGGCACGGCCACGTTCAACGTGAGGTTTACGCCAACGGCTGCCGGCACCCAGACCAGCACGCTCACCATTAACAACAACAGCAGCAGCGTGGCCGGCACCAACGTCTACACCGTCCGGCTGACGGGCGTTAGCAACGGCAGCCCTACCATCACCAATATCTCGACCACCACGCTGCTGACGGGCATTACCTCGTCGGTGCTGGTGCAGGGCACGGGCTTCAACACCACGGCCGGCGCCACCACGGTGGACTATTCGGGCGGCACGGTGAGCAACCTCGTCGTGTCGAGCGGCCAGATGCTGCGCGTCGAGCTGACCCCCACCGGCGACGGTCCCGGCAACCTGACGGTGACCACGGCGCCCGCCACCGGCGGCGGCACGTCGGCGGCGACGGTCCTCACGGCCAGCACCCCACCGGCCATCGTCGGGGTGTTCGAGCCATTTGAGCTGTTTGCCACTAACGGCGCGGCCAACACCACCAACTACACGACGCCCGCCACCGCCTTCACGCAGAACAGCGGCGCGGTCACGGTATTCCAGACTCTCATTACCAATACGAGTTTCCCGATTGGCGACGTCCGCAATAACTCGCAGTCGGCCCGCATCCGCGGCGGCGGCTACGTCGAGTTCAGCCGCACCAATGGCGTGGGCAAGGTGAGCCTGCTCGCGGCTATCTCCGGGTTTAGCGGCGACAACAACTCCGGGGGGGCCAGCTTCACGGTGCAGTACTCGCTCAATGGCGGGGCTTTCGTGACGGTGTCCGGTACGCCGGCCGCCGGTACGCTGCCGGGTACGCTTACCGCCTACTCCTACGACCTCAACCAGACCGGCAACGTGCTGGTCCGCATTGCCAGCACCAATACGACGGTGGGCAGCAACCCGCGCATCAACATCGACGATGTGCAAATCAATGACTTCAGCGGCGACCTGGTGATAAGCGACACCCGCGCCATCGCGGCCGGCACCTACGGCAACATCACCATTGAAGACGGGGGGCTGGGCTTTCTCACCGGCAACATCGTGGTAACCGGGACGCTGCTGATAAAAGACGGGGGCACTTTATACACCATCACCGACGGCGGCGGCGGCTGCCACCGCGTCAGCGGGGCGGGCTCGTTCACGCTGGCAGCCGGGGGCTACCTCGAAATTTGCGATGCCGGGGGCATTTCCCTCACCGGCGCCACGGGCACTATCCGTACTACCGGCCCGCGCAGCTTCTCCGACGATGCCAGCTACGACTTCACCAGCGAAGGGCCCCAGGTCACGGGCGACGGCCTGCCGGCCACCGTGCGCGAGCTCTACAGCTACAACGACGACGACGTCACGCTCACCCAGGCCCTGGCCGTGCGCCAGCTCCTGGACCTAGTCGTCGACGGCGACCTGCAGCTCAACGGCCAGCCTCTGACGCTGCTCTCCGATGAAAATGGCACGGCCCTGGTCGTGAACGGGTCGGGTGGTGGCAAGGTGGTGGGCCGCACGGCCACTGTGCAGCGCTACCTCACCACCGAAAACCGGGGCCTGGGCTACCGTCACTACTCGGCGCCCGTGTCGGGCTCGACGGTGGCCGATTTGGCCACGCCCGGCTTCACACCCCAGGTGAGTCAGGCCGCCGCCTACAACGCCTCGGCCACGCCGGGCAAAATCACGCCCTTCCCCACCGTCTTCGCCTACAACCAGGCGCGGGTAACGATGACCAGCACCTACGCACCCTTCGACCGGGGCTTTGTGGTGCCGGCCGGCCTGGGCAGCACCCTGGAAGTGGGCCGCGGCTACGCCGTGCAAATCGCGGGTACCGAAAAGGTGGCTTTCACCGGTACGCTCAACACCGGCAACTACGACGTGAACCTGAGCCGCCTCCCCGAAAACGAGAACGCCGGTTGGGCCCTGGTGGGCAACCCCTACCCCGCGCCGCTGGATGGCGGCAAGTTGTTTGACGGAAACGCGCCGGGCCTGGACCAAAGCTTCTACGTGGTGGAGAGCACCGGCCCTTATGCGGGCATGTACCGCGCCTACCAGCGCAACTTCGAGGGCGGGGAGCAGAACCCGCTCATCGCCGCCGGCCAAGGTTTCTTTGTGCGGGTGAGCAGCGGCGAAGCCGACCTCAAGCAGCTCCAGTTCCGCAACAGCCAGCGCGTGGAAACCTACGCTACGCAGGTGCCCATGCAGCGCACGGCCTCTACCCAGCCCACCGTAGGCCTGGCCCTGCGTGGGGCCACCGGCCCGGCCGATAAGCTGTTCGTGTATGCCGCCGCCCCGGCCACGGCCAGCTTCGATTCCGGCTACGACGCCTGGAAGCTGTCCAACACGACGGGCCTGAACCTGAGCAGCCGCTCGGCCACGGGCGAGGCGCTGAGCATCGACGGCCGGCCGGCCTTCACGGCCGCCACGCGCATCGCCC
>NZ_JNLX01000101.1 GCF_000715495.1 Hymenobacter sp. IS2118 | reverse complement strand
CGGCCGCCACGCGCATCGCCCTGGCCGTGGGCGTGCCCGCCGCCGGCGCCTACACCCTGAGCGCCGCTGCGCTGACGAACCTGCCCACCGGGCTCGACGCCTACCTCAGCGACGCCGCCACGGGCCAGACGCTCAAGCTAGCCAGCGGCACCGCATATAGCTTCAGCGTCACGGCCGCAGAGGCGCAGGCCCTGCTGCTGGGGCGCTTCACGCTGAGCTTCAGCAACAGCGCGGTGCTGGCCACGGCCACGGGCGTGAGCGCTGAACAAGTGAGCGTGTACCCCAACCCGGCCAGTGGCCGCTTCACCGTGAGCGTGCCGGCCATTGCCGGGGCCCGCACGGTGGAGGCCACGCTGCTCAACAGCCTGGGCCAGGTGGTGCGCCGGCAGTCGGCCAGCCTGAGCGCGGGCGGGGCCCACGTCGAGTTTGGGGCCGAGGGCCTGGCGGCGGGCGTGTATGCGCTGCGCCTGCAAGCCGGGGCCAGCACGCTCACCAAGCGCGTGGTGCTGCGGTAGTTATTTTTCCGGCCCGGCCCTGGCGACGGGGCCGGGCTTTTCCTCGCCTTTTGTTTGACCTGTTTGTATGAAGAAGAATCTGTTGGCACTAACGGCGCTCTCGCTGACCCTGTCGGCGCTGAGTGGGCTGCCGGCCCTGGCGCAACCCTCCTCCACGGGGCCGCAGCCCGATGCGGCCCCCACGGCCGTGCCCATCGACGGCGGCGCCACGCTGCTGCTGGCCGGCGGCGTGGCCTACGGCCTGCGCCGGCTCCGCCAGCGCAAGGCCCGCTAGCACTGGCGGCACACCGCTGAACCAGTTGTCAACGCTCCTGTCCCGCTCGCGGGGCAGGGGCGTTTGCGTAGGGGGCGGGGGCAGACCAGCCCCGCCCCACGGCCCTGAAATTCAACGGTTCAGGGGCTGGTGCGGGTCCCATTCCGGCGGTAGCTTTGTGTGCACCTCTTTATAGCGAAAAAGTGGTGCGTCCCGCTTTTTCGCTCCGCAAGCAACCCCGTCTTACACATCAAATTCTCCTCCCCTTGTTTTTTATGACAAAGCCCTACTCCGCTTTCCGGCAGGCGGCCCGCGCGGGCTGGTCCGCCCCCCTGGCTTCCGGCCTTTTGGTAGCCCTGCTCAGCACCGCTTTGGCCCCGGCCGCCTTCGGGCAGGCCACCTTCGCCCCGGCCGTGAACTACGGGGCCGGCACTCGTCCCATTAGTGTGGGGGTGGGCGACTTCAACGCCGACGGCCGTCCCGACCTGGCCACAGCCAATGAGGATGATAACAAAGTGTCGGTGCTGCTGGCCCAAGCCAGTGGCGGCTTCGCGGCGGCCGTCAACTACGGGGTTGGCACCGGTCCCGTTAGTGTGGCGGTGGGCGACTTCAACGCCGACGGTCGCTCCGACCTAGCCGTAGCCAACGCCAGTAGCGGTAACGTGAGTGTGCTGCTGGCCCAAGCCGGTGGCAGCTTTGCGGCGGCCGTCAACTACGGGGTTGGCACCGGGCCCTTCAGCGTGGCGGTGGGCGACTTCAACGCCGACGGCCGCCCCGACTTGGCCGTGGCCAACGCCAACAGCGGTAACGTGAGTGTGCTGCTGGCCCAAGCCAGTGGCGGCTTTGCGGCGGCCGTCAACTACGGGGTTGGTACCAATCCCTACGGCGTGGCGGTGGGCGACTTCAACACCGACGGCCGCCCCGACCTGGCCACAGCCAACGCCAACAGCAGTAACGTGAGTGTGCTGCTGGCCCAAGCCAGTGGCGGCTTCGCGGCGGCCGTCAACTACGGGGTTGGCATCAATCCCTATAGCGTGGCGGTGGGCGACTTCAACGCCGACGGCCGCCCCGACCTGGCCACGGCCAATTTAGGAGACTCCAAGGTGAGTGTGCTGCTGGCCCAAGCCAGTGGCGGCTTCGCGGCGGCCATCAACTACGGCACCGGCAGCGGGGCCTTCAGTGTAGCGGTAGGCGACTTCAACGCCGACGGTCGCCCCGACCTGGCCACGGCCAACGTCGGTAGCAACAACGTGTCGGTGCTGCTGGGCACGGGCACGGGCATCTTCGCGGCGGCCGTGAACTATGGGGTCGGCACCAATCCCGTCAGCGTGGCGGTGGCGGACTTCAATGCCGACGGCCGTCCCGACTTAGCTGTGGCTAATAACGGTGGCGGCAACACATCAGTGCTGCTGAATACGACAGGCGACCTGACAATAAGCGACACCCGCGCCATCGCGGCGGGCACCTACCGCAACATCACCATCACCGGCCCGAACGGCAACGCCACCCTGGCCGGCAACATCGAGGTGACGGGCACGCTGACCGTGCAGGACGGCGGCACGCTGGCCGACGGCTGCCGCATCATCACGGGCAGCGGCACGTTTGCGCTGGCGGCGGGCGGCACGCTGGCCATCTGCCGGCCCCGCGGCATCCTGGCCGTGGGCGACCCGCAGGGCAACATCGGTACGGTGCGCGTGACGGGCGGCCGCTCGTTCTCCCCGGATGCCAGCTACGTGTACAACGGCAGCGACGCCACCGGCTCGGGCCTGCCCGGCCAGGTGCGCAACCTAAGCATCACCGTGCCCGGCAACGTGGCCCTGAGTGCGCCCACCAGCGTTTCCCAAACCCTGACGCTGAGCAGCACCGGCAATCTGGTGCTGGCCGGCAACGCCCTGACGCTGCTTTCCGACGCCAGCGGCACGGCCCTGGTCGTGAACTCCGGCACGGGCCGCGTGCTGGGCCGCACGGCCACCGTGCAGCGCCACCTGAGCACCGAGAACCGGGGCCTGGGCTACCGCCACTACAGCGCCCCGGTGACGGGCTCGACGGTGGCCGATTTGGCCACGCCCGGCTTCGCGCCCGAAGTGAGCCGGGCCGCCGCCTACAACGCCTCGGCTACCCCCGGCAAAATCACGCCCTTCCCCACCGTGTTCGGCTACGACCAAAGCCGCGTGACGCGGACCAGCACCTACGCACCCTTCGACCGGGGCTTCGTGGTGCCGGCCGGCCTAGGCAGCGCCCTGGAAGTGGGCCGCGGCTACGCCGTGCAACTCGCGGGCACCGAAAAGGTGGCTTTCACCGGCACGCTCAACACCGGCGACTACGACGTGGCCCTGAGCCGGGTGGGCGAAAACCCCGCCGCCGGCTGGGCCCTGGTGGGCAACCCCTACCCCGCGCCGATTGACGGCGCCGAACTGCTGGGCCTGGGAGAGGCCACCAACGCCCCCGGCCTGGACCGGAGCTTTTACGTGGTGGAAAGCAGCGGCCCCTACACCAGCACGTACCGCGCGTTTGTGGCCGGCTTCGAGGGCGGGGAGCAGAACCCGCTCATCGCCGCCGGCCAGGGCTTTTTCGTGCGCGTGAGCAGCAGCGAAACCAGCGGCGAGGTGCGCTTCCGCGACGAGCAGCGCCTCACCGACTTCGAGACGCAGGTGCGCATGAGCCGGGGCACCACCAGCACGCAGCCCACCGTGGGCCTGGCCCTGCGTGGGGCCACCGGCCCGGCCGATAAGCTGTTCGTGTACGCCGCCGCCCCGGCCACGGCCAGCTTCGATTCCGGCTACGACGCCTGGAAGCTGTCCAACACGACGGGCCTGAACCTGAGCAGCCGCTCGGCCACGGGCGAGGCGCTGAGCATCGACGGCCGGCCGGCCTTCACGGCCGCCACGCGCATCGCCC
>NZ_JNLX01000100.1 GCF_000715495.1 Hymenobacter sp. IS2118 | reverse complement strand
CTTGTCCTTACCCACATCTTTGAAAAGCGCCGGCCAACAGGTCGGCGCTTTTTTGTGGGTTCTTGCGGGGCCGGCTTAGTAGCTTGCGAGATGAGTATTTCGACGCATTTCTGCGACCCGCAGCTGTGGGCGCAGACGCATTTTGGGGGCACGGTGTTGGGCGATGCCCGCCGCAGCCGACGGGTGGTGCAGTTGGCCGCCGGTTGGGCCCGGCAGCCGGGGGCCACCATTCCGCAGTTGGGGACCGGCCAGGCGGGGGCCAGTAAAGCGGCGTATCGCTTGCTGGGCGGTGCAAGGGCCACGCCCGAGGCGCTGCAGGGGGCGCATCAGGCCGTGGTTCGCCAAGCGCTACAGGAGCCGGGCACCTACCTGCTGGTCGAAGACACGAGCGAACTGAGCTGGCCCGAAGCCGACGAGCGCCGGCCCGGCCTGGGGCCGGTCGGGCCGGGCAAGGCCACGAGCCAGGGCGTACTGCTGCACTCGTTGGTGGCCGCCGGCTGGCCGGTGCAGGACCCCGACCCGGCCGCCAAACGGCCCGCCCTGCCGCTGCTGGGCCTGTTGGACCAGCAGTTTCACGTCCGTCAACCGGTGCCGGAGGCCGAAAAAGACCATCTCCACGGCGGCTCGCGCCTGCGCCAGGGCCGGGTCCGCGAATCGGCGCTCTGGTCCCGGAGCTTGCGCAACGTGGGCAGCCCGCCACCGGACGCGCGCTGGGTGGTGGTGGCCGACCGCGGGGCCGACATCTACGAGCACCTGCAGCAGTGCCGGGCCCAGGGCCTGGGCTTCGTGGTGCGCGCCGCCCAGGACCGGGCCCTGGTGGCCGGCGCCGACAAAGCGCCCGCCGGGCGGCTCTTCGCCGTGGCGCGGGCCCAGCCCTCGGCGGGCCAGTTGACCCTGGCCTTGCGTGGCCGGCCGGGCCAGCCGGCCCGCGAAGTGCTGCTCCAGGTCAGTTTCAGCCCCCCGCTGGCCCTGCGTGCGCCCCAGCGACCGGGCGCGGCGACGGGCAAAGGGGACCCGGTTCCCTGCGCCCTGGTACGGGTCTGGGAAGCCGCCCAAGTCGGGGACACAGGCCCGGCCACGCCCGCCCTGGAATGGCTGCTGCTCTGCGACCAACCCATCACGGATTTTGCCCAGGCCCACGCCTGCGCCCGGCAGTACGTGAGCCGCTGGCTCATCGAGGACTTTCACAAAGCCCTGAAAACGGGCCTGGGGGCCGAAAAGCTCCAGCTCCAAACCGCTGACCGTCTTTTTGCCGCCGTCGCCCTGCTCAGCGTGGTCGCATTGGCGCTAGTGGATATGCGCGAAAAAAGTCGCCTCCAACCCGACTTGCCGGCGACGGCAGCGGGGCTGGAAGCGACTTTTTTACAGGTCCTCACGCTGCGCAGTTCACGACCCGTGCAGACTGTGCGCGACGTGTATTATGCCTTGGCTGGCCTGGGCGGCCACCTGGGCCGCAAAGGCGACGGACCACCTGGCTGGCAAACCCTCTGGCGCGGCCTGATGAGCCTGCGCTTACTCGTCGAAGGCGTCCGGCTCGCCACTCAACTCAACCAGCCCTAAGATGTGGGTAAGGACAAGACTGCAACCAGTCCGGGCTTTCTTATTTTTTACCGTAGTACTTCCATACCCGCCCAAAGGAGTGGCCGCTGCCGGAATTTTCAAAATACAGGCTGTCGCTGTTCGATGCTACCTGCAGCATTTGGTAGGTAGTGGATATTCCGAAGGCCTGATTGCCAAACGTGGTGGCTGGGCGCGTGGGCGCGTGCCCGCGCCAGCCTTGGTATATGGGGTTGCGGACGACATCCAGGTGAGTGCCACCAATCTGCACGGTATTGGTGTCAACGCGTATTATCAGAATTGTGGTGTCGCGCAGCCGGGTGGTGATGCTTGGCTTGCCCCCCGACCACGACGTGAAATAGGCCTTGCAGGCGTAGGTGCCAACGGCTTGGTTCACGGCAACTTCAGCGGCCGTGAGTTGGGGTGTTGCATCCTCCCCGGAGCAAGCCGTGCACAGAAGAAGCGCGGCCAAGGTGAGGTAGGGTTTCGGAGCGAGCGAGAGCATAGAAGGGAGCATAAGGCCAAGGTAAAGGTTTATGGCGGGAACGGTGACAACTTTGCAGTCGTATTTTACCATTCTATTGATGCACCAACTCCGCGAAGCCACCGCCTACATTCAGGCCCAGTCCAACAATTTCCAGCCTGAAACGGGCATCATCCTCGGAACCGGCCTGGGCGCTTTGGCGAAGGAGGTTGAAGTCGAGTACGAAATCAACTACGCCGACATTCCGCACTTCCCCCTCAGCACCGTGGAAAGCCATGCCGGGCGGCTGCTGCTGGGTCGCCTGGGGGGCAGGAATGTGGCCGTGCTGCAAGGCCGGTTTCACTACTACGAAGGCTACAACATGCAGCAGGTGGCCATGCCGGTGCGAGTGCTCAAGCTGCTGGGTGTCAGTCGGCTGCTGGTGAGCAATGCGGCCGGCGGCCTCAATCCGGATTTCAAAATTGCTGACCTGATGCTGATTGACGACCACATCAACCTGCAGCCCACCAACCCGCTCATCGGCGCCAACCTCGACGAGCTGGGCCCGCGCTTCCCCGACATGTTTGCACCCTACGACGCCGCCCTGCTGGCCCACGCCGAAGCCGCCGCCCAGGCGCTGGGCCAGGCCGGCAGCACCCGCCGCGGCGTGTACGTGAGCGTGCCCGGCCCCATGCTCGAAACCCCCGCCGAATACCGCTACCTGCGCACCATTGGGGCCGATGCCGTGGGCATGAGCACGGTGCCCGAGGTTATTGCCGCGCGCCACCTGGGCTTGCCGGTGCTGGCCGTGTCCGTCATCACCGATTTGTGCGCGCCCGGCCACCTCAAGCCCGTGGTGCTGGCCGATATTTTTGCCGCCGCCGCTCTGGCCGAGCCCCGGCTCACGGCGTTGGTAAAAGCAGTGATAGCGGGGTTGTAAGCAGTTGCTGCGTCATATTAGTCAAAAAAATACCACTACGTTTACGCAGTGGTATTTTCTGTAAAGAGCTGCCCGGCAGCTTGCCGCTACCGGGTCATTCGAAATCCGTAGTGCTCGGCCTGCCCGGTGCCGGTGTTGCGGCCGTAGGTCAGCGATTCCGAACTCACGGCCACGGAGTATTCCTGAATAGCTCCCTTGTGGTCGGTCAGGTGCAGCGTGCGGTTGTCGGCCCCCATCAGCATCCAGGTGCCTTCAAAAACGGTTCCGTCGCTGAGCAAGGTTTGGACGTAGCTACCACTGGGCCGGAACTGCATCGAATACCGGTCCTTGATGGCGTCGCCCTGTGTGATTTGGCCCGCGCGGAACACCTCGCTCAGCCACCACGTATTCACGCGGGTGAAGGCGGCGGTAGTGACCGGCTCTTGAGGCGGTGGAGCGCAGCCACAGTCCGGTCCTTGGCAACCCGCCAGCGTACCGGCTAGCAGCGTTAAGCAAATGAGTAACACAGAGGAAAAAGGACGCATGGGTCGTGGCGGGTTTGGGTGAAATGGTGCCGGAAAGATACCATTCCGTCGCTTAAAGGTTGCACCGCTTGCAATTCCAGAAAAGGAGTTTTTGCAGCGAGTCGCTACGGAATAATAATTTGCCTGCGGTCGTAGCTGAGCACCGTGAACACGCCCACGCCGCCCTGCACCGTACTCCGAATGGACGCAGGCTGCGCAAACGGGTTGCCGTTGGCGTTGCGTGCGTCTTGCACCGACTGCCGGAACAGGTAGTAAGGCCGGTCGAGGTGGTAGAGCGTGACCAGCAGCGTGTCGCCGGGGTCGAAACGGTAGCTGGTGCCCAGGGTGAAGCCGGTGCCGTCGTTGAGACGGTCTTCCACGTCATAATCAATTTCCGACGAGGGGCCAATGCTGTCGCGGTGAATCTGCAGCCGGTAGAAGTTGCCCAAGCCCACCGGGTCGCGGAAGTTGGTGAGTACGAAGGCCTCGCGCTGTGCGGGAGGCAAGTCGTTGAACTTGTACTCCAACGAGTCGATAGGCACGCGGCTGGGCATGGTGGCCGTAGCGGTAATGCGCCGGCCCTTGGTATCCAGCACTTCCAAGCCGAAGGTGTCGCCGGGGCGGGCCACCAGCGCCTGGCTACCCGTGTGGGTGTAGCCTTTGCCCGTGGTGGGGTCAAAGCCCGGCGCGAAGCGGAGCACTTCTACCTGCCCATTTGCCAGTGTGAGGCGCACCGTGACGTCGGTGGCCAGCACCGGCTCGGGGCTGGCCAGGTAGGGCACGGTTTCCGTCACGGTGAGGCGCGGAATCTGGCCGTCTTCGAGGTAGCACTCGGCTACCAGCTGAACCGGCAGCGCCGGCAGCTCCACGTCAATATTCTGCTCTAGGTTGCAGGACGTGAGGGCGGCCAGCAGCAGCAGGCCGGCGGCAGCGCTCAAATGCGGAATGCGTTTTCTAAGGCCAGACATAGGCAAGCAAAGGCAAGGGAAAGCGGGCAGCGGCTAGCTCCCCCAAAATCCGTGGTTAAAACTTGAAGTTGTAGGTAACGGCCGGAATAACGGGAAACAGCGACACCTGCCGGGCCCGGAAACTGGTGATGGGCGTGTCGTCGCCACCGGCCCGCACCTGGTCGAAGTACACGAAGTAGGGGTTGCGGCGGTTGTAGGCG
>NZ_JNLX01000099.1 GCF_000715495.1 Hymenobacter sp. IS2118 | reverse complement strand
GGCCCAGTTTTCGTGGCAGGGCTGCGGAATGGCGAGGGTAACAGGCGGGCGCATAAGCGGAAGGAGGGGTAAAAGGGACTGCTTTGCTGATGCACGCCAAGGCCGGATTGCACACGCCCCCGTCATTTTGCTTTATCTTTTGCCCTTCAAACCCGTCCCGCCCACCCTGCATGCGCTCTGATAAGTCCCTGTTTCGCCGCAAAACCATTGCGGCCATCCTCCAAAATCCACCCGCCGATGCCGAGGGCCACGCGCCCGGCGGCCTCGAACGTCACCTCACCGTGCGCGACCTCACGGCGCTGGGCATCGCGGCCATTATCGGGGCCGGCATTTTCAGCACCATCGGCAAGGCCAGCCTCGACGGCGGGCCGGCCGTGTCGCTGCTGTTCGTGTTCACGGCTGTGGCCTGTGCGTTTTCGGCGCTGTGCTACGCGCAGTTCGCGGCCACCATTCCGGTCAGCGGCTCGGCCTACACCTACGCCTACGCCTCGTTTGGAGAACTCGCAGCCTGGATTATCGGCTGGGCGCTGATTATGGAATACGCGGTGGGCAACATCGTGGTGGCCATTTCCTGGTCCGACTATTTCACCGGCCTGCTTGATGGCATCGGGCTGCACATTCCGGCCTACCTCAGCACCGGCACCCAAAGCGCCTATCAGGGCTACAACGCCGTGCTGGCCCTCATGCAGGCCAAGCTGCCGCTCTCGCAGGCCACGCCCGCGCAGCTCGAAGGCTACAACATCTGGAACTCCGCCCCTGTCCTGTTCGGCGACTGGCATTTGGTGGTCGACCTGCCGGCGTTCTCCATCACGGTGGCCATTACGGCGCTGGTGTACGTGGGCATCAAGGAAAGCAAGACGGCTTCCAACATCCTGGTACTACTAAAACTGATTGTGGTTGTGGTGGTTATCGCCGTGGGCGCATTCTACATCGAGCCGGCCAACTGGAGCCCCTTCGCCCCCAACGGCGTGGGCGGCGTGCTCAAGGGCGTGTCGGCGGTGTTCTTCGCCTACATCGGCTTCGATGCCATCTCGACTACCGCCGAGGAGTGTAAGAACCCGCAGCGCGACCTGCCCAAGGCCATGATGTACGCCCTCATCATCTGCACGGTGCTGTACGTTATTATCACGCTGGTGCTCACTGGCATGGTGCCCTACACCAAGCTCGGCGTGGGCGACCCGCTCTCGTTTGTATTTGCTGAAGTGGGCCTGCCCAAGCTCTCGGGCCTGGTGGCGGTGAGTGCGGTATTTGCCATGGCCTCGGTGCTGCTGGTGTTTCAGCTGGGCCAGCCGCGCATCTGGCTCACGATGAGCCGCGACGGGCTGCTGCCCAAGGTGTTTTCGCGCATTCACCCGCGCTTCCACACGCCCTCGTTTGCTACCATTGTCACGGGCTTTTTCGTGGCCGTGCCGGCGCTGGTTCTGAACATGGATTTGGTAGTGGACCTCACCAGCATCGGCACGCTGTTCGCGTTTGCGCTGGTTTGCGGCGGCATTCTCATCATCGACCCCTACGGCCGCTCCGAGGCCCGGTTTAAGGTGCCGTATATCAATGGCAAGTGGGTGGTACCGCTGGTGCTGGCCGTGGGCGCCTTCCTCATTTTCCGCTACAACGGTGCCAACAACCACGAGTTTGGGCTGGACGTGAGCGGGCAGCGCGGCTGGCTGCTGAAGGACGAGGTGAGCGGCAGCATCACCGGCGGCTTTGCCCACCAGATTCCCACAATCGTGTTTTTGATGTTTTGCGTAGCGCTGGCGGTGCTCTCGTTCCGCAAGCGCCTCTCGGCCCTGCCCGTGCTGGGCCTGCTCATCAACCTGTATTTGATGACGCAGCTCGGCATCAGCAACTGGACGCTGTTTTTCGTGTGGCTGCTCATCGGGCTGGCCGTGTATTTCGGCTACGGCTACCAAAACTCGAAGCTGAACCGCCTGACCGGAACGGAAGCTACTCCCGCTTAGCCGGCGAGGCTTACCCTCGGCCCTCCTTTTACCTGGGAAAACTACCCTGTGATGCTAGACCAGACTGAAGTATTGCACCACTTGCTGCAGGGAAGCCCGCTGCTGTTTTTCGCGTACAGCGTGAGCGCTGGTCAGGTATTGTATGTGAGCGAGGCCTACGAACAGCTATTTCCGACGGCCTGCCGCGATACTGTTACCCAGGACCTGCCGCGCCTGCTGAGCTACCTGCCCGCCCAGGACCAGGCCTACGCCCTGGCCTGCCTCAGCAATATCGCCAACGGTGAGCTGCACGACGACCTGCTGCTGCGCCTACAGCCCCAGCCCGACGCCCCGCTGCGGTGGCTGAGCGTGCGGGCCCACCGGGCCGTAGCCAGCGACGGACAGGTGCTACTCTGCGGCAGCGTGCAGGACGTGACCGTGGACCACGAGTACACGCGCAACGCCGACAAGTTCATGGCCAAAAAGAACACGACTCTGGAAATCCTGTCGCACGACCTGGCCGGGCCTTTCAACTTGCTACAGCAGATGGCAACGTTTTTTCAGGAAAAAACGCAGGCCCTGCAAGACCCGCAGGTGGAAAAAATGGTGCTGGTGATGCAGGAAACCTGCCGCGAGAGTGTGAACCTCATCCGCGAGTTCGTGGACAGCGAGTTTGCCGAGTCGGCCAGCGTGCAGCTCAAGCGCGAACGCGTGGACCTGGCTGCCAATCTCCGTCAGGTGATGGATACCTACCAGCGTTCCGAGCACCTGGTGGCCAAGCACTTCAGTTTCAGCAGCACGCCCGATGCCGTGTACATAGAGCTGGACAACAACAAGTTTTTGCAGGTAATAAACAACCTGATGTCCAACGCCATCAAGTTCACCGGCGAGGGCGGCCACATCTCGCTGGCGCTAGCGCAGCACCCCCAGTACGTACTGGTAACGGTGGCCGATGACGGTGTGGGTATTCCCGAAAAGTTTCAGCCCGTGCTGTTCGACCGCTTCACCCCGGCGCGGCGGCCGGGCCTGCGCGGCGAGAAAACCACGGGCCTGGGCATGTCCATCATTCAAACCCTGGTGCAGCTGCACGACGGCAGCATCTGGTTTGAGAGCCGGGAAGGCGTGGGCACTACGTTCTATATCAAGCTGCCCATTTGAGCTGGCCGGAGCCGGAAATGTGAGCTGCCCCAAACCCGCTGGAGGTTGCGGGGCCGTAGGTATGCCCTCCTCGTCCCCGGTTACTGCCATGCGTTCGCTCTTATTCTTGTTTTTTACCCTGCTGCTTGCCCTGCCCGGCCGCGCCCAAATGCTGCCGGACACCCTGCACCCCACCAGCCCCGACCGGCTGCTGCGCTACACCTACGCCAACGACTTTCTGTTTCGCACCGATTATTACTTCACCCAGGGCATGACCCTGACCCTGGTGCAGCCCAGCCTGGCGCGGCTGCCTACCCAGGGCCTGCTGTTCCGGGGCCCGGCTGGCAGCACCCAGTACCACGGCATTATGCTGCGCTACGACGGTTTCACGCCGCTACGCATCAAGGACGCGTTTATTCGGGAGGGCGACCGGCCGTACGCGTCGTACTTCTACGCCTCATTTTTCCGGGTGAGCAACCAGCGTCGGCAGCGCCTCACTACGGCGCTGGAGGTGGGCTTCATTGGCCCCGGCACGTTTGCCAAGGAATTCCAGCAGGCCATTCACCGGGCCACCAACAACCCCGAGCCCCGCGGCTGGGACTACCAGATTCAGACCGATGCCGTGCTGGGCTACCGCGTGGCCTACGAGCGGCAGCTGCTGGCCGTGAGTCGTTTTGTGGAAGTAGTGGGCACGGCGGAGGCTTCCGCCAGCACGCTCTACACCTACGCCGGCGCTGGTGCCCAGCTGCGGCTGGGTTTGCTGCAACCCTACTTTTCCAGCCTGGGCGTAGCGGGCGCCAGCAGCCGTGCCGGACAGGCGCAGTGGCAATTGTATGGCTATTCTTCGCTGCAAGGCCGCCTGGTGGGCTACGATGCCACGCTGCAAGGCGGAGTATTCAATCAAACTAACCCCTATGAGCTTGCGGCCAGCGCCATAGCGCGCACCGTGGCCCGCAACACCACCGGCTTGGTGCTGGCCCACAAAGGCTTCAGCCTGGAGGCTAATTCCACCTGGGTGTCACCGGAATTCGATGGGGCCCGCACCCACCGTTGGGGACAGCTGGTGGTGACGGCGGCGTTTTAGTTGCTGTGGGCGTGCAGCTATCCTATTTATGCAATCTTGCCCGGCCGCCAACCTCACCCCCTAACCCCCTCTTCCAAAAAGAGGGGGAACTAGCGCTAACTCTAAAAGTCTAAATTATAAAGAATTAAGGCTAAAAACTAGTCCCCCCTCTCTTTTGGAGAGGGGGCTAGGGGGTGAGGTGACGTCCTACCGCGCCCGGTGGATAATCAGCACCCCGGCCAGGATGATGACCATGCCCAGCAGATGCCAGAGGTTGAATGCCTCGCCGTCCAGCGCGCCCCATGCCAGGGCCACGATGGGAATCAAATACGTGCTTGATGAGGCGAACAGGGCTGTGGATTGCTGAATCAGTCGGTTGAAAAGCACCATCGCCACGGCCGTGCTCATGGTGGCCAGCAGGGCGATGTAGCCAAAGGCCGGCCAGGCGCCGGGCGCGGTGGCTAACTTGTGCAAAAAGTTGGTACCCACCAGCAGATACGCCAGCGCGGGCCCGCCGATGAGCAGTAGCAGCACGGCCGTCACCGCCATCGGGGTCATGCCGCCCAGCTTGTATTTGATAACGTTGACGCTCAGGCCGTAGCCGATGGTGGCAATCAGGATGTAGATGCCGTACCAGGCGTTGCCTTCGCCGGTGGGCGTGTCGGTGCCGCCGCTGCCGCCCAGCAGCAGCATCACCACCGTGCCCACCAAACCCAGCCCGATGCCCAGCACCCGCAGCCCCGTGAGCCGCTGCCCAAACAGCAGCGCGCCCATCAGCAGCGTAAACACCACCGTGAGGGCATTGAGCACACCCGCCAGCCCGGAGGCCAGCTTGGTTTCGGCATAAGCAAAGAGAAACGCCGGAATAAGCGTGCCCACCACCCCACTCACCGCCAGCCACTTAAACCGGCTGCGTTCGACCTGACCCACGTGGCGCAGGGCAAAAGGCAGCAGCAGCAGCGCCGCCACGCTCACGCGGGTAGCGCCCAGCTCCATCGCCGAAAACACGACCAGGCCTTTTTTCATCAAAATAAAAGACGTGCCCCAAATGCCCGCCAGCACGAAGAGCAGCACCCACGCCACGGGCGTGGTAACGCTGGGTGCGGCGCTGCCCGGCCCGGCAACTGCTTTTGCCGCTTTAGATGCCGTAGAAGCCGTTTCGCCAAAGATTCCGGCCCCGCCCGAAGCGGCTGCCACGGGAACAGGAGCGAGGGGAGCAGCGGGAACGGGTGCGTTTGGTAAGGCCATGCGGCAAAGGTACGAGGGGCCCACCGGCGGATTCGCGGGTAAATGCCGCCGGGGCCAAACCGTAGTATTGTTCCGCCTGTTTCATTCTTGCCGATTCCTGCCGTAATTTTGTAGCCCGGTTTCGTGCCGATTCAGTCTATGTCGCATCCGTTCAAGGCCGTTAGCCTCTCCTTCAAGAAAGCCCCGCTGGCCATCCGCGAGCTGCTTTCGCTGGATGAGGCGGCTTGTCGTCGTTTCCTGCACACGCTGCACCACGATTTAGGTCTTTCCGACCTGCTCGTGCTGAGTACCTGCAACCGCACCGAAGTGTACTACGCGGCCGAAGATGACCGCAGCCGCGAAATCATTCTCGCCCTCGGCCACCTCAAGGACCGCGCCGACATCGGCCAGTTCCTGCCCTATTTCGACCTGCTGCCCGACGCCGACGCGGCCGTGCGGCACCTTTTCGAAGTAGCCATGGGCCTCGACGCCCAGGTAGTGGGCGACCTGCAAATCAGCAATCAGGTGAAAACGGCCTACCAGTGGGCCGCCGATGCCGACGCCGCTGGCCCGTTCCTGCACCGCTTGCTGCACACGGTATTTTTCACCAATAAGCGCGTGCAGACCGAAACCAGCTTCCGCGATGGCGCGGCATCCATCAGCTACGCCGCGCTGGAACTAGTGGAGGAATTGACCGCTGACGTGGCCAACCCGCGCGTGCTGGTAGTAGGACTGGGCGAGATTGGTGCCGACGTGTGCCGCCACCTGGCCGCCAGCAAGGCGTTTGGCGATATCACCATTTGCAACCGCACCCGCGCCAAGGCCGAGGAGTTGGCCGAAGAGTGCGGCATGCGCCTCGTGGATTTCGAAGATTTGGTGCCCGCCTTGAAGGACGCCGATGTTATCATCTCCTCCATCAACCGTACCGACCCCTTTTTCACCCGCGAATTGGTGGAGAACCTCGATGTGCTCAGCTTCAAGTTCTTCGTGGACCTGAGCGTGCCCCGTAGCATTGGTTCCGACGTGGAGCAGGTGCCCGGCGTGCTGGTTTATAACATCGACGCCATTCAGAGCAAAGCCTCGGCCGCGCTGCAAACGCGCCTGGCAGCCGTGCCCCAGGTGCGCGCCATCATTGCCGAAAGCATTGCCGGCCTCAACGACTGGGCCAAGGAAATGATGGTTTCGCCGCTCATCCAAAAGATGAAAGCCAACCTCGAAACCATCCGCCAGGAAGAGCTGGACCGCTACCAGAAGCGCGCTACGCCCGCCGAAAGCAAGCTCCTCGACGAAGCCACCCGCTCCCTGATGCAGAAGATTCTGAAGCAGCACGTGCTGCACCTGAAAGCCGCCTGTCGCCGCGACAACGGTGAACACATGGTGGAGCTATTGGGCGAACTGTTCGATTTGGAGAAAACGGTCGAAACAGCGTAATTTCTTTGCTCGATTAACAGAAAAGGCCCCGTCTCATACTTGAGTCGGGGCCTTTTCTGTTATCACTTTTTTGCAATATTCTGGCTACTCGGCCATCATCGCCTCGCGGGACTTAACCCGCTTTTCGTTGTTCACGGCCGTAGGCACCACCGTTACTACCACGTACTTGGATGTGGGCGTGTTGCTGACCTTAGCCACACTGTTAATTGGTATCAGCGGGTTGGCCTCGGGGAAATAGGCCGACACGTTGCCTTTCGGGATGTCGTAGGGCACGGCCACGAATTTCTCCACCGTGCGCTCGGCGCCCTCAAAATGGCTGGTGATATCGATGAGGTCTTTGGCCTTGATGCCACGGTCGGCCATGTCGTCGCGGTGCATAAATAGCACGCGGCGCTCGCCCTGAATGCCGCGGTACCGGTCGTTGTACTCGTAGATGGTGGTGTTGAACTGGTCGTGGCTGCGCACGGTCATCAGCACCAGCTGGCCGGGTTCGAGGTGGTGCTTCTCCAGCTGGGTGGTGGAAAAGTTGGCCTTGCCGTTTTTGGTGGTAAACCTCCGCTCGCGGGGGCCGTTGGGCAGGTAGAATCCGCCGGGGCGGCGCAGCTTCTCATTGAAGTCCTCAAAACCCGGAATCACGCGGCTGATGTGGTCGCGAATGACGTCGTAATTCTCCGTCATGGCTACCCAATCGGCGATATTGGTTTTGTCGCCCAGGGTGGCAATGGCCACGCCCGCGATGATGGCGACTTCGCTCATCATCTGGCCGGGCAGGGGCACCAGCACGCCTTTGTTCTGGCTCACCACGCCCATCGAATTCTCGCAGGAAGTCATCTGGTGCCCGGCTTTCTGCATGTCAATGTCCAGGTGCGTGAAGCAGGGTAGCAGCAAGCTGGTGTCGCCGGTCACGAGATGGCCGCGGTTGAGCTTGGTACCCACAAAAACGGTGAGCTTCTGCTTGCGCATGCCTTCGGCAATGACTTCGGTGTCGGGGCCGGCGGCCAGCAAATTGCCGCCAAAGCTGAAATACACCTTGGTTTGGCCCCGGTACATGGCCTTGAGGGAATCTACCACGTCGAGGCCGTGCTCGTAGGGCGGGCTGAAATTGAATTCCTTACCCAGCGAGTCCTGAAATTCCTTGGCGGGTTTTTCCCACACGCCCATCGTGCGGTCGCCCTGCACGTTGGAGTGGCCGCGCACCGGGCAGGTGCCCGCGCCGGGCTTGCCGATGGCGCCCTTCATCAGGTGCAGGTTCACGATTTCCTGGATGGTTTGCACGCCCTGGCGCTGCTGCGTAACGCCCATGGCCCAGCAGGTAATAATTTTCTGCTTGGTGGCCAGCATGTTGGCCGCTTCCAGCAGCTGAGCGCGGCTGATGCCGCTCTCCGATTCGATGTCTTCCCAGCTGGTGTTGCGAATGTTCTGCTCGAAGGACTCGAACCCGGTGGTATGCTCGGCAATGAAGCCGTGGTCCACTACCCGGCCGGGGTTGAGTTCTTCAGCTTCGAAAAGGTGCTTCATGATGCCGCGCAGCAGGGCCATGTCGCCATCAATCCGGACTTGCAGAAACAGGTCGGTAATCTGGGTGCCGTCGCCGATGAGGGCGCCCAGGGCCCGCAGCGGGTTCATAAAATCCTGAGGGTTTTTGAAGTTCTGAAGGCCTGCTTCAATCAGCGGATTTACGCTGATGATTTTGGCCCCGTTGCGCTTGGCCTTTTGCAGCGCCGACAGCATGCGCGGGTGGTTGGTGCCGGGGTTCTGACCGATGATGAGAATAACTTCGGCCTCGTGCAAATCGTTGAGCGTGACGGAGCCTTTGCCCAGGCCCAGGGTGGGGCTAAGCGCCGAGCCGCTGCTCTCGTGGCACATATTGGAGCAATCGGGCAGGTTGTTGGTACCAAACTGCTTGGCGAAGAGCTGGAATAGAAAAGCCGGCTCGTTCGGCACCTTGCCGGAGGTGTAGAAAATGGCTTCGTCGGGCGAATTCAGCGCGTTCAGCTCATCACCAATAATTTTGAACGCATCGGGCCAGGTAATGGGGCTGTAATGGTTGTCGCCGGGGCGTTTTACCATCGGATGCGTGAGGCGGCCGGCGTTGTTCTGGTCGCGGTCGGTCATGCGCGAGAGCTCGGCCAGACTGTATTTGGCGAAAAACTCGGGTCCGGCCGCCTTATCGTCGGCGTCGGAGGCGGTGGCCTTGGCGCCGTTCTCGCAGAACTCGGCCACCGAGCGGTGGTCATCGGGGTCAGGCCAGGCACAGCTGGAGCAGTCGAAACCGTCCTTCTGGTTCATCCGAAGCAGGCCCTTGGTACCGCGCTGCAGGCCGCCCTCGCTCCAGCTGAATTCCATCGACTTGATAACGGCCGTGACGCCGGCGGCCACCCGGTCCTGCTCCTTCAATTTGAGCCCCGTCAGGGCTTCCGGGGGCTGGGCCAGAATGGGATGGCGGTACTTGGCGTTGGGCACATCGGGCGCGTCTATATTGCTCATGTCGTGGTGGCTTTGGGAGGCGGGGGTATAGTGGTCGGGCGCGGGGGCAGCACCCTGGTCGGGCCGCTCGCCGCTGCGGGGCTGGTTGCTTTCAGCGCCTTGCTGCTCGGTTTTGCCAGCCTGACTGGGGTCTTCAGCGGGAGATTTTTCCATGGGAATTCAATTAAAAATTGAGCGTTGGACAACAGACACAAGCAAAACAGGGAGGCGCCGGCCAAGGGGCCGGTTTCGTTTCTCGACTTATTCCGCCCCTACTCAATGGCGGCAGTCGAGGTCTTTCTCAACCAAAACAGTAAGCTGCTGGTTTTCAGCCAGCGGCAGGACGTGCGAAAACCCGTTCTGGTCGGTTTCCACCCAAGCTTTGGCCAACGCGAAGGGCACGCGCACTGTGATGGCGCCCGGCTCGTAGTACACTTGCACGGGCTCGGCCAGCGGCGCAGTTTGCGCCATTTCCGAGCCTCGCTCCAAGGCATACGCAAGCTGCTGGCCGGCGCCGGCGCCAAAGTGTACGCTGGAAACCACCCGGCCGGTAGTTGCAAATTCCTGCAATTCGGAGCCGGAAAGGCGCAGCCGCAGGGTGTCGTCTTCAATGCGGAGTTTCATGATGCGGAAGGCTTGAATCGCCCTCTCCAAAGGTAACGCAAAGCACGGACGGCCGTTGCAGGCAACTATAGCAATTGAGCAACTTTTCTGTGACCCCTAATTATTAACTTCTTTCAACCGCCAGCCGTGGCTGTACACGTTGTAGCGACCCTGCCGCACGAAGCCCAGCACCGTCATGCCAAAGCTTTCGGCGGCCTGCACCGCCAGGCTGCTCGGGGCACCCACAGCGGCGATGATGCCGATGCCCGCCGCTGCGGCTTTCTGCACCAGCTCGAAGCTGACGCGGCCGCTCACCAGCAGCACGTGCTGGTGCAGCGGCAGCCAATCGGCCAGCAGCGCGGCCCCAATCACCTTGTCCAGGGCATTGTGGCGGCCCACGTCTTCGCGCAGCAAAAGCAGCTCACCGGCCGGCGTAAACAGCGCGGCGGCATGCTGGCCACCGGTTTGCTCGAAGCCGGCCTGGGCGGCGCGCAGGCGCTCGGGCAGCAGGTGTACCGTTTCGTAGTGCAGGTAGGGGCCGGCGGTGGGCAGCACGGGGCAGGAAGCATTGCGCACGGCGTCGATGCTGGTTTTGCCGCACACCCCGCAGCTGGAGCTGGTGTAAAAATGCCGCTCCAGCGCCCCAAAATCTACTTTTACGTGGGCCGCGAGCTCGGCGCGAGTCACGTTGCCGGCTTCCTCAGCCTTCTGTACATCGGGGCAGGGAATGATGCCCAGCACGTCGGCCTTGCCCTGAATAATGCCCTCGGTGAGCAGGAACCCGGCGGCCAGCTCTTCGTCGTGCCCCGGCGTCCGCATCGTCACGGACAGGGTGCGGTGCTGCCGCTGCCCCGCCACCTCGTAGCCCACGCGGATTTCGAGCGGTTCCTCGGCCGCAAGCTGGTCGGAAGCCGAAACGGGCGGACCGGCGCCACTCACTTTCTGAATGGTGGCAAACTCGTAGCTGGCGGCGGGAAGCAGGATGGCGGGGTCCATTTATACAGGAGCCATTAGCTTTTAGCTAATAGCTGTTAGCTCTGGTTTTGACACGACTTGCGCACGGCAGCTGAGCGGGAAGGGTGGCTAGCAGGGAACGTCGCGAAAGTTTATCTGAAAGTAAGGGCTGACGTGCGTACCAGCAATACACCGGAAGAATTTCAGCCACTAAACGGCGCGTTTAAGTAACCGGCCAAAATCATTTGCACAACGACCTGAGTGTAATAATCTGAATAACAACAAGAAAACTATCAGCTATTAGCTAAAAGCTAACGGCTCATTACTTTACACCTCGCAGCCGTCGGGCCCGCAGGCGGGGCCGTCGGCCAGCATCACCGGGGCAGGTTTAGCGGGCCGGGACTCGTCCCACACTTTTTCCAACACCTCGGCGAACAGCTCAGTGGGTTGGGCGCCCGATACCGCGTACTTGTCTTCGAAGATGAAGAAAGGCACGCCGCGCACGTTGATTTGCTGGGCCTGGTATTCGTCGTAGCGCACTTGCTCGGCGTAGGTACCAGCGGTGAGGGCAGCGCGGGCTTCCTCGGCGTCGAGGCCGATTTCGGTGGCCAGCTGCGCCAGCGTGTCGATTTCGTTCAGGTTCTGGCCTTGTAGGTAATAGGCGGCCATCAGGCGCTCCTTGGCTTCGCCCTGCTTGCCGTGCTTGGCGGCGAGGTGAATGAGCTGGTGGCCCAGGAAAGTATTGGTGGGCACGGCGTGGTCGAAGTCGTAATCCAAGCCTACTTCTTTGGCCATGTTGGCCATGTTATCACTCATTTGCTTGGCTTGGGCCACCGGAATACCTTTTTTCTCGGCCAGGGACTCGTACACGTTGCGGCCGGGCTCGGGCTGGTAGTCAGGCGTCAGCTCGAAGCTGCGCCAAACCACCTCTACCTGATTGGCGTGCGGGAATTTTTCGAGGGCGTGCTCGAAGCGGCGCTTACCGATGTAGCAGAAGGGGCAAACGATGTCGGACCAGATTTCAACTTTCATAATAAAGGGCGTTATAAAACCAATGTAGGTACAACAATTGAGTTGGTCCAAAAAGTTTACGGATTATTGCCGCGCGGCGGTGCCTGGCGGGCGGCTGGTATCCCCGCCGCAGCTTTGGGCGGGGCGCAACATTCCACTGACAAGCGCAGTTAGCCGCCTTGGCTCCTCCCCTGCCGGAGCAGCCGTTTTTCTCACCAGAACACCTCCCCTCCCCTTTTATGGAATTTCAAGAATTAGGCTCTTCCGGCGTCCGGGTTTCGCGCATTGCTTTCGGTAGCTGGGCGGCCGGCGGCTGGATGTGGGGCGGCACCGAACAAAACGACGCCGTGGGCGCCATCCAGGCCAGCTACGATTTGGGCGTGACCAGCATCGATACGGCGCCCGTGTACGGCATGGGCCTGAGCGAGCAGATTGTGGGCGAAGCCCTCAAAACCCTGCCGCGCGACAAGGTGCAAATCCTCACCAAGTTCGGCATGCGCTGGGATTTGGCCCAGGGCGAATTCGCCATGAAAACCAAGGACAACAGCGGCCACGACCTCGACGTGTATAAATACGCCGGCCGCGACAGCATTATAAAAGAGTGCGAAGACAGCCTGCGCCGCCTCGGCACCGACTACATCGACCTCTACCAGCAGCACTGGCCCGACAGCACCACCCCGATTGATGAGACGATGGAGGCCCTGGCGCGCCTCGTGGAGCAGGGCAAGGTGCGGGCCGCGGGCGTGAGCAACTACTCGGTGGCCCAGATGCAGGAAGCCCAAAAAACCCTGCGCCTGGTTTCAAATCAGGTGCCTTACAGCATGGTGCGGCGCGCTATTGAGGCCGATGTGGTGCCATACTGCCTCGAAAACAACCAAGCCATTCTGGTGTACAGCCCGCTGCAGCTGGGCTTGCTGACGGGCAAAATTAAGCCCGGCCAGGGGTTTGGCGAAGGTGACCTGCGCAACGGCCACCGCTTGTTCACGCCCGAAGCCGTGACCCGCACCAACGCTGTGCTGAACAAAATTCGCCCGCTGGCCGAGACCAAAAACGCCACCCTTGGCCAGCTGGTGCTGCGCTGGACGCTGGCGCAGCCCGGCATCGGCGTGGCGCTGGTGGGCGCCCGCAATCCCGAGCAGGCCGTGCAAAACGCCCGCGCCATGAGCTTTCAACTCACGTTTGAGGAAATCGACTTCATCAACAAGCAGCTGGCGACCCTGCAACCGGCATTGTAGGAACGCGCCCTGGCGCGTTCTGCGGCTGAAAGACGCGCACTGAACGCCCCAGGGCGCGTTCAATACAGATGGAATGGCCAACCGCAATTGGCCGGTACAGGCCCGCTAATGGGAAACTAAAAGCAGCTACCGCAGCCGTACTTTTTGCGAGTATCTTGCGCTATCTACCCTTACTTACTGCTCCCCCCCGCGCAATGGCTCACTACCGCATTCAAACAAGGCTCATCAAGCTATTTCTGACGCTCCTGTTTCTGGGCCTGGTACCGGTGGCCTGCTGCCGGGAGGAAAAGCGTGATTTCGCTAGCCTGCGGGAAATAATGCTGTTTATGACCGAGCCGGCCCCAGGTAGCCCAGTGCTCATTGAGGGGGCGCGCACCTCGGCGCCGGAGCTGTTGGTGGCCGTGCGGCTTGATGTGGATTTGGTGGCAGGCACCTGGGGCGGCTCGCCGTTTGTGAGCCAAGCCCAGGCCTGGCAGTGCGAAGATGGGGGCATGAAAGGCCTGAAAGAGAAGGTGGCGGCAGTGACGCTCACCAGCAACAACGCATTTAATGGCGTGCCCGCGGGCCAGTCGCTGGAAACATTCGTGCGCTGCACCGGCGGCTACAATCGGTACAGCAACCTGGATTTTCCCCTGGCTCAGCTCGCCGACTCGCTGAGCAAATGGCAAGCGCCCGACCTCTACATGCCAATCAGCCTGCGCATCGGCCCCAAGCCAACCGGCGGAACGCCGCAGCAATTCACCTTGCGCATCCGCACGGCCAGCGGCAGAGAACTGGCCAAAGCAACCCCGGAAATTATTTGGGAATAACCGCCTGCCGCGCCGGCATATTCACGCACAACGGCGGGTAGCTCCCCTGGCCAGGCAGCAGTTAAGCATAAGGCAACGCACTTTGGATAACTGGCAACCAATTGGCAATCAAAACAATAACCTGTCGATTAAAGCTTATGGCTCACCGCTTAGTCTTTGAGCACGATGCTCACGACTTTGCCCGGCCCGTCTACCATGAACTTACATTCGTCAAACACCGGGGCGGCGATGGTGGGCCGCACGTTGTTGGAAAACGCGTAGGGCTCGGTGGGGATGCCGATGAAGTTCTTGTCGATTTTGTCGTTGTTGTTGAGGTCCTGGGTGATGGCCACGGCCCACTCGCCCTGCGGCAGCTCCACGGGCAGCGTAAACTGCCGCTTGCCTTCCGGCTTCACCGCCTTGGAAAATGCCCATTTGCCGCTCTTCAGGAACCCTTCGCGGGTGTTGTAGAAGTACAGCCGCACGGTAGAAGTGGTGGACACCAGCGACGTTACCACGACGGTTACGGACTGGTTTTCGACTACCCGAGGCCCCGGCGCAGCGGCTCCTAACAGGCAAGTACCAACCAACAGCGCAGCGGACGACAATACACTCATAAGCGAAAAACTAAGAAACGTGGAAGTAGCGCCCCAACAGCCGAACCTACGGTAAGAGTTCGATAACAGCCGGTTCCAGTCTCATGGTGGGAGCTTGCGGCGGCGCGGCTTTAACCACATTCGCCCCCGGTTTGCTTTGTAATCGAAGGTCGGAAGCTGCGGACTCTACGAGGCAAGCTCGGCCAAACAGCTGCTGTTCGAGCAGGCCGCCAACGAGCCAACAGCAACCCCTTGCCGCCGAATGCGGTAAGTAACGCCGCTGCCGGGCACTCGCCGGCCCCGAGATTTACCGCATGGAAGGCTTAATAAAGATTGATGACCTCGGCAAGCCGCGCGTGGTGATAGTGGGCGGCGGCTTTGGCGGTCTGGAGCTGGCCAAGGCGCTGGCCCAGGCCCCGGTGCAGGTCGTGCTCATCGACAAGCAGAACTACCACACGTTTCAGCCGCTGCTCTACCAGGTAGCCTCGGCCGGGATTGACGAGGGCGACATCGTGTCGCCGTTTCGCAAAATCCTGAGCCGACAGGAGAATTTCTACTTCCGCATGGCCGAGGTGAAAGCGGTGGACGCCGTGGCGCAGGTAGTGGAAACCAGCATCGGGCGCGTGCGCTACGACTACCTGGTGCTGGCCACCGGCGCCACCACCAACTATTTCGGCGACGAGCAGATGGCGAAAAATGCCATCGCCATCAAAAGCATCGACGATGCCATTGAGCTGCGCAACACCGTGCTCTCGAACTTTGAGCAGGCTTTACAGCTCGGCGACATCGGCGAAATCAACAGTCTGCTCGACTTCGTGATAGTGGGCGGCGGGCCCACGGGCGTCGAAATTGCCGGGGCCCTGAGCGAGCTGCGAACCCATGTGCTGCCCAAAGATTATCCCGAGCTGGACTTCAAGCAAATGGACATTCACCTGGTGCAAAGCGGGCCGGCGCTGCTCAAAGGCATGTCGGCCAATGCCTCGCAAAAAGCGCTGGAGGGGCTGAAGGAATTTGGCGTGCAGGTGTGGCTGGAGGCCCGCGTGAAATCCTACGACGGCTACACCGTCACGCTGAACACGGGCCAGCAGCTCATCACCCGCACGCTGATTTGGGCGGCCGGCGTCACGGGCGCGCCCATTGCCGGCCTGCGCTCCGAATGCCTGCTGCCCGGCAACCGCTACGCCGTAGACGAATGCAGCCGTGTGCGGGGTTACGAAAACGTGTTTGCCATCGGCGACATTGCCGCCATGCACACCGCCGCGCACCCCGAGGGCCATCCCATGGTGGCGCAGCCAGCGTTGCAGCAAGGCCGCCTGCTGGGCGAAAACCTGACCCGGCTGCTGGCCGGCCAGCCGCTCCAGCCGTTTCACTACCAGGACAAGGGCTCGATGGCCACCATCGGCCGCAACCACGCCGTGGCCGACGTGAAGCTTTTCGGCCGCGAATACCATCTGCAGGGCTTCTTGGCCTGGCTGGCCTGGGGCGTGGTGCACGTGGCGTCCCTCATCGGCTTCCGCAACCGCGTGATGGTGCTGCTGCAATGGACGTGGAGCTACCTTAGCTACGACAAGGGGCGGCGCTACATCATCGGCAAAACCAAGGATTTAGCACAGAAAGTAGTAGCGGATGACGACAAGGCCATTGTGTAGTTAGCGCAACGCCGCCAACCCGTCGCGAAAGGCGCGGAAACTGGCAGATTTATTACGGGGGCGGCAGTCTAAAGTGAGGCACCTCCACGGCTCAGACCACCGCCAAAACGGGAAGGCATAGCATTTGGACAAGCGGCCATAATAGTCGCGCGGTCCCCCAGTTCCTGTACGGCTACGCGGTTGAGTACGGCCTTATCTGACTTATTTTCAGTGCCGCCTGAAAAAGTCCGGTCGGCCCACGCAACCCTTTTCGCGAGTGGCCGGTCAGGGATGCGAAGACCTCTAGTTCCACACCTTTTACGCTTTTTCCTGCGATGCGCCTGCTCCCAACCCTCCGCCTTGCCCTACTCTCCCTCACGGTGTTGAGCTGCGGCGAATCTACAGACCCTGAACCAAAAATTACTGACTGTTTTGGGCTTATGCCGGCCTGTTATTCCGGCACCGTGGTGGGCGATGCCTGCCTGGACGGCGTGCTGATTGACGTGGATGCCGCCTTTCCCATCGGCAAACCCACGGGCAGCCACCGCAACGTCATTGCCGCCGTCAATTTCGCCGATTTCGCGGGCCTGAACGAGGTAGGCACGCGGGTCTACTTCACTTACGCCAACGACCCCAGCCAGCAATTCCCTCAGCGCGCGTGCACCGCCAACACGGTGCCGCTGCAACTGCCGCACCTGGTGCTCAGCAACATTTCAAACACCGGTTGCAAGGCTCCCGGCCCCCGCTAAATCCCTTTCCTTTCCATCTGCAAAAAGTAACGCCCGGCCACTTTTTTGGTTGGGCGTTTTTTGTTGCGAATACCCTCACAAAGTTCGCTTCCGCGTAGTTTGAATGCTTCGCCGTTTGCGCTGGACCAGCCTCCCGAAACTCCTTATAGCCGGATATCAAACGCCAGCGGCTCCAGCACCAACAACTGCAACAACGGGTTGTACACCACCCGCACCCCGGCTTCGATGGGCGTGCGCAGGCGTAGCACGTTGAATTGTACCAGCGCATCGAAGCCCACGTTGCGGTAGTTGCGTACGCCCGTGCCGAGGCGGTTGGAGCCCTGCGCCACGTCGCCAAACACGGTAGCCCGCAGGCGCTGCACATACAGCCAGCGGCCCACTTCCCAATGCGTGAAAGCCAGCGGCAGGCTGTAGTCGAGGCTGGCTACGGCTAGGCGGTCGAAGCTGGTGTAGCCCTGGCCACGCGGAAACGAAACGGCCGGCGCAAACTGGTACTGCGCCTGGTCCTGCCACTGGTAGCCACCCCGCAGCCGCACGGCGTGGTGCCGGCCCAGCCCCGGCAAAAACACGCTACCCTGCCCCCCCAGCTGCCGGGCCTCCAGCCCGCGGCCAAACGGCGTGGTGCGCCACGTACCCAGAAAGCTGCCGCCCCAGCGCGGGGCCACGTCGCGGGCACTGCGCCGGAGCTGCGAAGCGTAGCCAACGGTGGTCTGAATGGCATTCAGCGGCCGGTTGGGACCGGTTTCGGTGAAGCGGCGCACGGGCAGGTTGTAGTCGTACACCTCTTCGTGCAGGTAATAGGAACTCACGGTGAGGCCCTGGAAATACTTGGACCGGGTAAGGTTGAGCGGCAGCCGCAGGCCCGCCGACAGCCGCGTGTAGCGCCACTGGTCGCGCAGCGTCTGGCCCTGAAAAATAATGGCCGCGTCGCGCCCGCCGTAAGTCACGTCCAAGTCCAGTACCGGGTACAGCGCCTGGTAACTGAGCGCGCCGATTACGCGGGCCGTGCGCTCAATCTGGTCGTAGCCCACCCCGGCAAAAACCTGGGTGGTGCTCAGCAAGTCCTGCGAGCGCAGGCCCAGGCTCACGGCATCGCCGGTAGGGCTTTGCACCACGCCGTAGCTGAATACATTGAAAGCGTGTCGCAGGGGCGAATACCGCCGCACGCCGTAGCGCACGGCCCCGGAATCGGCGGGCGGCACGGGACGCGACACCAGCTGCCCGGCCGGCTCCAGGGCCGAAAGTGCCTCGGCGTAAGGTCCGGGCACGTCGGCCGTAGCCGTCGGAATCGATACCCAAGCCGTGGTATCGAGCGGCATTTCGACTACCCGGGCGCCGGTGGCCCGGAAATCGTGAAAAGCCAGCGAGCGGCCATCCGGCGACACGGCTGCGTGGTAAGCACCCACCGGCCGCGACGTGACCCGGTAGGTTTGACCGGTGCGGGCACTCACGGCATAGAGGTTGTCGATGCCCGATTGAGCCGAATTGTAGAGCACGAAATCGCCCCAGGGCTGAGGATTAGCCAGGTTCACGTTGGCCACCGGCAGCAGCGGACGGGCGGCAGCGGGCACGGCCGGGTCCACCACTACAATGGTTTTGCCGGCGGCGCTCAGCGTCACGGCCACGAGGCGGCGGCCATCGGGATGCCAGCGGGGCTGCTGGTAGAAGTCGTTTTGGGGGTTGGGCAGGGTTTGAAGCACGGCCCCGGTTTGGGCGTCCACCAGCACCAGCGCGTGGCGGTAATTGACGTCGGTGCGCACGGCTACCAGTTGCCGGCCGTCGGGCGAGAGGGCGGCGGCGCTGTAGCGGGCGCCTTTGCCGATGCGGGTGAGCTTGCCGGTAGCCAAATTCAGCACTTTCAGCTCGGAAGCCACGCGCTGGCCCCAGCGGGCATCCTGCTGGTATTCCGGCCACACGGCCTTGCCGCCGCTCACCGACAGCATTTCGGGCAGGTTCAGCTGGCCGGGCACGAACACCTTGCGCTCGGCCCCGCGTCGGCTCAGCAGCACGAATTGCGCGATGTGGCCGAGCCCGGTTTTCAGGGCCAGCACCGTGCTATCGGTCACGTACTGCGGGTATTGGTACTGGGTGAAAACTTCTTCGGAAGCCGCGCCGGCCAGCTCCCGCACCGGCGTAATGGCGGGCGCGGCAGCTTGCTGGGTGCGCCACACCGAATCGATTTCGGTCATCGTCCGGTCGTAGAGCTGCTCCACGGTGAGGCCGGCACTGCGGCGAATGCCGTTCGAAAACGAGAAGGGATAAAACGGAAACCGGTAGTAGCGGTCGAGCGCTTTGGCCCAGGCATCGGCGCTGTGGTGGGTTTTCAGGTACGACGTCATGAAGTAGCCCAGCACGTACCAGTCGGGCACCTGGTCGCGCAGCGAGCCGTTCACGGCTTTCTGGTAGCTGTAGCGGCGGCCGGCCAGCAGGTTGGCCCGCAGCCCGGCATTGAAGTTGGGAATGCGGCCCCGGCCGCTGCGCGTGAGAGCGGTTTCGGTGCCCACAGCGTCGCCCTCAAAAAACCACTGTGGCACGCCCACGGCCGCGATGCCCAGCGCCCCGTCGCCCAGCAGCGGGTTCAGCAGCCGGCCAATGCCCTGCCGGGCTTTGTCGAACTGCCCCACGTGCCGGAATTCGTGCACGGCCAAGCCGTCGAGCCAGTCCACGGTGCCCAGCCCCAGCCCCTGCTGCGGCGTGGTAAAAAATTCGGCATGTCGGGGCAAAAACGTGACGAAGCCATTGCTGACCGTGGTCTGGTTCTGCATCACCACCCCGATGGGCCTCGGTACCACGCCCAACGTGGCCGCGCCGGGCCCGTGCAGCTGCTCCAGGCGGGCCGCCGTGCGTTGGGCGGCCGAGTCGAGGGCGCCGTTGTAAATCACCCGAAAGTGCGGAGTGCGCACTTCCTGCCAGCGCAGCGACGGCGGGTTTTGGGACAGAGCAGGCAGGCTTTGGGCGTGCACCCGGCCCAGCCCCGGCAGGCCCAGCAGCCCGCATAGCAACAAACGACGCATGAAATCTACCGGATTTAGAAGGCGGCTCACGAAACTCAGCGCTAAGAACGGCATGGCGGCCTTGCCAACAATAGCGCTGGGCCAGCCCACCGCTTGCATTAGCTAGGGCCAAAGGACGAAATGAATATGCTTTGAGAAAAATAATTCATGTATCAACATTTAATGTACAAACATCTATTACCTTTGTCACCTCACCTCACCTCACCTCACCTCATCATTCCAACATCATTCCAACATCATGTCTGAAACCGCCACCGCCACCACGTCCTGGGCAATTGACCCCACCCACTCCGAGGTACAGTTCAAAATCAAGCACTTGGTTATTTCTACCGTCACGGGTTCGTTCAAGAAATTTCAAGGTTCGATGCAGTCCGAAGGTGATACTTTTGAAAACGCCCAGGTCGAGTTTTCCCTCGATGTTGACAGCGTGGACACCAATCAGGAGCAGCGCGACGCGCACTTGGTTGGCGAAGAATTCTTCGACGCGGCCCGGTTTCCCCATATCAAATTCGCCTCGACTTCCTTCGAAAAAGTGGACGGCGACGCCTACAAGCTGACCGGCAACCTCACGATGAAGGATGTGACCAAGCCCGTGACCCTGGAAGCCGAATTCGGCGGTTCGGCCGTCGACTTTTACGGCAATCACAAGGCCGGCTTCGAAGTAACCGGCAAAATCAACCGTAAGGAGTTCGGCCTCACCTGGGGCGCCATCACCGAAGCCGGTTCCATCGTGCTGGGCGACGACGTGAAACTGTTCATCAACGTGCAGTTCACCAAGCAGGCGTAAGTTTCAGCCGCCGCACGTATAGCGGCCAACAGCCTGCGGGGCAGCCCGTAGCGAAGCGTTGCTGCTTTTAGTTAGTGTTCATAAAAAAGGGGTTCTGCTTCAGTTGAAGCAGAACCCCTTTTTATTTTCCCGGCAACGTTTCGTTGTGCAAGCAGCAACTATTTTACCTGCAAGATACTACTGCCCAGCACGCCCTGGCCAGTGGCAGATAAGCCTTCGATATTGACTTGGAAGGGGCCTTTGGCGTCGGAAGTGAAGAACCGGATTTCGGCCTGACCCAGGGCATCCACTTGCACCGTAGGATTCCAATAGAGGGTGGCACGGCGCAGGTCCGGGAAATTCTTATCGGTTTTGGGAGCATCGTAGCGGGGCACATAAAACGCCCGGCCGCAGTGGAAACCAGGCAGTTTCAGTGATATGACGCCCGGTGCCGTCTCATTCGGTTTGCCAGAATCAGATACGCCCTGGCGGGTGTACACGGCAATGACCCCGCCGACCCCCCGGCTGCCGAAAATAGCCGCCTGCCCGCCCTTAAGCACCTCAATGGTTTCTACATCGGTAGCCGGCAATAGCGCCAGGGTACTCACGTCGACCGGAAAGCCGTCGAGCAAGTAGAGCGGGCTGTTGATGCCGCGGATGAGCACATTAGTACTCGCACCAGCGCCCGTGACCTGCACACCGGGCACCCGTCCTTGTAGCATTTGCAATGCCGAGGTGCCCGCCGTGGGCGTGTAATCCGACATTTTCAGCACGGTAGCGTCGCCTTGTGGGTAAATCCGGCGCGGGTCATTAACGACTGGCCGGGCCCCTTTCACCGTGACGCCACCCAATAGAATGGACGTGGTATCAAGCCGAAACTTGCTTTCCATAGCTCGTTGCTCCTGGTTCCGGCGCAGGGCGCTGGCCAGGTCCTGCGGGGCCTGCAAGGGCAGCGGAGGCAGCGGGCGGGCGGTCATCGGTGGGCCCGGGTCGACGCGCACCGTCACCCACTTCCTGTCGCGGGGAGTGCGGGCCTGCACCGTCACCCGAGTGGTGTCGCAGCCCTCAAGGCCAATGAACAGGAACTGGCCATCTTCATTACTCACCGTCGATTGGAAGTACATAACCGGCTTGGTCTGCAACCACGATACCGCGCTGTTTGGCACGGGGTTGCTGTTGTTGCGCTGGGTAACCTGGCCCAGCAGGCTCACCGAGCGCTCAATGCCAAACTCGGGCTCCGCAGCTTTACCGGCCAGCACACTGGTCCACACAAACCGCCGCCAGCCCTGCGTGAGCAGCAGGGCATCGAGGTGCTGGGCCGTTTCGGCGGTGGGGTTTTGGAAGTAATAGCTCGGGTTTTCGACGTGGCCGGCCAGGTCGGAGGTCAGCAGCAGGTGCGAGGCAATGGTTTCGGCGATGTCGTTGCCACCGTCGGCGTCGGTGATGGCCACCGAAAGGTTGGCGGCGACGGGTACGGGCTGGCCCGCAGCATCGGCCACACGCACTTGCAGGCGCACGGGCTGGCGGGGACCGTAGCTGGCCCGGTCGGGGGTGACGGTGAGGCGCAGCCGGGGCTGGTTGTAGGCGAAGGCCAGCCGCTCAGCCAGCGGCGTTCCGGCCCCATCAAACAGCGTAAAATGCACGATTCCGTTGGGGAACTTGCTTTTGGGAATGCGGACCGTGGAGGTTTCGGTACCGGCCAGCTGGCCGCGGGCCACGTAGGCAGCCGCGCCCCGCACCTGCCCCATTAGGAGCACCGGCCCGCCCGCTCCGCCCTGCTGGCGAATAGCGACCAGAAAATCCTTAGCCAGCGTGAGCACGCGTAGGGTATAGCCGCGGGCCTGCACTTCGGGCAACGCCACCGTGACGGACTCGCCCGCCGGTGCCAGCACGGCCCGGTAGCGCTGGCCCGCCACCGGCTTGAGCACAAACGTGCCCATGCCCAGATGGCTGCTGCTAAATTTCGCCACCTGCTCATTCTGCTCGTTCACTACTTTCCCCTGCACGTCGAGGCCGTGGCCGGCAAAGTCAGTTACCTTGAAGGCCACCGTGTTTTCGAGGCCCGCAACCAGGTTGCCGCCTTCCGGGAAAAACTGCACATCGGGCGGGGCGGCAAAGGCTTTGGCGGCGGCGCGGGCCAGGGTAGCGCGCGCGCGCACGGCAGCTAGGTCGAAATCGGCCGTTTGGATGGGGGCCGCAGGCCAGATGGCCAGCCGGCGGGTATACAAAAAGTCGGGACCGGCATTGCGCATCCAGTTGGTGTAGGCGCGCAAAGTGTAGTTGCCAGCCGACAAGGTATCGGGCAGGGCAATGTCGCCGGGGGCCATTCCGGCTTCCAGCCGCAGGTTGCGGCTTACCACTACCTGGTTGGCGCCATTGAGCAAGTCCACGTGCAGCACCTTGCTCAACGTATCGGGTAGGTGCTGGGCAGCGTCCACCACATAGCCTTTCAGCCAGATGGTTTCGCCCACGGTATACCAAGACTTGTCGAGGTGCAAATAAGCCTTTGTGGGCTTCGCAGCACTATAAAACGCCTGCATGCGCTGGACAATCCGGTCCGCCAGCCCATCTTCAACCGGCAACCGAAAAGCAGTGACTCCGGCAGCCAGGAATGCCAGCAGGCCCACTGATTGGAATACTCGGCGCGAACGAGAAGAAACCAAGCGCAACCCGTTGGTAGAAGGCAGCATAGCGAAAATAAGGCTTTGAAAATCGAACAGTCAACCCAAAAGGTTGCCCGGAGCGAATATAAGCCCACACGCCACTTGAACAGTCCAAATCAGACCTTGTTACAATAGTTGCGCCGGCTCAGTCCCTTCTATCCCTTAGCCATGAGGCTGTTGGCTGCCACGCGCAAAAGTAACTAAATCACTGCCTCGTACATGCCGGAACAACCCATGTGCGGTATAAACCCAAACCAATCCGGCAAAATCCGGTAGCAGCCAGCCCTTGAGCGGGCTTTACAACTGCCTCAGCCATTCCTGGGCCGTGGTAATATCGTCGAACGTGCCCACTATCGGAGTACCGGATGTGAATTGCAGGGTCAGGTCGGTTGATAGCCGGCTGTAGACGTTGGGCGAGTATATCCAGGCGAAAAATTTCAGGCCGGCCGCCGTCATGGCCGGAAACCACTCGGTACCGCCCCACTCGGCGGCTTCGCTCCACATGCCAGTCACGTAAGTGTTGTCGTTCAGCACTTTGCTGCTGCCGTGCGCTACCATAAACCGAAGCATTTCCCGACAGCCGTGTTGCACGCTGGCTAAATCATGATTGCCATGCCAGTCGGCATAAATCCATTCATTTTGGGAATCGTAGGAAATGGTAACGTAAGGACCATCGGGCAAAGCTTGCAAAGACATAGCAACAAAGAAGGGCAGTGCGCCATGCTACGGTAAACACGTAACGTGGGATACACTGCCAGCACTCATTTTTTAAAAAATAGCAGATTTTCAACCACTCCAAAAGGATTTATCCACCGATTAAATACGTAGGCGCTTACGGTTGTGTTTCTCTAATAAAGGCTTTTCAGCCGTTGCCAGCACGTCGAAAGCTGGACTCTAATGCGCTGCTTTTGCTTGTTTCACTGCGCAAAGTGCTGACTTTACTGCGTTGGGCGACGCAGTAAAAAAAGGATTGGCGTTGGCTGGTTGTGCTCCGAAACCACCTTTTCCGGCACCATTTCGGTCTTCGCTTCGCCATGAAAAACTAATTTGAATCCTTCTCCAGCCTGAGCCCGAAGCCACAATTGCCCGCGTCAATGATTCGAAAGAGTCCGGCAGCAAAATCGTAACCAAAGTGCTCCCACTCAAAAAGCGCTGGCCCACTGAGGCCTGCCACCAGGGCTACTACTACCGCTTTAGCTTTCTAATTTTCCGCAAAGGACACCAGAAGAGAAGCGCTGGCCGAATCGGTCGGAGCTTTTTTTGGTTGAATTCTCCGGGCATCCGGCCCGCTCCCTATCTTTGAATAAAGCGCGTGGTGTTGCCGTCCGGCCGCGTTTCGCCGTCTTCTTTGCTTATGCTTTCTCCCGCCGTTCCCACCCTGGATTTTGAGCTGTTGTTCGCCGCGCTGCCCGCGCCTTTCGCCGCGCTGGCCCCCGATGGTACCACGCTGGCCCTAAACGAGGCAATGACCGCGCTACTGCCCCTACCCAGCCAAGCCGCCAACCTGACCGGGCAGCCCCTGGCAACCTTGCGCACTGCCCTGGCCGCCGCAGGCCACCAGCTGGCCGCACCCGAAGCATGGGCCGCCGGGCTACTGGCCGTGCAGACGGGCACCGCTCAGGTACTCAGGCCCGACCCGCTGCCCGGAGCACGACCCGAGACAGCCGCCACCTACTGGGAAGCCACCTTGCAGCCCGTGCCGGAACCGGCCGGCGGCCAGCCCCGGTTCGTACTCCTGCGCCTGCTGAACGTGACCGAGCAGGTGCAGGCCCGCCGCCGCAACGAAGCCCTGATTGCCGAAGCCCGGGCCGCCGACCAACGCCTGCACCGCGTGACCGAAAACCTGCCTTCCATCACCTTCATCAGCAACCAGGAAGGGGCCATGCTTTACCTAAGCCCCCAATGGTATGCCTACACCGGCAGCAGCCCGGCCGATGACCTGAACCAGGTATGGCAGGCACGGGTGCACCCCGACGACCGGGCCCGAATGAAGCAGCACTACGCCACGGCCCTGGCCAACGGCACGCCGTGGCGCTACGAGCTGCGCCTGCGCGGCCACGACGACGAATACCGCTGGTTTTTGAGCCAGGGTATACCCGAACCCCTGGCTGAGGCCCAGGCGGCCGGCCGCTCCCGCCAGTGGTTCGGCTCCGACCTCGACATTCATGATTTGCGCGAAGCTCAGGCCCGCCTGGAAGCCAAAGACGAACAGCTCAGCCAGATTCTGGGCCAGGCCCCGGCCCTGATTGCGACCGTGACCGGCCCCGACCATCGCTTCACCTTCACTAATGCGGCCTACGACGAGCTGATGCAGCACCGCTCCCGCCTGGGCGAGCCCGCCGCCCGGTGCCTGCCCGAAGTCGCGGAACAGGGCTTTATCAAACTGCTCGACAGCGTGTATCAGTCTGGCAAAAACTTTGAGGGCCGCGCTATGCCGATGGACGTGCGGGACGGCGATGGCCAAACGCTCCGACGCGTGTACCTGGACTTCTCGTACGTGCCGCTACGCGACGGCCAGGGCCGGATTACGGGCATTCTCACCTTTGGAGTCGACGTGACCCAGCAGGTGCTGGCCCGCCAGGAAACCGAGGTCCTGCAGGGCCAGGTGCGCGCCGCCGATACCCAGTTGCGCCGCCAGGCCGAAGTGCTGCCCATCATCACTTTCTCTACCGATGCCACGGGCGCCACTACCTACATGAGCCCGCAGTGGTACGCCTTCACGGGCCAAAAACCCGGCGGGCCCTGGGAAGAAGTGGACGCGGAATGGGCCGACCGCCTGCATCCCGACGACCGCGAGAGTGCGAAATTTGAAATTCAGCAGAGCATCAATTTCGCGCGCCTGGGGCGGGTGGAAGTGCGCCTGCGCGGCGCCAATGGCCAGTACCGCTGGTTTCTGACCGAGGCGGTGCCGGAGCTGAATGCCGGTGGCCAGCTGCGCCAGCGCTACGGCTACTTGCTCGACGTGCACGAGCTGCGCAACGCCCAGCGCCGCCTCGAAGACAAGGACCGCCAGATGAGCCAGATTCTGGCGCAGACGCCGGCCTACATTTCCACCCTCGAAGGCCCGGACCACCGCTATACCTTCTTCAACGCCAGCTACGCCGAGCTGCTGGGGCATCGCCCCCGCCTGGGCGAAACCGTAGCCAACGCCCTGCCCGAAATGGCGACGCAAGGCGTGCTGGAGCGTCTGGACCACGTGTACCGAACCGGCGAAACGTATGTGGGCCAGGAAATACCCGTTCGCGTGCAAAACGAGGCCGGCGGGCTGGCCCCCGAGCGGTACGTGGACGTGACTTACATTGCCCTGCGCGATGGCCGGAAGCAGGTAACGGGCGTGCTCATTTTTGTACTGGATGTGACGGAGCGGGTGAGCACCCGCCAACAGGCCGAGGTGCTGGCCGCCGAAATGCACCGCCGCGACGAGCAGGTGCGCACCATCACGGCCTCGGTTCCGGTGTTTATTTTCAGCCTCAACCCCGCCGGCCACATCACCTACACCAACCCGTATTTTTATGAGTACACGGGGCTGGACCCCAATGGCCCACCCGACGAGGCCTGGAGCGTGCTGGCGCCGGAAGACCTGGCGCGGGTGAGCGAAGTGGGCCAGACGGCCATGGCAGCTGGTGAGCCCTGGCAGGCCACGTTTCAGTGCCGCCGGCACGATGGTGAATACCGCTGGTTCCAAACCAAAGTGCAGCCCTACACCGACGCGAGCGGGCAGTTGGCCGGCTTCAGCGCAGCCACCATCAAAATTCATGAGCTGCACGAGCGCACCGAGGAGCTGGCCCGCAGCCGTGCCGACTTTGCAGCCCTGGCCGACAATATTTCCCAGCTGGCGTGGATGGCCGATGCCACAGGGCATATTTTCTGGTACAACCGGCAGTGGTACGATTATACGGGCACCACTCCGGAAACCATGCAGGGTTGGGGGTGGAAAACGGTGCACGACCCCGCCCTGGTAGAAGGCGTCAATGCCCGTTACCTCGCCAGCATTGAAGCAGGTCAGACGTGGGAAGACACTTTTCCGCTGCGGCGCCACGATGGGAAGTACCGCTGGTTCCTGAGCCGGGCCCGACCAATTCGCGACGAGGCCACCGGCGAGGTACAGCGCTGGTTTGGCACCAACACCGACGTGACGGAGCTGCGCCAGCTGCAAAACCGCCTCGGGGCCAGCGAAGAGGAGCTGCGCATTCAGGCTGAGAGCATTCCGCAGCAGGTGTGGACGGCGCTGCCCGATGGCACCGTGGATTTTTTCAACCACCGCACGGCGGCTTACGTGGGCGAGTCGATGGAAAAGAACGGGGCCGCGCACTGGCTCAACTTTGTGCACCCCGACGACCACGCCTCTATGCACACGCGCTGGACTCAGGCCATCGCCACGCAGCGGTACTATGAGGCCGAGTTCCGGCTACGGCGCTACGACGGCGAATACCGCTGGTTTCTGGGGCAGGCCCAGGCGCGCCGGGCCCCCGGCGGCCAGGTAGAGAAATGGTACGGCACCAACACCGACGTGCACGAGCAGCGCGTGCTGCAGGAGCAGCTGCTTTCGAGCCAGGCCCGGTTCAAGCAGCTGCTCGAAACCCTGCCCCAAATGGCCTGGACCTCTCGCCCCGATGGCAGCGTGAGCTACTACAACCAGCGCTGGTACGACTTCACGGGCGGCAGCTTCGAGCAGCTGCAGGACTGGGGCTGGGAGTATTTCATTCACCCCGACGACCTGACCAACACCCTGCGGCGCTGGCGGCACAGCATTGCCACCACCGAGCCGTTTGAGGCGGAGCACCGCTGGCGCGACCTGCAGGGCCAGTACCGCTGGTTTCTGGCCCGCGCCGAGTGCCTGCGCGATGCCACCGGCGCCGTGGTGCTGTGGGTGGGCGCCAATACCGACGTGCACGAGTTCAAGCAGGCCCAGCAGCAGCTGCAGGCCCAGAATGCCCACTTGGTGCGGACCAACGAGGACCTGGACAACTTTGTGTATACGGCCTCGCACGACCTCAAGCAGCCCATCAACAACATGGCGGGCATTTTTGAGGAGCTGACGCGTACGGCATATTTCCGCGACCCCGACGCCATTAAGCTCATTGCTTACTTTGAGCGGGCGCTGGGCCAGATTTATAGTACCATTGATGCCCTGAGTGCGATTGTGCGCGGGCAGCGGCAGGAACAGGAAGTACCCGCCGAAAACGTGGAGCTGGCCCCGCTGGTAGCCGAAATTGTGGGCAGCCTGCAGGACCAGGTTACGCAGAGTGGCGCCACGTTTGAGCTGGACTTTGCCACCTGCCCCGTGCTCACCTTCGTGCGGCCGAACCTGCAAAGCCTGCTTTTCAACCTCATCAGCAACTCGCTGAAGTACGCCGACCCCGACCGGCCGCCCGTCATCCGCATTAGCTGCACGCCCGATGCGGCTACGAGCAGGCCCGTCCTCATGGTGCAGGACAACGGCGTTGGTATCGACATGGAACGCTTTGGCCCCCAGCTTTTTCAGCTCTTCCGCCGCTTCCACACCCACGTTGAGGGCACGGGAATGGGGCTGTATCTGGTCAACCGCATCGTGAAAAACCACGGTGGCCGGCTGGAAGTGAGCAGCACCGTGGGCGATGGCTCTACGTTTCGGATTTATTTATAGGAATTCGTCAACGAAATATTCTCCTCCTTTCTGTGAGAAAAATAATATTCCGTTTCTTAGCCGGCGTTCTTCTGTAATTCCCCAACCACCTCCGCTTTGCTTCAGTCCAAACTCCCCGATGTTGGCGTCAGCATCTTCACCCAAATGACGCTGCTGGCCCAGGAAACCGGCGCCATCAACCTGGCCCAGGGCTTTCCCGACTACGACCCGCCGCAGGAGCTGCTGGAGGCCCTGGCCCGCCACGCCCGCACGCCGGGCCACCACCAGTACGCGCCCATGCCGGGCCTGCCCCGGCTGCGCGAAGCCATTGCCACCCAGGTCGCCCGCCTGCACGCCGACGCCCCCACGCCCGACCCGGCCACCGAAATCACCATCACGGCCGGTGCCACCGAAGCCCTGTATTCGGTGCTGGCCGCGGTGGTGCGGCCCGACGATGAAGTGCTGGTTTTTGAGCCCGCGTACGACCTTTACGGGCCGGCTATTCGACTGCAGGGCGGCGTGCCGCGCTACGTGCGCCTGCCCGCCCCGCACTTCCGGCCCGACTGGGAGGCGGTGCGCCGGGTGGTGTCGCCCCGCACCCGCTTGGTTATCGTGAACACGCCCCACAACCCCAGCGGCGCCATTTTCACGGCCGATGACTGGAACCAGCTGGCCCGCCTGCTCTCCGGCACCGACGCGTTGGTGCTGAGCGACGAAGTGTACGAGCACCTCGTGTTCGACGGCACGCCGCGCCTGAGTGCCCGCCAGCATCCGGAATTACGCGAGCGCAGCTTCGTGCTCTCGTCCTTTGGTAAAACCTACCACGCCACGGGCTGGAAAGTGGGCTATTGCCTGGCCCCGCCCGCCCTCACGGCCGAGGTGCGCCGGGTGCATCAGTTCGTCACGTTTGCCGTGAGCACGCCTACCCAGCACGCCCTGGCCGACGTGCTGGCCGCCGACACCACCGACGCCCACGCCCGCGGCCTGGCCAGCTTCTACCAGCAGAAGCGCGACGAATTCCGCGCCCTGCTCGATGGCGCCGGCTGGGACTTGCTGCCCGTGCCCGGCGGCTACTTCCAGCTGGCGCGCTACCACGCCTTTTCGGCGGCCAGCGACGTGGCATTTGCCCATCACCTGGCCCGCGAAAAAGGTGTGGCCGTAGTCCCCGTCTCAGCCTTCTACCACGATGGTTTTGACGACGGGCTCATTCGCTTCTGCTTCGCCAAGCACGGCGAGACCCTGGCGGCGGCGGCCAAGCGGCTGCGGTAGCTTGGGATGAGCAGTGAGCAAAAAAACCGTAACCCGTAAGGTTGTCATGCTGAGCTTGCCGAGGCATCTCTACCGCATCGTTGAAACCGTCCAACGGTGCGGTAGAGATGCCTCGGCAAGCTCAGCATGACAGACGTTTTTATGCTTCTATCCGAATGCTTAAACCAACCAAAACACCTTATTCTGTCATCCGCTCCCACTATGGCTGACCTCACCGTTTCCTTTGTTCAGGCTGAGCTGCACTGGCACGATGCCGCAGCCAACCGCGCCGCGTTTGCGCGGCAGCTGGCGCAGCTCGCCGGGCCTACGGACCTGATTGTGCTGCCCGAAATGTTCACCACCGGCTTTAGCATGGACGCGGCGGCGCAGGCCGAACCCATGAGCGGCCCCACCGTGGCGTGGCTGCGCGAGCAGGCCGCGCAACACAACGCCGTGGTCACGGGCAGCGTCATCATCGAGGAGAACGGGGCTTATTTCAACCGCCTGCTGTGGGTGCGGCCCGATGGCAGCCTGAGCAGCTACGACAAGCGCCACCTCTTCACGCTGGCCGGCGAGCAGCATGTGTACACGCCCGGCCGCGCCCGCCTCGTGGAGGAGTGGCGCGGCTGGCGCATCTGCCCGCTGGTGTGCTACGACCTGCGCTTCCCGGTCTGGAGCCGCAACCCGCCCGTCCGGCCCTACGACCTGCTGCTGTACGTGGCCAACTGGCCCGCCGTGCGCCGCACCGCCTGGACGACGCTGCTCCGCGCCCGCGCCATCGAAAACGTGGCCTGCGCCCTGGGCGTGAACCGCATCGGCCACGACGCCCTGGGCCACGCCTACGCCGGCGACTCGGCCCTGCTCGATGCCCGCGGCAACTACCTGGTCGAGGCCGATGACCGGGCCGGCACCTTCACCCACACCCTGCGCCGCGAGGAGCTGGAGGAATTCCGGGCCAAATTCACGGCGTTGGATGACGGCGATGCGTTTGAGTTAATTGGCTGATTTTTCTTCTTTATGATACAGTCAATAGACATTCCGTTTATCAATCATGATGTCTTTTCGCTTAGCTTACCGGTCAAAATTCGGTCGTTTTCGACCTGGGTTTCTGGTTATCATTCTATTCTGGAATTTGCTATTGCTTGGGCAGGCAAGCTTTGCCAATCCCATACGGGCCGTGGAAGTGCGTATGCAGGACTTGCCCGCTATTCAGCTTCGGCATGGCACCGATTCGGTCAGCCGGTTGGTGAATGGAACGCCCATTTGGCGTATTAACCGTGACGTGGCACTTGCGCTACTCCAAGGAACGAGCTTACGCTTTTCGGAACCGGGAACATGGGAACGCCGCTACTTGCTGAGAATGGGAAAAGAAGTGAAGGCAGCAGCACTCGTTCCCTTACTTGAAGGGGCCTTGCGTGCCGAACTAGAACAGGCTGAGCAGGTAAATCAGCGGACGGATTTTGTGCTCAGTTTGGACGAAGACCTCCTGAAGGCTTACCTGTACCAGCAACCACCCACGGCTGAAGCAGTGTTGAAGGAACAGCTAAACCGCTATTTCCGACTCCGGCAGCAACTAGAGGAAGGGGGCCAAACGGGCTTCTTTCTGCGCCTATTGGGACAGGACTTGGTGGCGTGGAGCAAAGCCTCAGTGGAAGAAACCATTTATAAATACCTGCTGGCACTGAACCGCATAAACCCAATAGCCTTTCCGCAAACCCTGGTGGAAGAGCAGCAACGTCGCGTGCAGCCCCAGCACCAAGCGGCTATAGCAAATACGTTTCGGCAGAAAGAATCGGTGAAGAAACAAACCGAACAAGTAGCACTTGATGAGGTAGAAGTCGGTGGCGTAACGATGCCGAAATCCTTGGGCGGTACCGAAGGGTGCTCCTTAATTAAAATCACTGAGTCCGAACAAGTATATTTTCTGGAAAAATCTTGTCGCTCAAGCTCGAAATCTGGCTCTGGCGATACTCACCTAGTGAAAATCAGCCACGATAAGGTCGAACTAACCCTTGTGCAATGGTGGATAAGTTAGCTCGATAGTGGACGCTAGTTGACAAAGTCTGCTTATTGGAGCCACGCCTATCTCGGCTATTATGCCCTACTAAATGCCTACTTCAACGAGGAAAGCGAGATGCTTCGGCAAGCTCAGCATGACGGTCGATTTACTCTTCGAGTAGCTTCTGAACAACAAGCCTTGGCACTTACCGCACCAGCAGCCGTTGCACGGCGGCCGCGCCATCGGCCCCGGTGGCGCGCACGAGGTACACGCCGGGCGCCAGGCTGCTTAGGTTCAGAAGGTGCTGGCGTTGGGGCAGGGCGGTGGTTTGCACCACGCGGCCGGTCAGGTCGAGCAGGGTGAGGCGGACGGGGGAACGGGCTTCGACGGTGGCGGAGGCGGTGGCCGGATTGGGGTAGATGGCCAGGGCCAGGGCGCGGGCGGCTTCGGAGCGGGTGGCGGTGATGGTGGTGGGGCGGTTGCGGGTGCCGTAGCTGAGCAGGCCGCCCGCCTGGGTGCCGACGAGGAGTTCGGGGGCGCCGTCGCCGTTCAGGTCGGCGGGGGCGAGGGCGAAGCGGGCGTTGGCGTTGCGGCCCAGCCGGGTGGGCTCGTACTGGCCGGTGAGCGGGTTGTGCAGCAGGTCGGTGCGGTCCGAAAAGGTGCCGCTCTGGGCGCGGTAGTTGGAGAACAAGCGCAGCCCGCCGGCCGCATCCGCCGTGAGCAGGTCGGGCTGGCCGTCGCCATCGAAATCGGCCACCGTGGGGCTGAGGTTGACGGGCCGGCCGCCGGTGGCCGTGCGGAGGCGGCCAAAATCATTGTCGGCCAGCACAAAGGCATTATCCAGCGGGCCGCTGCCCCGATTGCGGAAATAATGCAGGCTCATGCCCGGCTCGCGGCTGTCGTTGGTGCCGAGGAGCAGGTCCACGTACCCGTCGTTATCCACATCGACAAAGGCCGGCACGTCGCCCTGCGTGCGGGGCAGCACGCCGGTGGTAGCGGCGCCCTGCGGCTTGAAATCAACCGCCGTGGCCGCATCAAACGCCACGGGCTGGCCCGCCGCAGCGGTATTCAGTATGTAGTAGAGGCGGTTGATGGTGCCGTTCCAGGCGCTGTAGGCCAGGTCGAGGGCGCCGTCGCGGTTCAGGTCTACCAGCACGGGTTTGAGGCCCAGCAGGCGCTGCGCGGCCAGGCCCAGGTAATCGGCGGTAACGAAGCGGAACATCGGCCGGGTGCGGGTGCCCACGTTGCGGTAATAGGTCAGGTTGGCGCGGTACACGCCGTCCACGCGGTCGGCGTGGTTGCCGATGAGCAGGTCTGGCAGCCCGTCGCCGTCGAGGTCGCCGAAGGTGGGCGCGGCGCCTTCGCTCACGTCAATCATCTCATTGGCCAGGAAGCCGCCGGCGCGATACGCAAAGGCCGGTGCCCCGCTGGCGGCCGTGTTTTCAAAGAGCTGCACGTTGTCGCGCAGGCTCACTTTGTCTTCAAGGTTGGTGAAAATGTTGGGCGCCACCACCAAATCGGGGCGGCCGTCGAAGTTGGCATCGAAGGAATAGCCCGTTGGAAACACTGGCACCCGCACCGGCGCAGCGGCCGACGGAAAGCTGGCGCTGATGCCGGCCTGCGTGAGCACCGGCGCCAGGGCCGTGCCCTGGTTGAGCAGGCTCACCAACTCGGGACAATTGTCGCGGCCGTCCAGCAGGTCCTGGTCGCCGTCGCCGTCGAGGTCCACGAGCAGCAGGCTGTGGCCGCCGGTGTGCAGCGGCCGGGCCACGAAGCAGGATTGGCCATTGAACTTGTAGCTGGCGCAGCTCTGGCAGGCTTGCAGGCCGCCCCAGTTGTTGGTTTTGAGGGTGAAGGTGAGGGCGTTGCCGCAGGTACCGGGACTGGTATTCAGGTAAAGTTCGATGACCGAGGCGCTGATGAAATCATAGCTCATGATGTCGAGCTTGCCGTCGCCGTCCACGTCCTGAATGGCGGGCATGTTGTAGCCGCCCAGCGTGAGGTTGGCGGTGCCGCTGAAGCCGCCGGAAAATCGAATCTGGTTGGTGGTGAGCTGGAAGCTGGGGCGGCCGTTGGCCGGCACGTTGCGGAAAACCCGAATTTCGCCATTGTTCACGTAGGTAAACAGGTCGGGGCGGCCGTCGCAGTCGTAGTCGCGCAGCAGCGCCCAGCCTTGCAGGTCGGCCGGAAAAAGCGCCTCGTACTGCGGGGCGTAGGCCCAGCGGCGGCCAGCGGCGGTACCCGGCGCGGCCACGCTCAGAAAGGTGTAGACGCGGCTGGTTTCGCGGTCGAAGGCAAACAGGTCGTCCTGGCCATCGTCGTTCAGGTCGATGGTGCTGAACTGGGGCGTGTTCAGGCCGCCGGCCCAGGCGTTGCGGAGCGTATCGGCCCCGTGCACAACCGCCGCCGCCGGCCGGAATTCGAACCCAAACCCGGTGCCCGGCTGGGCGGTAGCGGCGAAGAAAAACGCCAGCAGCGCCAGCAAAAGGAGGTAGGAGCGGCGCATAAGCAAAGCTACAGCAAGGAAATTGCGGGAGGAAAATGGGAATGGGTACAAAAATCGCCCCCACCTTTGCAACAAACTACATCCGGTTTGCGCTCACAGTTCAACTAGCTCTATGCTGCTCTACACCCATTATCTGGCCGCTGATGGCCTCGTCAGCACCGATTCGCGCCAGCCGCAGCCCGGCACCCTGTTTTTTGCCCTCAACGGCCCCAGCTTTCGCGGCGCTGAATTTGCGCCCCAGGCCCTGGCCAACGGTGCCCGCCACGCCGTGGTAGACGATGCCGCGCTGGCCGCCACCGACCCAACGCGCTATACGTACGCCCCCGACCCACTCGCGGCCCTGCAGGCGCTGGCCCAACACCACCGGCAGCAGTTCGACATTCCGGTGCTCGCCATCACGGGCTCCAACGGCAAAACCACTACCAAAGAGCTACTTACGGCCGTATTGGCGCAGAAATTTCGGGTACTGGCCACCATCGGCAATTTGAATAACCACATCGGCGTGCCGCTCACGCTGCTGCGGCTGCGGGCGGGCGAGCACGACTTTGCCGTGATTGAGATGGGCGCTAACCACCGCGGCGAAATCGCGGCGTACTGTCCGTGGGCCCGGCCCAGCCACGGCCTCATCACCAACATCGGCAAGGCGCACCTCGAAGGGTTTGGCGGGGCCGAAGGCGTGGCCCTGGGTAAAGGCGAGCTGTTCGATTACCTGGCCCGCACCGGCGGCACGGCCTTCGTCAACACCCTCGACCCCAAGCTGCCGGGCCTGGCCGCCGCCGTGCCCACGCGCCTCACCTACCCCGGCCCAGCCGATGCCTACCCCGCCACGCTGCTCGCCGCCGACCCTGCCCTGGCCCTGCGCCTGGCCGATGGCACCGACGTGGCCGTTCAGCTCACCGGCGACTACAACTTCCCCAATCTGGCCGCCGCCGCCGCCGTGGGCCTGCACTTCGGCATTTCTCCGGATAGAGTGGCCGCCGCACTGGCCCAATACAACCCGCAAAACAACCGCTCCCAGCTCCTGCGCACGGCCCACAACGACCTGCTGCTCGACGCCTATAACGCCAACCCCAGCAGCATGGCCGCCGCCCTGCGCAGCTTCGCCGCCCGCCCGGCCGCGCCCGGCCAATCCAAACTGGTCATCCTCGGCGACATGTTTGAGCTGGGCGACGAAAGCGCCGCCGAGCACCGCCAACTCGGTCAGCTACTAACCGAATTAAATTTGCCTGCCGTGCTACTAATCGGCCCGGAAATGGCGCAAGCCGCCTCGGAGTCATCAAAAGCGCAGCATTTCCTCACGAAAGCCGCAGCCGCCGAGTGGCTGAAGCAACACCCGTTGCGCGGCCAGCAAGTGCTGGTGAAGGGCAGCCGCGGCATGGCACTGGAAACGCTGGTGGAACTGCTGTGAGTGTCATTCTGGCTCGCCGGGCGTGCACCCCATCCCCCAACCCCTTCCCCTCCGGGGGAAGGGGAGCTAGTTTTTAGTTTTAGTCAGTGTTTTCTATCTTTTTAGAGCTAATCCCCCCTCTCCCGGAGGGGAGGGGGCTAGGGGGTGGGGTGCACGGCCGGCGAGCCCGAACATGACGCCCCCCTTCCCCACCCCCTAAAACGGGCTCACGAAATCCTTGAATAGCGGCAGCTCTTCGTCTTTGCCAGAAACCAAAGGGGCTACTTCCGTACCCCAGTTGATATTCAGGTCGGCGTCGTCCCAGCGCAGGCCGCCTTCGGCGTTGGGGGCGTAGTAGTCGCTGCATTTGTAGAGGAAGATGGTGTCGTCTTCCAAGGCCAAAAAGCCGTGCGCGAACCCGACGGGGATGTAAAACATATTGCCGCGCTCAGCCGATAGCTCCATTAGCTGGTGCTGGCCGTAGGTGGGCGAGTTGCGGCGCAAATCAACGGCTACGTCGAGGGCGCGGCCCTGGCCCACGCGCACCAGCTTGGCCTGGGCGTGGGGCGGAAGCTGGAAATGCAGGCCGCGCAGTACGCCTTTCTTGGAATTCGACTGGTTGTCCTGCACCCATTGCGCGTCGGCTCCGGCCTGGGCCATGAGGCGGGCGCTGAAGGTTTCAAAGAAATGCCCCCGGTCATCGGCAAACAGACGGGGAACGAACTCAACTAGCCCAACGATGGGAAAATGCTTTACTTCCATTACAGCAAAGGTAGAATAGGGCCGCACTTGATGCGGAATGCGGACGGCGGTTTTGCGCGGAGCGTAGTACGACGGCCGAAGTACAGCAAGCTCCTGCGAACGGAACAGAGGTGGCGGGCGGCTGTGTCGTCGTGAGTCAGAGACTCACCCCATCTGCCGGCCAGCAGTTACGCGCTGCGCGCTAAACTGCGGCCAGCGCCGCTTCGGCCAGCGCCGTTTCCCTGACAACCAGCAACTGACAACCAGCAACTACCGCCCCACCTCGGCGACGGCTTTCAGATACTGGTCGAGCACCAGTTTTTCGTCGAATTTGGTTTCGGCCAGGTAGCGGCTGTTTTGGCCCATGCCGTGCAGGTCGGCGTCGGAAAGCCGGAGCACCTGAAGCATCTTGGCGGACAAATCGGGGCCGCTGCGTACCTGGCAGAGGTAGCCGTTGCGGCCGTCGACCACGGTTTCGCGGCAGCCGGGCACGTCGGTGGTTACGAGGGGCTTGCCCACGGCTGCCGCTTCGAGCAGGGTTTTGGGGGTGCCTTCGCGGTAGCTGGGCAGCACCACGCAGTCGGCGCGGTGCAGGTGGGCGGCCACGTCGTCGGAACGGCCCAGGTATTCAATGTCGCCGCTCTTGAGCCACTCCTCAAACGTAGCGCGGGGCACGCCCACGCCGCCGGCCTCGTCGAGGCCACCCAATAGCTGAATGCGCGTGCCGGGCACGGCCTGCCGAATGATTTTGGCCGCTTCGAAGTATTCGACCACGCCTTTTTCGTAGAGCACCCGCGCCACCATCAAAAACACGAACGGCGTTTGGCGGGTGAACTCCGGCGCGGGCCGAAACTTATCGGTATCCACGCCCGAGCCGGGCAATAGGCCGGTAATTTCCCGCTTCACGAGGCCGTTTTCCAGGAACAGCTGCCGGTCGTCGCCATTCTGAAAAAACACTTTGTGCGGAAACCGGAACGCGAGGCGGTAGAGCCCCAGCGCCACTTTACTCACGAAGTTTTTGATGATGAAGACCGTGCCCAGCCCGCTCACGTTGTTGATGCTGGGCACGCCGGCCATTCGGGCCGCAATGCTCCCGTAGATGTTGGGCTTGATGGTGTAGTGCAGCACCACATCGGGTTTTTCGCGCTTGTAAATCTTGTAGAAGCGCAGCGTCAGGGCGGCGTCCTTCACCGGATTGGTGCCCTTGTTTTCCATCAGAATAGGCACGAAGCGGCAGCCCAGCTCGGTTTCGAGGCGCGCCGAGTAGTCGTCGGGCGGGGCAATGGCCAGTACTTCGTGGCCGGCCGCCTGCAAGGCCCGCACGAGGCTGGCGCGGAAATTCCAAATATTCCAGCTGGTGTTGATGACGAGGGCGACGCGCACTTTTTCGAGGGTATGAGGGTGTGGGGGTAGGAGGTTAGGGGTGACAAAGGTCGGGCTAACGGCGCGATGACTCCTAACGGATGAACAACGCCGCCTCCCCCCGAAACTCCCACCCTACTACCCCCACACCCTCCTACCCTCAAAATCCCCTCCTGCCTTTAATTTTATTCGCCGGTACTTTGTGGCTCGATTATGTGTTGTGATGGCTATGAAGCTTCGTATTTTTTCTGCTTTCCTGTGTTTACCGTTTCTGCCCGCGCTTGCTTGTGCCGGACCGCCGGTGGTGCCAGGCCAGCTGCTGTACCAGAAAAACTGCATGCGCTGCCACGGCGCCAACGGCAAAAAAGGCGCTAACGGCGCCCACGACCTCACCAAGAGCAACCTCAACGCCTTCGGCCGCACCTATTTGGTGACCAAAGGCATGGGCAAGATGCCCGCCTTCGGCAAGCAGCTCACGCCGCAGCAGATTCAGGAAGTAGTGGCCTATTCGCTCACGCTGAAGTAGACCAACCAGCCGCTCGCCGGCCCCGCATACAACAAGTCCCCGCTCCAGTGCACCGGAGCGGGGACTTGTTGTATGTGGGGCACGTGCTCCTCACATGAAGGGTGTAGGAGTTGGGGCAAGAACGTGCTTCTGCTGGTACACAAACCGCTACCGTAGCACCACGCGCCTGGTGAGCGTGCTGGCCCCGGCTTGCAGGCGCAGCGCATACACGCCCGCCGCCAGGCCCTCGGCCCCAAACTCGACGTTGGCCCCGCCCGCGCTCAGGCTGGCCGACTGCCGGCGCACCACCTGGCCCAGGCTGTTGAGCAGCGTGGCCTCCACCGCGCGGGCGCCAGCGATGGCCGGCACGCTCACCGTGAAGCGGCCCGTGGCCGGGTTCGGGTACACACCCACTTGTTCGGCGCTCACGCCCGTGGACGAAGCAAGGACCGCGCTGTTGCTGAAGCTCAGCGTGAAGCGCCCCAGCAGCAGGGCCTGCGCCTCTGCGGCTGTGACGCTGAAGCTATACGCGGTGCCGCTGGCTAGCTTGAGCGTCTGGCCCGTGGCGGCGTCGCTGAGGTAGGCGTCGAGCCCGGTGGG
>NZ_JNLX01000098.1 GCF_000715495.1 Hymenobacter sp. IS2118 | reverse complement strand
CTGATGTTACGCAGTATTTTTCCGTTCTAACTACCGTTTTCGATGGCCTGCACCCTGGATTTGTACACGGATTATCTCATCAGCTCGACGGGCCAAACTTCGGCTACGGGCCTCTCACGCCTGTTCGATGGGCAGCTTAGTCACGACCAGGTGACGCGCTGGCTCAGCAGCGTACACTTGGATTCACGCCAGGTCTGGGGCCATGCCAAACCGCTGATTCGGCAAACCGAGCGGACGTTGGAAGCAGCCGATTTTGCTGTTCTTATCGTCGATGATTCTATTTTGGAGAAGGCCCACACCGATGCCAATGCCCTGCTCTGTACCCATTACGACCATAGCCTGGGGCGGTACGTGAAGGGGCTCAATTTCGTGAGCCTGCTCTATGTGGCCGGTTCGCTCGCCGTGCCGATTGCCGTGGAGCTGGTGGAGAAAACGCAGGCCGTAACCGACCCTAAAACCCAGAAAGTGAGTCAGAAAAGCCCGCTGACGAAAAACGAGATGCTCCGCGCCATGTTGCGCGTGGCCCAAGAGCAAGTGGCCTACGGCTACCTGCTGGCCGACAGCTGGTATGCCTCGGCTGAGAACATGAACCAGGTGCGCGCGTTGGGCCACGACTTTATTTTTGCCCTGCCCACCTCGCGCACCGTGGCCCTGAGCGAAGTGGGGCGCGGCAATGGGGAATTCCAGGCCCTTGATACGCTGGCTTTCCCGGATGGGCAGCCCTTGCGCGTCTGGCTACGGAGCGTCGTGGAGGCGGTGCTCGTGGTCCGGCAAGTCTTTACAAATAAGGACGGTTCGCAGGGCGTGTTATATCTGGTGAGCAGCGATACGAATTTGACCGGGGAACAAGTGACGGTAATCTACCAGAAAAGGTGGAAAATCGAGGAGTACCACAAATCGCTCAAGCAAAACACGTCGATGGGCAAGTCGCCTACGAAAACCATCGATACGCAGGCCAATCATTTCTTTTCTTCCATCCTGGCCTACATCAAGTTAGAGAAGATAACCCGACAATTAGGCATTGGTCATTTTCGCCTCAAAGCCCAACTTTATTTGCGCGGACTCAAAGCCATGCACTACGCGTTAACCAAAATGGCTGCGTAACATCAGTAACTAAGTACTTGCGCAAAAGTAAGCATAACAAAAAGCCGTCATGCTTCGACAAGCTCAGCATGACGGCTTAAATAGAGTGCGATTAATTATGCTCCACTGCTTAATAACCGACAACCAGCAACTAAAAACGTTACTCGACGGGCAAGATGGTGCCTGTAACTTCGCCAAATCCAATTCGGATGCCTTCTTTTTCGGCGTAGCCCCGCATGGTTACGGTGTCACCATCGAGCAGGAACTTACGCTCCGAGCCATCGGGCAGCGGCACGGGCCGGGTACCGCGCCAGGCCAGCTCCAGCATCGAGCCGAGCGAGTCGGGGGTAGGGCCGCTAATGGTGCCCGAAGCGTACAGGTCGCCGGCTTCAATATTGCAGCCGTTGGAGGCGTGGTGGGCCAGCTGTTGGGCCATGCTCCAATACATAAGGCCAAAATTGGCCCGGCTGAGGGTTGTTTCGGTACCGCCGGCGGGCGTGAGGGCCACTTCTAGGTTAACATCGAAATTGTGCTCGCCACTGTGGGCCAGGTAGGGCAGGGGCGTGGGCTCCTGCACCGGCCCGGCAATGCGGAAGGGCTCCAGCGCATCGAGCGTGACAATCCACGGAGCCATGCTGCTACCAAAGTTCTTGCCCAAAAATGGCCCTAGCGGCACGTATTCCCAGCTTTGTAGGTCGCGGGCGCTCCAGTCGTTGAAAAGGCAAAGGCCGAAAATGTGGTCCTCGGCGTCGGCCAGGGGAATGGTGGCGCCCAACTCGGTGCCGGTTCCAACTACAAAACCCATTTCCAGCTCAAAGTCGAGCTGGCGGCTGGGGCCAAAAGTGGGCAGGGCCTCATCAGGCGCCTTGCGCTGGCCATTGGGCCGCTTAATATCGGTGCCCGAAACCACGATGCTGCTGGTGCGGCCGTGGTAGCCAATGGGCAGGTGGCGCCAGTTGGGCAGCAAGGCATTGGCCGGGTCCCGGAACATGGTGCCCACGTTGGTGGCGTGCTCGATGCTGCTGTAGAAATCGGTGTAGTTCGCCGGTTTGATGGGGCGGAGCATGCGCACTTCGGTTTGGCGCAGCAGGCACTGGCTTACGGCTCCTTCGTTATCGCGCAACTCGGGCGCATCGTGGCGCAACAGCTCGCTTACGCGCTGGCGCACGGCGCGCCACGCCGGCCGGCCCAGCCGCAAAAAGGCATTGAGAGAGCGGCGCCGAAATACTTTGGGCTGCGCCGCGCCCAACTCCGTCAAATCCTGAAAGAAACCGTGCTGACTGGCGGCGTATAGGTCGAGCACGTAGCCCCCGATGGCCACCGCCAGGCGCGGCCCCCGCTCATCGGTCTCAAACACCCCAAAGGGTAAGTTTTGAATGGGAAAGTCGCTCGTAGGCGGAATATCTATCCAGGAGCGAAGGGTAGGCGAATTAGGCGAGGTGGCCATAGGGAAAGGGGAAGGGTGCGCGGGCAAAAGTAGAGCTGGGCCGCGCTACTGCATGTTTCGGGCAGCTCGGGCAACAGTGTCCCGCAGCTCCGGGATATTACCGGGCCTCTACGGCGGTGATTTCGGGCACGGCTTTTTTCACCGTGTCTTCCAGGCCCGCTCTTGTCATCGGCGACATGGGGCAGGCGCCGCAAGCGCCTTCCCATTCGAGTTGGAGAATGCCGTCGGCGGTGATGTTGGCTACGCGCACGTTGCCACCGTCAGTGGCCAGGTAGGGGCGCAGCGTGTCCAGTGCGGCCTCAATGCGAGGCATCAGCGGGTGGTCGAAAACGGGGGCAGGGGTTGAGCTTTCCACGAGCATTAAGTAGTCGTTCAAAAGTAAACGGATTGTCAGTTGCTAGCTGTCAGTTGTTATTCCAGATGATTTCAAATGAATAACAACTGACAGCTAGTGACTTAAGGATTCATTTGCACGACGGCCGTTTTGGGGGCTACATTGTTACGAATACTGATTTGCCGGGCTACAGCTTCGGCCAGGTCGGCGAATAGGCGTCCCACCACCGATTTGGGGTCGAGCACGGCGGGCTGGCCTTCATCGCCGTTTTCGCGGATGCTTTGCACCAGCGGCAGCTGGCCCAACAGCGGCACGTCGTGCTGCGCCGCCAGTCGCTGGCCGCCATTTTCACCAAAAATGAAGTACTTGCTGTCGGGCAGCTCAGCTGGCGTAAACCAGGCCATGTTCTCTACCACACCCAGCACGGGCACGTTTATCTGGGGCTGACGGAACATTTGCAGGCCTTTCTGCGCATCGGCCAGCGCCACTTTCTGCGGCGTAGTCACAATGACAGCACCGGTCACGGGCACGGTTTGGACCAGCGTCAGGTGAATGTCGGACGTGCCGGGCGGTAGGTCCAGCAACAGGTAATCCAGCTCGCCCCAATCTACTTCGGTAATAAATTGCTTGAGTGCCGACGACGCCATGGGGCCACGCCACACAATAGCCGATTCGGCCGGTGCCAGAAAGCCAATGCTCATCAGCTTGACGCCGTACTTCTCAATCGGCTGAATGAGGTTTTTGCCGTTGGGACCCTGGAAAATGTGGGGCGCCTCGTTTTCCACGCCAAACATGGTGGGCATGCTGGGGCCCGAAATGTCGGCATCCACCAGGCCCACTTTGGCACCAGTGGCGGCCAAAGCCACCGCCAGGTTGGCCGTGACCGTGCTTTTGCCCACTCCGCCTTTGCCCGAGGCAATGGCGATGATGTTTTTGACGCCGGGCAGCAGGTCGCCGCGGTTGTTGCGCAGCGTGGTCACGCGCGAGGTCATGGTGATGACCACATTGGCGTCCTTGTCCACCATCGTGTGGATGGCGCGCTCGCAGGCATCGTGAATGAGCTGCTTGAGCGGGCACGCGGGCGTGGTCAGGACTACGGTAAAGGCTACGGTAAGGCCGTCAATCTCAATGTTCTCAATCATGTTGAGCGTCACCAGGTCCTGGCCCAGGTCGGGCTCCTCCACGTAGCTCAGCGCTTTGAGAACGGCTTCTTTGGTTATGGTCATAGGTCGGGAAAGCGCCGGAAAACGACGCGCTGCAAAGATAACCCCAGAAGCGGCGGGCAGGTTCGGCCCGTATCCTATTGCTTTTTGATTAAGTTAAGGGGTTCAGTAGCAATAATCCGACAATTGATTGCCATATTTACGAACCCTATTTTGGTCTTCGTTATTCAACGTTTTCACACCTTCTATATGTCAAACAGCGACCCAACAACGCATGTCAGCACTGTCGAAGTGAACTGCCTTTCCCAGAGCTCCGAAGAAGCGGAGTCGCTGGTTGTTTTTGAGCTGATAGTGCCCGGTGCGGCCAAAGTGCCCGCATCCCACCAACCCCTGGAAGTGGCCACAATACTGCTGCGCCAGGGCTCCATTACCAGTACCGTGCCGGGCAAAATCCTGACCCAGCTCCGCGCCAACAACACGGCACTGCGGTCAGACTGGTGCATCACCGCCACCCTGGCTGTGCCCCAGCCGCCGCGGCAGCCATCGAGGTATTAGTTGCTGGTTGTTAGTTGTCGGTTGTCAGGTAAGAGCTTGATTATGCGCAAATTAATAATAATCGCCGATTAGCAACTAACAACTAATGGGGGAAGCGAGCAGCCCTTTGGGCACGCTCAGCGCGCCGGTTTGCGGGTCAATCAAGCCGTTGCGTTCGTCCTCGATGTTGGTGGCCTGCGTGTACACGTCGCCGGCAATGGGTCGGCGGCGCAGCTCCTGTTTGAATGCCAGGATGCTGTTGGTGCGGGATTCCGCGTCCTGCGGCCCGCCGTAGTCCGGGAAGCCAAAGCCGCCCCATTCGCTCACGATGAGCGGCACCTGGCGCCGGTAAAAAAATGGGTCGCCCACGACCAGCGGAAAAGCGGCGGTGCCCGTCATTTCGCCTCCCACCAGGCGGTCCAGCAGTTCTTTCCAGCGCGTCAGGTCGGGGGTGTAGAGGTGGGCCGTGAGCAGGTCGGACTTCAGGCGGCCAATGTGGGAAATATGGTGCCAGCCGTCGTTGTCCACCACCAGAAACTGCGGGTAGGCAATCTGCATGAAGTGGTAGGTGTCCATGATGTACTGGCGGGTTTCGGGGTTGGTGGCAATGTCCTGGGCCCCCCAATCCTCGTTATACAGGCTCCAGATGATGATGGAAGGGTGGGTTTCACTGAGCGTGACGAGGCGCAGCAACTCGGCGCGGTGGTTCTCGCGGCTGCGCGGCGTCGAGCTGTGCGGGCTCGGCACTTCCACCCACAGCAGCAAGCCCAGCTCATCGGCCAGGTTATAGATGCGCGGGTCGATGCCGGCAATGTGCACGCGCACCAGGTTGCAACCCAGCGCTTTCATGGCGTGCATGTGGCGCTGCATTTCTTTAAACGTAGCCTGGCCGGGCTGGTAGAGAATGCCGTCGAGGTAGGTCGCCTCGTTGTTGAGGTACACGTAGCGGCCCCGGGCTTCAATTTTGCGCAGCCCAAACAGGGTTTCAATCTGGGCCGGGTACCCGTCGCGGTCTATAAGCTGGGCTACCAGCCGGTAGCGGTTCGGGGCCTCCGGCGACCATAGCTCCGCGCCGGGCACTTCCAGCACTAGCCGCTGCTGCCACTGCCCCGGCTCCAGGTGCAGCGGAAAATCCGAGGACGCCAGCGGGGCGGTCCGGTCCGTGGTGTGCGGGTCAAAAATCTGCAGGCGAATGGTGTAGTCGCCGGCGTCGTGAATGCGCAGCGTCATATTGAACCGCACCAGCTGGTCTTCCACCACGCTGATGACGCCCACGCGGGAGCGCAGCCGGTTGCGCTCCACGGCCTCCAGCCACACGCTGCGCACGGCCCCGGTATAGGTCTGGTACCAGATGCCCCCGCGCTTGTAAACGTGCGATTCCTGCTTGCCGCGCGGGGTTTCGGCGTCCATGTTGTCGGCAATCCGCACTGTGAGGCGGTTCACGGGCTGCAGCTGGTCTGCGCTCAGCTCATAAGAGAATGAAGTGTACTCGCCGAAGTGAATTTCTTCGCCCTCAATGGTTTTCAGTAGCTGGCCATTGAGCCAGACCCTGGTTTCGTAGCCGCAGGCCCCAAAGGTGAGCTGAAGCAGGGAGCGCGCTTCGGGCTCCGCCACGTCGGGCCGGCGAAATTCGCGCTCGTACCACACTACTACTTTGTCGTGCCAGCCGGTGGCGCCCTGGTGCCCCCGGCCCTGAGCCAGGTGCTCTTCCACCGAGCCGGGCCACTGGGCGGTGTGCTCGTAAACGTGGCCCTGGGCCCAGTTCTCGGTCAGGCCGGCGTCGGCATCGTCGTGGGCAAAGTGCCACTGACCGTCGAGCAGCTGGTGGCTATTCAGGCGCAGTACGGCCCTGGGCAAGGGGTTGGCTACTTGCTCGGAAGCGGTCTGTTCGGGGTGGCTGAAAGAGAGGGAATAATTCGAGGAATTCTGGTCGTCCATGCGGCGGGAAATGGAATTGCGCTATGGCCTTTGAGCAGGCGTGCGGCAGTAAATGTATTTAAATTAGAGCGGCCTGCTCTCAAGTAAAATGCCGCTGGCGCGCGTCACGGGTGCGTGGCTGCCTAATATGACGTTTCCAAACGCTGCCATTCGCCCCGTCTGGTGTGGTTGGCTACGCGCGTCAGAGACGCGGAACCCGTGGGTAACGCGTCGGAGACGCGCGCCAGCAACTGAGTGCGTAAGTCCTATGTGAAATGATTTTGCGTGTTAGGTCAGGCATAAAAAAATCCCGTTTCATCAGAAACGGGAATTTTTTTATGTCAGCAGGCAGCGGCGCCAAGGCTCAGGTTTTCTGCTTTTTCTTCTTGGCTGCCGGAAAGAGAATGTTGTTCAATATCAGCCGGTAGCCCGGCGAATTGGGGTGCAGGGCCAGGTCAGTGGGTTCTTCGCCCACGAGGTGCTGGTAATCCTCCGGGTCGTGGCCGCCATAAAAAGTCCAGGTGCCTTTGCCTAGGGTGCCGTGCAGGTAGCGCGCCTCGCCGGTCTGCTTGGTGTCGCCCATCACCACCACATCCGACTTGATGAGGCGCTTGCGGAAGGCCGTGGTTTGGCCCATGAAGCCGTGAATGGTCTTTTCGTAGTTCTGGCACAGCATGGTGGGCACCGGGTCGTACTTGGCCGAGAAGGTGAAGAGCGAGAAGTAATCGTTCTGCTCGCCCAGGCCGCGCTCGTTGGGCTGCATGTCGATGTTGGAGTACTCGTACTGAATCGGATTGCGCTCCAGCTGAAAGTTTTCGAAGGCCAGGCAGCGGTTGTAATTCAGCTTACTCTGAGCGCTGGGGTCGGCCGGGTCACCGTCGTACATGCTTTCCACCATGTCAAGGCCCAGGCCTGCCAGGGCAATGTCGTAGCTGTCGGTGGCCGAGCACATGGCAAACAAAAAGCCGCCGCCGGCAATGAATTCCTGCATTTTGACGGCCACGGTAGCTTTCATCTGGCTCACTTTGCCGAAGCCATTGCGCTTGGCAGCCGCCTCCCCATCGCGCACCTGCTGCTGGTACCAGGGGTAGTTGCGGTAGGTGGCGTAAAACTTGCCATACTGGCCCGTGAAATCCTCGTGGTGCAGATGCAGCCAATCGTATTTGGGCAAGGTGCCGGCTAGGACCTCATCGTCGTAAAGCTGGGTGTAGGGAATTTCGGCGTAGGCAAGTACCATTGTCACGGCATCGTCCCAGGGCTGCTTGCCTTTGGGCGTGTACACCGCAATTTTGGGGACTTTTTCCAGCTTCATCACGTCCATGTTGGCATTGGGGTCGGCTATTTCCTGCAGAATGCCAGTGTACTGGGCGTCGCTGATAACCTGAAACGTGACGCCGCGCACGGCAAGCTCGTTTTCGGCGCCGGTGGTGGTTTCGAAGGCGAACGACCCGCCCCGATAGTTCAGCAGCCAGTCGACCGGAACATCGCGCTGGAGCAGCCAAAAAGCCACCCCGTACGCCTTGAGAGCCTCTTTCTGGGTGTTATCCATTGGAATGAATACCATATTGGCCTGAGCGGTCAGGGGCGCGGCCACCCAGGCCACGGCCAGGAGCAGGAAGAATAAAAAACGCGTGAGTAACATAGTTTTTCGAGAAAGAAGCGCGACGAAGCAACGGGGTTGCGGCGTCCGTGGTTCAAGTTAAGCGCTGGTCGCCGAACTTTGGCCGCATTAGAATGCGACACCATCTTTGTGCCGGCGCGCCACCGGCCCGTTCCCAGTACTTGTCGTTCAACGATTTTCCAGCCTCCGGCTGGAGCTACTCCCCATGAGCCCATTCGAAAACGTCCGCGAAGCTTTCCGCTCCATCCGCGCCAATCTGCTGCGCACGGTACTCACCGCCTTGATTCTCAGCATTGGCTTGTTTGCCTTGGTTGGCATTCTCACGGGCATCGACGCGATGAAAAACTCCTTGTCGGAAACCTTTGCCAGCCTGGGGGCCAACTCCTTCGACCTCCATGCCAAGGGCTACAACAACCGGGGCCGGCGCGGTGGCCGCCAGGCCAAGCAGTACGCCCCCATCGATTTTCTGCAGGCCAAGCAATACAAGCAAGCCATGGGCGACGACGCGCAGGTGGGGGTTTCGGCCTCCATCACGCGTGCCGCCGAAATGAAGGCCAACGGCATTAAAACCAACCCCAACATGGAAGTGGTGGCCGGCGACGAAAACTACCTGAAAATCCAGGGTTACAACCTGGCCAGCGGCCGCACGTTTTCCCAGGCCGAGCTGAATAATGGCGCCAACGTAATGATTGTGGGCGATGAAATTCGTCTCCGGCTCTTTCCCAAGCAAAGCCCGGTTGGCAAGTACGTGTCGGCTTTGGGTCGCCGTTTCCTGATAGTGGGCCTGCTCGAAAAAAGCGGCGGCAGCATGGGCGGGGGCGGGGCCGACCGTCTGGCCCTGCTACCCCTGGTCACCGGCAACCAGATGCCCCGGCAAGGCGCGCTCACCTACGACATTAAAACCGCCACCGACCAGCAGGGCACCCTGAATTTTCTCATTGGCCAAGCCACCGGCGTGATGCGCGCTGTGCGCCACGACAAGCTGGGCCAGGAAGATAGTTTTGTGGTGGAAAGCAGCGAGTCGCTGGCATCGGACCTGGAATCTATTTCCGGGAAGGTGCGCGTGGGCGGCACCATCATGGCTTTTATCACGCTGCTGGGGGCCAGCATCGCCCTCATGAACATCATGCTGGTTTCGGTGACGGAGCGGACCCGCGAAATCGGTATTCGGAAAGCCCTGGGAGCTACAGCCGTTCAGATTCGCCAGCAATTCCTCATCGAGGCGATTGTTATCTGCCTTATGGGCGGCACGCTGGGCATCGTCCTCGGCGTATTGGGCGGCAATGGTGTGGCCGTGCTCGTGGGCGCCAGCTCGTTTCTGGTGCCGTGGGTTTGGATGATAGCCGGCCTGATTATCTGCGTGGGCGTGGGTCTGGCTTCGGGGTACTATCCGGCCAGCAAAGCCGCCGCCTTGGACCCCATCGATTCGCTGCGCTACGAGTAGGGCCGGAGCGTTTGCCCAAAGCTGCAAGCCGGCCTCAGGGTGGGAAATAAGCGTCCGCGTTCTACATTTGCCCATTACTCATTTGTGCAAATCTCATGGCGGCTCCGGTTTCTGTGCCCATCGACCAACGCTTTGGTCAACTGATTCAGCAGTTTGGCCTGACTAAAAACAGCTTTGCGATATCGCTGGGCAAGACGGCCAGTGTGGTGCAGCACCTCATCGACGGGCGCAACAAACCGGGCTATGACCTGCTTTGCCGGGTATTTGAAGTGTACCCAAATGTCTCAAGAGACTGGCTGCTGCTGGGACGCGGCCCCATGTTGGTAGGCGGTGAAATTGCGCCGAAGCCCGCTCCGGCGGCCAGCCCTTCGGCCCCGGAAGAGGCCATTGTAGTGCCCGAATTTGAGGCCATCGAAGTGCCACCGATGCAGCGGCGCACGGGGCCGGGCGTGGCGGGTAGCCGCCTGCAAGCGGCGGAAATTGCGGCCACGCTAGCCTTGGCGGCTGCGGCCAATCACCCCACACAGCGGGCCGAATTGGAGACTAATAACGTCCCTGAAACACCATCAGATTTCCAGGAACCAACTCTTTTGGTAAGGCCAGCCCCACCGATAGCAGCAGTTCCTGCGCCGGCTATTGAAGTTCCCGTGCCGCCGCCAGCGTTTGCTCAAGCCCCTGGCCCGCCCGAAACGGCTCCACTCGCCGGACCTGTAACCCCGGCCGCAAATCCGGTGCCTGCCCCACTTGCCGGCCCGTCGCCCGAGAGCTACTTAGGGGCCGCGCTCCAGGCACAGCACCTCCAGCACCAGCTGGCAATGGCCGAAATGCGTAACCAACACCTGCTCGAACAGCAGCAGATGCTCCGCGAGATGCTTGCGATGGCCCGTCAGGGAATGGTCTGATGGTTAACCAATCATGCAAGGATAAACGCAGCTTGGATAACTGTCAACCGATTGATAACCAAAATAAAAGCTTCTGGCTTGTAGCCTAAAGCTTATGGCTCACCGCTTAGGCGAAGACGCCCATTTCTTCGGCTTCCATTAGCCCCAGGGCGTTTACGCCGGTCAGGCGCAGAGTTTTCAGCTCGCCAATCAGCAGTGGGTCGTACTTGGCCGCCACCCGAATGTAGTTGGGCGTGAAGCCTTCTATGCGCCCGTCGGTCACGTCATCCTCAAACAGCACGGCGGTTTCCATACCCAAATGCTGCTCGTAGAAATACCGTTTTTTCTTCTCCGATAAGCTGCGCAGCTGCGTGGTGCGCTCGTGCCGCACCCGGCCCTGCACCCGGCCCGGCAGGGTGGGCGCCAGCGTATCGGGCCGCTCGGAATAAGGAAAAACGTGCAGATAGCTAATGGGCAGCTCGTTCAGGAATTGGTAGGTTTCCAGGAAGTCGGCCTCCGTCTCGCCGGGAAAGCCCACAATTACATCGACGCCGATGCAGGCGTGCGGCATCAGTTCCTTGATGCGGGCCACCCGGCTGCTGTAAAGGTCGCGTCGGTAGCGGCGGCGCATCAGCCCCAAAATCTTATCCGACCCGCTTTGCAGGGGAATGTGGAAGTGGGGCATGAAGCGCTCCGAAGCCGCTACGGTAGCCAGAATCTCGTCGGTGAGCAGGTTGGGTTCGCAGCTGCTGATGCGAAAGCGGCGAATACCGGTTACTTCGTCCAGGGCTTTTACCAGTTGGGTAAAATCTTCCCGGCGCTCGCGCTCTGGGCCTTGTAGGCCAAAATCACCGAGGTTTACACCGGTCAGCACAATTTCTTTCACGCCGGTTTCCGCCAGCTTCTCCACCCGTTCCAACACGCTGGCAATGCTGCCGGAGCGGCTGCCGCCCCGCGCCAGCGGAATGGTGCAAAACGAGCAAGAATAGTCGCAGCCGTCCTGCACTTTCATAAACGTGCGGGTGCGGTCGCCAAAGGAATGCGCCGCGTGGAATTCCGTTGCTGCCGAAATGGGCGAGGCGTGCACCTGGCCAGGCTGGCCGGGGGCGGGTTTTTTGAAATCAGCCAGAATGTCCACCAGCTGAAACTTCTCGGCCGCTCCCAGCACGGCGCTTACGCCCGGAATGCCTGCAATTTCCTGCGGCTTGAGTTGAGCATAGCAGCCCACGATGGCCACAAAGGCTTCGGGATTGTGCTTCAAGGCCTGTTGAACCACTTTCCGGCACTTGCGGTCGGCGTGGTCCGTTACGGAGCAGGTGTTGATGACATATAAGTCGGCGCCGGCTTCAAAGGGGATTTTCTCAAACCCTTTTTCCTCAAATTGCCGGCCAATGGCCGAGGTTTCGGAGAAGTTCAGCTTGCAGCCGAGGGTGTAAAAGGCAACGGATTGGGGGGTAGGCATAGCGCCGCAAAGGTACGAATGAGGGAACGGTAGGTACGAGGCTGCAGCGTGGAGCTGCCCGTAGTTTATTTTCGCGCAAAGTCATCCAACGACACCTGCTGCATGGCCTTGCCCAGCTCGATTTGAGCATTGGGAACGTTCGCGCCCACGGCGGAATCGGCCCGCCGGCTCACGTTATCGAACGTGACCACGCCGACCGGCGACACCGCTCCAAAGCCGTTGTTGTAGCAGTAAAAAGCAAACGGCACCGGATTGCGCGCCAGCAAGTCCCGGCTCCACTGAAAGCCGCGAGCCGGCAGCTGCAGCTGGTGCAGCAACGTCGCCGCCACGTCGGTTTGCGAGCCGATGGTTGCCACCACTTGGCCCCGGGCTTCCGGCCGCAGCGCGCCGCCCGCTAAAATGAGCGGAATCTTAAACTTATCGGGGCTTTGATTAGAGGAATTGCCTGGCAGCTGATGGCCGTGGTCGGCCACCAGCACCAGCAGCGTGTGCGCGTACCAGGGCTGCTTTTGGGCTTCCCTGAGAAACCGGCCGAGGGCGTAGTCGGTGTAGTAAACCGAGCTGCGAAACAAATCGGTTTCACTGGTGCCGGGAAACCGGGGCTTCATCGGGACCTCAAAAGGCTCGTGGCTGCTCAGGGTAAAAGCCGTGACGAAAAACGGCTGCGTCTGCTGTTTCAGGTCTGCTGCAATCCGGTCGAAAAGGGCGCCGTCGTGCGCGCCCCACTTGGAGTTTTGCTCGGCCAGCGAGAAAGCGGACCGTTCGACGATGTGCTCGTAGCCGGCCGTTTGCACGTAGCTGCCCATGTTGGCAAACGCCAGCTCGCCGCCGTAGTAGTAGCTGGATTTGTAGCCCGCGGCGGCAAATTGCCGGGCCAGGTGGGGCAATTGCTCGGTTTTGCGCGGATACTTGATGATGCTGGTAGTAGGCTGATTGGGGTAGCCCGACAGCAGCGACACAAGGCCTTTCTGGCTGCGGTCGCCGGCCGCGTAGATGTTCGTGAACACGATGCCCGTGCGGGCCAGGCTGTCCAGGGTGGGCGTCACGCCCCGTTCGCCGCCCACACTGCCCACCAGCTTCGAGGTGAAGCTTTCGAGAATGATGAACAGGACATTAGGCCGGGGCTCGGCGAGGTAGGAAACCGAGGAGTCGGGCGCGCCGGGCGCGCCCACCGCCAACGGATAGATGCCGGCCACCAGCTGCCGGGCCATGCTGTCGGCCATAAAAGGCTTGGCGGGCTGCTCGCTTTTTCGAAGAATAAGCGCACTCATCAGGTTCCAGGGGGCATTCACGGCCGCGTGGTTGGCGAAAGGTATCCGGGAAAAATAGACATCGCTCTGGTTGATGGGAATCTGTTGGGTACCGCCGCGTAGCGGTACCACCAGCAGGGCCGCGTAGAGCACGCTGGCCAAAGCCGCCCGCCGGCGTCCAAACCACGAAGGCAGCGCCCGAATTGGCCCCACTACTACTTCATACAGCCCCCAACTCCCCGCCAGTAGCCCCACAAAAACCGCTGCCAGTAGTATCAGGGGCGCGTTGCCAGCCGAAGCCGCCATCTCTTTGGGCGTATTCAGGTATTGGAGCGGCGTGTCGTCAAGCCGAAAGCCCCACGTTCGGTACAGCTCCAAATCGGCGGTTATCAGCCCCGCCAGCACTACCGCTATGAAAACGGTGTACCCGCTTGTAAGTCGTGATAGCGGCAATCGGGGAAATACGCTTCCTATTATAAAGAGCAGGAAAGGAAGGATGCACACGTAAGCCGTTGCCGAAGCATCCAGCCGTAATCCGTAGGCAAACGTGCCCCAAATGGTGCTACCCGATATATTTGCCGTGAAAGGGTAGTGGTACGCCAAAAAAACGGTCCGGCACACCCCGAAAAAAAGCAGCCAGAAAAGAAAGTAGCGTGGCTGAAAGGCAAAGCGGTTTTTCACCCCGTAAAGATACGCCGCTGCCAAAATCCGGCTCATTCAATAACAAACCGGATTAGTCACTGAAATAAAGCTGCTAAGCCTTTGACTAGGGTGTTTTGAAGGGGGGTGTTGCGTAAATGTTAAGTTTTTCTGGGTAATCACCTGAAATATCGGGGTGGAGTACAGTAAAAAGCAATTCCTGTTTTATCTTTGCTTGTAGAACAGCACCTCGCCAGTTCAGTTTACTTCCCGACCGGTTACTTCCACATGGCAATTCTCCGCTTCAAAGCCCTAGAACTCGTTAACCATCGCCATCCCATCACGGTGGTGCCCGCCGCCGCGCGTCGCTCCGACAGCTTTGGCCAAAACGTGTTCAATCTGGAAGCCATGCGGGCCAACATGCCCGGCGATTATTTCAAAAAGCTGCAGTCGACCATCCGGCAGGGCAGCAGTGTGGAGCACAACGTGGCCGACGCCGTGGCCTCGGCCATGAAAACCTGGGCCATGGCCAAGGGCGCTACCCACTACACCCACTGGTTTCAGCCCCTGACCGGTTCCACGGCCGAAAAGCACGACTCCTTCTTCGACCTGAACTCCGACGGCCGGCCAATTGAAAATTTCAAAGGCTCGGCGCTCGTGCAGCAGGAGCCCGATGCGTCGTCGTTCCCGAACGGTGGTATCCGCAATACGTTCGAAGCCCGTGGCTACACGGCTTGGGACCCCACTTCGCCGGCATTTATCATCGAAACGGTGGGTGCCAAAACGCTGTGCATCCCCACCATTTTTGTGGCCTACACCGGCGAAGCCCTCGACTACAAAGCTCCGTTGCTCAAGTCGCTGGCCGTGCTCGAAAAGGCTGCCCTGGAGGTTTGTCATTACTTTGACAAGGACGTGAGCCGCGTGAACACCACGCTGGGCATCGAGCAGGAATATTTTCTGGTCGACAAAGCGCTCCACGACGCCCGGCCCGACCTGGTGATGACCGGCCGCACCCTGTTTGGCTACGCACCGGCCAAAGGGCAGCAGCTCGACGACCATTACTTTGGCTCGATTCCGGCCCGCGTGCACGGGTTTATGCTGGAGTTTGAGGAAGAGGCCAACCTGCTCGGTATTCCGCTGCGGACCCGGCACAACGAGGTGGCGCCCAATCAGTTTGAGTGTGCGCCTACCTTTGAAGACGCCAACCTCGCCATCGACCACAACCAGCTGTTGATGGATGTGATGGACCGTGTAGCCGAGCGGCACAACTTCAAAGTGCTGCTGCACGAGAAGCCCTACGCCGGCGTGAACGGCAGCGGCAAGCACAACAACTGGGCGATGAGCACCGATACCGGCGTGAACCTTCTCGCGCCCGGCCGCCGCCCCAAAGAGAACCTGCAGTTCCTGGCCTTCTTCATCACCACCATTCAGGCTGTGCACCGCTACGCCGACCTGCTGCGTTCCAGCATCGCCTCGGCCTCGAACGACCACCGGCTGGGCGCCAACGAGGCGCCGCCCGCCATTGTGTCGGTTTTCGTGGGCTCGATGCTGAACTCGGTGCTGGACGAGCTGGAGCGCACCGCCAAGCTGCCGCTCGACAAAGGCGACAACATTTACCTGAAGCTGGGCATCGACAAGATTCCCGCCATCCTGCTCGACAACACCGACCGCAACCGGACGTCGCCTTTCGCCTTCACCGGCAACAAGTTCGAATTCCGTGCCGTGGGCTCGTCGGCCAACTGCTCCTCGTCGATGACGGTGCTCAACACCATCGTGGCCGACCAGCTCATAGAATTCAAAAAGTCAGTTGATGCTTTGATTGAGGACGGCAAAAAGAAGGAAGTTGCCATCGTGGAAGTGCTGCGCGAGTACGTCATCAGCTCCAAAGCCATTCGTTTCGAGGGCAATGGCTACTCGGAAGAGTGGAAGCAGGAAGCCGAGCGTCGCGGTCTCAGCAACATTGCGACCACGCCGCAGGCCCTCGACGCCCTGATTCGGGACGATGCGGCCGCGCTATTTGCCCGCCACGGTATATTTTCGCAGGTAGAGCTGCACGCCCGCCACGAGATATTGCTGGAGGAATACCAGAAAAAAATTCAAATTGAGAGCCGCGTAATGGGCGATTTGGCCGTAAACCACGTAATACCTACGGCGCTGGCTTACCAGACCAAATTGGTGAACAACGTGCGTGGCCTGCGCGAGCTAGGCCTCGACGACGAGCACAGCCAGGTGACGGTGGGCATGATTAAAGATATTTCGCGCCACGTTTCAACCATCAAAACCAACGTGGATGCGATGATTGAAGCCCGCAAAAGAGTAAACAAACTCGGAGATGCCCGCGAGCTGGCGGTCGCATACTGCGAGGATATTAAGCCAAAATTCGACCCCATTCGCCGCGCTGTAGACAAGCTCGAACGTATGGTGGCCGACGAGGACTGGCCTCTGGTAAAGTACCGCGAACTATTGTTCAGTCGGTAATCAGGGGATGGAATCGGGTCCGGTGTTGGGTGGGAATTCTCGCCGCGCCCCGGTTTTGAAAGAGGTATCTCCGTGAGGTGCCTTTTTTTGGAGAACCCCCGCAAACGATTGCAGGTAAGGCCCGTAAAGGGCCTTTTTTGTGAGTGTTAAGCCCTTTTAGCGGTGCCCTTGGCGGTGGCCTTTTTGGTAGCGGGCTCGGCCGGGGCAGCCAGTAGCAAAGGCAGGCGGGGCGTCAGGGTGTCGTCGTCTTCCAGCAGCTCGGCACTGCTGCCGGGGTCGGGCACCAGCATTTGCCAAGTTGCGCTGCGTAGGTCGTCTAGCTTGGTCAGGGCCTCGCTCACGGTCGCGTTGGCCATTAGCTTGTCGAACAAGCCACTCTGCTGCCCGACCTTTATCAGCTTCTCAACAACGAACGGAAGTACCCAGCCCACGATGTTCGACGCCAAGGCCCCGCGCAGGCCTAGGCGCACCAGCAGGCGCACGGTCATCTGCTCCATCAGCAGCACGCGGGCCGCGGGTAGGGCTTTGTCGGCCAGAAAATCGACCACCAGCTTCAGGTTTCCTTTTTCAACTTCTGCCCGTAGCACGTCCTGCACGCTATCGAGGGCGCGGGCAGCTAGTTGGCGGAACAGGCGTCCGGTTTGCCAGGCCGCCAGGCCGGTAAAACGCGCGGCACCGATAATGACGGGAATAAACTGGGGTTTTCTCACGGTTTAAAAGCCTGGTAAGGGCTTAATTTGTTTGCAAAGGAACGTGGCAGCGGCCAATTGGGTTTAGCCCGTCAGTTTACCTATATCCTGTTCCAACGGTGCCTGCTCACATTTGCCTGGCGGCCGGTTCCTCTCTTTTTCTGTATGTCTGATTTGTTGCTGGATATAAATTTACAACAACTGCCTGATGCGTATTTCAACGGGGAATGGCACGTGGCTACCCGTGTCCTCAACCGGAATGACCCCGGCAGCACGATGGCGAAAGCAACCCGCTTTGTGCTTGCCGCCGGCCAGCTGGAAGCCCAATCGTCCGATGAGGGATTGAGCCAAACCGGCAGTTGGGCCGTGATGCGTGATGAGTTGATGAGCCGGCCTTACCTCAATTTTGAGCTGCCTACCGAAGCAACGCGGGCCCTGGTGACGCGTTTGCGGCGTTCGGCCAATGGGCTGAACAGCCAGCTCAATCTGTATTTTGCGTCGGGCATGGAAATGCAGCTCGACCTCGTATAACTTCCTGTCTTTATCAGCGCCGCCTTTAAGCCTACCTTGCCCATGAGCACCACGCCTGTTTCTGAAACGTTGCCATCCTCCGCCATACCCGCTGCCTCCGAGCAGGGCACGGTAGGAGCCGAGCAGTTTACTTTTTTAGCAGACGTCATTCCGCAGCTGGTCTGGATTACTGACCCGGCGGGGTTCCACACGTATTTCAATCAGCGCTGGACTGATTTCACCGGCTTCACGCTGGCCGACAGTGTAGGCCCCAACATGTGGAACAACCTGCTGCACCCCGATGACCGGGAACGCGCCCGCCAGGTATGGGGCCATTGCCTGGCCACCGGCAATGACTACAGCATTGAATACCGCTTCAAAGCCAAAGACGGTTCGTATCGTTGGTTTCTGGGGCAGGCTCTGCCGCGCCGGGACGAAGAAGGCCGCCTGATAGCCTGGTTTGGCACCTGTACCGATATTCAGGAGCAGCGCCAATTGCGTGAGCAGCTCGAGGTCGCCTATTCTGACCTGGAAGCCAAAGTCGTATTCCGAACCTTGGATTTGGAGCGGGAAGTGCAGGCGCTGAAGCAGCAATTAAGCAGTCAGCTTTAAGGTTTGTTTATAGACTCAAGTTACTGTAAAACATTGCTTTATTGGTGTTAGATGCGCATTCAATTTTACCACGTTTTCCGATTGATTTTGGTTAGTCGTCTGGCATAAAGTTGTTTTAAGCAGTGGTGCAAAAGTAACCGTAGCAACAAAGCGGGTCATGCTGAGCTTGTCGAAGCATCTCTACCGCACCGTTGAATGGTATTGACGGTGCGGTAGAGATGCTTCGACAAGCTCAGCATGACGGTCAAAACTCAACACGATTACTTATGCGTACCTGCTTAATAGTTCGATAAAAACGGCTCTTCGGAGCCGTTTTTCGTTTGCATAGGTCAGCTTGTGGCCAGCAGCGCCACTCAAAATTCAATATCCATGAATGCTATTATCATCCAGCAGCCCGGCGGGCCCGACGTATTACAGCTGCAACAGCAGCCCCGGCCGCGGCCCGCAGCCCACGAAGTGTTGATTCGGGTGCAGGCGGCCGGCGTGAACCGGCCCGACGTACTCATGCGCCAGGGCAAATACGCGGGCAGCGGCGAAGTTGCCGGTCTGGTGCCGGGGCTGGAAGTTGCGGGCACCATAGAACAGTGCGGGACCGATGTAACCCGTTGGCGGCCCGGCGATGCCGTATGTGCCCTGCTACCAGCCGGGGGCTATGCCGAATACGTCGTAGTAGACGCCCGCCACTGCCTGCCCGTGCCGGCCGGATGCAGCATGGTAGAAGCCGCCGCGCTGCCCGAAACGGTGTTCACGGTGTGGCACAACGTGTTTCAGCGGGGCGCGCTGCGGCCGGGCGAAACGCTGCTGGTGCACGGCGGCAGCAGCGGCATCGGCACCACGGCCATTCAATTGGCCACGGCCCTGGGTAGCCGGGTCGCCATCACGGCTGGTGATGCGGCCAAGTGCACGGCTTGCCGCGAGCTGGGGGCCGAGTGGGCCATCAATTACAAGGAGGAAGACTTTGAAGCGGTGTTGAAGCCGACCGGGGTTGATGTGGTATTGGACATGATTGGCGGAGAATACACTGCCAAAAACCTGCGCTTGCTCAACGACGACGGCCGCCTGGTCTTCATCAACGCCATGCAAGGCGCGGCAGCCGAATTCAATGCCCTGGATGTTATGCGGCGCCGCCTGACCATCACGGGCAGCACCCTGCGGCCCCGCTCCGCCGATTTTAAGGCCGCCCTGGCTGCGGCAGTGCAGCAGCACGTGTGGCCGCTGGTTGCCACCGCTGCGTTTCGCCCCGTAATTCACCGCACCTTTCCGCTGGCCGAAGCTGCTGCTGCGCATCAGCTGATGGAGAGCAGCGCGCACATTGGGAAAATAGTACTGGAGGTAGCAGCTGCCCGGTAGTTGCAAACCAGTTGAAACGCAAAACGTCAGGCATTTGCCTGACGTTTTGCGTTTCAACTTTCAGCATGGGTTTAGGCCTGCTTCCACTTTATGGTGCAGCCGATAGCTTTGGTGGTGCTGGTGCTGGCGGGCTTGCCGGCCATTATTTCGGCCAGGGCGTTTTCCAGGTAATTCGTTTTCACCAGTTTGGCGTCTTCCGAATTATCGTCGATGGCGCCGATGTAGGATACTACCAGGTCGTTAGCCTGCCGCTTGAGTAAGTAGAGGTGGGGTGTGCGCGTGGCCCCGTAGGCTTTGGCTACCTGCTGGCTTTCATCGAGCAGGTAGGGAAAGGCGTATTTCTTGGTTTTCATCGCCTCAAAAGAGTCGCCGGGGGCCACTACAGGGTCATTCGGGTTGATGGCAATTACGGGGTAGCCCAGGGGCGCGTACTTCTCATTCAGGGCGATGATGCGGCTTTCGTAGGCCTTGGCGTAGGGACAGGTATTGCAGGTGAATACCACGATATAGCCCTTGGCGGCTTTGTTATCGGCCAGCGACACCATTTTGCCATCAATGTTTTTGAGCTTGAAATCGGTGGCTTTGTCGCCCACCTGATACCCCCCGGATTCGGGGCGGAGAACGAAGCTGCTCAGCAGCAAGGCAAAGCAGAGCAGGGAAAAGGGGAGGAGCTTCTTCATAGGAAAACAGTTGGGTGAGGGGAAATGAGTGTCAACGCTATTATTACGACCAAAAAAGCTTGTAGCTTAAAGCTAACTGCTTAACAACTTGAATTTACAAAAACTTCTGTAGGGCGGCCGTTAGCTGGGCTTTGGAAAGCTCCCGTTCGAAAGTAGCCCGCTGCTTGGTTTTGTTATTGACAATGAGGGTGAACGGAATAGAGCCCGTCCATTTGGCATCAACTTCTTCCAGCCAGGAATTAGGGTCGCTTTCGTTGAGCAGCACTACTTCCGATTTCAGGGCGCGTTGCCTCACGAAGGGCCGGACTTTTTTGTCGAGCTGCGAGGCGTAGTCCAGGCTCACCAGCAAGACTTTTACCTTTTGGTTGGCGTAAGTGGTGCCCACTTGCTCGAAATTAGGCAACTCTTTCACGCAGGGCGCGCACCAGGTAGCCCAGAAATTAACCACGTAGGTGGTGTCCGTGGGCCGCGAAAGCCGCTTTTGCAGCTCCGGAAACTTGATGACTGCCACCTGTTGGCTCCTGCCGGGTAGTGCCAGCAGCAGGCCCAAACCCAGGAGCATCGCTCGTGCTTGAATCATAGCGTTTTGTGAAAATAGGACGAATATCGGCCCGCCCCTGAAATCTAATGGAAAGGGTTTGCAGGACCAAGCGCGCCGCTCCGAAACCAAAAGACAGCAAAACCCGCCCGGAAGTTGCGGCCGTGAGCAGGAGCGAAGCCCGCCCCGAACCGCTTTACCTTTGCGCTACGGCGCAACTTTAGCCGGCTCCCCGTAGTTTTTGGCCCATGAATAAGACGTATTGCCCCAGCCTGACCGAGTATAAGCGCCGCGTGGCCCGCGTAGTAAACATTGGCGGCGTGCCGATGGGCGGTAACTTCCCCATCCGGGTGCAAAGCATGACCACCGTGGACACGATGGACACGCAAGGCTCGGTGGAGCAGACGCTGCGCATGGTGGCGGCCGGCTGCGAGTACGTGCGCATCACCGCGCCCAGCATCAAAGAAGCCCAAAACTTGCTGGAAATCAAGAAGGAGCTGCGCAAGCGCGGCTGCAACGTACCGCTCATCGCCGACATTCACTTCACGCCCAACGCTGCCGAGCTGGCCGCCCGCATCGTGGAGAAAGTGCGCGTGAACCCCGGTAACTACGCCGACAAGAAGAAATTTGAAGAGCTGGATTACACCGACGCCACCTACGCGGCCGAAGTTGAGCGCATCCGCGAGCGGTTCCGGCCGCTGGTCCAGATTTGCAAGCAGTACGGCACCGCCATGCGCATCGGCACTAACCACGGCTCGCTGAGCGACCGCATTCTGAGCCGCTACGGCGATACGCCGCTGGGCATGGTGGAGTCGGCCCTGGAATTCCTGCGCCTTTGCGAGGAAGAAAATTACTACGATGTGGTGCTGAGCATGAAGGCCAGCAACACCCAGGTAATGGTGCAGGCCTACCGCCTGCTGGTGCAGAAACTGGATGAAGAAGGCCTGCAGCCCTACCCGCTGCACCTCGGCGTAACCGAAGCCGGCGAGGCCGAAGACGGCCGTATCAAGAGCGCCGTGGGCATCGGCACGCTGCTCGAAGACGGCCTCGGCGATACCGTGCGTGTGAGCCTGACCGAAGCCCCCGAAGCCGAAGCCCCGGTGGCCCGCATGCTGATTGACCGCTACACGGGTCGCGCCGCGCAGGCGCAGCCCATCGCGCCACTCACCTCACCCCCCGGCCCCCTCTCCAAAATAGAGGGGGAGACTAAAGATTTCGTTGCAGGGATACCTGGCTCCCCCTCTTTTTTGGAGAGGGGGCCGGGGAGTGAGGTTAACGCCCAGGGCTACCTCTCGCCCATCAATCCTTTTCAGTATTTCCGGCGCGTGACGCGGGAAGTCGAGAACATTGGTGGGGGCAACGTGCCGCGTGTTATTGCCGATTTGTCGCGCCTGCAAAACCTGGAATACGCCGACTTACGGGCAGCCGGGCAGCTTTATTCGCCTTTTCTGGATAAATTTCAGATGTCGGATTTGGGTGCCGACTACATCTATACCGGGCAGGTTCCTTCGCCCTTCATGCTGCCCAATGGCCTGAGGGAAATCGTGGATTACAGCGCCTGGTGCGATGCCGGCCACCGCGCCGACCACTTCCCGGTACTCACCCAGGCCGAATACGCCGGGGCAGCTGAGAAGCACCCGGCCCTGAACTTTGTGTTCCACAACCTGGCGTCCCTCACAGGACCGGCCCTCAACCAATTGCGCGAGGACCGCACCGTGGTGGTATTCCTGTACACCGAAAATGCCCACGCCATGCCGGAAATCCGGCGGGCCTTTTTTGAGCTGATGCAGGCGGGCGTCACCTGCCCGGTCATCATCAACCGGCAATACCCGGCCCTGCGCGATGAGGAAACCCAGCTCTACGCCGCTACCGACGTGGGCGGCCTGCTCCTCGATGGCCTTGGCGATGGCGTGGTACTCAGTACTGAGCTGCTGCCTGAGCGCCCCAAAGCCGAATGGCTAACGACCATCGACAGTCTGAATCAGCTCTCCTTCGGTATTTTGCAGGCGGCCCGCACCCGCATGAGCAAAACCGAATACATCAGCTGCCCCAGCTGCGGCCGGACGCTGTTCGACCTGCAGGAAACCACGGCCATGATTCGCAAGCGCACCGACCACCTCAAAGGCATCAAAATCGGCATCATGGGCTGCATCGTGAACGGCCCCGGCGAAATGGCCGATGCAGATTACGGCTACGTGGGCGTGGGCAAGGGCAAAATTGCCCTCTACCGCGGCCAGGAAGTTATCAAAAAATCAGTGCCCGAAGAACGCGCCGTCGACGACCTGATTGAGCTGATGCGCGAAGATGGAAAGTGGATTGAGAAGGAGGTGCTGGCAGGCGGGGAGGTGCAGTAAATAATTGCGTTGGCGATTATGGAAATACAGTTGATGGCCGGTCATATCCGGTTGGGTATTGTCGAGGCACGAGTCGTAGATTCCTCAATGGGCGTGATAGGCGGTAAGCTACAGGCTTCGAATGAGTATTATGCAGATTTTCAGCAATTTTTCCGTGCTCATAATAAACGTCCTGACTGGCAGAAGCTTCAAGAAATAGAATTAGTTACCGTAAGTCAGGTTTCTGGAATATTGACCGCACAAGGTGGAATTTGTATTGAAGATGTTGAGGGTTTTGATGATATTGAAGTCCAGGTATGCGGTGTTGATTTTCAGGTAGTACGTGAGTTTTTAAGTTTATAAAAGCATAGTTCCACTACTTTATAAACAGCTTCACCGCGCCAGCAAAAACGCCAGTTCGGCCAATTTCCACTGTGCGTAAGCCGCAGTAAAAGACGTGTCGACTTACTGTTGCAATACCGAAATACCCACGTCAATTAGCCGCAAGCCCTGTGCGGTGAACTGCATATTGTCGTAGCGCTCGTCGCTCACGTTGAAGGGGCGTAACAGTAGCGTTATACCTTCGGAATACCCAATTGCTTGCAGATTTCTTTGCATAATTCCTCATCGATATCACTGTGACGGGGGACGCTGGTGCGTTTGCCCGTTAGCTCGTTTGTATAGATATCGTGCCGGCTGCCGTGGCGATGCAGCGGGCAGTTATTGGCTTCGAGGTACTTGACGAACTTGCCGCGCTTCATGCTGGATTATGCGAATTCCAGTTCTTCCTGTGAGATTATTCCGGCAGTGTCGGCAGCATAATCTTCCCGGGCATCTTCCAGGTAGAGCGCCAACGCATCGGTAATATTTTCCTTTACTTCCTCAAGGGTGTGGCCTTGCGTGAGAACACCGGGAATTTCTTTAAGCTGGCCAATCAATTGAGATTTGCCTTGGCGAATGACGAGTGTAAGCTTCATCGGGAACTGGTGTAGCGGTGGGTAATATGCTAAGTTAACGCAGAAAACCGGCTGATTGTGCCATCTGATTCTACCTGCACTTCTCCTTGCGCCGCGTGTCAATAACGTGCGCAATTTTCCACCCGTCAGCCAGCTTGACTAATTGAAACGAATTGTAGCCGCAGTGGCTGAAGGTGCCGCCGAGGTAGAACTCGTAGGGCGTCCAGACGCTGGCCAGGTTGGCATCAATCAAAACGCTGGCGAAGCTGATGCGCTCATCCCAAACTTTGGGGTGCGGCGTGCCCACGGCTTTGAGGAAATCCAGCAGGCTTTCGGGCTTCACTTCGGTCACGCCAGCCTTGGCGACGATGGTGTGAAACACAGCGCCGGGGGCCAGGGTGCGGCGCACGGCGGTGCTGTCGCCCTGGCGCATGCCATCGAAAAAAGCGGTGATGGTTTTCTTAACGTCGGCGGTTTCAGGGGCCGTGGTTTGGGCCTGGGCCCCGAAGCCAGCGCAAAGCAGCTGGAAAAACAGGATTGGGGTAAGAAATTTAGTCATGTATAGGTAATGGCGGCGGGTGAAGCGGAGGGTTGCGCTTGCATGCGGGGTGTAGCTTTGTCGGAGCATGAATGTAAGCGCTTCCACGAACAATCCGGCCGGGCAGTTGCAGGCCGATGGCTACCTCAAATTACCCAAGCTCTTTGAGCCGGCTGAAGTAGCCGCGATGCTCAACTGTCTGGAAAGTGCCACTGCCGGGGCACCTGATGCCCGCCGAAGCAGAGAGGTATTTGCCATCCGGGACGTGCTGGGCAAAGTGCCCGATTTGGTGCCACTGCTGCACACCCCAGCATTATGCAAGCTCCTGAGTCAGCTTTTCTCTGGCGGCTGCCACTCGGTCAAATCCATCTATTTCGACAAGCCCGCGTTATCAAACTGGTTTGTGCCCTGGCATCAGGACCTGATGATTAACGTGGACCGCCGGACCGATTTGGCGGGTTTTGGCCCGTGGACGAGCAAGGCGGAAGGGGTTTCGGTGCAGCCTCCGCTGGCGATTTTGCAAAACAGCTGCACCATCCGAATTCACCTCGACGACTGTGACGCCAGCAACGGGGCGCTCCATGTCGTGCCTGGCTCGCACCAGCTTGGGGTGGTGCTGCCGGCGGCGTTGCCCGGGCTCACGCAGCATTCGACGGTTTGCGAGGTCCCGGCGGGTGGCGTCATGCTGATGCGGCCGCTGGTGCTGCACGCTTCCAACCGCAGCACCAGCAACCAGCCGCGCCGGGTGCTGCACCTGGAATTCTCGGCATCGGAACTGCCCGCCGGGTTGCACTGGCGCGAACGACGGTTTGCGCGTTGGCAAGGGTGAGCTTAAATGCTTGAAAATACCGACTTTCAGGCCAGAAATATTGAAAAAATCAGCGCGCCCATCAATCATTCTGCCGTGCCTTTTGTTATCTTTCCGAACCTAACTACCTCCTGCCATGAACGGTAAAAACCTCTTTAATTTCGGTCCGGTCCTCGGTTATTACTTCCGTGGCAAAGACGCAAATCGCAAAACCAATTTCAACATGAAGACCATGCACTTCATCAATAAGCTCAGCTTGGCGATGTTTCTGGTGTGCCTGGTGGTAATGTTTTTCCGCTACGTAATCTAAGTAGCCGGCCCGATGAATATTGAGGATTTCCGGGACTATTGCATGGCCAAGCCCGGCGTGACCGAGGAAACGCCATTCGGTCCCGAGACCCTCGTGTTCAAAGTCGGCGGCAAGATTTTCGCCCTCACCGACATCGATACCTTCGGCAGCATCAACCTGAAGTGCGACCCCGAGCGGGCCGCCGAGCTGCGCGAAGCCCACGACTACGTGCTGCCCGGCTACCACATGAACAAGAAGCACTGGAACACCGTCCTGATTGGGACGGGTGCTCCGCTGGGTCAACTCCGCGCACTAATTGACCATTCGTATGACTTGGTGCGGGCTTCGCTGCCCAAAGCCCTGCGTGCCACGATGTAGTGGCGCCAGGCTGCGTTAATTTATTGAGGGATACCGCAGCAAACCCGCTCAGCGCGAATGATTCAACGCAGGCGGTTGCTTGCTCATTGGTTTACAAAGCTGCCTGAGAAGCTCTGTCGTTGCATCGGCAGGGCTTTTTTTAACGCAAAAAGGCGGCGGGCCACTACCTTTCTCCAGCTAACTTTTGGGCCGGCGCCCTCCCACCTGGCCGCGCGTATTCGAGGCCCACTACCAGCAGTGCCCCCAGCGTGTAGGCCAGTAGGTCGCTCCACTCAAAATGACTGCCGAAGACGATGCGTGCCGCCCGCGAATGCCAGTCCAGCCGGTCGAGCAGGTTGATGTACTGCAGGCCCTCAATGAGATAGGAAAACGCCAGGGCCACCAGCGCCAGCCGCCCGACCGAAGCCCGCACAAAGCTGCTGAACAAGCAATACACAAAAATGGTAGCCAAAAAATCGCCCGCGTACGGTCTGATAATCCGGTCGTGCACAAACAGGGCGATGAGAACCTCCAGTAGCAACAAGCCACAGGAAATCAGGAAGTATCCTTTGCGAAAACACAGCATGGAGCGGATGGAATTACGCCTTGAGCGCAAGGTGACGGAAAGGACATTGCCCGGCCGCAGGACTTACCAACGGAGCCGAAACCACATCGACCGAAGCCGCATCCAACGCCAGAATGCGGGCCTGGTACGCGGCCGGAAGCAGGGCGTTTTTGGCCAACTGACTGAAGCGCCAGCGGCTAGTGAGGCGGTAGAACGCCACGGCCGGGCTTATCCACAGACCTCCGGGCAGTTGGAGCTTGTCCCGCACGCCGGCCGGTACCACGAGGCCCTGCACGGCCCGTAGCAGCGCATAGCGCGGGCCGCCCAGGTGCTTGCGGTACTGTTGGTACAGGTGCCGGGTGTGGGTACTGACAGCAGTATTGGCGGCCAGGTGTTGCGTGCGCGCCAATTGCCAGGCCGCGTATGAATTGGGTAAGTCAGGGATGCCCATGCGCCGGCCCACGCGGCAGAATACATCGGTTATTTCTTCTTTTTCGAGCGGTGTGAGGGGCTTTTCTAAAATTTCAAAAGCCCGAATGGAATACGCAATGAGCATAAGCAGCACGTCGCGGTAGGCCCAGGTGGGGATGGACTGCCCACGCCGGGCCTCTACCGCACCGTGAATGGCGGCAATGGTATCGATGGCTTTTTCGGCCCCGGCACGGTCGGCAAACACGATGCGGCGGGCGTAGTCCACCGTCGAAAACAGGCGGCCCAGCGGGTCGGCAGGCAGGCGGCCGGTGAAGTAAAGCCAGTCCACGGCCATATTGAGCGCGAACTCGGCGGCGGCCCCGGCAAAGATGAACAGCACGGTGTCGGAAGTGCCCCAGATGCGGCGAACGATGGAATCAGGAGCGACGAAATAAGGCATGATTATAAAGAACTTTGAAATACAAAGTTAATAATTGATTCCGTATCTCACGTTTCGGTAGCTTCGCTTCTGCCTGTCCGTCTGCTTGCTGATATGTTTCACAAAGTGGTGAAACCGCAGAGGTTCTCAGCGTAGGCTGTTAGAAATCTGCGAACCTCTGCAGTTTTACCTCTGCGACCTCTGCGGGAAACAATCGTTGAGCTACTATAGGGAATTCTAGTTTTCGAGTGTTTTCACCGCAGAAAGCGCAGAAGGATTCGCAGAAAGACCGCAGATGCTGTTCTTCTGCGGCCTTTCTGCGAATCCTTCTGCGCTTTCTGCGGTGAAAAAGCGAATAGCAGGAAGGGTTACAAAATACTTACTGGCCCACCAGAAAAACGGCGTTGCCGAAGAGCAGCTTGCCGCCCTGCCAGAAGGCACGGAATAGCGGGTTATCGCCCAGGTACACCACGGAGCCGCGGCCCATGTCCTGCGCCCCGACTACGAAAGTGTCGCTTAGCTCCTTGCGGGCTTTGCTGCCAGTGAAGCCGGCGGAGTAGCTATCCTTTTTGATGACGCCCACGTTCCAACCGCCTTGAGGCAGAAAGCTATATTTGAGCGGGTTACGCACCAGGGCGAAGTAGGTGTTGCCGTAGCCGAAGGCCAGCGGGTGGGTGTTATCGAGCTGCACGCGGTAGATGCTGCCCTGCACGGCATCCCCGGCATCGTCGCGCTCGGCGTCGCCGTAGCGGCGCAGGGCCAGGTAGGGATTGGCCTTCTGTTCTTTTTTGATGGCCGTAGAATCGACGGCCTTGGTTTTCAGCAGGAAGCCCTTTTTATCGGCTAAAAATCTGGCTGCGCCCTCCAATGCGATGAGGCGGCCGCCGTCGCGCACCCAGGCTTTGAGGGCTTCGAGGCTACGGTCAGAATACACGTCGGTATAATTGCCGTCGGGCAAAATCAGCACGTCGTATTTGCTGAGCGACACGCGGCTGAGGTAGTCGGTGCCCAGTACCGTGAGTGGGTAACCCAGCTGCTGCTCGAAGAAGTGCCACACCTCGCCAAACGCGGTCGGGTCGATGCCCTGCCCGGCCACCACGGCCACGTTGGGCCGCTTCACGAAGCGTACCGAGCCGGAGCCCAAATCGCTCCCGGTGGTAGAAAAGCCCGATTTCACGGCCAGAACTGTGGTGCCGGCCGAGTCGGCCTGGGCCCGCACCAGCTGGTCGAACCGCGCGCCCAGGGCCTCGTTGCCAGTGCGGGTGATGATGAGCGTGCCGGGCGCGTACCGCTGGCCTTCGGCCTCAAACGCCTTTTCGGCGTAGCGCACCTTCACTTTCTGTTGCAGCAGGCGGCTCAGGAAACGGATGTCCTGCAAGCTGTTCCAGCGGGCGAGGTAGGCGTAAGGACGGGCATCGGCGGCGGCGGCGCTGCCCGTTACGGCTGGCGCGGGGGCGGCGGCTCCGGAAGCATCGAGTCGGCCGGCCACGGCGTAGGCTTTCAGGCCGAAAGCGTAGGGCAGCGCCCACGAAGTGATGTCGTAGGTGAGGGAGTCTTCGAGCTGCGGGCGGGGCTCGAATAGCACCTTGACCAGCGTCGATTTCGGCTGGTACATGCTGATAACTACGTCGCGGGGCTCAATCTGTACGTCGCTGGTTTTCCCGGTGTAGTAGTTGAAAGCCTTGGTTTTTATTCGCTTGGGTGCGTAACCGTAGCGAATCTGGTTGCGGTCGAGGTATTGGGTGAAGGCGCGGAGCTGGCCGGGGTCGTTGCCGGCCGCCATTACGTAGCTTTTATACTCGCCTTGGGGCTTGGTGGCAGCGTTGCCGAAGTAGCGCTGGAACTCGCGCAGCAGGTCGTCGTGGCGCTCGGCGGTGGCCTGAATGGTGGCGCGGCTGGCGGCGTGGTGGTGCGCAATGCGTTGGGCCAGCGTGAGGGTGTCGCCGTCGAGGCGGGCGTAGGCCAGGCCGGCGGGGCCGCCGCCGCCCTGCTCATAAGTCATGCCGATGGCGCCGTTGAAGCTGGGCCAGGTGTCGCCGTAGGTGGGCGCGTACAGGTCGTAGACTTCGCGGGTGAAATACAGCCAGTTGTTTTTATCAAAAGCCACCTTGTTGTAGTCGCCCAGCACGCCCTGGAACTGGCGCTGCCAGGCCGTGAGGTCGGCGTGGTAGGGCTTGGCGGCGGGCGAGAAGTAGTAAGTGCTGTTGGGGCCCATCTCGTGAAAATCGGCGTGGACCTGGGGCAGCCACTGGTTGTAGAGGGAGATGCGCTGGCGGGTTTCCTGCTGGGTTTGCCAGGCCCAGTCGCGGTTCAGGTCGAAATAGTAGTGGTTGAACCGGCCGCCGGGCCAGGGCTCGTGGTGCTCCCAGGAATCGGGGTTGGCATTGGGCTGCTGGTTGCGCACGCGGTTGTACCAGTTCACATACCGGTCGTGGCCGTCGGGGTTGATGCAGGGGTCCACGATGACGACGGTGTTCTTGAGCCAGTCCTGCATCTGCTGGTCCTGGGGGTTGGCCAGGTCGTAGAGCACCTGCATCACGGCTTCGGAGCTCACGGCCTCGTTGCCGTGCACGTTGTAGCTCAGCCAGCACACGCCCGGCTCCTGCACCCGGCCCGCGCCGCTTTCAATCCCCGCCAGGCGCAGATTATTGCGGCGCACGTCTTCGAGCCGGCCAAAGGTTTCGGGACTGGCAATCTGCACTACTTCCAGCGGGCGCTGCTCGTAGGTGCTGCCGTAGCGCACCAGTTTCATGCGGCCGGGCGTGTGGGCCGTGATGTGGGCCACGTAGCGCAGCAGCTCGGCGTGGGGCGTGAACTGCGCGCCGAGCTTATAGCCCAGGAATTGTTCGGGCGTGAGCAGCGGGCCGGCGGCATCGCTGGTTTGGGCGCGGGCGGTGAAAGCGAGTAAGCTAAGCAGCAGCAGCCAGCAGCTACCGGCCCGCAAGCTGGTGGCAAAGGGTATGGTACGCATCAAGGAGCAGGTTAGGAGTTGAAACGGTATCGCCGGCAAAGATGCAAACGGGGTGCGGAGTACCACGCCGCCCCGGCCGTTTCCGCTGCTTTTGGAAGTTGCGCGTGGTAGCTGAACCAACCGTCAGGCTTCGGCAGTTGCTTGCTAAACCACGTATTTTGCATTATGCGCCAAGTTATTCTCACCGTTCCCGACGACCAGTTTGCTCCGCTGATGAAGCTGGTCAAAGCCCTGCCCTTTGCCATCAAAGCCAAAGCCGTGGCGCTGCCCAAGCCCAAAAGTACACCCCCGAGCAACAGGAGTGGATTGACGATTTCCGCGAAGCGCTGAACGAAGTGGAGTTGCACCAGCAGGGAAAGATTAAGCTCAAAACAGCTCGTGAGCTGCTGGCGGAGTTACGTGCAGAAAAATAAGTTTCGAAGTCATTGCTACCGACCGGTTCGAGCGCAACATCCGGCGCTTCCGAAAGAAATATGCGTCCACGGATGGTGATGACGAACGATTACTTGACGAATTAGAATCGGCTCCCTCGCTAGGCGATGTGCTGGGGCGCGACTGCTTCAAAGTTCATATGCGTATTAAATCCAAAAACACCGGCAAAAGCGGCGGTGCCCGCGTTATTACCTGCGTTAAAATCGTCGGGAAGAAAATTTACCTGCTGACAATTTATGGTAAGTCCGAACAGGATTCTATTTCGGATAAGGAGCGTGATGAATTACTGAGAGAAAACGGATTGGTTTAACATCAAAAACGCCCGCTACGTGTGCAGCGGGCGTTTTTGTGAGGTAAGCTTTAGCTTGCCGTGCCAGGAAAAGTAGCGGTTGAAAGAACGGCCCTGCGGTGCCAGCTAAAGCTTACCGCACATTACACCACCACGTTCACCATCCGGCCGGGCACCACAATCACCTTCTTCGCCGACTTTCCTTCGCCGTGCTTGGCCAGGAAGTCCGACGCCAGCACGGCGGCTTCAATTTCGGCGGCGGTGGCGGCGGCGGCAAACTGCATCTGCTCGCGCACTTTGCCGTTGATGGCCAGCGGGTACACCACCGATTCCTCCACCAGGAATTCCTCGCGGAACTCGGGGTAGCCCGCGTGGCTGACGCTGCCCGCCTCATGGCCCAGCTCCTGCCACAGCTCCTCGGCGAGGTGCGGGGCGTAGGGGGACACCAGCAGCACCAGCGGCTCCAGAATGGCGCGCTTGTGGCATTTGAGGGCCGTGAGCTCGTTCACGGTAATCATGAACAGGCTGACGGAGGTGTTGAAGCTGAACTTCTCAATGTCTTCCTGCACCTTCTGGATGGCGCGGTGTAGTACCTTTAGCTCGGCGGGCGTCGCGGGCTCGTCGGTTACGGCCAGGTCGCCGTCTTCGGGGTGGAAGAGGCGCCAGAGCTTCTTGAGGAAGCCGCTCACGCCGCTGATGCCGTTGGTGTTCCAGGGCTTATACTGCTCCAGCGGGCCGAGGAACATTTCGTAGAGACGCAACGCATCCGCGCCGTATTTGTCGATTAAATCGGTTGGATTAACAACATTGAATTTGGCTTTCGACATTTTTTCGATTTCCCAGCCGCTGATGTATGTTTCATCATCTTCGGTAATAAAATTGGCAAGTCGATAGTCTGGACGCCATTGCCGAAAAGCAGCCATGTCTAAAACATCGTTGTGAACAATGTTTACGTCTACGTGTAATTCGGAGAAGCCTTGAGAGTCTTTCGGGTTTCGAATTTTTATGCCTAATTCTTTGCTGTTGAAATCGGTAGCAAAATCTTCTACAAAACGACGTAACTCATTTGCTACAGCTTCATCACCAGCTTGAAATTTGTCATATTTATTCTTAGAAACAAAGAAGGTGGGTGGGTAGACTTTGGCTAAATCAGGACCTTCTATTTTGATGTCATAAATCTCGAAAGCGACATTGTACCGATACACGAAATTCGACCGCCCCAATATCATCCCCTGATTTATCAGTTTCTGGAAGGGCTCGCCGCTGCTCACGAGGCCCAAATCCTTTAGGAACAGGTACCAGAAGCGGGCGTAGAGCAGGTGGCCGGTGGCGTGCTCGGCCCCGCCCATGTAGAGGTCCACGGAGCCCCAGTACTGCTCGGCTTCTTCGCTTACGAAGCGGGCTTCGTTGGTGGGGTCCATGTAGCGGAGGTAGTACCACGACGAGCCCGCCCAGCCGGGCATGGTGCTCAGCTCGTAGGGGTATTTGTCCCGGTAGAGCCAGTTGGCGGCGCGGCCGAGGGGCGGCTCGCCGGTTTCGGTGGGCTTGTACTCGTCGATTTCGGGCAGCACCAGCGGCAGGTCGCTTTCGGCGATGCCATAGGCGGTGCCATCCTTGTAGTAAATCGGAATGGGCTCGCCCCAGTAGCGCTGCCGGCCGAAAATGGCGTCGCGCTGCCGGAAATTCACCTTGCCTTTGCCCAGGCCTTTTTCTTCGAGGAAGGCAATGAGCTTGGGCGTGGCTTCCTTGTAGGTGAGGCCGTTGATGATGCCGGAATTGATGTAGCGGCCTTCCTTGGTGGGGTCGGCCTGCTGGTCGAGGCCGGTTTGCGCGTCGGAAATGGCCGGGATGGGCAGGCCAAAATGCTGGGCAAAGAGGTAGTCTCGTTGGTCGCCGCTGGGCACGGCCATCACCGCGCCGGTGCCGTAGCCGGCCAGCACGTAGTCGGCCAGCCAGATTTGCACGGGCTCGTCGTTCACCGGGTTCAGAGCGTAGGCGCCGGTGAACACGCCGGATACGGTTTTAGCATCGGCCATGCGGTCGCGCTCCGAGCGGCGCTTGGTGGCGGCGATGTACTCATCCACGGCGGCGCGTTGGGCAGGGGTGGTCAGTTGGTCCACCAGCTCATGCTCAGGAGCCAAAACCAGGAAAGTGGCCCCGTAAATCGTATCAACCCGCGTGGTGTAGACTTTGATGCCGGCCGCCGCTTCTCCCGCCGCCGATGAGGCATCCGCAGAATTTTTAATTTTTAATTCTTCATTTTTAATTAAAAACGTCACTTCGGCCCCGATGCTCTTGCCAATCCAGTTGCGCTGCATCTCCTTCACGGCATCGGGCCAGTCGAGCTGGTCGAGGCCGGCTAGCAGACGGTCGGCGTAGGCGGTTATGCGCAGGTTCCACTGGGGCATGAGGCGGCGCTCGACGGGGAAGCCGCCGCGCTCGCTCAAACCGTCCTTCACTTCATCGTTGCTCAGCACCGTGCCCAGGCCGGGGCACCAGTTCACGGACGTATCCTGCTGATAGGCAAGGCGGTATGGGAGCACGGCGGCCAGCTTCTGCTTTTCGCTGAATAGCTGCCATTGTCCGGCCGAGAAGCTGAGCCGGTCGCCATCGTCGCCGGCGGCGCGGATGCCCTCGCTGCCGGTGGCGGCAAAACGGGCCGTGAGGTCCGTCAGCGGCTCGGCGCGGTCGGTGTCGAGGTTGTACCAGGAGTTGAACAGCTTGAGGAAAATCCACTGCGTCCACTTGTAGTAGCTGGCATCCGAAGTCCGCACTTCGCGGCTCCAGTCGTAGCTGAAACCGAGGCTGCTGAGCTGCTGCACGTAGGTTTCAATGTTCTTGTCGGTGGTGAGCGCGGGGTGCTGGCCGGTCTGGATGGCGTACTGCTCGGCGGGTAAGCCAAACGAGTCGAAACCCATGGGATGCAGCACGTTGAAGCCGCGCAGACGCTTGTAGCGCGTCACGATATCGGAGGCAATGTAACCCAGCGGGTGCCCTACGTGCAGGCCCGCCCCGGAGGGGTAGGGAAACATGTCGAGCACGTAGTATTTGGGCTTCTCGGAGTGGTTCTGGGTCTGGAAGGTGCTGTGCTGTTTCCAGTGGGCCTGCCACTTCTTTTCGATTTCTTCGGGGCGGTATGCGGGCATCTTGCGCGGAGTTTATTCCGGGCAAAGGTAGGACGCAGGAGAAAGTAGGGCGAAATTTGTTGGAGATAACGCCCTCCGCGTTCACCTCACCCCCTAGCCCCCTCTCCCGCGGAGAGGGGGGACTAGTTTCTAGCTTTAGACATTTTAGCTTCTAATCTGGAAAAACTAGAAACTAGTTTAGCACTAGTTCCTCCTCTCCGCGGGAGAGGGGGCTAGGGGTGAGGTGAGCCGGCCGCGCCGCCAGAAGTTTCATTCCTGCCCCCCAGATGGCCCGCATCCCCAAAGAACTAGTTGACCAGATTATTCAGACCGCCGACATCGTGGAAGTCGTTGGCGACTTTGTGCAGCTCAAGCGCAAAGGCCAGAATCTGTGGGCCCCGTGCCCGTTCCACAACGAGAAGTCCCCCTCGTTTTCGGTGAACCCAGCCAAGAGTCTCTACAAATGCTTCGGCTGCGGCAAGGCCGGCGGCGTGGTGCAGTTTGTGATGGACGTGGAAGGCACCTCCTACGTGGAGGCCCTGAAATACCTGGCCAAAAAGTACGCCATCGAGATTCAGGAGGAGGAAAAAACGCCCCAGCAGCAGCTGGAGCAGAACGAGCGCGACTCCCAGTTCATCGTCTCGGACTTCGCCAAAAACCACTTCCACCGCCTGCTGCTCAACTCCGACGAGGGCATGAGCATCGGTTTCGGCTACCTCAAGGAGCGCGGCCTGAACCTGAGCACCATCCAGACCTTCGAGCTCGGCTACTCGCTAGATAGCTGGGACGACCTGATGAAAGCCGCCGAAACGGCCGGCTACGACAAGAAATACCTGGAAAAAACCGGCCTCACCGTCATCAAAACCGACGACCAGGGCAAGGACACCGGCCGGCGCTACGACCGGTTCCGGGGCCGCGTGATGTTCCCGATTCACAACATCAGCGGCCGGGTGGTGGGCTTCGGGGCGCGCACCCTGAAGCGCGACGACAAGATGGCGAAGTACCTCAATTCGCCCGAGTCGGAGATTTACCACAAGTCGGACGTGCTCTACGGCCTGTTCCAGGCCCGACAGGCCATTCGCACGCAGGAGGTTTGCTATCTGGTAGAAGGCTATCTGGACGTTTTGAGCCTTTATCAGGGCGGGATTAAAAACGTGGTGGCCTCGTCGGGCACTTCGCTCACCGAAGGCCAGATTCGGCTCATCAAGCGGTATTCCGATAACGTGACGGTGCTTTATGATGGTGATGCGGCCGGCATCAAAGCCAGCTTGCGCGGCACTGATTTGCTGCTCGAAGGCGGCCTGAACGTGCGCGTGGTGCTGTTTCCCGATGGCGACGACCCCGACAGCTACATTCGCAAAGTGGGCGACCAGCGCTTCACCGAGTACATCGAAACCAAGAGCCAGGACTTCATCAGCTTCAAAACCACGCTCGTGGCCCGCGAGGCCAGCAACGACCCCGTGAAGAAGGCCGAGGCCATCCGTGACGTGCTCCATAGCATCGCCAAAGTGCCCGACGCCATCAAGCGCCAGGTGTTTTTGCAGCAGACGTCGGCCACGTTCGGCATTGACGAGCAGGTGCTTATCACCGAGTATAATAAGTTGGTGAAGGCTCCGGCCGCCCGGCAGGCTACGGGCAACGCGGGCAATTACGGCAGTGGCGCGGGCAGCGCCAACACTGGCTACGCGTCTGGCGGCAACGCCCGCCCGGCTTCGGCCGCCCGGCCCATGACCGACGAGGAAGAGGCCGAAATGCTCATGTATGGCGGCGCCGAAGCCGCTGAGGCACTAGGAGCAGCTGCACCCGCAACGAAGGCCGAGGAGGAGGAAACGCCCGACGTGCTCAAGCTCTGCGAGCGCGAGGTGCTGCGGCTGCTGGTGCTCTACGCGGGCCGCGAGGTAGACGCCGACGTCAGCGTGGCGGCCTACCTGCTAAACGAGTTGGGCGAGAATCCCCTCACGGTGCCGCTCTACGCCGAAATGTGGGAAATCTGCCGCCAGGAGCTGATGGCCAACCGTTTCCCCGACGCCCGCCAGCTGGCCCAAAACGAGCGGGCCGACATTCGCAGCCTCATTACCGACCTCGCCACCGAACGCTACGAAATCAGCCCGAACTGGCGCACCAAGGAAATCTACGTCTTCAACGAAGTCGACCTGCCCAAGCTGGCCTGCGACAACGCCGTGCTGCGCCTCAACAAAGTGCACGTGCAGCGCGAGCTGGATATTTGCCTCGACAAGCTGCGCCACCCGCTCGAAGACGCCGAAATGTTCGAAATCCTGGGCGACATCAAGCGCCTCAAGGAACTCGATAATGAGCTGGCCGCTCTATTAGGCACGGTAGTAGCGCGAGGAGCCTGAGTCGGTTGGAACGGTTGCTTGCTGCTTTTACGCCACCCGGCCGCAAACCTTTCTAACCCCTCTTCCAAGGAATGGGGGATTAGCTTTAATCTCTAGAATCTAGCTTTATTAGAACTAACGTTGGGTTTCCTTCTCTTTGGGACAGGGGGCTATGCCCCAAAGAGTTCCCGTGAGGTTGGCGCCTGAGTGGCGTAAGGTCAGTTACTAAACGAAAATATGATAAAACGCATTGCCATCAACCGCCTGATACTGGCCGGCATCCTTTCGGGACTGAGCCTGGTGGTCGGAATGCTGGGCTACACCCAAATCGAAAATTATGGCCCGGTCGATGCTTTTTACATGACCGTGACCACCATTGCCACGGTGGGCTTTGGCGAGCTGCACCCGTTTTCTCCGGCTGGCCGGCTGTTCGTTTCCATCTACATTCTCTACAACCTGGTGGTGGTGGCCTACCTGCTGTCGGTAATTTCGGCGATTATCTTTGATGGGCAGTTGCACAAAATGTATCGAATGTTTCGAACCGACCAGGAAATTAAGCGTTTTAGCGGGCACATCATCGTCTGCGGTTTCGGGCGCAACGGGCGGCGGGCCTACCAGGAATTGCGGGCCAGCGGCGCCCGCGTAGTGGTTATCGAATCGAGCGAGGAGTTGATGAAAAGCCTCACAGAAGGTCGTTCCGGCGAAGATTTTGACGGCGACGGGCTGGCGGGCGGCAAAATATTCACCGTCTTCGGCGATGCCACTTCCGATACTGTGCTCTCGCAAGCCGGCGTGGAGCGGGCGTCGGCTCTCATCACCTCCCTGCCCAAGGACGCGGATAATGTGTTTGTGGCCCTTTCGGCGCGCGCCCTCAACCCGCGCCTGAAAATTATCGCCCGTGCCTCGCTGAAAACCTCCGAAAGCAAGCTGCTTTTCGCGGGTGCCGATTCGGTGGTGATGCCCGACGAAATTGGGGGCTCGCACATGGCCAAGCTGGTGGTGCGCCCCGAAATTATCCGGTTCCTGGATTTGATTTCGGGCCTGAGCGCCGACAAGCTGCGCCTCGAAGAAATGACATTTGAGCAGCTGCGGAAGGACTTACGCGGGTCCAGCATTCGGCAGATGGACGTTCGCTCCCTCACCGGGGCCACCGTAATCGGCCTGCGCAACGCCACCGGCGCCCTGCTCATGAGCCCGCCAATAGACCACGTACCCGCGCCGGGCGAAGTGCTGCTGGTGCTGGGCAGCGAGGAACAGATTCAGCACTTTGAAGTCCGGTTTCGGGAACTGAAGATTAAGTAGAAATTACGAGTTGGAATACCTGCAAAGCGCCATTCATAACGTCTGATTTCTGCCTCATAATTCGACCAAATGCATATCCTGCAACTCCTGCCCCGCGTTCCATTTCCGCTGCATACCGGGGGCGCCATTGCCATGCACGATGTGGCTGCCGGGCTGCTGCAGGCTGGCCACCGCGTCACGATGCTGGCCATCAATACGCCCAAACACCACCAGCCCGCCAACGCCCTCGACCACCTGGGCCCGAATTTCCGGCTGGTAACGGTGGAGATTGATACCGATATTTCGCCCCGCCGGGCCCTGAAAAATCTGCTTTTCAGTCGCCAGCCCTACATTGCCGAGCGGTTCATCAGCCCGGCGGTGGGGGAGAAGCTGCTGGAGCTGCTGCGCACTGAAGCCGTGGATGTGGTGCAGCTGGAAGGCACGTTTGTGGCCTGGTATGCCGAGTTTCTGGGGCGGCAGCATAGCGCCGAGCTGGTGGTGCCGCCCTTGGTGCTGCGGGCCCACAACCTGGAATTCACGATTTGGAAAGCGCTGGCCAGCCGCGAAAAAAACGTTATTAAAAAGCTGCTGCTGCGCACTATGGCCGCCCGGCTGGAGAAATTCGAGCGCCGCCACCTGCCGCAGTTCGACGCTGTAGCGGCCATCACCGACGACGATGCCCAACGCCTGCGGGCCCTGGGTTGCCCGGAACCCGTGGTGTTCATTCCGGCGGGCGTGGAAATGGCCCGCATCAGCCCCGACCCCAGCCTGCGGCCCGCGCCGCGCACGTTGTTCCTCATCGGTTCTCTGAACTGGCTGCCCAACCTGGAAGGCCTGGAGTGGCTGCTACGCGAGGTCTGGCCCACCATTCATGCCGAGATGCCGGACGTGGAGCTGCACGTAGCGGGCAGCGGCACGCCCGCCAGCCTGCTCGCGCCCCGCACCGACAACGTAATCGTGCACGGCTTCGTGAAATCGGCTCCCCGCTTTATGCAGCAGTACGACCTGATGCTGGTGCCGCTGCTCAGCGGCGGCGGCATGCGCGTTAAAATCATCGAAGCCATGACCCTGGGCAAAGCAGTGCTGAGCACGTCGCTGGGGGCCGAGGGCATTGCCGTGCGCGACGGGGAAGATATCCTGCTCCGCGAGTCGGCCGCCGCGTGGATAGCGGCACTCCGGGCCTGGGGCCGCGGCGAGCTGCCAACGGCTGCCATCGGCGCCGCTGCTGCCCGCACAGCCACCGACCTCTACGACAACCGCCGCGTCACGCAACGCTTCGTGGACCTGTATGAGCGGCTGCTGCCCGTGGAAGCCTGATGGGTATGCCAGTGCTCCTGATAGTGTTTTGGGTGTGCTTGCTGCTAGTGGCGCATACCTACGTGCTGTTTCCGCTGCTGCTGCGGGAGCTGGCCCGTGGCCGCCGTCAAAACCAAAACGTATTTGGGCCCACCGCCGCCGACCTGCCCGCCGTGGATATTTTGCTGGCCGCGCACAACGAGGAGGCCGTGATAGTGGAGAAAATCCGTTCCACCTTCGCCACCACTTACCCGCTCGACCGGCTGCGGTTGCTGGTGGGCTCGGATAACTCCTCGGACCAAACCAACGAGCTGCTGGCCCGGCTGGCCACGCAATATCCCCGGCTGCATTTTGAGGCCTACACAAAGCGAATCGGTAAGCCCGGCGTCATCGAAAACCTGGCCCAACAGGCTACTGCGCCCATTCTGGTGCTCACCGATGCCAACGTGTTTTTTGCTCCCGATACGTTGTATCATCTGGTCAAGCACTTTCAGCATCCGCCCATCGGCCTGGTGGGCGGCCACATTCTCAACCCCGAACACCGCGCCGAAGGAATTTCAGGCCAGGAAAAGGCGTACCTGGAACGCGAGAATCTTATAAAATACCGGGAGGGCGTGCTGTGGGGCAGTATGATGGGCGCTTTTGGCGGCTGCTTCGCGGTGCGTCGGGCCTGCTACCACCCGGCGCCGGCGGCTTTTCTGGTCGATGACTTTTACAGCACGATGGCCGTGGTGCGCGACGGCTACCAGGCCATCAACGAGCTGGACGCCGTGTGCTACGAAGACGTGTCGGACCGGCTACCGGAGGAGTTTCGGCGTAAGGCGCGGATTTCGGCCGGCAACTTTCAGAATCTGAAGGAATTTCGGGCGCTGCTTTGGCCGCCGTGGCAGGGCGGGGCGTTTGCGCTGTGGTCGCACAAAGTGCTGCGCTGGTACACACCGCACCTGCTGCTGCTGCTGCTACTGGCCACGGTGGGGCTGGTGGGGCGCGGGGCCGGGTGGTTTTTCCAGATGGCGCTGGCCGGGCAGCTGGCCCTGCCGCTGCTGCTGCTCGTGGATGGCGGCCTGCGCCGGCTGGGCTGGAATTCGCGGCTGTTGCGCTTCATAACCCATTTTTACAGCATGAACGCGGCGCTGCTGGTGGGCTACGTGCGCTATTTGCGCGGCGTCAAAACCACTATTTGGCAGCCTACGCAGCGCTTCCAGCAAGGCCGGTAGCGGGCCCGCGTACCCGGCGCCCGGCGGCGGGCTAACTTTGCGGCGGCCCCCGTTGTTATGGCCCGAAATACCCCATCCATGCTTGATACCATCGAATCCGCCATTGCCGATATCCGCGCTGGCAAGGTTGTAATTGTCGTCGACGACGAAGACCGCGAAAACGAAGGCGACTTTATCTGCGCCGCCGAGTGCGCCACCCCGGAAATCATCAACTTCATGGCCACCCACGGGCGCGGCTTGGTTTGTGCCTCGCTGCCCGAGCAGCGCTGCGAAGAGCTGGGCCTCGAGCTGATGGTGGGCCATAATACGGCCCTGCACGCCACGCCCTTCACGGTTTCGGTCGACTTGCTCAAGAATGGCGTGACCACGGGCATCTCGGCCTCCGACCGCAGCAAGACCATTCTGGCCCTTATTGACCCCGCCACCAAACCCGAAGAGCTGGGCAAGCCGGGCCATATTTTCCCCCTTAAGGCCCGTAAGGAAGGCGTGCTGCGCCGCGCCGGCCACACCGAAGCAGCGGTGGACCTGGCCCGTCTGGCGGGGCTGGCCCCGGCCGGGGTGCTGGTTGAGATTCTGAAGGAAGACGGCGAAATGGCCCGCCTGCCCGACCTGGAGATTGTGGCCAAAAAGTGGGACCTCAAGCTGGTTTCGGTGCAGGACCTCATTAAATACCGCCTCGCCACGGAAAGCCTCATTACCCGCGAAATTGCGGTGAAAATGCCCACTGAAGACGGTGATTTCGACCTTTACGCCTACACGCAAAACTCGAACAACGCCAAGCATTTAGCGCTGGTGAAGGGCGACCTCAGCGGCCCGGAACCGGTGCTGGTGCGCGTGCACAGCTCCTGCGTGACGGGCGACATCTTCGGGTCCTGCCGCTGCGACTGCGGCCCGCAACTGCGTCAGGCCATGCGTCAGATTGAGCAGGAAGGCCGCGGCGTTATCGTGTACATGAACCAGGAGGGGCGCGGCATCGGTCTGCTCAACAAGCTGAAAGCCTACAAGCTGCAGGAGCAGGGCCGCGACACGGTGGAGGCCAACGAAGACCTGGGCTTTCAGGGCGACGAGCGCGACTACGGCGTGGGAGCCAGCATCCTGCGCGACCTGGGGGTGCGCCAGATGCGCCTGCTCACCAACAACCCTAAGAAGCGCACCGGCCTCATCGGCTACGGCCTCGAAATCGTGGAGACGCTGCCCATCGAAATCCACTCCAATCCCCACAACGAAGCCTATTTGGCCACCAAGCGCGACAAGATGGGCCACGAAATCATGCGCGCCTTGACCGACGAAACCTCGGCTGCATAAACGCTCAGATAGTATAAATTAAAAATCCCCGATGCCTTCAAGCGTCGGGGATTTTTGCGTTACCGTTTGTCATGCTGAGCGCAGCCGAAGCATCTCGCTCGCCTCGTTGGGCCGCTTCAATAAGGCGAGCGAGATGCTTCAGATGTGCTCCGAATAACAACTTTTTTTACTGCGGTTGTTTTTGCGCGAGTGAGTATTTCAAGCTCTAAAATCACACATTCATAGCCGCCAGCTGCTGCCGTAGCAGCGTGAGTAACGACTGCGCGGCGTATTCTACGTTGAGCCCGCGGCCCCGGTCCAGCACATATTCCTTGCTGATGGTTTGGGTCGCATCGGCGTAGGCCAGGCATACCGTACCCACTTTCTTGGTGTCGGTGGCGCCGGTGGGGCCGGCGATGCCGCTCGTAGCCACGGCCACATCCACGCCGAGGCGGCGGCGGGCGCCCTCGGCCATTTCGCGCACGGTGGCTTCGCTCACGGCGCCGTATTGGGCCAGCGTTTCGGCTTGCACGCCCAGCTCGCTTTGCTTAATGTCGTTGTGGTAGGCCACGATGCTGCCCCGGAAGTAGGCCGAGCTGCCCGGCACGCTACTGAGACGCTGCGCCACGAGGCCGCCGGTGCAGCTTTCGGCTGTGCCAATGGTGAGGTTTCGTGCCAGCAATAGCTTGCCAATGGCCGCTTCCAGCGGGGTTTCTTCCTCGGCAAAAACATACTCCCCAATGCGCTCGCGCAGCACGGGTAGCAGCGCTAACATGCGCCCGCGCAGGTCGGGCAGGCCATCGGCGGTGCCGGTGAGGCGTAGGCGTACGGCCCCGAAGCTGGGCAGATAAGCCAGTTTGATATTGGCCGGCAGTGCTTCTTCCCAGTCGGCAATTTTTGCCGCCAGAAACGACTCGCCCAGGCCGGCCGTCATCACCACCAAGTGCTCGATGGGCGCCAGGTGGAACAGGGCTTGCAGGCGCGGCAGCACGTGGTCCGTCATCAGCCGCTTCATTTCGAAGGGGACGCCGGGCATGCTTACAAACACGGTTCCCTGGTCGTTGAACCACATGCCGGGCGCGGTGCCCACCGCATTGTGCAGCACTTCGCAGTTGGCGGGCACCAGGGCCTGCTGGCGGTTCACGTCGAGCATGGGACGCTGGAAACGTTGAAATATTTCTTCCACGTGGCGGAGCGTGGGCGCGTGCAGCACCAGCTCGGCGCCGAAATAGCGGGCCAGCACGTGCTTGGTGAGGTCGTCTTTGGTGGGGCCCAGGCCGCCGGTGATGAGCACTACCTGGGCGCGCTGTCGGGCCTGGTCGAGGGCGGCCACTATTTCATCGGCCCGGTCCGAAACCGAGGAAATCTGGCGCACGCGCAAGCCCAGCTTCCCCAACTCCTGGCCCATAAATGCCGAATTGGTATCGATGACCTGCCCGTACAGCAACTCATCGCCGATGGTCATAATCTCCACATCGGGCGGCGCGGCGTAGGTAGTTGGGAAGAAGAGCAGGTCGGTGACAGGCGCTGGGGAGGACATCAGGAGGGGGTAAGAATTGGTTTGGCCGCAAATTTGTCTTCAATTTGCACACGCGGCGGTCCAACGACAGCCATAGGGGCTTTCCGGTTTTCCCGTCGCGACAGTTTTTTCATGTTTACTCGCATTGCCAGCGGTCTGCTGGTAGCCGGCCTGTTGGCCCTGGCGGCCCCCGCCGCCCACGCTCAAACCACCAAAAAATCATCTGCCGCAAAATCTGCCGCTGCCAAAAAAGCGGCGGCTAACCGCGCCACTGCTGCTAAAGCTGCTGCCGCCAAAGCCACCGCCGCCAAAGCTGCAGCGGCAAAAGCGGCCGCCGCCAGTGCCGCTGTCGCTACGCCCGCACCCGCCGCCGCGCCCCTCACCGAATCGATGGCAAGCGCGGGCATCAAAGACGCGCTAAATAAGGGCATCATCAAGGCCGTTCAGTTCGCCTCCGAACCCGATGGATTCAACTTGAACGATGAGATTCACATTCCCTTTCCCGAGGATGCCCTCCTGATGAAAACGACTCTGAGCCGCTTTCCGGGCATGAATACGCTGGTGGAATCCTTCGAAACCCAGCTCAACCGGGCCGCCGAGGCCGCCGCGCCCAAAGCCAAAGAGATTTTCCTCAACGCACTTACCATTATCAGTATTTCGGATGCTTTGACTTTGGTAACCAGCAGCTCGACGGATGCTGCCACGCAGTTTCTGCGCAAGTCCACCGAAGCGCAGCTTATCGCGGCATTCAAACCGGATATCAGCGCGGCCATCGACCAGGTAGGCGCGGGCAATGCGTATAAAAAAATGACCAGTCAGTACAACCGCATCCCGCTGATGACGCCCGTGCAGACGGACCTATCGGCCTATACCACCCAGAAAGCGGTAGACGGGCTGTTTATTCTGCTGGCCAACGAGGAAGTAAAAATTCGTAAGAACCCCGCCGCCCGCACCTCCGACATCCTCAAGCAGGTATTCGGCAGGTAGTGGTTGTAGTACGTATCCAGCGCATAAAAAATACCCCGACCGAATATTCGGTCGGGGTATTTTTTATGCGCTGGAAATGCAAGCCGAATTAGTAGTCGTCGCTATCGAATTTGCTGCCGCCGCGACTGCCGCGCCCGCTGCTGTAGCCTTCATCTTCGTCGTCCTCGTCGTCGTCAGCAAACTCGTCGTCGTCATCGTTGAGGCTGGTGAAGGCGCCCCGTTCGGCGTTTTCGGCCCGCTCAGCTTCCACAAATTCTTCCTCGGTCATGTTGGCCAGGTCGAGGGCTTCATCGTGCGTGGAGCCGGTGTCAGTCCACATCAGGTAGTCCGCGTATTTGGCCGAAAGACGGTCTTCGGTGTTGCCAAGGGCCGCGGCGCCGCCTTTTGAGGCGTAAGAGTCCAGGTTATCGTCGTCGTCGAGCAAGTCGTCGTCCAGGTCGTCGTTATCTATCATGGCCGGGGCGGTTATAATTAAAGTGGAGAATTGGGCCTAAAGCGGCCGCGAAGATACGGAACGAGCGGATTCAGGGTTAAGCCCGGTCCGGTTTCATCGTTTTAAAACGCGGCTCAACTACCGGAATCGGGTGTTTCGACGGGGTGCTTAACTACGTGTGGTTTTATTGAATTAGCCAACTGAACCTGTAAATTAATTAATGGTTATAAAGAAGCCGGCTGATAGCTGGTGACCAATAGCTGTTCATTGCAAAACGCGTATTCGGCCGGCACGTTGGAGCTTAATAGTAGCGTGCGGCCGGCGCGAGTAGCCTGCACGTGCTCCTGATACCAGGCCACGCCCGTTTCGTCGAGGTTGGTGGTGGGCTCGTCGAGCAGGAGCAGCGGAGCGTCAGCATACAGGGCCAGCGCCAGCTTTAAACGTTGTTTCATGCCCGACGAGAACTCGCGCACCAGCCGGTGGCGCGCTTTTTCGAGGTACATCAAATCAATCAGCTTGTCCAGCGTCATGTCCGGCCGGAAGGGTTTGAACTGGCTGTGGAAACGCAGCAGCTCCAGCAGCGTCAATTCTTCCAGCAACTCCAGGTACGGAGCCGCGTAGGCCAGGTGCTGCGGCAGGTCCTCCACGGCTACCGTGCGGCCGCTAAGCTGGTAGGAAATCGCACCTTCGGTGGGCAGCAGCTGGCCGGAAATGGTGTTGAGCAGCGTGCTTTTGCCGGCGCCGTTGGGCCCGAGTACGGCGGTGGCACTGCCCGGCGCAAAGGTGCGCGTGAGCCCCCGGTAAATCCAGTCGCGCTGAAAGCGCTTGCCCAGGCCGGTGGCGGTAATTAGCAATTAGTAATTGATAATTAGTAATTAATAATTCTGGGGCGCAGAAAGTGTTTTTAGTCCAGCTGGGTTTCGTCGTACTTGTCGCGCTTGGGACCTTTGATGATGCCCCGAGAAGCCGCCCGCACAAAATCCAGCGCAAGCTCCCGCTCCGGCGAAGGAGTGATTTCGGCCTCGATGCGGGCAATGGCATCCTGCGTGTTCATGCCACCCAGGAAAAGCAGGCGGTAAAGGTTGTGCAGGTCCGTGACCTGCTGCTCGCTGTAGCCGCGGCGACGTAGCCCCACCGAGTTCACGCCGGCATAGGTGAGGGGTTCGCGGGCCGCTTTGATGAACGGCGGAATGTCCTTCCGCACCAGCGAGCCGCCGCCCACAAAGGCGTGCGCCCCAATGCTTACAAACTGATGAATGGCCGAGGTGCCACCCAAAATGGCCCAGTCGCCCACCGTCACGTGTCCGGCAATCTGCACCGAGTTCGAAATCACGCAATAGTCGCCGATGATGCAATCGTGGGCTACGTGCACATAGGCTTGCAGCAGGCAGTGAGTACCCACCACGGTGCGGCCCCGGTCCACGGTGCCGCGGTTCACGGTCACGCACTCGCGCAGCACGGTGTAGTCCCCAATTTCAACCGTGGTGTGCTCCCCGGCAAACTTCAAATCCTGGGGCACTGCGCTTACCACCGCACCCGGAAAAACCTGGCAGTGCGCCCCAATGCGCGCGCCATTCATTATCGTCACATTCGGCCCTATCCACGTGCCCTCCCCAATCTCAACATCGGCCGCTATGGTCGTGAAGGGTTCGACGGTGACGCTCGGCGCGAGCCGAGCAGAAGGGTGAATAGAGGCGAGGGGAGAAATCATGTTGGGTTAATTAGTAATTAAAAATGAGTAATTATGAATTAGGTAGTGGAAGGAAATATTATTTACCAACCGCTAATTATTAATTACTAATTATTAATTGAAAATCTAAGCGTCTTTGCGAACGATAGCCGCACTCATTTCTGCATCCATCACCACTTTACCGTTCACAAATGCCTGGCCCCGCATTTTGGCAATGCCGCGTTTGATAGGAGCTAACAGCTGGCAGTGGAATAAGATGGTGTCGCCGGGCAATACTTTTTTGCGGAAGCGGCAATTCTCGATGCCCAGGAAGTACTGCCAGTAGTTTTCGGGGTCGGGCACGGTATTCATCACCAGAATGCCGCCCGTTTGGGCCATTGCTTCCACTTGCAGCACACCAGGCATCACCGGGTTGCCGGGAAAGTGGCCCTGAAAGAACGGCTCGTTCATGGTCACGTTCTTCACCGAAGTCACCATCTGGTCGTCGAGGTGAATGATTTTGTCAATCAGCAGGAAGGGGTAGCGGTGGGGCAGCACCTGCATAATGCGGTTGATGTCCATCACTGGCTCGCGGCTGGGGTCGTACTGCGGCACGGGGTTGCTGTGGGCCTCAAGCATCTTCTTTTTGATGCGTTTGGCGAAGGCCACGTTGGCGGCGTGGCCGGGGCGGGCGGCCAGAATCTGGCCTTTCAGGGGCCGGCCTACCAGGGCCAGGTCACCCACGAGGTCGAGCAGCTTGTGGCGGGCGGGCTCGTTTTTGTGGCGCAGGTCCACATTGTTCAGAATGCCTTCTTTCTTGACCGAAACGCGGGGCTTGCCCAGCATTTTGGCCAGGTCGTTGAGCTCCTCGTCGGTCACCACGCGGTCCACTACCACGATGGCGTTGCTGAGGTCGCCGCCGCGAATGAGGTTGTTTTTGTAGAGCATTTCCAGCTCGTGCAAAAAGCAAAACGTGCGCGAGGAGGCAATTTCTGCCCCAAACTGACCGATGTCGGCCAGCGTGGCGTGCTGCGAGCCCAGCACCGGCGAGTTATAGTCCACCATCACCGTGAGGCGGTAGTCGGACAGGGGCAGGGCCGCAATTTCCACGCCCCGGGCATTATCGACGTAGCGAATACTCTCCGGGATTTCGTAGTAGTTGCGCAGCGCGTTCTGCTCTTCCAGACCCACCGATTCGAGGGCTTTGACGAACTCGGCCGAGGAGCCGTCCATGATGGGCGGTTCGGGGCCCGAGAGCTGAATGAGCACGTTATCAAGCTGCATGCCCACCAAAGCCGCCAGGGTGTGCTCTACCGTATTGATGCGGGCCCCGTTCTGCTCGATGGTGGTGCCGCGGCTCAGGTCCACCACATTGTCCACGTCGGCGTCGACAATGGGCTGGCCGGGCATGTCCACGCGCTGAAATTTGTAGCCGTGCCCCACGGGCGCGGGGCAAAACGTCATGGTCGCCTCCACGCCCGTGTGCAGTCCGATGCCGCGCACGGTAACCGGCGCCTTAATAGTGTGTTGCTTGTCGTTCATTTGATAGCTGTTAGCTATTGGCTGTTAGCTGTTAGCCTTTTCTTCGCGCAATTGAATGCAGATAATTGAGCAGTGCTAACAGCTAAGGGGCAAATAACGCCCCCCGCTAATAGCTAACAGCTCAAACCTGACTGCAAAGCTAGGGCTTTTCCGCCGCGTTTTTCGCCTTCTCCAAGCGCTCCAGGCGCTGTTCCAGCTCAGGCAGGCGGCGAAAAACGATTTGGGCACGTTGGTTTTGCTTGAAATCGAAGGCCGTGGAGCCTTGCAGAATCAGCCCTTCCTGCTTCACGTTTTTGCCCACGCCCGACTGGGCCGTAACGGTCGTTTTGTTGGCCAGCGTGACGTGGCCGGCCATGCCCACCTGCCCGGCCAGCACGCAGTGGTCGCCAATTTTGGCCGAGCCCGCAATGCCGGTCTGGGACGCGATGACCGTATGTTGGCCAATTTCCACGTTATGAGCCAGCTGTACCAGGTTGTCGATTTTGCTGCCCCGGCCCACGCGGGTGGCGCCCAGGGTGGCGCAGTCTATCGTGGCATTGGCCCCGATGCTCACGTAGTCTTCCAGCACCACGTTGCCGATTTGGGGAATGGCCTTGTAGGAACCGTCGGGCTGGGGCGCAAAGCCGAAGCCGTCGGTGCCCACCACGGCGCCCGCTTTCACCACGCAAAACTGCCCGATAACGGTGTCAGAATAGATTTTGGCACCCGCGTGGATAATACTGCCCGCCCCAATCGTGACCCGGTCGCCGATGTAGGCATGCGGAAAAATCAGCACGTTTTCGCCCAGCTGGCACTGCTCGCCAATGTAAGAAAAGGCGCCCCGGTAGTGCCCCGCCCCAATTACCGAAGTTTCGCCGATGTACGATGGTTGCTCCACGCCGCGCTTGCCAGTGCGGGTGGCCTGCGCGTAAAATTCCAGCAGCTGGCTGAACGCCGAATACGGGTCTTCAACGCGAATCAGCGTTGGTCGAACTGTCTGGCGCAACTCCAGCGTCCGGCCCACGATGGCCGCGGAGGCACTGGTTTCGTACAAAAACGACTCGTATTTGGAATTGGAAAGGAACGTAAGCGAGCCGGCCTGGGCTTCTTCAATTTTGGCCAGGCTCGAAATCCGCTGGGTCGCGTCGCCTTCCACGGTGCCGCCGAGCACCTCGGCGATTTGCTGAATAGTAAATTCCATAGCGGGCAAAAGTAGTGGTGAGTAGTGAGTGGTTAGCGGTTAGTGGTTAATTGAGGCATGAAAAGGCATTGACCACTTACCGTTACCCACTCACTACTATCAAACAATCTCTTTGGGGTAGCAGATGTAGAATTTCTCCACGCGCTGGCTGAGGGCGCGAATGTTGGGCAGGTCGGAAGCATCCATCACGTTCACCACGTCGCCTTTTTTGGTCAGGATTTCGATGGGCTCCTGGCTTTCGGCGTTGTAGGCACTGTTGCTCAGGCGGCCGGGAATCATCAGTAGCTCGGCTTCAGCGGGCGGCAGGTTGAATTTCTCCTCAATCAACTCGCGGATGCCCAGCCGGAACTCCTCATCGAACGGCTCGGGTGCGAGCACGATTTTGAGCAGGTTGCGGTGCAAAATACTCTTGGCCAGGTAGCTCAGCACCACATCCGGGTGGCCGGCCCAGGCTTTAATGGCCGACCAGATATCGTAGTCGTCTAGCTCCACGAAGTGACTGAGGATTTTCTCGTCCTTTTCAAATTCCGCCAGGCTCACGGCCCTGCCCAGGAAGTAGCTCAGGCAGGAGTTTGCGGGCACCTCCACGCCGCGCCGGGCCAGGTCGCGGGCCCGCTGCACGGTGCGAATCACCATTTGCTCGGCGCTGGTCACGGTTTTGTGCAGATACACCTGCCAGTACATGAGGCGGCGGCTCACCAGGAAATTCTCCACCGAATACACGGCTTTTTCCTCCAGTACCAGCCGTTCCTCGTGCACGCGCAGCATTTTGATGAGGCGGTCGGCCCCTGGGCGGCCTTCCTCCACGCCGGTGTAAAAGGAGTCGCGGTTCAGGTAGTCGAGCCGGTCCATGTCGAGCTGGCTACTCACCAATTGATGGAAAAATGGCCGGCCGTAGGTGCCTTTAAAGATGTCGATGGCAAGCGTGAGCTTGCCGTCGAACTCTACATTGAGCCGCTGCATGAGAAAAAGCGAGAGCTGCTCATGTGGCACATCCTGAAAAATGGCGGTTTCCAGAGCGTGGGAGAGCGGGCCATGGCCGATGTCGTGGAGCAGAATGGCCGCCAGCGCCGCTTCACCCTCCGCCGCCGAAATTTTCACGCCTTTGTCCTTGAGCGTGCGCAGGGCCAGCGACATGAGGTGCATGGCGCCCAGCGCGTGGTGAAAGCGCGTGTGCAGCGCCCCCGGATACACAAACCCGGTGAGCCCCAGCTGCTGAATCCGGCGCAGCCGTTGGAAATACCGGTGCTCGATGAGGTCAAATAGGAATTCCGTCGGGATGGTGACGAAGCCGTACACCGGGTCGTTAAAAATTTTCTTTTTATTCATGAGGGGCGTCAGCGGCACGCCAACGGGGTATCAATAGGAATCGTGCTGCAAAAGAACAACAGCCGCATGAGGTTTGGCCGGTGTGGGCAGGCGTGGCGGGCAGCTGCCCTGCCGAGTCCCTGCGAAGTGAACCCTTTGGAGCATGCTGGCCCCGCTCGGGTTGAGCGCTCAATAAATCAATAACCAAACCGCCATGTTTACGGTAAAGTGTTATGGCGTGACCGGTGGTCAGGGCACTAGGACCTGCATTCCACCGTTCTACCCGCAAGCTGGACCTTTGTTCGGCAACAATTCACCTGCGAACGCCTCTTACAGCGCGTTCTGCCTAACCGCCATTTTACAGCTGGCGCTATTCTATGCAACAAACCACCATTCTTTGGGCCGACGACGAAATTGACTTGCTCAAGCCCCACTTGCTGTTTCTGAAGGAAAAAGGCTACGACGTGACGCCCGTGAACAGCGGCGCCGATGCCATTGAGGAAATTCAAGAGAAGAGCTACGACCTGGTGTTTCTCGATGAGAACATGCCTGGCCTTACCGGCCTGCAAACCCTCACCGAAATCAAAGCCATCCGGCCCACCGTGCCCGTGGTAATGATTACCAAGAGCGAGGAAGAGCACATTATGGAGTCGGCCATCGGCGCCAAAATTGCCGATTATCTCATCAAACCAGTGAATCCGAGCCAGATTCTGCTGTCGGTGAAAAAGGTGCTCGACAACAAGCGTCTCGTGAGCGAAGCCACTAACAGCGGCTACCAGCGCGACTTCCGGCAGCTCGGCATGCAGCTTTCCGACCGCCTAACGCCCGCCGAGTGGGCCGATGTGTACAAGAAGCTGGTGTACTGGGAGTTGGAAATTAACGAAACCGAAGGCAAAAGCATGGCCGAAGTCTTCAACATGCAGAAGGATGAGGCCAACACCTACTTCGGCCGCTTCATCACGGAAGATTACGAGGATTGGGTGAACGGCGACGACAAAAACGCGCCGCTCATGTCGCACCAGCTGTTTAAGGAGCGGGTGTTTCCGACCCTGAAAGCCACCGGCGACACGCCCGTGTACTTCGTGCTGATTGACAACCTGCGCTACGACCAATGGAAGGTGCTGGAGCCCATCATCACCGAAATGTTCACCGTGGACAGCGAGGAGATGTATTACGCTATTTTGCCCACCACCACGGCCTACGCGCGCAACGCCATTTTCTCGGGCATGATGCCGAGCGAGATTCAAAAGAAATACCCCAACCTGTGGGTAGACGACCAGGACGACGAGGGCAAAAACCTGCACGAAGCCGAGTTCATGGAAATTAATTTCCAGAAGAACAACCAGAAGGTGAAGCACAGCTACCACAAGGTAACCAACCTGCAGGCCGGCAAAGACTTGCTGGGCAAGATGAGCAACCTGCACAACAACTACAAGTGCAACGTCATCGTGTACAACTTCGTGGACATGCTCTCGCACGCCCGCACCGACATGGCCATGATACGCGAGCTGGCGGCCGACGAATCGGCCTACCGCAGCATCACCCGCTCGTGGTTCCTGCACTCGCCGCTGTATGAGATGATGCAAACCATTGCCGATAAAAAAGGCAAGCTCATCATCACCACCGACCACGGCACCATCCGCTGCAAGCGCCCCTACAAGATTGTAGGTGACCGCAACACGAACACCAACCTGCGCTACAAGCACGGCAAAAACCTGGGCTTCGAAGACTCGCGCGACGTGTACGTGGTGCGCAAGCCGGAAAGCATTTTCCTGCCCCGCGAAAACGTGAGCACCGCCTACGTATTCACCATCGGCGACTACTTCTTCGCCTACCCCAACAACTATAACTACTACGTGAACTATTACAAAGACACATTCCAGCACGGCGGTATCTCGCTGGAGGAATGTATTATTCCGTATGTGACGCTCACGGCGAAGGGATAGCAAAAGGCAGTATCATTTTGTTGCCGGCTGCAGTTTTTTTAACTGACGCATGAGCGTTTAAAAGAGTAAGGGGACGCCAGTTATGGCGTCCCTTTACTCTTTTAGGTTCTCAATACTGCTGTGGCAGTGCTGACGGGGAAAGCGCACCGCTGTTGCAGTAGCGGTCTGTTGAATCCGGGGTCAGGATATATGTACGGCGGATATAAAAAATTTGCGAATGACGTTTGGCTCTTCGCAGTAAGTGCATACATTTGGCTGTCAGTAGTTTCAGGTCCTGTTAGTCTACCCCTAATACACCACCGTATGAAAATTGGAGCCGTGCTGCTAAAGGCGCGCAAAGCTCGTCGACTTTCGCAAGCCGAAGTTGCCGAACAATTGGGGGTTTGCCAAAGCGCCTACTGCGGCTGGGAGAGCGACCGTTCGATGCCCAACGCACGCTACTACCGGCCTCTCACCGCTTTGTTCGGGATGGAGCTCCAGGACTTGTTGCCGGCCGATTTAGCCCAGGCGGCTTCTCCTTCATCCATTGTGTCGTCGGTAGATACTGTTCAACCGAGTTCGAACGATGAACTGGTTACCGCTCAACGCGAAGCAATTGCCCTGCAAAAGCGGTGGATAGCCCACCTTGAGAGTGAAAACGAGCGCCTCCGCCAACAGTTACCGGACTAGGAAGAAACACCGCGGCAGGAGCGGCAGGATATATATTATCACACAGGCGCAGTGTTTTATCATTGTAGTGTTCGAATATATAATTGAATAGATTGCGGCCTGTTGAGAAGCCGACCAAATTTGTTCCAACGCTTGCCGAAGGAACGATGTCTGCCCCCATTACCCAATCTGCTCCTAAAGTTACTCCCTCGACCCTGCGAATAGCGGGCGCTACCGACGTGCCATCGCGGGTCGTTAGTCCACCAAGAAAGCGGGTACTATTCATTCCGGCCTCCATCCGTAGCCATGTTGTTCCCACGCTGTTCGTAGCGGGACTATTGGCGGCGGAGTACGATGTTTTCTACGCCGTGACTAATTCGGTCCTGGCTACAATCGTGTCGGAGAATGGCTTTACGCCTGTTCTGAACAGAGCATTGTGGGTAAACTTTGGTATGGAGTCCCAATACCTGGAATCGCAGGGGCGTAGCGCGGGGTTTTGGCCGGTTGTGCGGGCAGTGTGGACCAACGAAATCTATTGGCAACGAAAGCTGGAATTGGACGCGCTACTGGACCAGGTGAAGCCGGCCGTCGTTATTATCGATATATTTAGTAGCGCGGATTTTCTGGTGCTGTATCGGTACCGGAGTACAGTTCAGCTATTGTTTTGCAATCCGATGCTTTCTACCTATCGGGTAAGCAACTTCCCGATTGTTTCCGAAGCCAGTTGGTTCTCAGCGCCGCCGCCGGTTAATCAGCCCGCAAGGTTCAATTCACGCAATGTGCTGCGCAACCCTGGCGCTGCAGTATTAGAAGTTGCTGTGCGCCATCAAACAGCAAAGCTAACGCAGTTGGCCGGCCTAACGGCAGAACATCAATTAGTTGATACTGTCTTTTCCCGTCTTGTTACCAATGTGCCGGAGTTAGTACTGGCACCGTTGGAATTCGAGCTGTCGCCGGAAGTGAAAAAGCCCAACCAGCATTACCTGGGCCTGTGCATCCGGGATACGCGCATCGATACCGAGCTGGATGCTGCGTTCGAGCAGCGGTGGCCCGAAATTCTGGCCCGGCACCACGCGGGGCAACGGCTGGTTTATTGCAGCTTCGGTACATTCTACACGGGCTCCGACAGGGCGCTACTCACCTTTATCGCCACCCTGCTGGAAGCAATTGGTACCGTGCCCGATACGCAATTGGTATGCTCGGTCAACGGCTTGGTCGTGGAAACATTGCAGGCGATGTACGCCGCATTGCCGAATGTTTATTTTTTTCGGCGCGTGCCCCAACTCCTGGTGCTGGAACGTGCTGATGCGCACATCACGCACGGCGGGCTGGGCTCCGTGAAAGAGAGCATCCGCCATGGCGTGCCAATGCTGGTGTATCCCTTGGATATACACTACGACCAGCCGGGCAATGGCCTTAAAATAGAGCATTACGGGCTGGGGCTGCGCGGCGATTTTGAATGGGAACGCCCCGCCACTCTAAGAACCAAGCTACTGCGGCTTCTGGAAGACCCGGCATTCCGGGCAAGCATCGCCCGCTTCCGGCAAACGTGTGCGGTGCGGTACCCCGATGAAAAAGTGAGCGAAGTACTCCGAACCCTGCTAACCGTTGCCGCGCCATGAATCTGACTGCCCCCCAAAAAAATGCCGTTTCCGGCTTGGATATGCTCCTGCGCCTGAGTCAGGTGCGGGTGACGCGCGCCACGCTACAAGAAAAACTGTGGCAGCACCCGGATTTCCCGACGCTGACCGCCCTGAGCGATACGCTCGACGAGTTCAGGGTGGAGAACATGGCTGCGCACCTCACGGCCGACCAGTTGCCCGAAATACCGCTGCCGGCGCTGGCGTACCTGAGTAGCGAAGGGGGCTTTTTTGCCCCCGTGCGCGCCACCGCCGCCAACACCGTGGAGTGGTGGCACAACAAATGGGGCTGGCAGAAGGACAGCACGGCTCAGTTTAGCCAGAAATGGAACGGCGTGATGCTGTTGATTGAGCCCACCGAACGGTCGGGGGAAGCCGGCTACGCCCAAAGCCGAAAAAAGCAGCTGGTCAAAAGCCTGCGAATTCCTTTTGTGGTGCTTAGCCTGCTGGTTTGCCTGGGGGTATGGGCTGGCGTGTCTCAGCTGCCCGTGGCCGGGGCGCCGCAGTACTATGTGCTGCTGCTGTTGAAACTGGCGGGCCTGTTGGTCAGCAGCCTGCTGGTGTGGTACAGCCTGGACGCGGACAACGTTTTTCTGCGGAGCCTTTGCCAGCTTAATTCCCGCACCAGTTGCAGCTCTGTGCTGAATACCCCTGCCGCTCAATTGTTTGGCTGGCTCAGTTGGGCGGAAGTCGGACTGCTCTACTTCAGTGGTGGACTGCTGTCGCTGCTGCTTTTTCGTGCGAACCCCTCGGCTTTGTACCCGCTCTTATTTGTGTTTTCTATCGCGTCATTGCCCTACACGGTGTGGTCGGTGTATTACCAGTGGCGGCGGGTGCGGCAGTGGTGCGTGCTGTGTCTGGCCGTACAAGCACTGCTGTGGCTGGAGTTCGGCGTGCAGTTTTATTTTCAGCGGCAAATTTCCTGGCCCGCGACCTTCGGCCCTGCTGAAACAGGGCTGCTGGTTGCCGGATTCTTACTGCCGGCAGCAGTGTGGGCCTTCATCAAGCCCACCTGGGCCAAAGCGTTGCGCGTTGAGGGCTTGCAGCAGAGCCTGCAAAAAATCAAGTTCGACCAGGGCTACCTGGAATCATTGGGCCGACGGGCGCGGACGTTGCCACCCATTTTCACGGGCATGCGTGTGCCCACGCTGGGCAACGCCGACGCGCCGCATACCCTCATTGTCGTTACCAATCCCACTTGTGCGCTATGCGCACGGGTACACTCGGAAATTGAAGCGTTGATGGCCGAATTGGAGGACGTCTGTTGTCAATTTATTATTGCCGTCGAGCATCGGCCTGGGGATGCGGGGGATGCCGTAGCGTGCCGGGTATTGAGCCGGTCCCACGAGGAAATGCCGCTGGCTTTGCACCAATGGTACGAAACGCCCCGACTAGCAGAATGGCTTAAAAAAACGCCAGGGCCAGGTGAAGAGGATGGAACAAATCAGGTTGAATTGCATCAACGGTGGTGCGAGCTGGCTGGAGTGGATACGACCCCGACTATCTTTTTCAATGGCGTTGATATGCCACGCCACTTTGCGGTTGTGGAGTTTAGAAAATTGATTAAGCAGTTGAGAGAGCAAATGGAGACAATGGGTTAACCTGAATCAGAATCACAGCTAATTACGGGCGTTATGACGTTAAAACCTTTGCTAATCGCCAGAAAATGCAATACATACAGCAATAAATATGTTTGCAACCGCGTTTGCGAACATACCAGAAGGGACCTTCCGGGCCCCACTCTACACCCTACATCTCCAATAAGGCCGCCACCCGGAGCGAAAGCATTTCGCAAGTCATTTCCATTATTTTACTTTTTCTTTTTACTCATGAAAACTTCACTCGCAAACTTTGCTGCTGATGCCCTGTCACGGGGCGAAATGAAACGTGTTACCGGTGGTACCTGCTACATACGCGGTGCGTCCGGACCTCTTGCCATGAAAAGTGGCTCTAGTGCCAAATCCACAGCGACCACTTGGCATACCAATTGGTGCTGCGCAAGCTGTAGTTCGACATCCTGGTGCACCGGGTGCTAATATAACTTAAGAGCCTATCCGGAAAATAAGGAAGTTGTAGCCGAGCGCGAGAATTTTGGGGTTACCACACCTAACAAATTTCCCGTTGCGCCCGACTACAACCGAATACGAAGCTACCATACACGCCGATTTTTTGCCTTCTCCCGCACTCTGGGCCGCCGCTGAACCGCTGCTGCCGGAGCCGGCCAGCGGCCCTGGTAAGCGCGGCCGGCCGGCCGCCTGTAACCGCCAAATGTTTTTTGCCATCTACTATATTTTGGTTACGGGGATGCAGTGGAAGGCCTTGCCGCGGTGCTTGGGGGCAACCTCCACGGTCCATG
>NZ_JNLX01000097.1 GCF_000715495.1 Hymenobacter sp. IS2118 | reverse complement strand
ACTGATGTTACGCAGCCATTTTGGTTAACGCGTAGTGCATGGCTTTGAGTCCGCGCAAATAAAGTTGGGCTTTGAGGCGAAAATGACCAATGCCTAATTGTCGGGTTATCTTCTCTAACTTGATGTAGGCCAGGATGGAAGAAAAGAAATGATTGGCCTGCGTATCGATGGTTTTCGTAGGCGACTTGCCCATCGACGTGTTTTGCTTGAGCGATTTGTGGTACTCCTCGATTTTCCACCTTTTCTGGTAGATTACCGTCACTTGTTCCCCGGTCAAATTCGTATCGCTGCTCACCAGATATAACACGCCCTGCGAACCGTCCTTATTTGTAAAGACTTGCCGGACCACGAGCACCGCCTCCACGACGCTCCGTAGCCAGACGCGCAAGGGCTGCCCATCCGGGAAAGCCAGCGTATCAAGGGCCTGGAATTCCCCATTGCCGCGCCCCACTTCGCTCAGGGCCACGGTGCGCGAGGTGGGCAGGGCAAAAATAAAGTCGTGGCCCAACGCGCGCACCTGGTTCATGTTCTCAGCCGAGGCATACCAGCTGTCGGCCAGCAGGTAGCCGTAGGCCACTTGCTCTTGGGCCACGCGCAACATGGCGCGGAGCATCTCGTTTTTCGTCAGCGGGCTTTTCTGACTCACTTTCTGGGTTTTAGGGTCGGTTACGGCCTGCGTTTTCTCCACCAGCTCCACGGCAATCGGCACGGCGAGCGAACCGGCCACATAGAGCAGGCTCACGAAATTGAGCCCCTTCACGTACCGCCCCAGGCTATGGTCGTAATGGGTACAGAGCAGGGCATTGGCATCGGTGTGGGCCTTCTCCAAAATAGAATCATCGACGATAAGAACAGCAAAATCGGCTGCTTCCAACGTCCGCTCGGTTTGCCGAATCAGCGGTTTGGCATGGCCCCAGACCTGGCGTGAATCCAAGTGTACGCTGCTGAGCCAGCGCGTCACCTGGTCGTGACTAAGCTGCCCATCGAACAGGCGTGAGAGGCCCGTAGCCGAAGTTTGGCCCGTCGAGCTGATGAGATAATCCGTGTACAAATCCAGGGTGCAGGCCATCGAAAACGGTAGTTAGAACGGAAAAATACTGCGTAACATCAGTAATTGAGTCAATGAAATCGTTGATATGAAGCTCTTTCAGCGCAGCATATAGCTTTCGGTCTTGATTGGCTTTGTCTGCTAAGGCGTATTTCATCTGTTGATATTTTAGCCTGGCCCACTCATTTTTTCTTAAAAAATTTCGAGACATAATGTGTCGTTCCAATGCTTTGCTGCCAGCCGGGCAAACATAAAGATGATGCGCTATTGTGTCCAGAGTTTCATGAGACCATTCCCCATCCCGCTGGGTGCAATTCAAATTGTCGCGGCGTATTGGTAACTTGTGTCATGCCTACCTCCCCCACCACCGCCATGAGCAAAGCCGAATATCTCGCCTTGGCCGAGCAAAAATACAACGATTTGCAGGCCCTCGGGACCGCGCCGACTTTCTACGATTA
>NZ_JNLX01000096.1 GCF_000715495.1 Hymenobacter sp. IS2118 | reverse complement strand
CGCCCTGCTCGCGCCCCCGCTGGCTGGCGTGGCCGTGGCCGATGCCGCCTGGGCCCAGCAAACCGCCCGCCTCACCGAGCTGCTGCACGCCGGCGCCACCCACACCGCCCTGCACCAGCAGCACGCCCCCGCGCTGCTGCCCGAAGCCTGGAGCCAGCAGCTGCTACCCGAGCGGGCGGCCCTGCTGGCCTACGGCGACAAGTGGTGGCGCTTTTTGAGCGGCAACTACCGCCGCGCCCGCAAGCGCCTGCAAAGCGTGTGGCAAGGCCCGCTGCCCGATGATAACGCCGCGTTGGTGGTCGTGATTGATGCCATTCACGAAGCCGCCCGGCACCAGCAGACCATCGTGGAAGCCGAGGCGCTAGCCGGGGCGTTGTTCGGGCCGGCATGGCAGGGGCTGCGCTCCGACTGGCCGGCGTTGCGCCGCGTGGCCGACTACCTGGCCCTGACCCAGCAGCGCATTGCCCGCCAGGAATTACCCGCCAGTCTGCTCGCCTACCTGGCCCGCGCCGCCCGCCCCGACGCCCTGGCCGCGCCCGTGGCGGCGCTGGAAACCGCGCTGGCCCGGCACCGCACCACCCTGCAAGCCCTGGCCGATGCCTTGCAGCTGAACGAAGCGCGCCGCTTTGGCCCCGATGGTCGCCTGCAATTCCAGCCCTTTGCCGCGCAGGTCGCCACGCTCGCCGCCTGGGCCGCCGACCTGCCCGCCCTGCGCCTGACCACGGAATGGAACAACGTGGCCGCCACCGTGCAAGCCGAGCAGCTGCCCGAGTTGCTGCTCCTGGCCGAGCGTTGGCCCGAAGCCGCCCAATTTCTGGCCGCCGCCGTGCGCCAGACCTGGCTGGAATACCTGCAGCAGCTGGCCCACGAGCAGTACCCGGCGCTGCGGCAGTTCGAGCGGGCCGGGCACGAGGAGCTGGCCGCCCGCTTCCGCCAGGCCGACCGCGACAGCCTGTACCACCACCGCGTGCGGGCCATGCAGAACCACCACGCCCAGCTGCCCAACCCCCAGGCCGGCGGGCAGATGCTGCTGCTCAAAAACGAGTTTGCCAAGAAAAGCCGGCACCTGCCGCTACGTAAGCTCATGCAGGAGGCCGGGCGGGCGGTGCAGGCCATCAAGCCCGTGTTTATGATGTCGCCGCTTTCGGTGGCGAGCTACCTGCCGCCGGGCGCGGTCGAGTTCGACCTCGTGGTGTTTGACGAGGCCAGCCAGGTGAAGCCCGTGGACGCGCTGGGCGCGGTGGCGCGCGGCCAGCAGCTGGTGGTGGTGGGCGACTCCAAGCAGCTGCCGCCCACCAGCTTCTTCGACTCGCTAACGGGGGCCGGCGAGGCCGCCGACGACGAGAATGTGACGGCCGACATCCAGAGCATTCTGGAGCTGTGCAAGGCCCGCCAGATGCCCGAGCGCATGCTCCGCTGGCACTACCGCAGCCTCCACCAGTCGCTGATTGCGGCCTCCAACCACTTGTTTTATGATGATAAGCTGGTGATTTTCCCGAGCCCCGGCGGGCAGGGGCAGCTGGGTTTGGTGTACCATCACCTGCCCGACACGCACTACGAGCGCGGCACCACGCGCACCAATCCGCTGGAGGCCGCCGCCGTGGCCGAAGCCGTGCTGCACCACGCCCGCACTACCCCGAAGCTCACGCTGGGCGTGGTGGCGTTCAGCACGGCGCAGCGCCAGTCCATTCAGGACGCGCTGGAAATCCGCCGCCGCCAGCACCCCGAAACCGAAGCCTTTTTCAACAGCCACGCCCACGAGCCATTCTTCATCAAGAACCTGGAAAACGTGCAGGGCGACGAGCGCGACGTCATTCTCATCAGCATCGGCTACGGCCGCACCAAGGACGGCTACCTCACCATGAGCTTCGGGCCGCTGAACGGCGAAGGCGGCGAGCGGCGCCTCAACGTGCTGATAACCCGCGCCAAGCAGCGCTGCGAGGTCTTCACCAACCTCACCGCCGACGACCTGGACCTGGACCGCACCCGCGCCAAAGGCGTGGCCGCCCTGAAAACCTTCCTCAACTTCGCCCAGCACGGCCGCCTGAACCAGAACGAGGAAACCGGCCGGGCCGCGGAATCCCCGTTTGAGGAAGCAGTGTACCGGGCCCTCACCGCCCGCGGCTACCAGGTGCGCCCCCAGATTGGCAGCCAGGGCTTCTACATCGATTTGGCCGTGGTGGACCCCGACCAGCCCGGCCGCTACGTGCTGGGCATCGAGTGCGACGGGGCCATGTACCACTCGGCGCGCTCGGCCCGCGACCGGGACCGCCTGCGCCAGCAGGTGCTCGAAGCCGTAGGCTGGCGCCTGCACCGCGTCTGGAGCACCGACTGGTTCCGCGACCCGGCCCGCGAAACCGAGCGCGTGGTAGCTGCCATCGAGGAAGCCCGCGCCCGCCTGGCCCAGGACCAGCCCGATGAGCCGGAACCGGAGGCCGCCGCGCCCGCCGCCCTGCCGGGCCCGTTGGAACGCGAGGAACCCGCCGCCGGGGGCGCCACCGCCGCGGCCCCGTACCAGGTGGCGCAGCTGCCGGCGGCCATCCGGCAGCAGGAGATTCACCAGCACCCCACGGGCCGCCTAGCCGCCTGGGTGGCCGAAGTGGTGGCCGTGGAAAGTCCGGTGCACGCCGATGAGGTGACGCGCCGCCTGGCTTCGGCCACGGGCGCCACGCAGGTGGGCTCCCGCATCCGGGCCACGGTGGCCGAGGCCATCCGGCTGGCCGGCCTGCTGGGCAGCATCCGGCCGGAAGGCGACTTTTTGTGGACGCCGACCATGCCCTTATCGGCCGCACCGCTGCGGGACCGGAGCGCCTTGCCGGCGGTGTCGCGCAAGCTGGGCTTCATTGCGCCGGAGGAGCTGGCCGCTGCCGTGCTCACGGTGGTGCGCGACGGCTTTGCCCTGGAGCGCGAGGCCGTGGCCCTGCCCGCCACCCGCCTCCTCGGCTTCAGCCGCCCCAGCGAAGAGCAGCGCCTCACCTTCGCCGCCACCATCGACCAGCTCCTTGCCGCGGGCCAGCTCCGGGAAGCCAACGGCGTGCTGACGCCGGCCTGAGTGTTCAGCTACAGGCTTTAAGCTACAAGCCGCAAGCCGCAAGCATCAGGGCTTTTTCTTCTCTTTCTCGCAGAGGTTCGCAGAGCTGGTCGTCGAAACACTGCGAACCTCAGCGTTTTCACCTCTGCGAACTTCTGCGAGAAAAGGATACGCCCGCCAGGGTTCTGCTTAAGGGTGGCTGATTTATGACTTTTTAACAGGTTCCGGGTAACCCTTGGCGGGTCAGGCGGGTTAGAAAGAAACAATCCTTTCTTCATTTCAGCCTGAATTTACCATGAAAACCGCATTTAACACCCTTCTTTTTGGCCTGGTAGCCCTGCTGGCCGGCTGCACCTCCCCGGTAGCCGTGCAGCAAAAGCCCAACACCGATTTCAGCCAGTACCGCACCTATGACTGGGCCCGCACCGACGTGAAATCGGCGGACTCCGCAAATCCCATTTACAAGAGTACGCTCAACGACCAACAGATTCAGCAGGCCATTAGCCGGGAGCTGGCTACGCGTGGCATCCGCCAGGCCGCGGCCAGCGCCGAGCCCGATTTCCTCCTCACCTACCATCTCTACATAGAGGAAGCCGAGCGGACCATAGCCACTGCGCCGGTCCGGGGCTACGCCTACCCCTACGCCATGAGCTATCGGGGCAGGTTTTTGCCCATCAACTACGGCTACTGGTACACCACGCCCTACTACACCCGCGGCCGCACCCGCACCCGCACCGAAACCTACCAGGAAGGCACCATGATTCTGGATTTCGTGGATGCCCGCACCAACAACCTTTTCTGGCGCGGCTCCGTGGCCGATGCCGTGAACAATCCCGCCAACATCGGCTCCGAGTTCAGCCGCGTGGCCAAGGAAATCCTGGATGAATTTCCGGTGGAGAAAATGTAGCCGCGTGCTGCCATTGGGCCGCTTCGCCCCTGCGCCCCGCTTCCGGCTGTTGGTCGGGGGCGGGGCGTTTTTAGGAAGGGCAAGCGGGCGTGTTTTACTTTCGCCGGGGCGGGCCTTGCGTAGGAGGCCCACTGCGCCGCGCCGTTGCCATGAAACCGGAATTTGAACCCATTCAGCCCACGCCGGGCAGCTCCTTCACCCTGCGCCACTACACGGAGGCGCGGGACCGGGACATCAGCTGGCACTACCACCCGGAGTACGAGCTGGTGTACATCCCGACGGGCAGCGGGCGGCGGCACATCGGGCAGCACGTGTCGGGCTACGCGGGCGGCGAGCTGGTATTTATGGGCCCCAACCTGCCGCACCTGAGCTTCAGCTACGAGAAAGATGGCTCTTTTGAGCAGGTCGTGCTGCAATTGCGGGAGGATTTTATGGGCGAAGGTTTCCTGCAAAAGCCGGAGCTGGCCGCCGTGCAGCAGTTGTTTCAGCGCTCGCGGCAGGGGCTGGCGTTTGGACCGGCCACCCGAACCGCCGTGGGCCCGGCACTGCGGGCCATGCTGGCGCAGCCAGCGCCCGCGCGCCTGCTCACGCTGCTGGGCCTGCTCTACGAGCTGGCCGATGCGCCCGACGCCACTGCCCTGCACGCCGACATGGGCCTCTCGGCGCTGCAGGTGCGCGAGCAGCAGCGCCTGAAACAGGTGTACGAGCACATCGAGCAGCACTACGCCGCCCCCATCACGGTGCAGCAAATGGCCGACCTTACCTTCCTGACCGTGCCGGCGTTCTGCCGCTACATCAAAAAGATGACCGGCCAGACCCTCACCGCGCTGTTGCAGGAATACCGCATCAGTCAGGCCGGGCTGCTGCTGGGGCAGGGCCGGCCGGTGGCCGAGGTCGCCTTCGCCACGGGCTTCAACAACCTCTCGCATTTTAACCGCACGTTCCGCAAGCTCACGGGCCAGCGGCCGTCGGAGTATCGGCGGGGTAACCTCACCCCCTAGCCCCCTCTCCAAAAAAGAGGGGGGACTAACCTTAGGTCTAAAATCTAGTTCCCCCTCTTTTTTGGAGAGGGGGCTAGGGGGTGAGGTTACGCGCATCAACCCGGCTATCAGGACCAGGCTTTGGTGTGAAAATGGAAGTGGGGGATTCGGCGCAGCAGGGCAACTTTCAGGTAGCGGAGGCTGCGTTCGGCATCTTCGGCAGTGAGTTGCCAGACATAGGGAATATGCATATCAAATAGTAATTAACGTGAAACCAGGCAGCCCCTTTGGGCTTTCCACTGCGCTACCCGGAAAATAGAAAGTGGTGGCGCGGCGCGGGTGGGAAGGCGGGGAGCGCAACGGGCAGGGCAAAAGCCTGCGATATAGAACAACAAAGGTAGTGCACTCCAAAACGCCCTACTGCCACTGCATTGACCACTACTGGCACTGCATTGGCCGGCCGCTATGGCGCGGGGCAGGTTTTCGGCCGCAATGCGGTTATTTGCAGGCTGCAAAACCTCACCCCTCCCCCATTCCCAACATGCTGCGCTACTTGTTATTTCTCCATTCTTCCCCTCTCAAAATGGCCCGCCCGGCGCTAGTGTTGCTCGCTTGCCTGCTGTGGCAGGCGGCGGCGGCCCAGGAAATAAAGTCGCCCAACGGGCAGCTGGCCCTGACGTTTGCGTTGCAGGCCGACGGCGTGCCCACCTACCGCCTCAATTACAAGGGCCGCGCGGTTATCAAAACCAGCAAGCTGGGCCTGGAGCTGAAAAACGCCCCGGCCCTCACCAGCGGGTTTGCCGTGGCCGAGAGCCAGCAGCGCACCTTCGACGAAACCTGGACGCCGGTGTGGGGCGAGGTGAAAACCATTCGCAACCACTACAACGAGCTGGCCGTGACGCTCACGCAGGCCGCCAGCAACCGCAGCATCCGGGTACGGTTTCGGGTGTTTGACGACGGGCTGGGCTTCCGCTACGAGTTTCCGCGCCAGCCCAACCTGGGCTACTTCACCATTAAGGAAGAGCGCACGCAGTTTGCCCTGGCCGGCGACCACAAGGCCTTCTGGCTGCCCGGCGACTACGACACCCAGGAGTACAGCACCGTGACCTCGAAGCTCTCGGAAGTGCGCGGGCTGATGAAGAGCGCCGTGACCGGCAACGCCTCGCAAACCACGTTTTCGCCCACCGGCGTGCAAACCCCGCTCATGCTCAAAAGCCAGGACGGGCTTTACATCAACCTGCACGAGGCGGCGCTGGTGGACTATTCCTGCATGCACCTGGAGCTGGACGACAAGAATTTCGTGCTCGAATCGCACCTCACGCCCGATGCCGTGGGCGACAAGGGCCTGATTCAGACCCCGGCGCTTTCGCCCTGGCGCACGGTGATTGTGAGCGACAAGGCCGGGGATATTCTGACCTCGAAGCTGGTGCTGAACCTCAACGAGCCCAGCAAAATCAAGGATACGAGCTGGATTAAGCCGGTGAAGTACGTGGGCGTGTGGTGGGAGATGATTACGGGCAAAAGCTCGTGGTCGTACACCAACCAGGACAACATCAAGCTCGACTCCATCGACTACTCCAAGGTGAAGCCCAACGGCACCCACGCCGCCAACACGGCCCACGTGAAGGAGTACATCGACTTCGCCGCCCTGCACGGTTTCGACGCCGTGCTGGTGGAAGGCTGGAACACCGGCTGGGAAGACTGGTTCGGCAAGCACAAAGATTACGTGTTCGACTTCGTGACGCCCTACCCCGATTTCAACGTGACCGAACTGCAGCAGTACGCCGCCAGCAAAAACGTACGCATGATGATGCACCACGAAACCAGTGGCTCGGTGCGCAACTACGAGCGGCACCTGGATTCGGCCTTTCAGTTCATGAACAAGTTTGGCTACAACGCCGTGAAAACCGGCTACGTGGGCGACATCGTGCCCCTGGGCCACCACCACTACGACCAGTGGGTGATTAACCACTACAACTACGTGCTGGAAAAGGCCGCCGCCCACAAAATAATGGTGAACGGCCACGAGGCCGTGCGCCCCACCGGCCTGGCCCGCACCTACCCCAACCTCATTGGCAACGAGGCCGCGCGGGGCACCGAGTACGAAGCCTTCGGCGGCAACAACGCCGACCACACCACCATCCTGCCCTTCACCCGCCTCATCGGCGGCCCGATGGACTACACGCCGGGCATTTTCGAAACCAAGGTCAGCGTACTGAACCCGCAGAACAACTCCTTCGTGCACAGCACCCTGGTCCGGCAGCTGGCCCTGTACGTCACCATGTACTCGCCCCTGCAAATGGCGGCCGACCTGCCCGAACACTACAACAAGTACCTCGACGCCTTCCAGTTTATCAAGGACGTGGCCGTAGACTGGGACGACACCCGCGTGCTCGAAGCCGAGCCCGGCGACTACATCACCATCGCGCGCAAGGCCAAGGGCAAAAGCAGCTGGTTCATCGGCAGCACCTGCGACGAGAACGGCCGCAACTCCAACATCCGCTTCGACTTTCTGGAGCCCGGCAAAAAGTACGTGGCCACCATCTACGCCGACGGCAAAGACGCCCACTACGAGAAAAACCCGAAAGCCTACACCATCCGCAAGATGAACGTGACGCGCAAATCCAAGCTGGCGCAGTACTGCGCGCCCGGCGGCGGCTACGCCATCAGCGTGGTGGAGGCGGGGCGGTAAGGGTTTCGTAACCTGGCCCGCTCTTACGCAGGCCCCATCCCCCGTCGGCCCCATCCCCTAACCCCTTCCCCCGGAGGATTCCGCGCATCAAGCGGAGAGGGGCTGGGGGATGGGGCTGGCGTTCTACCGCCCCGCTGGCCGGGCCAGCGCTGCCAGGGCAACCAGCGCGGCGCGGGCCCTGGTTTTCACGGTGGCCAGCGGAATGCCGAGCTCCTCGGCCGTTTCTACCTGGGTGCAGCCGCCGAAATACAACAGCTCGATGACTTCGCGCTGGCGTGGTTTCAGGCCCTGCGTCAGCTCGCGGATGCCGATGTGTTCGGGGTGAAAGGTGGTGGGGGCGGGAGCGCGCTGCGCGCTTTTGCCTTCCAGGGGCTGGGTGCTACTATGAAACTTCTGCCGCGGGCTGCGCATCACGTCGATGGCGTGGTTGCAGCAGACCCGCACCATCCAGGTGAAGAGGCGGCCGCGGGCGGGGTCGTAGGCGCTGATGCCCTGCCAGATTTTGAGCAGCCCTTCCTGAAGCAGGTCCTGCGCCAGGGCTTCGTCGCGCACCAGCCGCACCAGCACCAGTTGCAGGTTACGGCCGTAGCGGTCTTGCAAAAGCCGCAGGGCCTGCTCGTCGCGGCCCAGCAAGCGCTGCACCAGTACCGCCTCGCTTGTTGCCGTGGGCAGTGCCGGAGTAGAACTCATAGAGAGTAGATGGGAAGGGAAAAAACGGTCGAAAATTACCGGCTTGAGGAAGTAGCTGTTGGGGCGCGACTGGTTCGGGCGCGCGCGCGACCCTCATGTACGGTAAGGTTTGCTCGTTCGGTTTGACCTATACGGGCATCTTTGGGGCCAGTTGAATTTTTTGGGTTGAAAATAAGGCCGTTGCCAACAGGATATTTCGGGCAGACTGGCGCTGCAAAAACTGCGTCGGGCCAGATTGGCAGGGTTGGCAGGGGGCCGGCCACGGATTGGGAACGTACTTTGGGCCGGGCTGCGTCCGGGCCGCGCAGTTGAGTTGCTTGCTCGTAGCCGCGCGCGCATTCCGGCCACGGTTTTCAGCCCTGCTCCTTATGCCGACGCCCGCTCCCCTGCCTCCCCCAGACGCCGCCACCATTCGCGGGGCGCGGGCGCAGCGGCGTCTGGGCCGCGTTGGCCTCGGGCTGCTGGCTTTGCTGTTGGTGCTGCTCCTACTCGACCACGCGTTTCCGCTGCCGCCGGCGCCGCGCTACTCGCCCCTGGTGCTGGCCGCCGATGGCAGCGTGCTGCACGCCTACCTCAACCCCACCCAGAAATGGCGGATGAAAACCGAGCTGGCCGAGATTACCCCGGCCCTGCAGCAGGCCATTATCAATAAGGAAGACCGGTATTTTCGCTACCACTGGGGGGTGAATCCGGTGGCGATTGTGCAGGCGGCGGGGCGGAATATATTCGGAAAAGGCCGCACCACCGGGGCCAGCACCATCACCATGCAGGTGGCCCGGCTGCTGGAACCCAAGGAGCGCACCGTGGGCAACAAGCTGCTGGAAATGCTGCGCGCCATGCAGCTGGAAGCACACTACAGCAAGGCCGAAATTCTGCAATTATACCTGAACTTGGTGCCCTACGGCGGCAATATTGAAGGCGTAAAATCGGCCGCGCTGCTGTATTTCCAGCAGCCGCCCGACTACCTCTCGCTGGCCCAGACCGTGACGCTGGCCATCATACCGAACCAGCCGCGGGCCCTGGTGCTGGGCAAGAACAACGCCCGCATCGTGGCCGAGCGCAACCGCTGGCTGCGGCAGTTTGGGGCGCAGCATCTGTTTCCGGCCCAGGACATTGAGGATGCGCTGCATGAGCCGTTGGACGTGCAGCGCCACGCCGCCCCCGCGCTGGCCCCGCACCTGGCGCGCCGGCTGGTGGCGCAATACCCCGGCCAGGCCATCATCCGGGCTACGCTGCGACGCGGGCCCCAGGCCAAGGCTGAGGATTTGACCAAGAATTACGTGCGCCGCCTGCACGAGCTGGGCATTACGCAGGCCGCCGTGCTGGTCGTCAACAACCGCACCCGCGCCGTGGAAGCCTACGTGGGCTCGGCCGATTTTACCGATGCCGCCAGCGCCGGGCAGGTCGATGGGGTGCGGGCCATACGCTCGCCGGGCAGCACACTCAAGCCCTTCCTCTACGCCCTGGCCCTGGACCGCGGCCTGGTGACGCCCAAGCTGAAGCTGCCCGACGTGCCCAGCAACTTCAGCGGCTTCCGGCCCGAAAACTTCGACAAAGAGTTCAGCGGCGAAGTAACCGTGGAGCGCGCCCTCACCTACTCGCTCAACATCCCGGCCGTGCGCGTGCTGAGCGAGCTGGGCGTGACCACCTTCACGGATAAGCTGCGCGATGCCGGCTTCCGCCGCGTGGCCCACGACGCGCCCCGGCTGGGCCTGAGCACCATTCTGGGCGGCTGCGGCACCACGCTGGAGGAGCTCACGGCCCTGTATGCAGCGCTGGCGGGCGGCGGGAAGTACCGGGCGCTTTCTTTAATTAAAAATGAAGAATTGAAAATTAGAAATGGAGCTTCGAGGGCGGATGGCCAAAGACGTACGCCGCGCAAACCCGACTCAATGGCCATTTTTAATTCTTCATTTTCAATTTTTAATTCTGAGCTTGTCTCAGAAGCCGCCGCTTTTCTCATCACCGATATGCTGGCCCAGCACACCCGGCCCGATTTGCCGCTGGGCTACCAGGGCAGCTCGCGCCTGCCCAAAATTGCCTGGAAAACCGGCACCAGCTACGGCCGCCGCGATGCCTGGAGCATTGGCTACAATCCGGACTATACCGTGGGCGTGTGGGTGGGCAATTTCAGCGGTGAGGGCCGCCCCGCCCTCACGGGCACCGACATTGCCACGCCGCTGCTCTTCGACCTCTTCAACGCCCTGGCCTACAACGCGCCTCAGCACTGGGCCCCGCCCCCGGCCAGCCTCGATTTCCGGCTCGTATGCGCCGAAACCGGACTGGTGCCCGGCGACCATTGCCCCAACCAGCTGATTGACTACTACCTGCCGGGAACATCCAGCGCCCGGCGCTGCGAGCACCAGCGCGAAGCCCTGGTTTCGGCCGATGGCACGGTTTCCTACTGCCGGGCCTGCGTGCCGGCGGCGGGCTTTCGACGGCAGCTCTTTGCCAATCCGCTGCCCGAGGTGCTGGCGTTTCGGGAGTCCCAGGGGTTGCCCGCCACCCGGCTACCAGCCCACAACGCGGACTGCCGCCTCGTGCGGGGCGCCGACGAAACCGGGGCCGCCCTGGCCATCACCTCGCCCCTGGCCAACGCCGAATACCTGCTCAGCCGCGCCGAAAAGCAACAGCTGCTGCTGAGCTGCGCGGCCGGCAGCGAGGTGCGCCAAGTGTTCTGGTACGTGAACGACCAGTTTTTGCGCGCCGCTTCGGCCACCGAGCGGGTGTTTATCAGTCCGCCCGCGGGCAACGTGAAAATCTCCTGTGCCGACGACCACGGCCGCAACGTGGACATTCAGCTGCGGGTGGCTGAATTGTAGGCGCGGGCCGGGGCGGCGTATGTTTGCGGCCCCTTACTACCTCTTACGTTGCCTTTTTTATGTCCAAACGAACCATTCGCAGCCTGGCCGAGCTGGAAGCCTGCGTGGGCCAGGAGCTGGGATTTTCCGAGCTGCACACCGTCACGCAGGAACAGATAAACCAGTTTGCCGCCGCTACCCTCGATTTCCAGTGGATTCACGTGGACGCGGCGCGGGCCGAGGCGGAGTCGCCGTTCAAGGCCACTATTGCCCACGGCTACCTCACGGTGGCGCTGCTGCCCTACCTGTGGCAGCAAATCGTGGCCATCGAAAACCTGAAAATGCAGGTGAACTACGAAATTGAAAGCCTGCGCTTCAACCAGGCCGTGACCGTGACCAGCCAGGTGCGGCTGCGCGCCAACATGCTCTCGGTGGCCAACTTACGCGGCATCGCCAAGGCCCGCGTGGGCGTGACGCTGGAGATTGAAGGCTCGAAGAAGCCGGCCTACACGGGCGTGGTCACGTTCCTGTATCACTTTCAGGAATAACGGCGGCGGGCCGACCGGGCGCCGCGTACGGGCGCCGGCCCTCCGTGCCAGCACGGAGGCGGAGGCGCGGGCAGCAGGGAGAGCAAATTACCCAGCAGCGCGGATTGCCGCGGGGGTGCTACGGGCCGTGCTTTGTCACGACCCATTTCACCCCCGGCCCCATGCAGACTGTCCGCCTCTCGCTCGTCCTTATTCTGGCCCTGGCCGGCGCCGCTCCCGCACTGGCTCAGCGCCTGGAAGTGGAAAAAACGCACGATGTATCGAAGAAAGCCAAGCGCGGCTACCTATCCGATGTGACGGTGAACCAGGCGGCGGGCAAGGTCGACCTGCTGTTCGTCACCAAATCCACCGAAAAGCTGGTAGCCACCCAAACCTACCATTTCGACACCAAGTACAACCTGCTGGGCGTGGAGGAAAACAGCATTCCGATGGAAAAGGTGAAGGGCTACCGGGGCGAAAACTTCAGCAAGGAAGCCGTGACGCTGGAGGTGAGCGACCCCATGGCCAGCGCGGGCGCGGCCAGCCTGATTCCGGGCGTGGCGGTGCTGAGCGCCCTGAAAAACCCGGCGGGCACGCTGCTGCTCCGCCGCAAGCGCATCGACTACAAATGGAGCTGGCTGGGCGGCGGCTACCGCAAGAAGGTCAAGCTGCTGGGCACCGAAAAGCCCCGCACCGAAAGCGGCTCCAGCTACCGCCACCTCGGCCATGTTGACGATGACGTGAACGGCGGCGTGCTGGTGCTGGCCGCCGAAAACATCAAGCTCAGCAACATCAAGGGCCTGAAAATTGGCTACCACGTGCTGTATTTCAACAGCAACCTGGAGCTGGTGCGCGATACCTACCTCGATACCGACGTGCTCCAGACCTTCGTGGCGATGGCGCCCGTGGCCCTAGACGCGGAAGAGGAAGCCGACGACAGCCAGCTCACCGCCTCGCCCGACGTGGCCATTATGCTGGCCTACACCAAGGGCGTGGGCAAGCTAAAAGAGGCCCACAAGGCCACCGACTACCAGTACCTGCGCGTATCGGCCCAGGGAGAAGTGAAGGAGAAGATTGCCGTGGACTCGCCCAACAGCGGCTGGCAGGTAGCCGGCTTCGTGCCCCTGACCGATGGCGGCGTGCTGGCCTACGGCCCGGCCATCGACGACCAGAAGAGATTTCATGCCGACGTGCCCGCCGGCGACGACTTCAAAGGCAAGAACTTTCAGCTGCTGAAGGTGCAGGCCGGCCAGGTAAAATGGCTCACCAACACCGACCTGAAGGAGTTTGAGAAAAAGCAGCGCGTGCCCGAAGGCCAGAAGCGCACCCCCGACTACACGGGCAAGAAATTCCGCATCAATCTGGCCAGCGAAACCCCCAACGGCGACATTTTTGTAGGCGGCCAGAACTACAAGGTATCGGGCGGGGGCAACAAAATGCTCAATACCCTGGCCAATGGCCGCGTTTCGGGCAACACCCCCGAGGTGCAGTCCTACGGCGACCTGCTGCTGTTTCACTTCGATGGCAGCGGCCAGCTCCGGTCGCAGTACGGCCTGCGCCGGGCCGAAAACAACGCCACGGCCAAGATTATGCCCACCGGCCAGTTCATGCGCGCCACGCCCGACAGCCGCAGCGTGTACTGGATTGTGCAGGAGCTCGACGGCTTCCGCACTGTGGAAGGGCTGACCGAGGACGGCAGCCGTGGCGGCTTGTTTGAGCCCAGCCAGCGCGAAACCATCAGCTACCCCAGCGTCACGCGCATCGACCTGACCACCGCCACCATTGGAGCCCAGAAAACCTTTGGCGTGACCAAAGACAGCAAGTTTTACATGAGCAACAAATTCCCGCTGCTGCCCGTGGGCGATGCCGGCAAGCAGGTGGTGTTTTTTGGCGAAAACCGCTCGGGCAAAACCCTTTGGTTTGGGCAGATGCCCCTGGAATAGTTGCTTGGCTATTAGCTGTTAGCTTTTTTTCGGCTGGCATAAGGTGGTAACCACCGGTTCTGGTTCTCAAGCCAGGCATGCGTTCACTGCTAAAAGCTGACAGCTAATAGCTAACAGCTAAACTACCGGCTACTTCTCCCTCCTCGTTTGTTCCGTTCGCATGTCGTTTCTTAGCGCCCTCCACCGCGTAGCCGCCCCGTATATGTCGCTTCCCAAGCCGCCCGCAGCCACCCAAATACCGGTGCTTCTCGTCGACGACCACCAGCTGGTGCTCGAAGGTGTGCAGGTGTTGCTGAAGCACGACGCCGGCCTGCGCGTGGTGGCCACGGCCAACTCCGGGGCCGCGGCTCTGCTGCAACTGCAATCGCACCCCGAAGTGCAAGTGGCCGTGGTCGATTTGAATATGCCCCAGATGTCCGGCGTGCAGCTCACGCAGGCCATTCGGACGCGGTTTCCCCAGGTGCGGGTGTTGGCCCTGAGCATGTTTCACGACTACGCTTCGGTGCAGGAAGTACTGGCGGCGGGCGGCTCGGGCTACCTGCTGAAAAACACTTCCGGCGAAGAGCTGAGCACCGCCATCCGCCGCGTGGCATCCGGGCGCACGTTTTTCAACCCCGAAGTAGGCGCCACCCTCCTCGACCATCTCGACGTGCCCGCCACCCGCGACGCGGCCGAACGCCCCGTACCGCTCACCACCCGCGAGCAGGAAATCCTGCAGCTCATTGCCGGAGAATATTCCAGCGCCGCCATTGCCGAAAAGCTGTTCATCAGCGAGCGCACCGTGGAAACCCACCGCAAAAACATCTTCACCAAAACCCAGTCCAAGTCCATCGTCGGCCTGATTCAGTACGCCTTCAAGCACAAGCTTATTTGAGCTGCAAGCCACAAGCTGCAAGCCCACGCACAAGGGCTCTCAGTGTTTAAGCTTGTGGCTTGCAGCTCAACCTTTACGCCAGGGCCCGGAGCGGCACGGCCAGCGTAACGGTAGTGCCCCGGCCGGGTACGGAGTCAAAATCGGCCCGCCCGCCGAGGTAGGCCAGGCGCGTGGCCACGTTGCGCAGCCCGATGCCGGCTTCCGGCCCCAGCGCGGCGGGGTCAAAGCCGATGCCGTTGTCCTCCACCATCACCGTCAGCTCGTCAGCGTGGCGCACCAGCTGCAGGCCAATCTGGCTGGCCTGGGCGTGTTTGATGATGTTCTGGACCAACTCCTGAACCACCCGAAAGAGTACACTTTCCACTGTGGGGTCCAGCCGCATATTGTCGAGGCCAAAGGCTTGAACCTCTACCCGCAGGCCTTCGCCGCTGGGCAGCTTATCGATGAATTCGCGCACGGCCGCCGCCAGCCCGCGTTTCAGCAAGGCGTTGGGCATGAGGTTATGGGAAATGCCGCGCACCTCCCGAAACGACTCATCTACGATATCCACCGCGTTGTCCAGTAGCACCTGGTGGCCGTTGAGCTGGGGACCCAAATGCCGGCCCAGGGCGTGCAGGTTGAGCTTGGCCGCCGTGAGCAGCTGGCCGATGCCGTCGTGCAAATCGGAGCCGATGTGGCGGCGCTCGTTTTCCTCGGCTTCGAGCACGGCCGCCACGCGCTGCCGCTCCAGGCGCTGCTGCTGCTGCTTCAGCTCCAGCTGCTGGCGCAGGGCCCGGCGCTTGAAAAAGCTCCAGCTGGCGCCCAGCACCATCACCAACACCGCGCCCGCGGCCAGCAGCTGCAGGTTGCGGTGGCGCACCAGCAAGCCTTGCTCATCCAGCCTCAGGGCCTGAATGCGGTTGCGGTCATCTTTTCGCTCGCTCTCGTAGCGGGTCTGCATCTCCGCTACGCTGCGAACCGCGGCCTCGCTGCGCACGCTGTCCTTGATGCCCGCCAGCTCGCGCTGGTAGCCGTAGGCGGCGGCAAAGTCGCGGCGTTGCGCCGCCAGCCCGGCCAGTCCTTGCAGGGCATCAATCTCTTCTTCGCGGAAATTTTCTTTTTGGGCCAGGGCCAGAGCCTGGCGCAGGTAGGTTTCCCCCTTATCCAACTGGCCCAGGTGCGCATAGCTTTCCCCGATAATGGACTTCAAATCAGCCTGCTGCACCGAGTTGGAGTAGGTTTCGGTGGCAAACAGGCGCTCGGCCCGCAGCAGCGGCGACAGCGAGGCGGCCCACTGCTGCTGCTTCTGGCGCATCACCCCGAGCGTGACCAAAAAATTTCCAGTGTACGTGCTATCGTCCACTTCGCGCGCCTGTTTCAGGCCCTGTTTCAAGTAGGCCAGGGCCTGGGGGTAGCGCCCGGCATCGCGGTGAATGATGCTGAGGTGGTCGAGGGCATCGAGCACAAAGGGCATCACTTTCAGCTCCTGCCAGCGCCGTAGGGCTTCTTCGTAGGCCGCCTGGGCGGCGGGCGCGTTGCGCTGCTGCAAGTACACCTGCCCGATGCAGCCGTAGGAGTCGGCGATGCCGCCGGCATCTTTGGCGGCTTCGCGCAGGCGCAGGGCCTTTACCTGGTAGCGCATGGCGGTTTCGTACTGGCCCATGTCGGTGTAGCGCGCACCGATGTTGCGGTAGTTGTGGCCTTCCCAAAGCCCGTGGCCCACCGCCCGGAAATAGCGGGCCGAGGCCAGGTGGTGGGCAATGGCGATGCGCGCCTTGCCCACCATGGCATTCATGGTGCCGATGTTGTAGTGCACGCGGGCCAGCCGCAGGGTGTCGTGCAGGCGGGTGGCCAGCGCCAGCGCCTGACGGGCGTACTGGCCGGCAATCACCGTGTCGTTGTACTGGAAATTGTACATCAGCGTCACCATCGCCTTGGCCCCGATGGTGTCGTTGGGATGCTGGGCCAGTACTTGGCGCAGGCTATCCACGGCGCGGTTGTCGCGCTTGGGCACCATCTGGGCCCGGCCCGAAAAAGGGAGCAGTACTATCAGCAGCAGCAGGCGTAGCGTTTTGGTCATAGCAATGCAGGAAGAATATTTCACCAAGGCAATAAGTGAAATTATACTATTATCCGCGTATTGCGCTGCTTACTATCCGACTATTTTTCGCACTATTTATTTCCCCCTTTATTATGTTCTCCCAAACAGTCCTCACCTAAGCATTACAGAAGTGCTGCCAACGCAAAAACACCCCAACGGAAAGCCCGCCGGGGTGTTCTCATCTACTTTTTACGCTTGATTCCAGCAATAACTGCCCGTTACCGACGGGGCACGTGCTGCCCCCAGCCGGACCGCCGGAATCTTACGGTGCCAGCTGCCGCTCCAGGTACTCCTCCCCCACCTGCACGGGCGCCATCTCCTTCGATTCTGCCTCGGTGAACAGCCGCGAGCGAATCAGAAACCGCACGCCCAGCGGGATTTCCAGCGAGAAGCTGGCGCCCCGGCCCTTGGTCACGTCCACGGTGAGCTGGGTGTGCTGCCAGTATTCAAACTGGCTGGTGCTCATGAAGAAGTCGCAGCCGTGAATCTGGCCCAGCCACACGTCGTTGCCACCGATGCGGAACTCGCCTTTCTGGAAGCACATGGGCGAAGAGCCGTCGCAGCACCCGCCGCTCTGGTGAAACATGAGTGGGCCGTGCTCATCGCGCAGCAGGTCGATGGTGGCTTCGGCGGCAGTGGTAACTAGGACGCGGGGCGTGGACATGGCAAAAAAATAGGGGTGGATGGATACAACCTCAAAGCGTTGCGGGCCGTTGGCGCAGCAGCTTTCTGCTGCATGCAACTTCTGCAACTTCTCTTTCTCTTCTATGGAACGAAACATCGGCGACCCCGGCGAAATCCTGAACAACTCCGTAGCCACCCGCGCCGTGAACATCGAGCCGGACATGCGCAAAGTGCGCCGGCTCGACATCTACCACCGCAGCTACCGCAAGCTACTCCAGGGCTGGGGCCTGACGGGCGTAGCACTGCTGGCCGCGGGTGTGGGCCTGTGGTACTTCCAGCACCAGATTTGGGGTGGCATTGTGATTGCGCTGTCCTTGCCGGTGCTGTTTATTGCCGCGCGCCTGCCCCAAACCCTCAAGGGCGACGCTTACCGCAGCGGCCTGCTGATTCCGGGCATCATCACCAGCCTGAGCCCGCTCACCCTGCTGTGCCTCACCGATGCGCGCACCAGTAGTTTTGACGACGACGAAGAGGAGGAGGACGAAACCGCCGAAACCACTGCTGCCGGCCCGGTATTCTGGGGCGTAAAACAAGTGGTAATCGAGCACCTGACCATGCAGCCCGAACGCCTGGGCGAGCAAGTGCCCTGCGTGTCGCTGTTTGGCGAAACCAACGAGGGCGGCGACTTCTACCTCAACTTCGAGCCCCGCCCGCTGGCCTGGGGCACCGACGACGCCCGCCTGATTGAGCAAGCCCGCCAAGCCATCGACAACGAGGAATGGCTGCTGTTGCCCGTTGTGGCCGCCGCTTACGCCGCCAGCGAAAAGAACGAAAACGAAATTGCTTATTTCGACGCGGCGCTACGGCCCGTGCGCCTGCCGAAACCCGCTACCGAAGCCGAAGCTGCGGCGCAATAAGCAAGAGGATTCGCTTGGCTAAACAGAAAGCCCGTCATGCTCCGACTTCACTCGGCACGACGGGCTTTTTATCTAACTGACTTGTTCCCGAGTAAGCAAAAATCGAAGAAGACGAGTCATGCTGAGCGCAGCCGAAGCATCTCTACCGCACCGTTGGACGGTTTCAACGAAGCGAGCGAGATGCCTCGGCTGCGCTCGGCATGACTCGTCTTTTTACTGCGGTTAATTTTGCGCGAGTGCTTAAAAGAAGCCCAGCTTCTGCTTGCTGTAGCTGATGAGCATGTTCTTGGTCTGGCGGTAGTGGGCGAGCATCATCTTGTGGTTTTCGCGGCCGAAACCGGAGGCCTTGTATCCGCCGAAGGGCGCGCCGGCGGGGTAGTCGTGGTAGCAGTTCACCCACACGCGGCCGGCCTGAATGGCGCGGGGCATGGTGTAGAGCTCATGGGCATCGCGGCTCCAGAGACCGGCGCCGAGGCCGTAGAGCGTGTCGTTGGCCATTTCGATGGCCTCGTCGTTGTCTTTGAACGTGGCCACCGACAGCACCGGGCCGAAGATTTCCTCCTGGAAAATCCGCATTTTGTTGTGGCCCCGGAAGATGGTGGGCTGGATGTAGTAGCCGTCGCCCAGCTCGGGATGGTCCTGGGTGTGGGCTTCGCCGCCGGTGAGCACCTCGGCGCCTTCGGCCTTGCCGATTTCCAGGTAGCTCAGGATTTTCTCGTACTGGTCGTTGCTGGCCTGCGCGCCCATCATGGTGCTGGGGTCGAGCGGGTGGCCGAGCTTGATGGCTTCCACGCGCGCAATGAGGCGGGGCATGAAGGCGTCGTAGATATCCTCGTGAATGAGCAGACGCGACGGGCAAGTGCAGATTTCACCCTGGTTGAGCGCAAACATGGCGGCGCCTTCCAGGCACTTGTCCAGGAAGTCATCGTCGGCGTCCATCACCGATTTGGTGAAGATGTTCGGCGACTTGCCGCCCAACTCCATGGTCACCGGAATGATATTTTCGGCAGCGTATTGCAGGATGAGACGCCCGGTGGTGGTTTCGCCGGTGAAGGCCACCTTGTTCACGCGCTTGTTGCTGGCCAGGGGCTTGCCGGCTTCCAGGCCGAAGCCATTCACGACGTTGAGCACGCCGGGCGGAATCACGTCCTGCAGCAGCTCCATTAGCACCATGATGCTGGCCGGGGTTTGCTCAGCGGGCTTCACCACCACGCAGCAGCCGGCGGCCAGGGCGGGCGCAATTTTCCAGGTGGCCATCAGCAGCGGGAAGTTCCACGGAATAATCTGGCCCACCACGCCCAGCGGCTCCTGAATCACGAGCGAAAGCGTGGTTTCGTTCAGCTCGGTGGCCGAGCCTTCCTCGGCCCGAATCACGCCCGCGAAGTAGCGAAAGTGGTCGATGGCCAGCGGCAAATCAGCCGCCATGGTTTCGCGGATGGCCTTGCCGTTTTCTACGGTTTCCACGGCCGCCAGGTGGGCCAGGTTGGCCTCCATCACATCGGCAATTTTCAGCAGCACGTTGCTGCGCGTGGTGGGCGAGGCCTTGCTCCAGGTGGCAAAAGCTTCGTGAGCGGCGTCCAGGGCCAGCTCAATGTCCTCCTTTGTGCTGCGGGCTACTTTGCAAAAGGCCTTGCCATCAATGGGCGAGGGATTATCAAAATACTGGCCCTTGACGGGCGCTACCCACTTGCCGCCGATAAAATTGTCGTAGTGAGACTTGAACTTGGGACGCGCGACCAGGGTGGTGGTTTCTTCGAGGGTTTCAGCCATGACGTTGTAAAAAGTAAAGATTGAATGGGTTAGTCAGTAGGTAAAGGTCTTTGAATAACCTTTCGGTGGGGTGTGGTATTATCTTAAAGTGTGCGGGAATAATCGCAACTTGTAGGCGCTCTGGATGCCTGGGCCCGTCATGCCGAGCGCCGCCGAGGCATCTCGCTCGCTTCGGCTCCGCCCGGCCCGACGCTCTTCTTCCATTTATCACCTTCCTCCCAATTCCCACCCATGCCGTCCCGCCTGCACCTGCCTGCCGCCGTTGCCCCGCTCGCCCCCGAGCGCCTGCACAGCCTTGTCGAAAACCGCACCGTGTACACCCTCGATGGCTTTGAGCTGAACGTATTCGAAACTCACCAGGCCGCCCACCGCGTCCAGCTGCGCCTCGACGGCCTGGCCCTGACCACCATGCTGCGCGGCAAAAAGGTGATGCACCTGCCCGGCCACGCCGCTTTCGACTACCTGCCCGGCGAGTCGGTGGTGATGCAAGACGAGCTGATGGAAATTGACTTCCCCGAAGCTTGCCTCTGTCAGCCCACTCAGTGCCTGGCTGTAGTCATCGCGCCTGACGCCATCCGCCACACCCTGGACCTGCTCAACGAGCGGCACCCCCGCGCCGAAGCCCACCAGCCCTGGTCGTTGCAACAGCCCGACTACGCCCACCTCACCAACACCCCCGAGCTGACCGACACCCTGAGCCGCCTAATGGCCGTGTCGCGCACCTCCCACGCTAACAAAGACGTGCTGGCCGGCTTCACCCTCCAGGAATTGCTGGTGCGCCTGATGCAAACCCAGGCCCGCCAGCTCATTTTCCACGACTACGCCCGCTACGTCACCACCCACCGCTTCGCGGCCGTGGTGGCCTACATCAAGCAGCATCTGTCCGAGAAATTATCCATCGATAAGCTCAGCGCGCTGGCCTGCATGAGCAAGGCCACGTTCTTCCGCGTCTTCAAGCGCGAGTTTGGCATTACGCCGGTCGAGTTCATCATCCGCGAGCGGCTGGGCGAGGCCAAACGGCTGCTGCGCCACCCCCTGGCCAGTGTGGCCGAGGTGTGCCTGCGGGCCGGGTTCAACAACCTCTCCTACTTCCAGGCCCTCTTCAAAAAGCACGAAGGCGTGACGCCGGGGGCGTACAAGAAGCAATTGGTGGCGTAACTCCTTTAAAAAACCACGCTGTAGGGCGCATCGGCCAGCCCCTTCACGTCCTCGTGCAGGCCCACGCCCAAAATCTCGTGCACGTTGGCCCGGATGCGGTTGGAAATCTGCGTGAGCGGCAGGTCGTTGCTGTCTTTGCCGAAGGGGTCTTCTATCTCGTCGCCTATCATTTCCACGCCCAGCAGCGCGTAGGCCCCGAACATGGTGATGGGAATGGTGAGGTATTCGTAGGTATCGAGCAGGTTGAAGGGCATGACCAGGATGAACACCGTGATAAACCCCTTGATGAAATAGCTGTAGGAAAACGGGATGGGTGTGGCCTTAATGCGTTCGCATGCCCCGGCCACATCCAGCAGTGCCTCGTGGTGGCGCTGAAGCGTGAGCAGGTGCGTGGGAAGCAGCACGTCGTCGCGCAGCAGCCGCTCGTAGAACTCCTGTAGCTGGGCGGCAATGCGCGAGGGCACATGGTCGATGTGGTGCAACTGCTCGCGGTAGCCGGGCGTTACTTCGGCCAGCTTGTGGATTTTAGCGCCCTGGCGCAGGTGTCCGTCCAGGGCAATGGGGAAGTTGGAGAGCAGGCCGGCCAGGTAGGCGCGGTTGGCGTGGTCCTCGGCTGGCAGGCGGGCGTGGAGCAGGATGGCCAGGTTGCGGCAGTTGTTCACGAGCTGCCCCCAGAGGCGGCGGCCTTCGTAAAACCGGTCGTAGGCCGTATTGGTCCGGAACACCAGTAGCAGGCTGAGCAGGATGCCCAGAAAGGAGAAGAATTCCTTGTCGACGACAAACGAAATCCAGTGATAATACACGGCTCCGGCCGTAATAGCCGTGGCGTAGAGCCCCACCCACAGCACCCGCTTCAGCAAGTGCCGAATGACGCCCGAGGACTTCAGATGGCGCAACGCCTCCCACCAATCGGTCGATTTGTAAATAATCATAAACGCAACATTCGGCGCGGGTTGTGGCTAGCCGAAGGCCAAAATTAAGCGCCTGCGTAGGTAATGGCGGTGATTTCCACGATTTCCTCGGTTGGCCCCAGCTTCAGCGGCACTTGCTTCCTCAGCTTCTGGCCCTGCACGGCCCGCGCAATGGGCGCCACAAACGCCACTTTACCGGCGGCGATGTCGGCCTCGTCCACCCCCACAATCGTGAAGGTGCGCTCCTGCCCCACCTTGCCACCGCGCACGGTGCGCAGCGTGACGGTGGCCCCGAAGCGCACTTCCCGGGGCGGCTGCCCGGCGGGGTCTACCAGCTTGGCGCTGCCCAGCCGCTCGGTGAGCAGGGCAATGCGGCCGTTGTATAAGGACAGCTGGTGGGTGCGGTCGGTGTCGTTGTCGTGGTTGGCTTCGGCCTGGGTGCGCTCAGCTTCGAGGGCGGTGAGCTCGGCGCGCAGCTGCTCCAGGCCCTGCGGCGTCACGTAATTGGGCGTGCCGGGCGGCAGCGCCGCGCGGGGCGGAATGAGGGGCGGCGTCTGAGCATCGTCCTCTTTGGTAAATCCTCGGCTCATGGCCAGTTGAACGCAGACGCAAGGGACGGGTTGCCCGGCCGCGCACTTGCCCTTTGCCGCCATCCCCTGCCACCTGGGCTTGCAATAAACTGAGTGGGGCGCAACCATCGGCGGCGTCGCGCTGTTGAAGAGGCTTTGTGCCCTGGCCACCGCGCCGCCGTTTCCCTCCATGCCCAGTACCGCCGTCGACACCAGCTCTGCTTCCCACCCTACCGTTTCCGCAACGCCGCCGCTGGCCCCTTCCCTGGTCTGGCTCATGGCCATTACCTGTGGGCTGGTGGTGGCCAATCTTTACTACAATCAGCCGCTGCTGGGCGAAATCGGCCGCACGTTTGGGCTTTCCGAGAGTCGCGTGAGCCTGGTAGCTACCGTTACGCAGGTGGGCTACACGCTGGGCCTGCTGCTGGTGGTGCCCCTCGGCGATAAACGGGAGCGCAAGGGCCTCACCCTTACCCTGCTGTTGTGCGCAGCCGCCTGCATGGCCGGGGCCGCCTACGCCCCCAGCTTCGCGCTGCTGGTAGCGGCCAGCTTGCTGGCGGGGGTATTCTCGTCGGTGCCCCAATTGCTGATTCCCATGGCGGCCTCCCTGGCTTCGGAGGAGCAGCGGGGCCGGGTGGTGGGCAAGGTAATGAGCGGGCTGCTGATTGGCATTTTGCTCTCGCGCACCATAAGCGGCTACGTAGGGCTGCATTTTGGCTGGCGGGCCATGTTTTGGGTGGGCGCTGCTCTGATGGTGCTGCTCACGCTGGTGCTGGCCCGGATGCTGCCACGCAACCAGTCGCACTACGCGGGCAGCTACGGCAGCCTGCTCCGCTCCCTGGTCACTTTGGCCCGGCAGCTGCCGGTGCTGCGCCGCTCGGCGCTGGTGGGAGCCTGCCTGTTCGGGGGCTTCAGCGCGTTCTGGACCACGCTGGTGTTTTTTCTGGAAAGCGACACCTACCACTACCACAGCGACGTGGCCGGCCTCTTTGGCCTGGTGGGCGCGGCCGGGGCCTTCGCGGCTTCTTTCGCTGGCAAATCGGCCGACCGCAAGGGGCCGGACTACGCCCTCACGCTGGGTATTCTGCTGTTTTTGGGCGGCTACCTACTGCTGGGTTTCGGAGGGTACCACCTGGTGGGCCTCATCGTGGGCGTGCTTATTGTGGACGTAGGGCAGCAGATGGCCCACATTTCCAACCAAACCCGCGTGTTTAGCTTGCTCCCCGAAGCGCGCAGCCGCCTCAACACCGTGTACATGACGGCCTGCTTCGTCGGGGCCTCGGCTGGTTCCTTCCTCGGCGGCCTGGCCTGGGACCATTTCCAGTGGCCCGGCGTGTGCGCCGTGGGCCTGGGCCTGGTGACGCTGGCCTACTGCGCCAATCGGTTTTACGGGCGGGAGTAGGTCAGGCAATAGATTAGCGTTTCTATCTGTAGCAAAGTGGCTCTACTTCCGTTTGGTTGCGCCCCTGTTTATCATACAGTAAGGTAAGAGTCGTTTCAAAAGCCGGAACTGAAATATCGATATACCATCTCAATGGGATGTCAGGTATGTTTTTACTCATTTCAGCTAAAATACGCTCCCAGTGTGGCATTTCTTCGGATAAAGTAAGGATTGATTCATCCTTCCAGAAAAGGTCCAGACAGATTTCATCTGTAACAAATCGGTCTACTTTATACCCGAAAGCCGTTTCCAATTGCTTCCAGTCGTAGCGCTTGGACACCGTATCGGGATTATCTGTCAGTATAAGCCCTCCATCATAAAATCTCACCTGTTCCAGTGCCTGTTCATCAAGTGCCTTACGTATCGCTATACCCAGCTTGCTGCTTGGGGATGCAAACAGATTTCGCATGTCCAGCAATCTGTATAGCGTAAAACACCCGCTAATACCGAAGACTATTACAACGAACCAGAAAGCAAAAGGTGAGTATGCCTGCTGCGTCCAGATAGCAGAGGCAACAAACAGGAAAGCTCCACCAATGAGTAAAAATTGTTTGGATTTGCTTTCCCAGATAATCCGACGCCCCTTATACGTTTCATGCATAGCGACTGACAACTAATTCAGCTTATCAACTGCGTTTGGCATTTAGTAATTTTGTTTCTCCAGCCGCTCCAGGCACACCCTCAAACTCGCCCGCCAGTGCGGAATAGCGAGGCCCAGCGCGGATTTTGCCTTGCTCTTGTCCATCACCGAGTACATGGGCCGGGTGGCTTTGGTGGGGTACTCGGTGGTGCGGATGGGCACGGTGCGGGTGGGCAGGCCGCTCAGCTCAAAAATGGCCACCGCGAAATCGTACCACGACGTCAGGCCCTCGTTGCTGTAGTGGTAGAGGCCAAACTGCTGATTCTGGGTTTCGATAATGGTGAGGATGCAGCCCGCCAAATCGATGGCGTAGGTAGGCGTGCCCACCTGGTCCCAGATGACGCGTAGCTCCTCGCGCTCGCGGCCAAACTTCAGCATGGTTTTCACGAAGTTGTTGGCGTATTCGGAATATAGCCAGCTGGTGCGCAGGATGAAAAACCGGTCGGTGTGGGCCGCAATCACCTGCTCGCCTTCCAGCTTGGTGAGGCCGTAGACGCTGACTGGCTCGGTGGCATCGGTTTCGAGCAGGGGCTCGTTGCCGGTGCCGGCAAACACGAAATCGGTCGAAATCTGAATGAGCACGGTACCATGCTCGCCGCACAGGCGGGCCAGGTTTTCCACGCCGTCGCGGTTGATTTTACGGGCCAGCTCCTCTTCGTCCTCCGCTTTGTCCACGGCGGTGTAGGCGGCGCAGTTGATGACGTAGGCTGGGCGGTGCTGGGTAAAAAGCGCCGCCAAGCCTTCGGGGGTGAGAATGTTGGCCTGCTCCTCGGGCAGAAAAACCAGGTTAGGCGTGCCCCTTTCTTTGGCCACGTGTGCCAGGCACTGCCCCAATTGCCCGGAGGCCCCAAAAATCAGTGTTGTGTCCATTGCTGAGCCTTTAATTAGGCTGCAAGTTAGGCTGACCCGACATAGCACCGTGCTGTGTCGGGCCGCTGATAGCACGACGCACAAGCTAAAGCTTATGCCACATTACTCCCGCGGCGGCAATAGTTTCAAGCCCGCCGATACTTCCTTGCCCACAATGGCCTGCTTGTTTTTGATGGGCTCAAAGCGCACCTCGCGCGGCTGTTTTTCGCTCAGGTATTTCCAATAGCGCAGGGGCATGTGGCGGCGGTGCAGCTTCAGGTTCTTGCGCTCCGGGATGTTCACGTGGTCGAAATACGACTGCCAGAGCAGCTTAAACAGGGGCTCGCGCTCATCAAGCACCGTGGCGGAAAGGTCGGAGGCTTTCTGCGGCTTATCCAGTTCAAAGCGCACCACGTCGGTGCGGGTCAGGTCGTAGTACAGGCCGTAGTGGCGGCGGCTGTCGTAAATCAGCCAGCGCTGGTCGGCGTAGCGCTTGGTGAAGTGCGCGGCGATGAGCGGCAGCACGTCAAAGTCGGGCTCGATGGTGGCGTGAAACAGCTCGTCGGTGGTTTTTTCGAAGCGCACGAAGGCTTCCATGCGGTGCTTTTCGCGAAACATCTGCTGGGCCAGGCGCTGGATGCGCCGCACGTCGGCGTTGGCGTAGTTCTCCGAAATGTCGCAACCAGCACGCAGGGCTAGGTCCACGTACCGGAAAATGAGCAGCTCCCGCTCGGCGTCCTCGCTCAAAAACACGTGGTAGAGGCGGGTGCGGGCCTCGGCATCCATCGTTTTCAGCAAGCCCTCCCACACGCGGGTGGCTAGGGCCTCGTCGGTTTCGCGGTGGGCCGGTTGGGCAAACAGGCCGGTCTGGGCCGTGGCCTCGGGCTGAATGCTGTTGGGTGCCGCCCGCCAGTCGTACACCGTAAAAATCACTGTGAGCAAGCCCTCAAACGTCCCGTCGTAGGTATAGTCGCGGGGCGGCGCAGTGAGTTCGGGCGCACCAGCCCGGCGAGCGGGCGCGGCACTAACAGCGGAAGACGGGCGGCGTACGGGTCGCAATGGCAATAAAAGTTGGGAATGGTGAAGCGGCGCTAACCGGATTTCATTACGGCAAAATCAATGCTGCCATTCCGATTTCAACACAGACATCATGATTTTATCGTGAAACGAACCCCGCCGAAGGCAAGCCTGCCGCATGCGACCCTCCACCCTGAAACCAGCCTTGGCATACGCTTTCAAACCGCCCGTGTTCGGTTCCGAAACGGTGAGCATAATCCGGTTGAGACCGAGTTTGGTGAAACCGATGGCTACCACTTCTTTGGTTACTGCAGTGCCAATTCCTTTACCCCAAAAGGCTTTTTCACCTATCAGAATAAAGTACTCACCCGATTGATTGGTGGCGGAGATACCCGACAGCCCGGCATAGCCAATTAGCTCGTTCGTATCCGTGGTGTAGATGCCCAAGTTGAGGCTTTTCGCGTCCCGCAGGGTGGCCGCAAACCAGGCGTCTACTTGCTGAGGCGTGCTCATGGCCTGAAAAACCGACATCGAAAATTCGATGACCTCCGGGTCGGCAATCCAGCGGTGGAAGTGCGCACCGTCTTCCTGCTGCAAAGGACTGAGCCTAATCATATGAGTAGTTTTCAGCAAAGGTATTCGGCTGGTTTTCGCTGAAATGCTACCAGCCAAGCCGCAACCTACGCCGCCTGCTGCGTTTCTATGCTCATTTGGGCCAGGGCGCGGGCGCGGGCATCGTCGTGCAGCTGGCGTACCAGGGGCACCAGCTCGCTGATGCGGCAGCAGCACGAGAGGCGCGAGACTTTTTCGGAGGGCGCGACGACAGGCATCGGCACGTTTTGACGGTGGATGATTTTCATAACCGAGAATAAAATGTCGTTTTGCGCGCCGCCCAGGCTGCTGGTTTGCGCCTTGGGCCGGCCTTGCGGGAAGTGAGCGTCGTAGTTCATGGCTGCTTTAGGAAGCTTGGGCGAATAAATCCAACTGCTGGGTGACCAGCGCCGAGCGCACCGAGGCGCCCCCAAACAAAATCTGGCGGCGCACCTGCTGCTCGCTCAGCTCGCCGATGATGGGCCGGTGCTCGCCCTGGCAGGTGAGAAAATACTTGGCGCGCTTGAGCACCACGCCCAGCTGGCGCAGGGTTTCCATGTTGAGCGAGGCGAAGCGGCGGGCGGCCACAATGCGCTTGGCCGAGCGGGCGCCCACGCCGGGTATGCGCAGTATCATTTCGTACTCGGCCGTGTTCACGTCCACCGGAAACACATGGCGGTTGCGCAGGGCCCAGGCCAGCTTGGGGTCAATTTCCAGGTCGAGGTGCGGGTGGGCGGGGTCGAGGATTTCGTCGGCCTGGAAGCCGTAGAAGCGCATCAGCCAGTCGGTTTGGTACAGGCGGTGCTCCCGGATAACGGGCGGCTGCGTGACTTGCGGCAGGCGGGCGTCGTCGGTCACCGGGATGTAGCCGGAGTAGTACACCCGCTTCAGGCCGTAGCCGGTGTAGAGCGAGTCAGTGAGCTTGATGATTTCGAGGTCGGTTTCGCCGCTGGCGCCCACAATGAGCTGCGTGCTTTGGCCGGCCGTAGCGAAACCGGGCACTTTCTTGAACAGCGCCTTCTCCTCTTTATTCTGAATAATGCCGTCCCGAATCTGCGCCATCGGCGTCAGAATCTCGGCGTAGTTCTTCTCCGGGGCCAGCGTGGTGAGGGCCAGCTCCGAGGGCAGCTCGATGTTCACACTGAGGCGGTCGGCGTATAAACCGGCCTCGGCAATAAGCTCCTCCGAAGCGCCGGGAATGGTTTTGACGTGGATGTAGCCGTTGAAATTGTGCTCGGTGCGCAGCTTTTTCACGATGCGCACGAGGCGCTCCATGGTATAGTCGGGGCTGGAGAAAATGCCGGAGCTCAGAAACAGCCCTTCGATGTAGTTGCGGCGGTAGAAGTTGATGGTCAGGTCCACCACTTCGTCCACGGTGAAGGCGGCGCGCTTCACGTCGTTCGAGCGGCGCGAGACGCAGTAGGCGCAGTCGAAAATGCAGTGGTTGGTGAGCAGAATCTTGAGCAAGCTCACGCAGCGGCCGTCTTCGGTGTAGCTGTGGCAGATGCCCATGCCTTCGGCGTTGCCCAGGCCTTTGCTCTCGTTTTTGCGCTTGCCACCGCTGCTGCTGCACGAAGCATCGTACTTGGCGGCATCAGCTAATATGCTTAGTTTCTCTTGAATGCGCTCGTTCATACGAAATGGCTTGCTTTCGGGCTTAAAAGTAATATGCGGCGACCAAATTGGCGCTATTTCTTAAGCTAATTTTTTTGGTAAAAGTTTCTTTTTCCTGGAAAGAAGCTAGACATTATTCCGCCGTGAATGATGTGGACGTTAGTAAAATTTATTTATTACTTGCTTCGGGCCTCCTCCTTAATCAGGATTTACACACTCAGTTGCTGGCGCGCGTCTCCGACGCGTTGCCCACTGGTTTCGCGTCTGTGACGCGCGGGGCTAACGCGACCAGACGGTGCGAACGGTGGCGTTCGGAAACGCCAAGCCAGCAAGCCACGCGTCGGAGACGCGTGCCAGCGACTGACTGCTTAATCCTATTTTAATAAGGATGGCATTGGAGAACCGCCGGTCAGTAGCCTGAGATGCCGTTTCTTCCACCCTGGACCACTTTCCGGCCCTCCGCGACGGAAAGAGTCCTCAAACCACCTACTGCGGCTCCTTTTCGTAATTTGCAGCGTTGCCTGCCATTATGAGCCCTCGTCACTGTTTTCTGTTTGCGCTGCTGGGGCTTTGTTTGGGCGCGGGGCGGGCGCGGGCCCAGGGCTTCGACCCCCGCTCGGCGGTGCCGCCCGATTCGCTGCGGGCCGGCGAGAACATGCTGCCCCCGCGCACCGACTCCCTGCGCCAGCGCTTCGACGACGAACGCCTGCTCAGCCGGCTCAAGGCGTACTCACGGCGCAAAACCATTGCCGGCCGCGCGGTTTCGGCCTTGTTCAACTTCACCCGGCGCCAGGAAGAGCGCGCCGGCCTCGACGCCGTACTCCTCGACCGGCAGTTCGACCGCCACAGCTACAAAGTCGTGCGTCGGGTTGATATTCGAACCATGGATTCGTTTGGCTACAGCCTCACCGATTCGACCCGGCTGCCGCGCACGTTCCTGGAGAAGTCCGGCAACATGCTGCACCTCAAAACGGCTCGCTCGCGGGTGCGGCAGGTGCTGCTATTCGGGCCCGGCCAGCTGCTGGAGCCCCAGGACCTGGCCGAATCGGAACGCCTGCTGCGCCAAACGCCCGAGATTCTGGACGCCCGCGTGCTGGTGAACGAGCAAACCTCGACCCGCGACAGCGTGGATATTCAGGTAATCACCACCGATGTGTTCAGCCTCACGGGGGGCCTGGAGCTGGGTTCGGCAACGGCGGGCCGCATCACCCTGGGCGACGATAATTTCCTGGGCCTGGGCCACCAGTTTAGAAACTCCTACCGCTACGGGCGCAACCTGGCCCCCAACGGCACCGAAATCCCCCAGACCTGGGCCTACGACGGCCGCTACACAGTGCCGTTCCGGAATTTCGTGCGCGGCCGGGCTACCTACCGCAACGAGTACAACTACCGCTCGGGCGGGGTGGCCGTGCAGCGCGACTTCTACTCGCCCAGTGCCCGCTACGCCGGCGCCCTCAGCCTGGATGCCGTCGACCAGCGCATTGCCCTGGTGCCCACCGCCGCAGGCGAGTTCATCACCTATTACCCCTTGCGCTACACCGTGCAGGATGCCTGGGTAGGCCGCGCCCTGCGCCTGCGCTCCTACGACCTGGGCTACGAAAACCCCGGCCGCATCATCGTGTCGGCCCGGGTGTACAATTTACGCTACAGCGCCGTGCCCCGGCCCGATACCAGCGTTATTTTTCCCGCGCCGCCACCCGATTTCCGCAACAGCAGCCTGCTGCTGGGCACGGTGGGCTACTCGGTGCGCCGCTATTATAAGGACCGGTACCTGTTTGGCTTTGGCCGCACCGAGGACGTGCCCACCGGCACGCTGGTCAGCCTCACGGCGGGCTACGACCTGAGCGGGGCCGTGCAGCGGCGCTACCTGGGCGTGCGCGTGGCGGCGGCGGGCTTCAGCACGCGCAGCGGCTACCTCTACGGCGCGGTCGATTTGGGCGGTTTCCAGCTCATGAACACCCGGCGCAACTGGGAGCAGGGCTTGCTCTCTACCGAGCTCACCTCGTTCACCAAGCTCTACAACTTTGGCAACTGGCAGTACCGGCACTTTCTCAGCAGCCGGGCCACCGTGGGCCTCAACCGCCGGCCCGGCGAGCAGCTGCTCGGCATCAGCGACGCGCGCGGGCTGCGGGGCTTTGCGCCCGCCCGGCCCATTTTCGCCACCAGCCGCTTCGTAGTCAACTACGAAACCACGCTCTACACGCCGCTCTCGCTGCTGGGCTTCCGCCTGGCGGGCTTGGCCTTTGCCGATGCCGTCTGGATTAGCGACCAGCCCAAGGGCGGCTCGCCTTTTAGCGGGGCGCCCTACACCGGCTTCGGCCTGGGCGTGCGCCTGCGCAACGAGTTCACGGCCCTGCGCACCGTGCAACTGCTCATTGGCTACTACCCGCGCGGCCTCAACACGGCCAACGGCATCCGCATGTTCGAAACCGCCCGCGAAACCGTGACTTTCACCGATTTTGGCCTCGGCCAGCCCGGCACAGGGCTTTATCAGTGAGCAGTGAGCAGTGAGCAATGAGCAATGAGCAATGAGCAGTGAAAAACAACTCTTCACTGCTTAACTCTTCACTGTAGGAATTACGCAGTCAGCCGCTGGCACGCGTCTCCGACGCGTTGCCTACTGGCTTGGCGTTTCCAAACGCCGCCGTTCGCACCGTCTGGTCTGGTTGGCCCCGCGCGTCAGCGACGCGAAACCAGGGGGCCACGCGTCGGAGACGCGCGCCAGCGGCTGACTGCGTAAGTCCTGCCGTGCTCACTGCTCACGGATAACTGTAGTCTTACCGGCCGAAGGTGATGGGAATTGTGCAAGCCACGCGCACGGGCTCGCCGTTGGCGCGGGCGGGCACCCAGTTGGGCATCAGCCACACCAGCCGCAAGGCTTCGTCGTTCAGGGCTTTGCCGGGGCCGCTCACTACGTGCGCATCCTGCACTTTCCCCTCGGCACTGAGGGTGAAATTGACGAGTACGCGGCCGGACGTACGGCTCTGCTGGCCTTGCGTCGGATAACGCATGGATTTTCTGAGGTACTCCGCAAAAGCTTTGTTGCCGCCCGTGAACTGCGGGAGCACCTCGGGGTTCACGTACACCGAATCGGCATTGGTAGCGGGCCGGGCCGGCACGGGCACCGAGGCCATAGGGGCATCCGAGGGGTCCGACGGCATTTCGATACTTTGAGCAGAAGCCTGACCCGAGGCCGCAGCCGCAGGAATCCACATGGTAGCAAATAGGGCAATCGTGCGTAGCGAAGTTAGCATAAGGGTAAAAATGGAAGTGAAAACCAAGAGAGAATGAAAAGGAGACCTGCTATGCCCAACAAAGAATGCTACGGCAAAACGGTTTTATTGGATTGTCTTATTCGCATAATATCAAACCGTCAACTACAGATGACAACATAACCGTAAATACCATTTTCAGTTATTTATAGATTGTACCAAAACGAAATACAAAGCAAAATTAACCAATATTCGGCATTAAGCTAGTAGTAGCTTGAGATTTAACCCTTATTTAACAAAGGCCGATGCGCAGTTTCGGCAATATTACTTTTTCAATAATTACGCACATCCATTGCTGGATTCAGCGTGCACCCATAAACCAGGCAGCAGCTTTTTAATCTAGGACTTACGCATTCAGCCGCTGGCGCGCGTCTCTGACGCGTGGGACCAACGAAACCAGCCGGCGCAAACGGCTGGGTTTGGAAACACCAAGCCAGCAGGCCGCTAGCGGCTGAGTACGTAAGTCTTGTAACCCTAAATCGACGATAAAGGAAATAACACCGCGAGGGCTTTTAACAAGCGCGAGCACTTCACCACCGCCGAACGGGAAACCGCCCGACTGGCGAAGACGTTGGGGCACCCGGCGCGGGTGGCCATTTTGCAGCTGCTGGCCCGGCGCCAGTCGTGCGTGTGCGGCGAGCTGGTGACCGAGCTGCCCCTTCCGCAGAGCACCTTGTCGCAGCACCTTAAGCAGCTGAAGGCGGCGGGCCTGGGTGCAGGGCGAAGTGGCCGGCCCGCGCGGGTGCTACTGCCTCAATTTCCGGCTGCCGGCTGGTATTTGCATGTCGGGCCTGTTTCCAGGTAGTGGAAGTGCGGCTTTTGACCCGGCATTTTGTTGATTGCGGGGGCGTGGAGTGCGCAAAGCGGCGGCCTAAAATAATTGCGCGCCAGCTCATCTTTCCGGTGCGATTCTGCGTTAGCGAAACGGAACTTTAGAGGAGCATTATTTTCTGAAAAATAAACAATTAGCTTCGGACGAGTATCGCTTTTGCTGCTGCCGGCTGGCAAAGGCCAGCCATCCCGAATAACCGAAAAATAGCCTTCGCGGCCAGTGCAACTATTTTATGAAGGAAAGCGAAAAGCGTTACCGCCGGCTGATTGAAGCCAGCCAGGACTTGCTGGTAACCGTTGATTTACAGGGCCACATCATCGACACCAACGAGGCGGCCGTGAAGCTGACCGGCGTGGACCGGGAGGTGCTGCTGGGGTCGGACTTCTTCCAGTATTTCGCCGACCCGGCGGCGGTGCGGGCGGTGTATGCGGAAGTGGTGGCCCACGGGACCGTAATTAACGTGCCCTGTACGTTGCGCCACGCCACCGGCCCGCCCACCGAGGTGCTCTTCGATGGCACGGTGAACAAGGACGACCACGGCCTGGTACTGGGCGCGGTGCTGGTGGCCCGCGAAGTAGCCGGGAAAAACTGGGCCGACGAGCTCAGCATTGCCAACGAAGAGCTGGCCTTCCAGAACGACGAGAAGGAAAAGCGGGCCGCCGAGCTGGTGGTTGCCAACAAGGAGCTGGCCTTTCAGAACGATGAGAAGGAGAAGCGTGCTCAGGAGCTGGGCGTGGCCAACACCGAGCTGGCCTTCCAGAACGATGAAAAGGAGAAGCGTGCCGCCGAGCTGGGCATTGCCAATGAGGAATTGGCCTTTCAGAACGACGAGAAGGAGAAGCGCGCCCAGGAGCTGGGTATCGCCAATGAAGAGCTGGCCTTCCAAAACCACGAAAAGGAAAAACGGGCGCAGGAATTGAGCATCGCCAACACCGAGCTGGCGTTTCAGAATAACGAGAAGGAAAAGCGCGCCCAGGAACTGAGCGTCGCTAATAAGGAGCTGGCTTTCCAGAACGATGAGAAGGAAAAGCGGGCGCAGGAGCTGATTGTGGCCAATGAAGAGCTTGCCTTCCAAAATAATGAAAAGGAGAAGCGGGCGCAGGAATTGAGCGTCGCCAACAAGGAGCTGGCCTACCAGAACGACGAGAAAGAGAAGCGCGCCGCTGAGCTCAGCATTGCCAACGAGGAGCTAGCGTTTCAGAACGACGAGAAAGAAAAACGGGCGCAGGAACTCAGTGTAGCCAACACGGAGCTGGCTTTCCAGAATGATGAGAAGGAGAAGCGGGCGCAGGAGCTGAGCATCGCCAATAAAGAGCTGGCCTTCCAAAACAACGAGAAAGAGAAGCGGGCCGCCGAGCTGGGCATCGCCAACATTGAGCTGGCCTTCCAGAACGACGAGAAGGAAAAGCGGGCGGCGGAGCTGGTGATTGCCAACAAGGAGCTGGCCTTTCAGAACGATGAAAAGGTGAAGCGGGCGGCCGAGCTGCGCATCGCCAACTACGCCCGCAGCCTGATTGAGGCCAGCCGCGACCCGCTGGTGACCATCAGCCCCGAGGGCAAGATTACGGACATGAACCTGGCCACGGAGTACATCACCGGCATTGGGCGCGAGCAGCTGCTGGGCTCCGACTTCTTCACCTACTTCACCGAGCCCCAAATGGCGCGGGAGGTATACCAGGGGGTGTTTGCCAAGGGTACCGTGGCCGATTCGCCCCTGACGCTGCGCCACAAGAACGGCAAGCTGACCGACGTGCTGTTCAACGGCTCGGTGTATAAGAACGACGAGGGGCACGTGCTGGGCGTGGTGATTGTGGCCCGCGACGTGACCGACCAAAAGCGCATTGCCACCGAGCTGACGGAGGCCAAAATCGCCGCCGAGCGCGCTACCGTGCTGGCCGAGGAAGCCCAGGCCAAAGCCGAAAGCGCCACCCAGACTGCCGAAGATGCCGTGAAGGCCAAGCAGCAGTTTCTGAGCAACATGAGCCACGAAATCCGCACGCCCATGAATGCCATCATCGGCTTCACGAAGGTGGTGCTGAAAACGGAGCTTACCGACAAGCAGCGCGAGTACCTGACGGCCATCAAGCTCAGCGGCGACACGCTGATTGTGCTCATCAACGACATTCTGGACCTGGCCAAGGTGGATGCCGGCCGCATGACCTTCGAGCAGATACCGTTCAAGCTCTCGGCCTCGGTGTCGGCGATGGTGCATCTGTTCGAAACCAAAATCCAGGAGAAAAACCTGGAGCTGGTGATGGAGTACGACGACCGGATTCCGGAAGTGGTGGTGGGCGACCCCGTGCGCCTGCACCAGATTATTCTGAACCTGGTGAGCAACGCGGTGAAATTTACCAGCGAGGGCAGCATCACGGTGGGCGTGCGCCTGCTGGTGCAGGACGCGGAAAAGGTGGTCCTGGAGTTCGCCGTGACCGATACCGGCATTGGCATCGAGCAAGCCAAGCTGGGCACGGTGTTCGACAATTTCCAGCAGGCCACCAGCGGCACCAGCCGCCTGTACGGCGGCACCGGCCTGGGCCTGGCCATCGTCAAAAATCTGGTGGAGCCCCAGGGCGGCACCATTCACGTGCGCAGCCGGGTGGGCGCGGGCTCCACGTTCAGCTTCGTACTGAGCTTTGCCAAAACCCTGGAAAAGGCCGATGCCGAAACCAACCTGACCGTGGCGCTCGAAACCGGCTTCCAGGACGTGAAAGTGCTGGTAGTGGACGACATTGCCCTCAACCAGCTGCTGATGAAGACGCTGCTGGAAGACTTCGGCTTTGCGATGGAAGTGGCCGGCAACGGGCAGATTGCCATCGAGAAAATGGCCACCACGCACTACGACATCGTGCTGATGGACCTGCAAATGCCCGTCATGAACGGCTTCGAGGCCACCGAGCACATCCGCAACGTGCTAAAATCCAACGTGCCCATTATTGCCCTCACGGCCGACGTAACCACCGTGGACGTGGAGAAATGCCGAGCCGTGGGCATGAACGATTACATCTCGAAACCCATCGACGACAAGCTGCTCTACAGCAAAATTATCAAGTACCTGAAAAGCTCGGGCCACGAGAAGAAGGCGGTATCAGAAGCGGCCGAGGCTGCCCCGGCCGCGCCGCTCACCTGCGTCAACTTCGAGTACCTGCGCCGCGTCACCAAAACCGACGCCCGCATGGCCGAGATGATTTACCTGTATTTGCAGGAGATTCCGCCGCTGGTGCAAACCATGAAAAAGGCCATTGCTGCAACCGAATGGAACGCGCTGAAATCGGCCACCCACTCCATCATTCCCACCTTCGCCACGATGGGCATCAACCCCGAGTTCGAGGACAACGCCAAAGCCATCCAGGCGCTGGCCGGCATCCTGGTCGCCAACGAGGCCGGCGACGCTGGCAGCCCCGAGAACCTGGCCGAAGTGCACCGCCTATTCCTGAAAATCGAAACGGTGTGCGAGCAGGCCGCCGCCGAGCTGGAGGAACAGCTGCAGCGTCTGTCGCAAACGCTGAATCCCACGTGGGCGAAGCGCTAGCGGGTTTCGGCGCTCGCCCCACGCCAAGCGGTTTTTTGACTTCCTGCACGGGCACTGCTAAGCAGGTGTGCATAAGTAATCGTATTGAATTTTAACCGTCATGCTGAGCTTGTCGAAGCCTCTCTACCGCCTCGTTGAACAACTCCAACGGTGCGGTAGAGAGGCTTCGGCAAGCTCAGCATGACCCGCTTTTTTGCTGCGGTTACTTTTGCCCCACTGCTTAAAAGTGGGGGCAGAGCGTAATTGCTTGTTGCTTGTCGCTCTCCGCGTGCGCCTCATCCCCTAGCCCGGCTGCACCAGCCGCGCCACCTCGTCACTAGGGCCGATGGTGGCCACGCTGCCCGCGTTGAAGCGCAGGAAATCGGCCTCCACGCCATCGGAGAAGATGACGCCGCCCGCGGGCATCAGCGACTCGACGTGCAGGGGCTGGCCGGCGCGCAGCCGCCCCGCCACCAGGCCGCACTGCGTGCGCTGGCTGCGGAAGGGCTCGCGCACCACGAACAGCAGCTCGTCAGGTTGCAGGGCGGGCTGCTCGGTGGCGAAGGGGCTGCCCACGAAGTCTTCGAGGCCGGCAGCCATGTTGAAAATGGAGCTTAGCCAGCCGGTGCTGCCGGCCGGGGTGGCCACGATGATGCCCGACGAGGAATGCTCCTCGGTGGCGGCGTCGAAGGTGAGGCGGTAGCGGGCCGAAACGTGCGAGGCTGCCCCGATGAACAGGTCGTTGAAGGCGAGCAGGCGCTGGCCGTCCTGCAAGGTGGCCTGGGCCAGCGGCCGGGTGCGGATGGGCACGTCGGCCCCGCGCACGAGGGCCTGCACGGCGGCGCGGCAGGTATCGGGACGGAAGGGCAGCAGCACGCCGTCGTAGCGGGCGGGGTCGGGGTTGACGGCTACCAGCGGCCGGCCGCGCACGTATTTGGCGGCGTTGGCCACCAGGCCATCCTGGCCCACTACCACCACCACCTGGTCGTCGGCGAAGATGAAGGAGGGCAGGAATTCGCGGTCCACCACCTTGCTTTTCACCACCTGGCCCAGCTCGCGCTGCACCTGGCTCACGGCCAGGTCGAGGGCCGCCTGCTCGGCTTCGTAGTCGCTGAAGTTGCCGCCGGCGCGCTCCACCACGAAGCGGGCCTGGGCGGCGGTGTTGTAGCGGGCCTTGAGCTGTTCGAGCCGGGTTTTGGCCCGCACGATAATGGCGTATTCGATTTTGGGCATTTTGTTAGCTGTTAGCTGAGAGCCGTTAGCTGTTAGCCGCCTGTCATGCTGAGCTTGTCGAAGCGTCTCTACCGCTTCGTCAGACCCGTCCAACGGTGCGGTAGAGATGCTTCGACTACGCTCAGCATGACGGCCTTTTTAAGCTGGATTTCTCCTAGCGGCGTGACGGCTTGGGCGCGTCGGCCGGTGGCGTGGGCGCGTCCTTCAGCAGGTTATCCAACAGGTCGGGGGTGATGTTGAGGGTGCCGATTTTGCCGGCGTTTTCGGCCAGCTCGCGGAAGGCCAGGGCGATGTTGAGGCGCGGGTCGGGGTTGTTTTGCAGGGCCGTGAGGGTGCGCCAGTCCAGGTCGCGGAAGGGCCGCAGGGTGGCTTCGGTCACGTAGCCCTGGGCATCGGCGGCCTGGCGCTGGTTGGCGGTTTGCTGGGTGAGGAGGTCGGCCCGGCTGGCTTCCACGGCGATGTCGGCCTGCACTTGCAGCTCGCGCAGCTTGCGGTCGTTGGCGGCGCGCTGGAGCTGGGCTTCCGAGCGTTTCTCGTCAATCTGCTTGCGCTTTTCTTCCACTGCGATGTCGGTATTCAGCTCGCTTTCCTTGATGCGGCGCTCCTGCTCCACGGCAAAATTGCGGCGCTCGTAGATGGCCTGGTCGGCTTCCTGCTGGAGGCGCTCGCGGGCCTCGGCTTCGAGGGCGCGCTCCATTTCGGGGGTGGCTTTCACGGCCAGGATGTTCACGCCCAGCACCTCGATGCCCAGCTGGGCCACGGCCGGCGAGCTTTGCAGCCCGGCCTGAATCTGCTCCTCAATGAACTTGTTCGACCGGATGGCGTCCTTCAGCGTGAGGCTGTGGACGTAGGCCGAGGTGGCGGCCTGGGCCTCGTTCACGAGGCGCTGGTTGAGCTTTTCGAGGTCGTTCTTTTTGTAGATGCCCGCGCTGTTGACCGTGAAATCGAGCAGCTCGGCCAGCTGGCGCGGGTCGCGCACCCGGTAGCTCAGCTGGCCCTGAATGGTGATGCTCTGGTAGTCGGCCGTGGTTTCGTTGAAGATGAACGGCAGGTCGTTGGAAGCCAGCGGCACGGCCGCGATGGAGCTGCTGAACGTGGAGTAGAAAAAGGCCAGCCCGCGCCCCTCACGCACCACTTTGCCGTTTTTGTACTGAATAACGTAGGTTATCGAATCGAATTTGGCGTAGCCGAGACCGAACATAAGGCGGGGGAATGGGGACGGCTCAAACTTACGGAAATAAGCGGGGCGGCTTCTCCTCAACAGCCAGGCTGAAATTACGAACGTCATGCTGAGCTTGTCGAAGCATCTCTACCGCTTCGTTGAATCGATTTGATTAGTTGCGCGGTAGAGATGCTTCGACAAGCTCAGCATGACGGGGAGGTTCCGCTCTGTCTGACGGGCGGGTATGTTATTCGCCCACTTCCTCCCGACCTTTGCCCTCCCAAACCTAAAAACCGCATACCCTATGGCCAGCCTCCTCCTCGGCGATTACAACGACCTCGAAGTAGCCCGCGAAACCAGCATCGGCCTCTACCTTACCTCCGACGACGGCGACCTGCTGCTGCCCGAAAAGTACGTGGAGGCCGGCACCCGCGTGGGCGACATCGTGCGCGTGTTCGTGTACCGCGACTCGGAAGACCGCCTCATTGCCACCAACCTGCGCCCCCTGGCCCTGGTGAATTCCTACGCCGGCCTCACGGTGCGGGACCACGGCCCGGCCGGCGCGTTCCTGGAGTGGGGCCTCGAAAAAGACCTGCTCCTGCCCTTCCGCAACCAGCGGCGCGACCTGCGCACCGGCGAGCGGGTGTTCGTGTACGTGTACCTCGACGAGGAAAGCGACCGCCTCGTGGCCAGCACCAAATGGAAGCAGTTCCTGAGCCAGGAGCCCTTCATCGGCGAGCCCGGCGACGCGGTGCGCCTGCTCGTAGCCGACGAAACCGAGCTGGGCTACCCCGTCATCGTGAACGGCACGCACCAGGGGCTGCTGTTTCACAACGAGGTATTCCGGCCCCTGCGCCTGGGCGAAATCCTGCCCGGCTTCCTGCGCCAGGTGCGGGCCGATGGCAAGCTCGACGTGCGCCTCCAAAAGGACGGCTACGGCGAAGTAGAATCGGCCACCGACACGCTGCTCAAAGCCATTCAAACCGCCCCCGGCGGGCGCCTGCCGCTGGGCGACAAAAGCCTGGCCGATGACGTGTACCGCCGCGTGGGCATGAGCAAAAAGGTGTTCAAAAAGGCGCTGGGCGCCCTGTTTCGGCAGGGCCTGGTACTGCTGGAGCCGGAAGCCACGGTGCTGAAGTAGCAACTTTGCCCGGCCTTGCTACCTGCGAGCGGCTGGGGCGCGTCTCTGACGCGTGCCTGATGTTTTCGAGCCGCTGGCTCGCGTCGTAGGCGTGTATGTAACGTCATGGCACCCGCCCGAGCCAGCGGCTCGAAGCCAATGGGCAGCGCGTCGGAGACGCGCGCCAGCCTCGCTGCGTAAGCCGGGGCGTTTCCAGGGCTGAAACGGTGGGGCCGCTACTGGCTTTATATTGCCGGTCAACTCCGCGCCGGAATCGCCGTTCAGTGAGTTCGCACGCTCTCGTTCGGACCGCTGGCTGAACTGAAATCTCTTCCTAAAAGGCCGGAAGCTTGTTGTTTAGCGAGCTTCCCATCACCCAATTCACCATGCGTAAAACTGCTTTACTTGCCGGGGCCACGGGCCTCATTGGTTCGCACCTCTTGCCGCTGCTGCTGGCCTCGGAGCGGTATTCGCGGGTGGTGGTGGTGGGGCGCACGGGCTTGTCGATGCTGCACCCCAAGCTCACGCAGGTGGTGGTTAATTTCGACCAGCTTGACGACATGCGCCAGCATCTTATTGCCGACGACGTGTTTTGCTGCCTGGGCACCACCCGAAAGCAGGCCGGGTCGAAGGAGGCCTTTTATAAGGTGGACTATACGTACGTCGTAAAACTGGCGGCTCTCACGGCCGGCAACTTTGCCGGGCAGCTGCTGGTAGTTTCCAGCCTGGGGGCCGACGCCGAAGCAACCGTTTATTACAGCAAAGTGAAGGGCGAGATGGAAGCCGCGGTGCGGAAGCTGCCGTTTCGCGCCATTCACATTTTCCGGCCCTCCCTGCTGCTGGGCGAACGGGAAAGCCCGCGCCTGGGCGAGCGGCTGGGCGCCGTAGCGCTGGGCCTGTTTGCGCCGCTGCTGCGCGGGCCACTGAAGCAGTACCGCCCCGTGGCCGCCGCTGCCGTGGCTGCTGCCATGCTGCGCGCCGCAGCGGAAGACGGCGGCGGCATCCGGGTACACGAATCGGAAGAGCTGACTCCGGCCTAAGCGAGCCGCGCGGCTTGGCTGGAATGGCTTTTTGCAGCTCCTGAAAAAACGAATTTATTGTATTTCCATATATTGCCGGACAGCGGCACGTCGGCCCGGTACGTCCGGTGCTGTAGGCTGCCTCGACAACATGGAAAAGCATTGGATGGGCGGCCCTTGGCCACGGCTGGGATTTACGCTGGTGCTGATAATGGGCCTCAGCGGCACGGGCCGGGGCCAGGCGCCGGCCCGCAACCCGCGCCTCGATTCGCTGGAAGCCCGCCTGCCCCAGGTGCCGCGTCCCGATACCAACCGGGTGAACACCCTGAACGAGCTGATTTGGGAAAACCGCGACAGCCACCCCCGCCGCTCCCTGGCCCTGGCCGTGGAGGCTCTGGCGCTGGGCGAGCGGCTGCAGTTCCGACGCGGCATTGCCAAAACCTACATTCTGCGCGGCATCATCTACGCCACCACCGGCCGCTTCGACGACGCCATTGCCGACTTCGAGCAGTGCCGCCGGCAGCGGGCCGCCCTCGGCGACTGGCAGGGCGTGGCCGGGGCCATCAACAACGTGGGCGAAGTGGAAGTGGAGCAGGGCCGCTACGCGGCGGCCGTGGCCCACTACGTGGAGGCCCTGCGCCTGGAGCAGCGCTACGGCACGCCCGAGCGCATTGCAGCCGACCTGGCCAACATCGGCACCGTGTATTTCCGGATGGGCCAGTACGACCAAGCCCTGGCCTACCAGCAGCAGTACCTGCGCCTGCCCGGCCGCGTAGTCGATGCCCACAACGACGCCCTGGCCTACCAGCTCATCGGGCAAACCTATGAGCAGCTGGCTCAGCCCGATTCGGCGCTGCACTACTTTGAGCGCGCCCTGGCCGCCAGCCGCGGCCGCGCCAACTGGCGCGGCGAAGGCCAGGCCGAGCTGGGGCGCGGGCGGGTGCTGGCCGCCCGGCAGCAATACGCCGCCGCCACCGCGGGCCTGGCGCGGGCCCTAGTGCTGGCCCGTAAAGCCGACGACCTTCCCACCTGCGCGGCCATATTCAGCGCGCAGGGCCAACTGGCCCTGCGCCAGCAAAAACCTGCCGAGGCCCGGCCGCAGTTCGCGGCGGCCTACGCGCTGAGCCGGCAGCTCAAAGCCCGCGAAGCCACCCGCGAGGCGCTGGCCGGCCTGGCCGCCACCGCCCGCCAGCAGGCCGACTACCGGGCGGCGGCGAATTACGGCGAGCAGCTGGCGGCCCTCAAAGACTCCTTGCTCACCGAAGCCAGCACCCGGCAGATTGCCGAAATGAACGTGCGCTACGAAACCGAGCAGAAAACTGCCGAAAACCGCCTGCAGGCCGCCCAGCTCCTTACGCAACAGCAGGTTATCCGGCGGCGCAACGTGCAGCTGGGGGCCGGGCTGGCGCTGGCGCTGCTGGGTGCGGGCCTGGCCTACTTGCTGTATGCGCGCCACCGACTGCGCCAGCGCCTGGAGCACGAGCAGGAGCGCCAGCTGCTGTACCAGCAGCGCACGGCGGCCGTGTTTGAGGCCGAGGAAAACGAGCGCCGCCGCATCGGCTCGGACCTGCACGACGGCGTGGGCCAACTCATAACGGCTGCCAAGCTCAACCTCAACGCCCTGGCCCGCGACCTCGACACGGCGCCGCCCGCCGCCCTGCACCTGCTGGTAGACAACGCCCTGAGCGTGCTCAACGAGTCGTACCGCGAGGTGCGCGACATCTCGCACAACCTCATGCCCAACGCCTTGCTGAAACAGGGCCTGGGGGCGGCGGTGCGCGATTTCCTGAGCAAAATGGTATCGGCCGACGGGCTGCGGGCCGAAGTGCAGCTGTTTGGACTGGACGAGCGGCTGCCGGCCCTGGTCGAGAGCGTGCTGTTCCGGGTGATTCAGGAGCTGGCACAGAACATCGTGAAGCACGCCCGCGCCACGGTCATTACCCTGCAGCTGGTGCGCAGCGCCGACGAGCTGACCATTATGGTGGAAGACAACGGCCAGGGCTTCGACCCGGCCGCGCTGCAGCCCGGTGCCGGCCTGGGCCTGTCCAACATCGAAACCCGGCTGGCCTACCTGGGCGGGCAGTTATTCATTGATGCCGCCATTGGGCGGGGCACCATTGTCACGCTCACGGTGCCGCTCCCGGTAGAAAACGCGGCGTAGGCCTGCGGGTCTTTTCAGGACCGTTGCACCAACAGGTGCATGAATAGCCCGCACCCCGCCAAATGATTTCGGGCTCAATTATAATCGGTCCGATTGAAGTGTAATCGGCCTCGGACGGCAGTTCGGAGCGCGGTTTTCGGGAGGAAGTTGCTCCGGGTACCAGTACTTATTGCGGGTGCCCGCTCAAGACAGACTCGCACCATGGGAAAGGCCTGGCACAGGCGGCGCAGGAATTCGAGCGGGGAAAGTGTCGGTTGGCGATGGCCACTTTGGAACAGGGAATTTGCCACGGGGCTTCGGCGCCGGAGGTTCCGTCCGTTAGGTGGCTATCGGTTTCAGACAAGGGCACCTACTCGCGGCAGCACCAACAGGCGTGGCCGCCGCCAGGTAGTACGCGCCGGGCGACGGCACGGCGTGGATTGGTGAACAACAGCTAAAAACGGGGAATTCGCTAATAGACGTTACGCATCAACAGGCTGGCGCGCCTCTCTGCATAACAGCAGTAACTGATAGCCAGCAGCCAGCACGCAGCAGGCACGGAAAAACAGGCACCCGCTACTCGTCCAACATTACTTTATTTAAATATTATTTCAATGATTAGGACAAATGTTATCCGTGCTGGTACGGAGGGGGAGCAGCTAAAAATACCCACCGGCACGGATTGTACCAGGCGGGCCTGAGCGGGACTTTTGTTATGGTCGGTTTTGCGCCATTCAAGCCCCTGGGCCGGAAACAATTCCGCATCCCATACCCGGCCCATTACGCTCGGTTTTCACTCCATTTCACCCCCCGTTTTATTGTTAAGTCCCATGAAAAACCTCTCCGCTTCCTTCCTCTTCGTACTGCTGGCGCTGGCCGGGCACCTGGCTTCGGCCCAAACCATTCGGCGCGTAAACAACAATGGCGTCACCGGCACCAACATCTACGCCGACATTCAGGCGGCCCACAACGCGGCGGCCAACGGCGACATCATTCAGGTAGAACCCTCCACCGTTACGTACGGCTCCCTGACCTGCACCAAGCAGCTCACCATCGTGGGCCCCGGCTATTTCCTGGCCGACAACCAGCCCCCGGCCCTGCAGGCCAACCCGATTCCGGCCACGATGAGCAGCATTACGTTTGCGGCGGGCAGCGACGGCACTTCAGTATCGGGCATGAGCTCGAACACGACGTGGTACATCAACGACGACAACATCTCCGTGCGGCGCTGCTACCTGACGGGCTACATCTACCTCGGCTTTGGGTCGGTGACGAACGGGACCATTATCCGGCAAAACTACTTCTACGGCTTGCTGGAATCGAGCCCCAGCACCAACTCGCTCATTACAAACAATATTTTCCTCTCGGGCTACATCTCGCTCACCGGGGCGGGCAACAGCGGCGAGTTCAGCAACAACTCGGTGGTGAACGGCTCGGTGAGCCTGAACAACTTCACGGTGCGCAACAACTACTTCGGCAGCGGCTTTACGCCTACGGCTAATACCAACTGGGCCTTTAACCTGCTGGCGCAGGCCACGCTGCCCACCGTGGGCACGGCCACCAACAACACGGCCAACGTGCCGGCCGCGTCGGTGTTTGCCCAAACGTCGGGCTCGCCGCAATACGACGGCTGGTACAAGCTGAAAACCGGCACCAACCCCGCCGTGGGCGCCGGCCAGGGCGGCGTTGATGTTGGGGCCACGGGCAGCGCCACTGGCAACGGCTACCGCTTTGGCGGACTGCCGGCCATTCCGGCCATTTACCAGCTCAACCAGACTGTGACGGGCAACTCGCTGAATGTGACCCTGGGCACGCGCTCCAACAACTAAGCTGCGCCTGTTCATGCAACGCTTTCCTCAACCCCGCCCCGCGCCGGGCGTATGGGGCACCGGCTGGCTGCTGCCGCTGGTGCTGCTGCTACTGCTGCTGCTTGGCGCCGCCTCGCGCAGCCACGGCCAGGCCACCATTGCCCGCGCCGAATACTTCCTCGACACCGACCCCGGCTTGGGGGCGGGCACCGCATTTACGCTGCCCGCGACGCCGGCGGCCAACCTGGCGAGCCTGTCGGCCACGGTACCACTGAGCGCTTTGAGCGCCGGCTTTCATACCCTGGGCGTGCGCAGCCGCGACGCCAACGGCGCGTGGAGCCTGACCAACCGCCGCACGTTTTACTACGAGCCCGCCGCCCTGGCCGCCCTGCCCAACGTGACGCGGGTGGAGTACTTCGTGGATACCGACCCTGGCCTTGGCAGCGCCACTACCGTGCCCATCACGGCCGCTACCGACGTGAGCGGCGTGGCCTTTACTGTGCCGCTGAGCGCCCTGAGCACCGGCTTCCACACGCTGGCCATTCGCAGCCGCGACGCCAACGGCAAGTGGAGCCTGACCAACCGCCGCACCTTTTACTACGAGCCCGCCGCGCTGGCCGCCCTGCCCAACGTGACGCGGGTGGAATATTTCGTGGACACCGACCCCGGCTTTGGCAGCGCCACGAGCGTGCCCATTACGGCGGCGGCCGATGTGAGCGGCGTGGCCTTTACCGTGCCGCTGAGCGCCCTGAGCACCGGCTTCCACACGCTGGCCATTCGCAGCCGCGACGCCAATGGCAAGTGGAGCCTGACCAACCGCCGCACCTTTTACTACGAGCCGGCCGCGCTGGCCACCCTGCCCAACGTGACGCGGGTGGAGTACTTCGTGGACACCGACCCCGGCCTTGGCAGCGGCACTACCGTACCCATCACGGCGGCGGCCGATGTGAGCGGCGTGGCCTTCGTGGTGGCGCTGGGTAGCGTGAGCGCGGGCTTCCACACCCTGAACGTGCGCAGTCGCGACGCCAATGGCAAGTGGAGCCTGACCAACCGCCGCACCTTTTATTACGAGCCCGTGCTGGCCGCCGCGTCCAACGTGAACCGGATTGAGTATTACTTCGACACCGACCCTGGCTTTGGCAGCGCCACCAGCGCGCCGGTGCCCACGCCGGCACCGGACTTGCCTAACTTCAGCCTCGTGGCCGACGCCAGCGGACTGGCCGATGGCGCCCACCGCCTGTTTATTCGCAGCCGCGACGCCACCGGCAAGTGGAGCCTGGTGAGCAGCCGCGACTTCGTGAAAAACGGCTGCGCCTCCTCTCAAAACCTGACCGCCGGGCTGCCCGCTGGCAGCTACAACGCAGGTGGCGCGGTGGGCAATTCCCCGGAGCTGGCTTTCAATACCGAACCCGCCGCGCCCAACACGGGCAACGCGACGTACGTGTACAATGGCGCCGTCATTCAGGCCGACATGGGGTCGGCCCAGACCATCAGTGAGGTGCGGGTGCGGTTCACCAACTCGGGCACGCCCACCAACTTCACGCTCCAGATTCAGACCGCCACCAGCACGGCCGGCACGTTCACGACGGTGGATACCTACACGGCTACTTTCAATGCCTCACAGACTTACACCGTGGTACGCACCCTGGCCACGCCCGCTACCAACGCGCGGGTGCTGCGCTTCGTGTTCCAGAGCACCGGCGGTAACTACACCATCGTGTCGGGCGCGGGCGCTTACTTCTTTAACTGCGCCAGCCCGAGCATCACCAGCTTCACGCCCACGGGCGGCGGGGCGGGCACCAGCGTCGTGCTCACGGGCACCAACCTGAGCGGCGCCACGGCCGTGACGTTTAACGGCGTTCCGGCCGCGGCCGGCACCATCACCGGCAACACCGCCACCGGCCTCACCGTGACGGCCCCGGCCGGCGGCACCACCGGCCCCATCTGCGTGACCACGCCGGCCGGCACGGCCTGCTCGGCGGGCAGCTTCGCGTATCCGCCCAGCATTGCCACCGGCACGGTGTCACGCGCGGCGTTTTGCAGCAGCACCTTTATTCAGGTGCCTTTCTCGACGAATACGGCCGACTACGGCGCGGGCAACCAGTTCCGGTTTCAGCTTTCCGATGCCAGTGGCAACTTCACGGCCGGCTCCCGGCTCTACGGCAATCTGATTAGCATTAACGCCAGCGGCGGCATTCTGAGCGATACCGTGGCCTTCCGCACGCCGGCCGGCACCGGCTACCGGGTGCGCGTGGTGGCCTCGAACCCCGCCATCACGGGCAGCACCAACGGCACGAATCTGACCATTTATGGTACCCCGGCGGCCACGGCCAGCGCCAGCTCGCCGGTGGCCTTCGGCGGCACCATTCAACTGGTGGCCCAGCCCCTGGGGCAGAGCGCCTACCAGTGGTACGTGGCCTACACCAGCGGCGGCACGGCCTACGTGGGCGCGGGCCAGACCCTGAACCTCACCAACGCCCAGCCCACGCAAAGCGGCAAGTACTTCGTGTACGTGAGCAGCTCCAACGGCTGCCAGGACTCGGCCAGCGTGCGGGTGCTGGTGCAGCCCAATGCCGTGCCGGTGCTCACCATGAGCCAGTTTGGCTTCAATGGCTGCGCGGGCAGCACGTTCAACATCGGCTTTTCGGTGACGGGCAACAACTTCGCCAACGGCAATACCATTTCGGCCCAGCTTTCGAGCGCCAGCGGCTCGTTTGCCGCGCCCACGGTGATTGGCTCGGCGGCTTTCACGGGGCAGGGCTCGGCGGCGGTTTCCGTTACCATTCCTACCTCTACGGGCACGGGTTCGGGCTACCGTATCCGGCTGGTGGGCTCGAACCCGGCCATCATCAGCACGACGGACAACGGCTCGAACCTGAGCATTACGACGCAGCCCACGGCCTCGGCCAGCAGCAATTCGCCGGTGGCCTACAACGGCACCGTGCAGCTCTCGGCCCAAACCGTGGCCGGCGCCTCGTACTTCTGGACCGGGCCGGGCTTTTCCTCCGGTGTGCAAAACCCGACCATCGCAAACGCCACGCCCGGCAACAGCGGCATCTACACCCTGTACGTGACGGTGAACGGCTGCCAGAGCCCCGGCTCGGCCACGACCGTGACGGTGAACCCTTCGGCACAGCCCATTCTGGCGGTGGCGCAGTTCGGCGGCTCGCTTTGCCCCGGCACCAACCTGAGCATCGGCTTTTCGGTGACGGGCAACACCTTTGCCAGCGGCAACGTGATTACGGCCCAGCTCTCGAATGCCAGCGGCTCGTTCGCGGCGCCGGTGAACATTGGCGCTATAAACTTCAGCGGGCAGGGCGGCAGCTCGATTTCGGCCACGATTCCGCAGAATACCACGGCCGGTACGGGCTACCGCATCCGGCTGGTGGGCTCGAACCCCGGCGTGACCAGCACCACTGATAACGGCACGAACCTGACCGTGCCCGTGACCCTCGTGGCCACGGCCGGCAGCAACTCGCCCGTCACGGCTGGCGGCACGCTGCAGCTGAGTGCCGGCCCCAACGGCGCGGCCCTCTACCAGTGGACGGTGGCCTACACGGCCGGCGGCACGGCCTTCATCAGCAACCAGCAAAACCCGTCGTTCAACAACATCACCACGGCTTCGTCGGGGGTGTACACCGTGACGGTGACGCAGGGTGGCTGCCAAAGCACGGCTTCGACCTCAGTCATCGTGAACCCACCGACCACGACCACGCTGGCGATGGGTGCGTTCGCGGGACAGTTTTGCGCGGGCAGCTCCTACTCCGCGAGTTTCACGGTAGGCGGCGCGGGCCTGAGCAGCGGCACCATCACGGCGCAGCTTTCGAACGCCAGCGGCTCGTTTGCCACCCCGGTGAGCATCGGCAGCACTACCTTCAACGGCACGGGCGGCGGCAGCCTGGGCTACACGCTGCCGGCCAGTGCCAGCGGCGGCACGGCCTACCGCATTCGCCTGGTGAGCACCAGCCCGGCCCTGACCAGCAACGACAACGGCAGCAACCTTACTATCAGCAACCTGACGAACGTGACGGCCAGCAGCAACTCACCGGTGGCGGCGGGCGCCACCATCCTGTTCAGCTCGGCGGGCGTGCCATCCGGCGCGACCATTGGCTGGACCGGCCCGAACAGCTTCAGCAGCGGCCTGGCCAACCCCAGCCTGGCCAATGCCAACGCCAGCAACGCGGGCACCTACAGCTTCACGGCCAGCCTGAACGGCTGCTCGGTGACGCGGCAGGTAACGGTGAGCGTGGGCGCGGTCGTGGCTTCGCTGAGCACGAACAGCTTCGGCGGCAGCTTCTGCCCCGGCGCGGCCCTCACGGTGCCTTTCACGGCCAGCGGCTTTAGCGGCGGCAACGTGTTCACGGCGCAGCTCTCCAACGCCAGCGGCAGCTTCGGCGCGCCGGTGAATATTGGTACCCTGAGCGGCACGGGCAGCGGCAGCATCGCGGCTACCATTCCGCTGAGCACGGCGGCCGGCAGCGGCTACCGGGTGCGCGTGGTGGCCAGCAGCCCGGCCACGACCAGCAGCACCAACAACGGCACCAACCTGACCGTGGGCGCGATTACCTACGTCTGGACCGGCGGCACTTCCAACGACTGGTTTAATGGCCTGAACTGGAGCTGCGGGCAGGTGCCCGGCAGCACGAGCGTGGTCATCATTCCCGGCGGCCTCACTACGTATCCTACCGTGAGCGGCGGCCTGGGCCTGGCCCTGAACCTGACCGTGCAAACCGGCGCCACCCTCACCTTTGGCACGGGCGGCAACTTCGCCCTCTACGGCAACGTGGTGTACAATGGCAACTGCTACCCCACCCGCAGCAGCACCTGGACGTTTGCCGGCAGCGGCACCCAGACGGTGAGCGGCACGGCCCCGATTCAGTTCGGCAACCTGGTGATTAACGCTGGCGTGACCTTGCAGGCGGCCAACATCATCTGCGTGTATGGCAACTGGACCAACAACGGCAATTTCCTGAACGGCGGCAGCAGCTACGGCGTGGTGTTCAACGGCCCCAACGGCTTCACGCAGGTGATTGGCGGCTCGGTGGTGACGAACTTCTACAACGTGACGATTGACGCCACCACGACCGTGAACCTGGGCCTGAACACAACCTTCGCCGGCAACTTCGTGGTGGATGGCATCTTCGGGGCCGGCAGCTACGGCGTGGTATTCAACGGCACGGTGGCTCAGACGCTGGGCGGCAGCGGCAACTCCACGTTTGCCAGCATCACCATCAACAACCTGGTGAGTCTGACGCTGGTGGACAACATCACGGTGCTGGGCAACTGGATAAACAACGGCGTGTTCGTGGGCGGCTCGTACTCGGTGATTTTCGCCGGCACGGTGGCCCAGCTTATCGGCGGCACCGCCGTAACGAACTTCTACAACGTGGTTTTCCAGAACCTGATTTCGGTGACGCTTAACCAGAACATTTACGTGCTGGGCAGCTTCGCGAACACGGGCGTTTTCTACGGCTACCAGGTGCTGGGCGGCGTGACGACGGGCTACTTCGTGCGCTTCGGCGGCACGGTGGCGCAGGTTATCAACGCCAACGCCACCACGTACTTCTACCACTTCTACGTGGGCAACGCGGCGGGCGTGACCCTGGCCACCAACATCTACATCGCCGGCAACTACTACCTGTATTCGGGTAGCTTCGCGCCGGGCCTGTTCACGGTGTATTTCAACGGCACCGGCGGACTGGTGCAGACGGTGGGCGGCTACACCGGCCTCAGCTTTTATGGCTGGAACATCGGTAGCGGCTCCTTCGTCCGGCTGATTCAGAACGTGACCTGGCTGGGCAACTTCGCCAACGCGGGCACTTTCTACGGCTACAACCTGGTGGGCGGCGTGTATACCGGCTACACCGCCGTATTCGGCGGCTCCGGGGCGCAAAGCCTGAGCGGCGCGGGCGTGTACGAGTTCTGGCACGTGACCTGGAACAACCTGGCGGGCATCACGCTCAACCAGAACATCAGCGTGTGGGGCAACTGGCTCAACAACGGCGGCTACTTCGCCAACGGCTACCTGGTGAACTTCATCGGCAACGTGGCCCAGCTCATTGGCGGCTCGGTGAACACGCTCTTCCACCACGTCACGGTTACCAACCCGGTGTCGGTGTCGCTCAACCAGGCCATTACGGTGCTTGGCAACTGGGCCGGCGCGGGCCGGTTCCTCGGCAACGGCTACCTGGTGTACTTCAATGGCACGGCAGCCCAAACCATCTTCTGCGGGCTGAACACGCGCTTTTTCGACCTGCGGCTTAACAACCCGGTGAGCGTCACGCTGCTCTCGAACATCTACGTGAACGGCAGCTGGACCCATGACGGCGGCTTTGTGGCCAACGGCTACACGGTGTTCTTCGGCGGCGCGGCCACGCAGCTCATCGCGGGCACCGTGCAGACAATTTTCCACCATGTGAACATCGCCACCGGAGCCACCGTGCAAATCAACCGCAGCATCACGCTGCTCGGCAACTGGTTCAACAACGGCAGCTTCCTGGCTAATAACCTGCTGGTGTACTTCAACGGCACGGTGGCGCAGCTCGTGGGCGGCTCGTCCGTCACGAACTTCTTCAACGTGACCTTCAACAACGCCGTGCGCGTGACCTTGAACCAGAACATCTACGTGCTGGGGCAATTCATCAACTCTGGCGTGTTTTATGGCTACCAGGGCGCTACGGGCTACTTCGTGCGCTTCGGTGGCACGGTGGCCCAGACAATTACGGCCAACGCCACCACCTACTTCCACCACTTCTACGCCGACAACGCGGCGGGCGTGACCTTGAGCAGCAACGTGTACATCGCGGGTAATTACTACCTGTATTCGGGCTTCTTCACCCCCGGCGCATTCACGGTGTTCTTCAACGGCACCGGCGGACTGGTGCAGACGGTGGGCGGCTACACCGGCCTCTCGTTCCACGGCTGGAACATCGCCAGCGGCTCCTTCGTCCGGCTGATTCAGAACGTGACCCTGCTGGGCAACTTCGCCAACGCGGGCACTTTCTACGGCTACAACCTGGTGGGCGGCGTGTACACCGGCTACACCTTCGCCTTTGGCGGCTCGGTGGCGCAGAGCCTGACCGGCGCAGGCGTGTACGACTTCTGGCACCTGACCTGGAACAACCTGGCGGGCGTCACACTCAACCGCAACATCGGCCTGCGCGGCAACTGGCTGCACTACGGCGGCTTCCTGGCCAATGGCTACCTGGTGACGTTTGGCGGCAACACGCTGCAGCTGATTGGCGGCACGGTGGCCACCATCTTCCACCACTTCACCATTGCCACGGGCGCCACGGTGCGACAGGATTTGGGCATCACGCTGCTGGGCAACTGGACCAACAACGGCGGGTTCAACGCGAATTCATTGCTGACCTACTTCAACGGCACGGCGCTGCAAACCATCGCCGGCACGGCCCTGACCACCTTCTACGACGTGACGTTTAACAACGCCGTGAACGTGAGCCTGGGCCAGAACATCGACGTGGTGCACAACTTCGTGAACTCCGGCGGCTACTGCGGCTGCGGCTTCCGCACCCGCTTCAACGGCAGCACGCCCCAGAGCATCAGCTGCACCTCGAGCCGCACCCACTTCCACGACCTCACCTTTGCCAACCTGACCGGCGTTACGCTGCTCGACGGCATCTACGTGAGCGGCCTGTGGGTGAACAACGGCGGCTATATCGCGAATAACAAAACCGTTATTTTCGATGGCACGGTGCTGCAAACCATCGGCGGCTCGGTGGGCACGGCGTTCTACAACGTGGGCATCACCAACGCGGTGAACGTGCAATTGCTGCGCGACATCACGGTGGCCGGCTTCTGGAACAACACCGGCATCTTCCGCGGCAATGGCTTCGGCGTCACCTTCAACGGCACGGTGCTGCAAACCATCAGCACCACCGGCGCGCTGGCCCGCAGCTACTTCCACCACATCACCTGGGCCAACCTGGTGGGCTGTGTGCTGGGCGGCGATGTGTACGTGGCGGGCAACTGGCTCTGCAACGGGCCCTTCAACCCGGCCACCTACACGGTGTACTTCAACGGCACGGTGGCGCAGTCCTGCGGCGGCTCGCAGCAGCTCCGCTTCTTCGGCCTGAACTGCTCGAACCCCGCCGGCGTCACCTACAACGGTCCGGTGTACCTGCTCGGCAACTTCGTGAACACCGGCCTGGTGAATTGCGGCGCCTACGCCTGGTACTGCACCGGCACGGCCCCGCAAACCATCGGCGGCGTTTCGGCCACGCCCACGCGCTTCTACGACCTGCTCATTCAGAACGCCACCGGCGTCACGGCCACCGACAACTGGTTCGTAACCCACGTCCTGACCCCGACCACCGGCAACCTCGCTTCCAACGGCCACCTTACCCTCACCAGCAATGCCACCGGCACGGCCATGGTGGTGAACCCCGTGGGCGGCGGGCTGGTAACCGGCGTTTCGACGATGGAGCGCTTCATCACGGGCCTGAGCGGCGCCCCCGGCTACCGCCACTATTCCTCGCCCATGAAGCTGAGCGCCAACGGCATCAGCACCACGGTGCAGGAGTTTGCCGACGACCTGCCGGTGTTCGAGCTGAACCCGGCCTACAACACCGTGGGCAACGCGGCCCAGCCCTTCCCCACCCTCTTCAAGTACGACGAGACGCGCATCACCGCCGCCAAGCCAACTTTTGACGACGGGTTTATGGTGCCCACGGCCAACGAGGACCTGGTGCCCCTGCGCGGCTACACCGCCCAAACCCTGCCCACCACCACGGTGGACATTTCGGGCCTGCTGCAAACCGGCAGCGTAAGCTACTCGCTGAGCCGCGGCAGCCAGGCCAAATCGGGCTGGCAGCTGCTGGGCAACCCCTACCCCGCCCCGATGGACTGGGACGTGGTGCGCAACACCACGGGTATGCTCAGCGGCGTGGCCGATGCCCTCTACGTGTTCCAGCCCAGCGGCAAGTACACCGGCACCTACAAAACCTACGTGAACGGCTTCGGCCAAAACGGCGGCAGCAAGGACCTGGCCGCCATGCAGGGCTTCTTCGTGCGGGCCACCGCTCCCACGGCCTCGGTGAGCTTCACCAACGCCGTGCGGGCTACCAGCTACGTTTCGCCAACCTTCAGCCGCCCCACTCCGAGCAGCAACCCCAGCCCGGCCCTGCGCCTGCTGGCCCGCAACGTAGCCAACGGCACCGCCGACGAAGCGGTTATCTACTTCGAAGCCGGGGCTGAGCTGGGCTTCTCGGCCCGGCACGATGCCTACAAGGTGCAGCTCAACGGCGATGGCCGGCCCAGCCTCTGGAGCCAGACCGGCACCGAGAACTTCGCCATCAACGGCCTGCCCGACCTGACCACGGCCCCCACCATTCCGCTGGGCGTGCGCGTGAGCAAGGACGGCGTGCACCGCCTCGTGCTCAGCGAGCTGGCCAACGTGCCCGCCGGCACGCAGGTGTGGCTGGAAGACCGGGTGCTGAACCGTCGCCAGAACCTGGCCGCCGCCCCCGACAGCGCCTACACCTTCACGATGCTGGCCAAAGACACCGGCCCGCGCTTCTACCTCAACTTCCGGCCCGGCACGGTGCTGGCCACTACCACCGGCCAGCTGGCTGCCCGCACGGCGCTCTACCCCAACCCCACCACCGGCAAAGCCATCCTGGACCTGGCCGGCCTACGCAACCAAGGCGCGGTGCGCGTGGAAGTGGTGAACGTGCTGGGCCAGACCGTGCAGCAGCGTAGCAGCCGCCTCCAGCAAGGTGCCCTCACCGAAACCCTGGACCTGAGCAGCCTGCCCACGGGCGTCTACACCGTCCGCATCCACGCCCAGGAGGGCACGGTGGTGAAGCGCCTGGTGAAGGAATAAGCGGCCGTAACATGAGAAACGAAAAGCCTCGCCAGTATCTGGCTTGTCCTTACCCACATCTTTGAAAAGCGCCGGCCAACAGGTCGGCGCTTTTTTGTGGGTTCTTGCGGGGCCGGCTTAGTAGCTTGCGAGATGAGTATTTCGACGCATTTCTGCGACCCGCAGCTGTGGGCGCAGACGCATTTTGGGGGCACGGTGTTGGGCGATGCCCGCCGCAGCCGACGGGTGGTGCAGTTGGCCGCCGGTTGGGCCCGGCAGCCGGGGGCCACCATTCCGCAGTTGGGGACCGGCCAGGCGGGGGCCAGTAAAGCGGCGTATCGCTTGCTGGGCGGTGCAAGGGCCACGCCCGAGGCGCTGCAGGGGGCGCATCAGGCCGTGGTTCGCCAAGCGCTACAGGAGCCGGGCACCTACCTGCTGGTCGAAGACACGAGCGAACTGAGCTGGCCCGAAGCCGACGAGCGCCGGCCCGGCCTGGGGCCGGTCGGGCCGGGCAAGGCCACGAGCCAGGGCGTACTGCTGCACTCGTTGGTGGCCGCCGGCTGGCCGGTGCAGGACCCCGACCCGGCCGCCAAACGGCCCGCCCTGCCGCTGCTGGGCCTGTTGGACCAGCAGTTTCACGTCCGTCAACCGGTGCCGGAGGCCGAAAAAGACCATCTCCACGGCGGCTCGCGCCTGCGCCAGGGCCGGGTCCGCGAATCGGCGCTCTGGTCCCGGAGCTTGCGCAACGTGGGCAGCCCGCCACCGGACGCGCGCTGGGTGGTGGTGGCCGACCGCGGGGCCGACATCTACGAGCACCTGCAGCAGTGCCGGGCCCAGGGCCTGGGCTTCGTGGTGCGCGCCGCCCAGGACCGGGCCCTGGTGGCCGGCGCCGACAAAGCGCCCGCCGGGCGGCTCTTCGCCGTGGCGCGGGCCCAGCCCTCGGCGGGCCAGTTGACCCTGGCCTTGCGTGGCCGGCCGGGCCAGCCGGCCCGCGAAGTGCTGCTCCAGGTCAGTTTCAGCCCCCCGCTGGCCCTGCGTGCGCCCCAGCGACCGGGCGCGGCGACGGGCAAAGGGGACCCGGTTCCCTGCGCCCTGGTACGGGTCTGGGAAGCCGCCCAAGTCGGGGACACAGGCCCGGCCACGCCCGCCCTGGAATGGCTGCTGCTCTGCGACCAACCCATCACGGATTTTGCCCAGGCCCACGCCTGCGCCCGGCAGTACGTGAGCCGCTGGCTCATCGAGGACTTTCACAAAGCCCTGAAAACGGGCCTGGGGGCCGAAAAGCTCCAGCTCCAAACCGCTGACCGTCTTTTTGCCGCCGTCGCCCTGCTCAGCGTGGTCGCATTGGCGCTAGTGGATATGCGCGAAAAAAGTCGCCTCCAACCCGACTTGCCGGCGACGGCAGCGGGGCTGGAAGCGACTTTTTTACAGGTCCTCACGCTGCGCAGTTCACGACCCGTGCAGACTGTGCGCGACGTGTATTATGCCTTGGCTGGCCTGGGCGGCCACCTGGGCCGCAAAGGCGACGGACCACCTGGCTGGCAAACCCTCTGGCGCGGCCTGATGAGCCTGCGCTTACTCGTCGAAGGCGTCC
>NZ_JNLX01000095.1 GCF_000715495.1 Hymenobacter sp. IS2118 | reverse complement strand
CACTCTACCCTACTAAACTTTAGGGCATAAAAACGGGGCAGTCCGACCTTTGGGGTTCCTACACACCATTGTCCGTCCTGCCCCGTGAAGCCAAGCCTCATTGCCAAAATTACGACGCTTTTGCGTCGCGTCCAGCTAGTGCCCCATCTGTCCCGGCAAAAGTTTGTCAGCCAGTTTGTTATCGCCCTGCTCAAAAGCCGCAACGTCCAATTTTGCGAGGTAGCCCAGCACCTGAATGACGCGGTGAAAATCGCTTCGAATGAAACCCGCATTCAGGACTTTTTTCGGCAGGTGGACCTGAATTATCTGGTGCTGGCCCACCTGCTGCTGCGCTTGCTGCCCGCCACGGGCAAACTGCGCCTGTGCCTGGACCGCACCGAATGGGACTTCGGCCGCTGCCAGGTCAATATCCTGCTCGTGACCGTAGGCCGAGGCGACTTTCAACTGCCGCTCTATTGGGAACTGCTCGACAACCGCAGCGGGAACTCCAGTGCGGCCGACCGTATTGCCCTGCTCAAAATCTGCGTACAGGTGCTGGGCCGCGACCGCATCGGGCTGGTGGTGGGGGACCGGGAGTTTGTGGGCCATGTCTGGCTTAACTGGCTACGGAAGAATAAATTGCCTTTTGTAATGCGCCTGCCCAAGCACCACCAAATCACCTTTGCTAGTGGCCGACGGCAGGCCGTCACGGCCCTGGGCCTTGCCGTAGGGCAGCAGCGGCATTTTCTGCATTGCCAAGTGGCTGGGGTCTGGGGACAGGTCTGGGTCAAGCGGCTGGCCGACACGGAGTTTCTGTTTCTCTTCGCCGCGCCCGGCTTGCGCAACCTGGGCGGCCTCTACGCCAGCCGCTGGACGATTGAGCAGTGCTTTCAGAACCTGAAAGGACGCGGCTTTAACCTGGAAGCCACCCACTTATGCTGCCACCAGAAGCTGCGCAAGCTCGTGGCTCTGGTCAGCCTGGCCTACGCGCTATGTCTGGGCGTGGGCACGATGGCCCACGGCAAAATCAAGGCCATTCCACGCAAAAATCACGGCTGCCGGGCCACAAGCCTGAGCCGCTACGGACTGAATCTGTTGCGCCAGCTCACGCGGCCCCACGCCCAGCCACAAGAGCCGGTGGCCCGTAAAATCATGGCCCTGCTAGACTGGTTTATTCGGCAACTTACTTATTATCAAATCCCTAAAATAGTAGGGTAGAGTGGATTTTTTCACTACCAATGCCTCAGCCCAAAGCGGGCGACCTGATGGTATTGTATATTTTCCGCAACTTTACGGGCGGCGACTTCGGACCGCTGCGCCTCTTTTGCACACATTCACTTTACCTCCGGTTATGAAGCTTTTTCTACGCGCTACCTTATTGTGGGCCTTGACTTTAGGTGCGACACAGGCACAAGTGCCAGCCAAAGTCAAAACTCCGGTTCGAGCCCCGGCCAAAGCTAAACCCCCAACCAAAACAGCCACTAAAGCCCCGGCTAAAGCAGCCGCCAAAATTCCGGCACCCGTTCCGGCTAAGGTTGTGGTGGGGCCGGCGGTGCGCTACGCGGTATCGTTTCCCAATGCTATTCACCACGAGGCCCGCATCACGGCTACGTTTGCGGGGCTGCCCAAGGGCGTACTGCAGGTGCGGATGGCGCGCAGCTCGCCGGGGCGCTATGCCCTGCACGAATTTGCCAAAAACGTATATTTCGTGGTGGCTACCGACGGAGCCAATCGTCCCCTGGACCTCAACCGGCCCGACCCGTACGGCTGGGACGTGACGCCGGGCGCCGACGGCACCGTAAATTTCAGCTATACCCTGTACGGCGACCGGACGGATGGCACTTACGCGGGCATCGACCAGCAGTATGCCCACCTCAACATTCCGGCCACGCTGTGCTATGCCACGGGCCTGGAAAACCGGCCGGCCGAAGTAGCATTCGCCCTGCCGGCCGCCTGGAAAGTGGCGACGCAGCTACGGCCCGGCAGCGAGAAAAACACCTTTACGGCCCCCAACCTGCAGTACCTGATGGACAGCCCCGTATCGGTGGGCGACTTGCAGGTACGCACCTGGACCGAGGGCGACCAGACCATTGCGCTGGCGGCTGTTTACCAGGGGCCAGCGGCAGAAGTGGATGCCTTTGCGCAGAAACTAAAGAAGGTGGTGAAGGAGCAGAAAGCTATTTTTGGCGAGCTGCCGGCCTTTGATTACGGCCGTTACACCTTCATCGCCAACTACCTGCCCCAGGCCAGCAGCGATGGCATGGAGCATCGCAACTCGACTTCGCTCACCAGCCCGCGCCCGCTAACCGAAGCAGCCGGCACGCGCAACCTGGGCACGGCCTCGCACGAGTTTTTCCATGCCTGGAACGTGGAGCGCCTGCGCCCGCGCGACCTGGAACCATTTGATTTTCAGCGCGCCAACATGAGCGATGCGCTCTGGCTGGCCGAAGGCTTCACGCAGTACTACGGCCGGCTGGCCTTGCGCCGGGCCGGCCTGATTTCGGAGCAGGAGTTCTGGGATGACCTCAGCCGCTGGGTGAACCTGCGTCAGAACAGCCCTGGTGCCCGCTACGCCTCGCCCATCGACATGAGCCGCCAGGCCGCGTTTATCGACGCGGCCACCAGCATTGCCCCGCTGAACTCGGTCAACAACTACTTATCGTACTACGACCAGGGCGCGGGCATCGCGCTGGCCCTCGACCTGGAGCTGCGCCAAAACCACCGCACCACCCTCGATGCCTACATGCAGGCGCTGTGGCAGCAGTTTGGCAGCAAGCAGCAGGGCAACGCGCCCGCCGCGCCCTACACCGTGCCGGACCTGCAGCGCGTGCTGGGCGAAGTGAGCCAGGACACGGTATTTGCCAACGGCTTTTTCCGGCGGCACGTGTATGGCCGCGAGCAGCCCCGCTTCAGCGAAGGCATGCTGGCGGCGGGCCTGACCGCGGTGCCGAGCCGCACGCTGGGCACGGCGCTGCTGCGTCAGGTTGAGTTTGATGGCGAGGGCCGGTGCTTCGTGGCCGACAACACCCAGGTCGGCTCGGGGCTTTATAAAGCCGACATTGACCGGGGCGACCAGCTGTTAATGCTCGATGGCAAGCCCCTCAAAAGCGCCAGCGACCTGGAGGGCATCCTCCGCAAGCACTCGCCCAGCGACGTGGTATTTGTGAAAGTAAAAATGCGGAATGGCGCCGAAAAAACTACCCAGCTTATCCTGAGCGAAGACCCCAACATGCAGGTAAAACCCGTTGAAAACATAGAGAAGATGAATGTTTCGGCCAGCCAAAAAGAGCTGCGGGAAGCCTGGCTCGCCAGCAAAGCCGTGGATTAAGCGGTTAGTGGTTAACGATTGACTGATTAAACCTGATTTAGAATTCATTACTGGTTAACTGCTAACCATTAACCGTTAACCATTAACCACTATTTCATGGCCGTTTCTTACCTCCGCAACGAGGCGTTGCCCACCGTGCGGGCCGGCTACCCCGGCAATAAGCTTTTCGGCAATGAATTTGCCGACGGCGAACAGCTGTTTGAGCCCGCGCTTTCCACGTTGCTCAGGTGGCAGCTGTCCACCAACCCGCAGAAGGAGGAAAAGAAACAGGATGCCTGGACGCCGGCCGTAGTGGACTGCAACGCCATTTTTTCGGCCACCGAGGACATGCTGGTTTGGCTGGGGCACGCCAGCTTTTTGTTGCGCGTGGCAGGCGTGACGCTGCTGTTTGACCCCGTGTTGTTCAGTTCGCTGGGGCTGCGGCACCGCCACGCTCTCCCCTGCCAGCCCGAAGCGGTGCGCGGCATCGACTACCTGCTGCTCTCGCACGGGCACCGCGACCACCTCGACGAAAAAACCATGCGCCTGCTGGCCCACCAGAATCCGGGCATGCAGGTACTGTCCTCGCTGCGAATGGGGCCGCTGCTGCGCAAGATGGCGCCCGGCCTGCGCATACAGGAGGCCGGCTGGTGGCAGCAATACGACTTAGGCCCGACCGCGCCGCTGGAAATCACCTACCTCCCCGCGTCCCACTGGCACCGCCGTGGCCTGACCGATGTGAACCGCGTGCTCTGGGGCAGCTTCCTCATTCGGGTTGCGGATAAGCTGATTTACTTCGCCGGCGACACCTCCTACGCCGGACATTTTGAAGACATCGAAAAGCTGTTTGGGCCGCTCGACATCGTGCTGATGCCCATCGGCGCCTACAAACCGGCCTACATGATGGCCCGCAGCCACGTGAACCCGCACGAGGCCGCGAAAGCCGCCAACGTGCTGCGGGCCGGCCACCTGGTGCCCATGCACTATGGCACGTTTGATTTGTCGGACGAGCCCGCCTCCGAGCCGCTCCGGCAGCTCACCGACATCGCGGCCAGCGGCATGCTGCGCGGCGAGCTGCACGCGCCCGCCGTAGGCGAGGTGCTGCGCTGGCAGGACTGGGAATAGGTTTTTAGGGTGTGAGGGTGGGTGGGTAAGAGGGCTTGAGTTATTCTAACGACCTTTGCACGCGGTTCACCCCATCCCCTAGCCCCTTCCCCTCCGGGAGAAGGGGGACTAGCTCTAGTATTAAAAAAACTAAATTTTTATACCTAAAAACTAGTTCCCCTTCTCCCGGAGGGGAAGGGGCTAGGGGATGGGGTGAGCACGACCGCCTGCCCCCATACCCTCCCACCCTGATTTAAATGTCACCTACTCTCGTTCTAAGCCTCGTTGGGGGCTATTTTGCTGTTCTCATCGTCATTGCCCTGCTCACCTCGCGAGGGGCCACGAGTGAAAGTTTCTTTGTAGCGAACCGCAACGCGCCGTGGTACATGGTGGCGTTTGCAATGATTGGCACCTCGCTCTCGGGGGTCACGTTTATCTCGGTGCCGGGCAATGTGTACGGCAAAAGCTGGAGCTACCTGGCAGTGGCCATGGGCTTCGTGGCCGGCTACGTAGTTATTGGCACCGTGCTGATGCCGCTGTACTACCGGCTGCGGCTGGTGTCCATCTACACGTATCTGGAGCAGCGGTTTGGCTACTGGAGCTACAAAACGGGCGCGCTTTTCTTTTTGATTTCCAGGTCGTTGGGCTCGGCACTGCGGCTGTATCTGGTGGCGGGCGTGCTGCAGCTGGCCGTGTTTGATGCCATGGGCGTGCCGTTTTCGGTGACGGTGGTGGTCAGCATCATGTTCATCTACCTCTACACCTTTAAGGGCGGGCTGAAAACCATTCTCTGGACCGATACTTTCCAGACGTTGGCCATGCTGAGCTGCGTGGGCCTGAGCATCTACTTCATGGCCGATGAGCTTAACTATGGGTTTAAGCAGCTCGTGGGCTCGGTGCTGGACAGCCCGATGTCGCAGGTGTATTTCTCGGATTTCCGGGACGACAAGTTCTTCTGGAAGCAGTTTGCCTCCGGCATGTTCATCACCATCGTGATGACGGGCCTTGACCAGGACCTGATGCAGAAAAACCTGAGCTGCCGCAGCCTGGGCGAGGCCCAAAAAAATCTGTTCTGGTTCACGCCCGTCATTGTGGGCGTCAACATCATGTTCCTCACGCTGGGCGTGCTCATGTACAAGTACGCGGCGGCCCGCGGCCTGCAGCTGGAGCAGCTGCCGCAGCTGCTGAACCTGAACGGCTCGCTGAACACCGACAAGGTGTTCCCATTTCTGGCCACCACGCAGTTTTCGCTGGTGGCGGGCATCATCTTCATCCTCGGCATCATTGCCGTGACGTACGCCTCGGCCGACTCGGCCCTGACCTCGCTCACTACCTCGTTCTGCGTCGATTTTCTGGACATTCAGCAGTACCCCGAAAGCCGGCAGACCACGCTGCGCCAGCTCACGCACCTGGGCTGGTCGGTGGTGCTCATTGTTATCATCCTGATTTTCCGAGTCTATAACAACCAGAGTCTGATTGATGCCGTGTACAAGGCGGCGGGCTTCACCTACGGGCCGCTGCTGGGGCTTTTTGCCTTCGGCATTCTCACCAAACGCAACCTGCGCGACCGGTTTGTGCTGCCCACCTGCGTCACGGCCGTGCTCCTGACCTGGCTCATCGTATCGCACTCCGTGGAATGGCTGAACGGCTACAAGTTCGGTTTTGAAATTCTGCTGCTCAACGGCACGCTCGTTTACCTGGGCCTGCTGGCTATTTCGCGGCCCGGCGCCGTGAACCCGTTGCCCCAGGCGGCGGTTTAGCTATATTATCGGATTGTCGAAATATTACGCTGGCCGGCGCGTCTACCTTTCAGAGGCCGCCTTTATTTTATCTGCGCTATGAACAAGACTTTTTTCTCGCTTTTATTGGCCCTGGCGGCCTCCCCAGCGGCATTTGCGCAGCAACCCGCGCCCGCGCCTGCCGAACAGAAAACCATTGTGCTGAAGCCGGGCGACATGCAGGTGCAGGCCCGCCCCGCCGCCAACCGCCCCGACCGCGCCCCCGTGTACCCCGGCGGCGAGCAGGCGCTGGGCCTGTTTTTCCTGCAAAACATCAACTACCCGGCCGCCGCCAAAGCCAAGCAGCTCTCCGGCGTGGTGCTCGTGAATGCTACGGTGAACGCGGACGGCTCGGTAACCAACCCCGTGGTGGCGAAGTCGCTCTCGCCCGAATGCGACGCCGAAGCCCAGCGCGTGGTAACGCTGATGAGCGGTTGGCAGCCCGCCATGCGGCGCGGCCGGCCCCTGCCGGTGCTCATTCAGCTGCCCGTACCCTTCGGGGGCGCCGGCGAGATGACCGTAGAACAAACCCGCCGCCTGCCGCTCAACAAGCAAAAGCAGAAGCACTAATTTTTACCCGTGCACGGGCCAGGTCCGCGCATATTCCTGATTTCCAAGCAGTAGATGGCCCGTAGCGGATTGAATACCAGCGGCGAAGGCGCGCCCGACGCCCCCAAGCCCAAGTTGACCAAAGAAGCCTTTCGACGCAGCCTGCGGGTGTTTCGGTACGTGCTGCCCTACCGGGGCACTTTTATCGGGGGCATGGTGCTGCTGGTACTCAGCAGCACCACCACCATGCTTTTTCCGTGGATAATCGGCAAGCTGGTGGACGTGGCCAACGGCCGGGCCGTGGCGTTGCCCGGCGGGTTCACGGTGGGCATCAACCGCATTGCGCTGGGGCTGTTCGGCGTCATCGTGTTGCAGGGCATTTTCTCGTTTGGGCGCATCTGGTTTTTCACCCGCGTGAGCGAGTTCACGGTGCGCGACATCCGGCAGGCCCTTTATGCCAAGTTTGTGAGCTTGCCCATTCCGTATTTCGAGAAAAACCGGGTGGGTGCCATCACTTCCCGCATTACCTCCGACGTGGCCCAGATTCAGGACACGTTTTCGTTCACGCTGGCCGAGCTTTTCCGGCAGGTGACCACGCTGCTGGCGGGCATCATCTTCATCATGGTGGTGTCGGTGAAGCTCTCGCTGTTTATGCTGGCCACCTTCCCGCCTATTGTGGTGCTGGCCATGGTGTTCGGGCGCAAAATCCGGGTGCTGTCCAAACTCACGCAGGACGAGCTGGCCAAGGCCAACGTGGTGGTGGAAGAGACGCTGCAGGGCATCAACACCGTGAAGGCGTTTACCAACGAGCAGTTTGAAACGCGCCGCTACACGGCCTCGCTCACCAATACAGTGCGGGCCGCGCTCAAAAGCAATTTGTACCGCGGTGCTTTCGTGTCCTTCGTCATTATCGGCTTGTTCGGGGGCATTATTCTGGTGTTGTGGCGGGCGGCAACGCTCACCCAAAACGGCCAGATGACCATTGGCGACCTCACCTCATTTGCCCTCTACACCATGTTTATCGGCGCTTCGGTGGCGGGCCTGGGCGAACTGTACGGCAAGGTGCAGAGCACGCTGGGTGCGTCTGAGCGCATTCTGGAAATTCTGGATGAGGCGAGCGAGCCCACCCATTTGCCACTGCCAGCCGGCCAGGCGCCGCTACAACTGCGCGGCGACATTGCCTATCGCAACGTGGCTTTCACCTACCCCACCCGGCCCGATTTGCCGGTGCTTCAGGACATCTCGTTTGACATTACTTCGGGCGAAAAAATTGCGTTAGTCGGCCCCAGCGGGGCAGGCAAAAGTACCATCGTCTCGCTGCTGATGCAGTTTTACGAGCTCAGCGGGGGCGAAATCCTGATTGACAACCGGCCCATCAGCAGCTACGACCTCACGGAGCTGCGCCGCCACATCGGCATTGTACCGCAGGAAACGCTGCTGTTCGGCGGCAGCATCCGCGAGAACATTGCCTACGGCAACACCGACGCCACCGACGAGGAAATTATTGCAGCAGCGCGCAAGGCCAACGCCTGGCAGTTCATTTCTTCCTTCCCCGAAGCCCTAGACACGGTAGTGGGCGAGCGCGGCATCAAGCTCTCGGGCGGGCAGCGGCAGCGCGTGGCCATTGCCCGCGCCATCCTCAAAAACCCGGTTATCCTGCTGCTCGACGAAGCTACGTCGGCGCTGGATTCGGAGTCGGAAAAGCTGGTGCAGAGCGCGATGGACGAGCTGATGAAAAACCGCACCTCCATCATCATCGCCCACCGTCTGAGCACGATTCGCAAAGTCGATAAAATCCTGGTCATCGACGGCGGCCGCATCGTGGAGCAAGGTGCCCACGAGGAGCTGGCCGATAACGACAATGGCCTCTATGCGAACCTGCTGAAGCTACAGTTTGAGCTGAGCTGAGGGATATTATAAGCATCTGTGCTAATCTACTTGTTCAATCGCGCCCAGGCGCTAACCTCACCCCCTAACCCCCTCTCCCTGAGAGAGGGGGAACTAGTTTTTAGCCTTAACATTTGACAACTTGATTTTTAGAACTAAATCTAGTTCCCCCTCTCCTAGGGAGAGGGGGTTAGGGGGTGAGGTTAGCGCCTGGGTGCGATTGAACAAGTCGATTGGCACAACTTAGTACGGCTCTTTTACTTGATACTATCTCAAAACCCGCGCCCCAAGCGCGGGTTTCGTACTTTTACGCCTGTAATCAACCATTTCCTTTTTACCGATGAGCAAGTACTTGCTGACCCTTCCTGTTGCCTTCGCTACGGCCGTTACCATGCTAGCCGCTCCGGCTGCCCAGGCCCAAATCAGAACGCCTGCACCCAGCCCAGCTAGCACCGTGATGCAGCGCGTGGGCCTCACCGATGTTACCATCGCGTATTCGCGGCCGAGCCTGAAGGGCCGCGCCGCGTTTGGTAGCAAATCCCCGCTGGCGCCCACCGGCAACCGCTGGCGCACGGGCGCCAATGGCTCCACCACCATCAAGTTTTCGGACGATGTCACGGTGGAGGGCAAAAAGGTGGCCGCCGGCGAGTATGCCATCTACACCATCCCGAACAAGACAGAATGGATGGTGGTACTTAACAAAAACACCAAGCTGGGCGCCAATGTCGACGGCTACAAAGACGACGAGGACGTGGCCCGCTTCACGGTGAAGTCGTACACCCTGCCCGGCATTATCGCGCAGAATCTCACGGCCAAAAACATGGGCATGGTGGAAACCTTCACCATCAACTTTACCGACCTGACCCCCGCCACCGCCAACGTGGCCATGGAGTGGGCCCTGACCGGTGTCAAGTTCAAGGTAGTGGCCGATGTGGACAGCAAGGTGATGGCGCAGATTGATGAGAAAATCACCAAAAATGCCTCACCTGCTGCCGGCGACCTCGCCGCCGCCGCCGTGTACTACGCCGACAATAACAAGGACATGAAGCAAGCCGTGGCCTGGATGGAAAAAGCCAACGCCACCGATGCCAAGTTCTGGAACCTGCACTCGGAAGCCAAAATGCGCCTGAAAATGAAGGACTACGAAGGCGCCATCAAAGCGGCGGAAGCTTCTAAGAAAGGCGCCCTTGCCTCCACGCCTCCCAACGGGGAGTATGTGAAGATGAACGAAGACCTGATGGCAACGGCCAAAAAGATGGGTAAGTAAACCCTCCCGCATAGGTAATCTTATTCTATACAAGGTGTCATGCTGAGCTTGTCGAAGCATTTCTACCGCCTCATTGAACGGTATTGACGGAGCGGTAGAGATGCTTCGACAAGCTCAGCATGACAACTTTTTAGGTACGCTTACTTACGCACCAGCAACTAAAAGCCCCATTGCAGCATTGCAATGGGGCTTTTAGTTGTCTGCGACTAGGCGCGTGGTGCATAGTGCGGCAACCGACGGCTCCCGGCGCTACCGGCCCAGGGCGGCGTTCAGAGCCACGATGGCGGGCTGGTATTCTTCGCGGCCTACTATAAACTGAATGTTCACTTTGCGGAGCGCAAAACCCGCGCTGCGAATGTTGATGCCGGCATCGGCCAGGGCGCCGGCGGCGCGGGCCAGCAGGCCAGGCTCGTCGATGTTGGAGCCGATGAGGCAGACCAGGGCGGCTTCTTCGATGGTGACCTTTTCGTACTTGGCGTGTAGGGCGGCCAGCAAGGATGGCAGCAGGTCTTTTTGCCAAATGAGCAGGGTGATGCTGTTGGCGCTGGTGGCCTTGAAAATGTAGCTCACGTCGAGGTCGAAAAACACCTGCATCAGGTGCAGGTCGAAGCCGGCTGTGCCCACCATCAGCGGGTCGTGAATGTCGATGAGCACCACTTTGTCGGTGCCGGTGATGACTTCAACGTGCTTGCGGGCGGCCACGAAGTCGCGGGTGATGAGCGTGCCGGGGTGCGCGGGCTCGAAGGTGTTTTTGATGCGCAGGTCGATGGCGTTTAGCTCCAGCGGCTTCGAGGCTTTGGGGTGAATGGCCTCCATGCCCACGTCGGCAAGTTGGTCGGCCACGTCGTAGTTGGTGAAGCCCACGGGGCGGCAATTATAAAGGCCCACCAGGTTGGGGTCGGCCGAGCAGAGGTGGTATTCCTTGTGAATAATAGCCTCGCCCGGCCGCACGGCCACGGCAATCTTACTGAAGGTAACTTCCGAATACCCGCGGTCGAACTCCCGCATAATGCCCTCGGTGCCCTTGGTATAGCCGGTGGCCACGCAAATGGTATTGGCGAAATCGATGCCTGCAAATGCCTGCTCAATCCGCTCGTCGATGGTCAGGGCCCGCGCATCTTCGAAGCCGCTGAGGTCGACCAGCGTGGCATGCAGGCCCCGATTTTGCAGGATATTGACGGAGTTGAAGGCCGAGTGCGCCTCCCCTATCGAGGCCAGGATTTCGCGGGCGGCCTGCAGAATGTTGGTGCTGTTCACGTAGCCCGAGGCCAGCACGTTGGTGAGGCTGTCGAGGTAGATTTGGGCCTGGGCGATGCGCTGCTGAATGAAGGCATCGGCCACGGCCACATCCAGCCCCAGCGGCTCGTATTCCTGGTTTAGCGCTTTGAGCTGCTCGGCAACCTCCTGTAGCGCCGCCCGAAACTCCTGGTGCTGGGTGATGCGGTGGTACACGCCGGGCGCGCCGGTTTTCTTGTTCTCCAGCAGCCAGTTGGTGACGTTGGCGTAGGCCGAAACCACGAAAATGCGGTTGTACAGCGCCGCGCCCTCGCGCTGGTGAAAAATGATGTTATCGAGCACCTGGGCGAAGGCAGTCATGGACGTGCCGCCGATTTTTTCTACTGTGAGCATGGGCTGGGTACCCTCCCCGCTGCAACCTCACCCCCGGCCCTTCTTCCCAGAAGAGGGAAGCCACGGCGGCGCAGATTAGCCAGGATAAGCTTTTTTTTAAAAATTACACAGGTCTCTTAAGCAGTTGATTGCTTATTCGACTTGCAAGTTGAGATTAGAGATTAGACTTGTTCCTAAAATACAGAAAAGCGTAAAATCGACGGTCATGCTGAGCGCAGCCGAAGCAGCTCTACCGCTTCCTTGAGTCGATTGGATTAGTTGCGCGGTAGAGCTGCTTCGGCTGCGCTCAGCATGACTCGCTTTTTTCGTTTCTGCTTATTCGGGAACAAATCTATTGTTTAAACGACACCCGGTTGTGGCTCCCCTCTTTTCTGGAAAGGGGCCGGGGGTGAGGTGACCAGCTACTTGCCGTAGCTCACCATGTTGGCCAGCAGGCGGAAGGCGCCGGGTACGCCGGCGGGCAGCTCCCGAAACAGCGAGAGGCCGGTGTAGATGTAGTGGCCCTTGCCGTAATCAGCCACCAGAATGGCGCCCTGCGTGGCCGGCTCGCCGGGGTCGGCGCTGCTGATGACGGTCTGGTATTTCGGGTCCCACTTCGAGGGGTAGTACAGGCCCTGCTCCTGCACCCAGCCCTGGAAATCCTGGGCCGTGATTTTGTTGGGGCTTTGCAGCAGCGGGTGGTTGCTGAGCGTGACGGGGGCGTCCTCCACCGTCACCCGGTCGCGGGAAAGCGTCATCGGGTAAGGGCCGATTTCGGGCAGCACCGTGCCCCGGTTCACCACGTACTGCACGATTACGTTGCCGCCCTGCTCAATGTATTTGAGAATTTCGGGCTGCTGGGTTTTGAGGCGCTCCACGGTGTTGTAGGCCCGCACGCCCACCACCAGGGCATCGTATTGCTTGAGGTTGGGCGCGGTGAGGTCCTGGGGTTCCACCAGCGTTACGGTGTAGCCGAGCTGGCGCAGGGCGTCGGGCACCTCGTCGCCGGCGCCCATGAGGTAGGCCACCTGCTGGCCCTTGCGCTTTAGCTCCAGCTTCACCAGCGGGGCCACGGCTTCGGGAAATAGCGTTTGGGTGGGAATGTGGGGGTAAATAATTTGCTGGATGCCCCGGCTGTACGCCTGGCCGTCGACGGTGGCTGCGGCGCGCAGCTCGGCTTTGCCGGGGGCGGCGCTGGGGCCGGGCTGCACGCGGAACTCCACGGTTTGCTCGGCGTCTTTGGCGGCGAGGGCGAAGGACTGGCTGGCGGGGGTGCTGGTCCAGCCGGGGGGCAGGGTGAGGGCCAGCGTGCCAGCCACGCCCGCGCGGCCGGCTTTGAGGGTCACGGGCACGGTCTTGGGCTGGGCATCGGCGAAGACGTAGGCGCGGGCGGCGGGCAGGTTCACGGCCACGGGCGGCACCACGACCAGCGGTTGGTAGAGCTCGCCGAGCACGGGGTCGGTGTGCTTGTATTGCACGGGGATAATGAAATACAAACTCTCCTTGTATTTTCTGTCTTTCTTACTGTACAGGGTAAGACTAATTCCTACTTTAGCCACCGCTTCGTTTTCTGGGTAGCCACGGTTCATTTGTTCAGCAACCTTGTACATACCATTAGTTGATACATCACGAAGCCAATAAGGCTGTGAAGCCAAATTGTTAGTAAAACTTTCTTGGATACGCAGGGTATCGATGAATTTTTTATTATTTAATAAATCAATCCCATAAGTTGTCGACACACTCAAACGATTGTTGATGTTGACAACATCAGTTGCATCAAGGTCAGCATAAGCTACCATTTTTTCCAGTTTGAGCAGTACTCCAGAGGATTTAACAATTTCACATACAATCAGTGAACGCGGCAATTTTCCGTCTTTGGTCGATAGGTCGGTTACAGCTTTTGAATCTAACGCCACCGCTTCTGCACGTAGACCTAAACAAGCTCGTATCAGTGTTTCTGTTGCTTGCCATTTATTTGGCGTCCAAAGCCTCCCTGCATCAGCTTCAAATAACAACTCCCGCACCTTCAGCAGCCCCGCCACGCTGGCACTCGGGTTGCTCGCATCATACTTGCGAATTACCTCCTCGATGAGCTTGCCCACTGCCGCGCCGCCGGGCACCCGGTTCCACGTCAAGTCCACGCCGTCGAACAGGCCGTTGGAAGCCGGCGCGCCCTTCACCAGCTGGAAATACTCCAGCGCTTCGCCCCGCTGGGCAGCCGAGCCGAAGCCCTGGCTGCGGTGGTTGCTGCGGCTGCGGGCCGCGATTTCGCCGTACGACTGCCCAAGTAGCGGATTATAGCCGCCGGCATCAAGCTTGAGGTAGCCGGCCATGTCTTCGCCGGGCTTCACGAAGAAGCTACCGGTGTTCCAGAACAGGCGCTTGGGCTGCCAGGCTTGCACGTATTGCAGTTGCTCGGGGAAGCGCTTGGGGTCGCCCGCGGCATCGAAGGCTTCGGCGGCGAGGATGGCGCTGGCGGCGTGGTGGCCGTGGCCGGCGCGGGCATCGGGCGGGAAGCGGGCGATGAGCACATCGGGCCGGCGCTGGCGAATCACCCACACCATGTCGGCCAGCACCTGCTCCTTGTCCCAGATGCGGAAGGTTTCGTCCGAGGTTTTGGAGAAGCCGAAGTCGTTGGCGCGGGTGAAGAACTGCCGGCCGCCATCGGTGCGCCGGGCCGCGAGCAGCTCCTGGGTCCGAATCACGCCCAGGCCCTCGCGCAGCTCCGGGCCGATGAGGTTCTGGCCGCCGTCGCCGCGGGTGAGGCTGAGGTAGCCGGTTTCGAGCAGGCGCTCGTTGGCCAGGTAGGCAATGAGGCGCGTGTTCTCATCGTCGGGGTGGGCGGCGATGTAGAGCACCGAGCCCAGCACGTTGAGCTTTTTCAGGCCCAGCAGAATTTCGGAGGAAGTGTAGGTTTTGGGCGCCTGGGCGCGGGCTTCGCCAATTAGTAATTGAGAATTAGTAATTAAGAATACGGCCAGGGCGGCCAGCGGGCGGAGGAAACGAGTCATGAACGAAGTAAGCGTGAGCGGCGGATTAGGCCGGGTTTTCCGAAAAAATGTCGGACCAATCCAGGTTCAGCCCCGGCAGGGTGCGGCACGGGATGGGGCCGGGCCCAGCGTACTCGCCGACGAGGCGGTAGCGGGCGGTGGTTTCGTCGAGCACGAACACTGAAATGTCGTTTTCGTGGGGCAGCACTATCCAGTATTCGAGTACGCCGGCTTCTTCGTAGAGGTCGAATTTATCTTTCCAGTCGCGAGCGGCCGTGCGCGGCGATACCACTTCCACAATCAGGTCGGGCGGCCCGAGGCAGCCGCGCGGCTCAATCTTACCGGGGTCGCAGATAACGCACAAATCGGGCTGCACCACGGAGTAGATGGCCGCGTCGGCGGAGCTGCCGGGTTTGGGCAGGCGCACGTCGTAGGGGGCCACCCGCACCTGACAGGCCTGCCGCCGCAGATGTCCTTTCAGAAGGAAGTGAAATTCGCCCACCAGCGCCTGGTGGCGGTCGGTGGGGGCGCTCATGCGGCGCATGATTTTGCCGCGCAGCAGCTCCACTACCTCCGTAAACTGCCAGGTGAGGTAGTCGGCGTAAGAATACGTGTTGTTGAGGTTGAGGTCGGCGAGGGAAGTGATGGGCGTGGGCATAAAGCAAAAATACGCCAGACCCTGCGATTGGGGGCGCAAGGAGCCCCGGCGCAACATCAGGCCGGTGGGGCTCATCTTTAGCCCGGCTGAACTTCATTTGCAGTGAATTCAGTTAACCTCCTACCTCAGCCGCACCCAGACGGCCATTTCCTGCTTTATGACGCTACACTTTTCCCGCGTATCGCTGCCCGTACTCGTGGCCGCTACGCTCCTTTCCGCTTGTGCCCGCCGGCCCCAGGCCAGCGCTGCCGCCACCGCCGTGAGTACGCCCGCCCCAGCCGTGATGCCGACGCCTGAAGCCACGCCCGCCGCCGCGCCCAAACCCGCGCCGGTTGGCGACCTCAGCGCCTCGCAGTGGTATTTGAAAGACCCGCGCCTCGATAAGGTGCCCGGCGTGGGCGCCACCCGCACGTACGCCGAAATCCTGAAAAACCGCGTAGCCACGCCCGTTATCGTGGCCGTTATTGATTCGGGCATCGACACGGCGCACGTGGACCTGAAAGCCGTGCTGTGGACCAACGCCGGCGAAATTCCCGGCAACGGCATCGACGACGACAAGAACGGCTACATCGATGACGTGCACGGCTGGAACTTCCTGGGCGGGGCCGACGGCCGCAACGTGAACGCCGAAACCCTGGAAATGACCCGCATCGTGGCCGCCGGCCGCCTGCGCTTCAAGGGCAAAACCGCCGCCACCGTGAAGCCCGCCGACAAGGCCGATTACGCCCTGTTTGTGAAAGCCGAAAAGACTTACAAAACCCGCCTCACCGAAGAAACCGAGCGCGCCCAGCAAATGGAAGGCATGGCCGAGCCCCTCACCACGATGGTGGGCAACATGAAGCAGGCCCTGGGCGTGAGCACCCTGGACACCACGGCCCTGCGCGCCGCCAAAACCGACGACCCCAACCTGACGCGCGCCATTGCCGGCCTGCTCGACATGATGAGCCAGACCAACTCGGCCGATGCCGACGAGCTGCTCAAACAGTTGAACGACGGTGTAAAACAGGAGCGCAGCCTGCTGGAAAACTCCCTGAATCTGGATTTTAATCCGCGTGCCGACATCATCAAAGACAACGCCAGCGACCTCACCGAGCGCTACTACGGCAACAGCGACATTCACGGCCCCGACCCGCTGCACGGCACCCACGTTTCGGGCATCATCGCGGCCGTGCGCGACAACAACCTCGGCGTAATGGGCATTGCGCCCGCGCCGGTGCGCATCATGACGGTGCGGGCCGTGCCCGATGGCGACGAGCGCGACAAGGACATTGCCAACGCCATCCGCTACGCCGTGGACAACGGCGCGCAAATAATCAACATGAGCTTCGGCAAGGAATTTTCGCCCCAGCGCGAGGCAGTGGAAGCCGCCTTTAAGTACGCGGCCGGCAAAAACGTGCTGCTGGTACACGCCGCCGGCAACGAAAACGCCAACCTCGACGTGACCAGCAACTTCCCGGCCTCGTTCTACATCAACAACGCGACCGTGCCCAACCTGCTCACGGTGGGCGCTTCTGGCCCGCGCGACAACGCCCAGCTCACGGCCTCGTTCTCGAACTACAGCAAAAAAGGCGTGGACGTGTTTGCGCCCGGCGTGGCCATTTTCAGCACCCTGCCCGGCAGCACCTTTGGCAACGAGAGCGGCACCAGCATGGCCTCGCCCGTGACGGCCGGCGTGGCGGCGGTGCTAAAGTCCTACTTCCCCAAGCTCACGGCCGCCGACCTCAAGCGCATCATCATGCAGTCGGCCCAGGTGCACCGCACCAAAGTGAACCTGCCGGGCTCCGATAAAATGGTTGATTTTTCGACCCTTTCCGTAACCGGCGGCGTGGTGGATATGTACGAAGCCGTGAAGCTGGCGGAGAAGTCAACGCTGTAACCTCATCCCCGGCCCCCAGAGTTGATACGTTCTATCTCGCCGCCCGTGTACCCCATCCCCTAGCCCCTTCCCCTGGGGAAGGGGAACTAGTTACGGCACTTAATCTGCTGGTGTTTAATTTTTTATAGCTAAAACCTAGCTCCCCTTCCCCTCCGGGGGAAGGGGCTGGGGGATGGGGTACACGGGCGGCGAGCTAGAACGTATCAACTCTGGAGTAGGAGGGTGAGGCGTGACCGACTGGGAAAAACGCCTACAACACGCCCTTTTCCTCTTTCCGGAAATGGTTCAATACCAGCTTATCCATGAGCCCCGGCAGGAGCTTATTCATAAAAACCGTGAATTTGCCCTGGCCGGTGAGCACCAGGGAGCGGCGGCGCTGCTGCACAGCCCGCAGAATTTCATCGGCCACGGTTTCGCTGCTCATCATGGCGCCCTCGTCGCGCGGCGACTCGCCTTGCGCGGCACCGTTGGCGGCCAGCGCCACCTGGCGGATGTTGGAAGCTGTGAAGCCGGGCGCGGCCGTGAGTACGTGCACGCCCTCGTCGAGCAGCTCCGTGCGCAGGGCTTCGAGGAAGCCATTCATGGCAAACTTGGAGGCTGAGTAGCCGGTGCGGCCCGGCAGGCCCCGGTAGCCGGCAATGCTGCTGATGCCCACGATGCTGCCCCGGCTGGCCAGCAGGTGCGGCAGCGCAAATTTGGTGGTGAAAACGGTGCCGAAAAAGTTGGTCTGCATGAGCCGCTTGATGACATCGAGGTCGGCGTCCTGGAAGCGGGCCCGCATGGAAATGCCGGCATTGTTGATGAGCACGTTGAGGCTGCCGAAGCGGGCCACGGTTTCCGTGATGGCGCGGGCGGCGGCGGTTTCGTCGCCCACATCGGCCCGCACGGGCAGGTTGGCGATGCCGGCGGCAGTTAGCGCCTGGGCCGTTTCGGCCAGCCGGGCCTCGTCGCGCCCGGTGAAGGCCACCTGGTAGCCGGCGCGGCCGAAAGCCAGCGCGCACGCCCGGCCAATGCCCGAGGTGCCGCCCGTGATAAGTACTGTTTGCGTGGGCATAAGCTGAAAACAACGGTTGCCGGCGCCCATAGCCGGGTGCCGGCGTAGTGAAAGCGGCAAACTTACGGCCCACTGGCCCTAGTTGGCCGGGGCTGGCAGCATTGCCCGCCGGCGGGCTTCTGCCAGGCACCCCACTGCCGGCAGCCCGGCCAACCAAAGAATCGCCTTTTGGAATGAATCAGAAACGGGGCCATTGCGGGTACTGAAATGGTATTATGAGGGGCGCTATCTTCGTTTCGTGCGTACATTTAGCCACTGAATTCTACCCGTTCCCATTTAATTATTCTATGGCTTCACTCCTACGTTTCTGGTTTTGCGTTGGGCCAGGCATTGTGGCCGTTTTACTGCTATTTGGCCCTGCGGCGGCGGTGGCCCAAACCACTTGCCCGGTAGCGCCCACCTGCACGCCGGGCCGGGCCAGCAGCCCCCAGGCCGCAGCTTTCGGCATGGGCATTCTGAACGTGACGCTGGGCACGACACTCATCAACAACACCACCGCCGGCCAGAGCGAGGGCTACCAGGACTACAGCTGCACCCTCAATGCCGCCCTGCTGCTGGGCCAGAGCTACCCCATCAGCATCCGCACCAATGCCGGCACGCCGGAAAACGTGCGCGTCTGGATTGACTATAATAACGACGGCGCCTTCACCGGCAACAACGAGCTGGTGTTCAGCTCCAACAACCGGCTGGTGCACACGGGCACCATTACGCCGCCGACCGGGGCCACCGTGGGCAGCCGCCTGCGCCTGCGCGTGGCCGCCGACTTTGCCGATGGCGTGGTACCCACTTCCTGCTCTACGCCGCAGTATTCTCAAACCGAGGACTACAGCGTGACGCTGGCCAGCAACATGAGCGCGCCCGCCGCGGCCTTCACCACCGACGGCCTGCTCACCTGCACGGGCTGCGTGCAGTTCACCGATGCCAGCCAGAACCTGCCCACGTCCTGGCTGTGGGATTTTGGCGACGGCACCAGCAGCACCGAGCGAAGCCCCCGCCACTGCTACGCCACGGCCGGCACCTACCGCGTGAGCCTGCAAGCCACCAACGCGGCCGGCACCAACACCAGCGCTACCACCAGCGTGGTATACGACAGCCTGGTGCCGGCCGCGGCCAGCTGCGCGCCCCAAACTGTGAACTACTTCGCCAGCTACGGCATCACCAAGTTCGAGCTCAATACCATCGAGAATTCCTCGGCCAACGGCAGCGCCGGCTATCAGGATTTCACCTGCCCCCAGCGCACCGAGCTTACCCTCGACGTGCCCTACCCGATGACCATTACCACGGGCGGCACCAATCCGCACGATATTCGGGTGTACCTCGATGCCAACAACGACGGCGTGTTTGCCACTTCCGAGCTGCTGTTTGAAAGCCTGAACACGCCCAGCCCCGGCGCCAGCACCACCATAAGTTTGCCGGCGGGCGCCGTGCTCGACCAGGGCCTGCGCCTGCGGGTGGTGGCCGATGCCGTGGGCAACAACCCCGGCCCCTGCACCCGCCCGGTGAGCGGCCAGGTTGAGGACTACACCGTGGTGGGCCGGGCCAACACACTACCCCCATTCGTCAGTTTTTCAAGCAATTACATGGCCGGAGGCTGCGTAAATCCCGTGCAGTTCACCGACCGCACCACCAATATGCCCACGGCCTGGCGCTGGGATTTTGGCGACGGCAGCACCAGCACCGAGCAAAACCCCAGCCACCAATACACCACGGCCGGCACCTACAACGTGACCCTGGCGGCCACCAACGCCAATGGCACGGCCAGCGTCACGCGCCTGAATGCCGTGCGCATCCAATTGCCCTGCCTCAACTACTGTGCGGCCAACGGGACGGGTGGCTACAACTCGGGCGGCACTTTGCTTCCCACTCCTTTCTTCATCACGGCTGTGCGCGTGAGCACGGCCCAGCCCGCCTACGCCAACGTGACGGGCAGCGCGCCCGGCGGCTACGCCAACTACACCAACCAAGCCATCACCATTGGGTCCGGCCGCCCGGTCGCGCTTTCCGTCACCACCAACCTGGCCATCATGCACCGCACCTTCGTGTGGGTGGATTGGGATACGAACGGTGTTTTTGACAACACGGAGCTGGTGGCCGACGGCGTAACCAGCGGCGCCAGCGCGGCCACTTACGAGGCCAGCTTCACGCCGCCGGCCAACAGCGGCGCCCTCAACACCCGCATGCGCGTGCTGAGCGTGGTGAATACCAACACCATTCCCGCCTGCTCGGGCAACGTGCTCAACGCCGAGGTGGAGGACTACCAGCTGCGCGTGATGCCCCTGGCCACCCGCGCCCAGCTAGCCCTGCCGGCCCTCGTCGTATTTCCCAACCCCACCCCCGATGGCCGCCTGCACCTGCGCCTGACCGAGCCCAGCGCCGCCGGTACCTACGCCGCCGAAGTGCAAAACCTGCTGGGCGCCACCCTGCTGCGCACCACTCTGCGCCTGGCCCCTACCGCCGAAGCCGCGCTGGACCTGAGCGCCCTGGCGCCGGGTGTGTACGTGCTGCGCCTGCGCGATGCCCAGGGCCAGACCGCCGTGCGCCGCGTGGTGCGCGAGTAGCACCGCCGGGCTGTATAGTTGCTCGTTGTTAGTTGTCGGTCATCCAATGGGCGTTTGCTTTCGCACCACTGCTTAACAACCGACAACTAACAACCGACAACCAACACCTGGCAACTAACAACCAATAGCGAAGCACTCACCTACCATTTATATGTTTACACTTCTACTTCGGCGTTTTTTGGGGTCGATGGCTCTGCTGGGCTTTTTTCTATTGGGCGGCCAGGCCGCGCAGGCGACTCACCTGCTGGGCGGCGAGATGAGCTACCGCTACCTCGATGCCAACGGTCCGGCGGGCGCGCCGTTTCGCTACGAAATCACCGTTTCCATCTACAGCAACGGCCTCTACAATGTGGCCAACCCCAACAGCGGCATTGCCCCTTACCCCGAGTTTGCCGAAGTAGAGATTTACAACAGCGACGCCACCGCCAACTACATTGGTCGCTTCAGGGCCCTGCGCCAGGGGCCGCCCAACCCCCAGCCGGTACTGCCCCCGATACCGCTGGGCTGCGCGGTGGCCGGCCCCTACCAGCCGTTTTACCTGCTGCGCTACGTGCAGACGGTGAACCTACCGGCCTCGTCTGTCGGCTACTACGCCGTGTACTCGGTGCAGGCGCGCAACAACACCATCACCAACATCTTCGACCCCGGCCAGCAGCCGCTCACCCTGTACGTGAGTATGGCCCCGCC
>NZ_JNLX01000094.1 GCF_000715495.1 Hymenobacter sp. IS2118 | reverse complement strand
CCGCCGCTGATTCCGAACCGCTCGCCCGTTTTTTCCGATACGGCGGTGGCTATCATCTGTCAGAACGATACTACGCTCTCGCTCAATAACGCTTTTGACCCCGATGGCGACCGGCTGGTGTACTCCTTTGGCAGCCCCTACGGGCAGCGCACCAACCCCGGCGCCTTCCCGCCCCTGCCGCCGCCCGTGCCCTACAACATGGGCTTCAGCGTCGGCAGTCCGTTTGGCCAGGGGCCCGGCAACTTCGCCCTCATCAACGCCAGCACCGGCGTGGCCCGGTACGGCGGCATGCGCAACGGCCAGTACGTGGTGGCCGTGGACGTGTCGGAGTATCGAACCATCAACGACCGGGAAGTGCTCATTGGCACCACCCGGCGCGATTTGCAGCTCGTGGTTTCGACCTGTCCACCCACGCCGCCGCCCATTCTCCCACCCGTCAGCACCACGCCGCGCAGCTACGTTATCGAGGAAGGGCAGACGCTGCGCATTCCCATCACGGCCACCCAGGCCGATGGCAACCACCCGCTGGTGATGACTGTGAACAGCGCCCTGCTCGACGGCAGCGGGCCATTTAACGCCACCTTTAATGGCAGCTCCGGCACCGTGGCGCCCGGCAACCTCACGGGCACGGCCTCGGCCACCGGTACCGGCTCCGTTAGTGGCACCATCGTGTTCAACTCGGCCTGCGGCGATGCCCGCGCCACGCCCTACGACCTGGCCGTGACCGTGAAAGACAACGGCTGCGGCGGCCGCCAGGTAGCCGACGTGTTCCGGGTGACGGTGAACCGGGCGGTGGGGCCCACGGCCATCGACGGGCCCGCCACCGTGTGCGACCCGGCCACTGTGCGCACCTACACCGCCACGGGGCCCAGCGCGGCATCGTACAGCTGGCGCGTGCGGGGCGGCACCATTGCCAGCGGCCAGGGCACAAACACCGTCCGCGTGACCTGGGCCGGCGCCAACACCACTGGCACGCTGGTGCTCAATGGGGTTTCGGCGCGTGGCTGCCCCACCGATTCGGTAGTGAAGGGCGTGGATATCCGGCCGCTGCCGGCCCTGCGCGTGACGGCCACTACGCCCACGGTGTGCCGGGGCAACGCTACCACGCTGGCCGTGGAGGGCATTCCGGGCCTGACTTATGTGTGGAGTGGCGGCGGGCAAAGCTCGACCCAAACCACGCTCACGGTTTCGCCCACTGCTACCACCACCTACACCGTAGTGGGCACCGACGGCACCTGCACCACCACGGCCAGCTTCACGGTAACCGTGACGCCGCCGCCCACCGCTCAGCCCGGCGCCGACCGCATCTTATGCCCTGGCATTGCTTCGGCCCCGCTGGGTACGCCCGCCGTGGCAGGCTACACCTATAGCTGGAGCCCGGCCACTGGCCTGAGCAACCCCAACATCGCGCAGCCCACCGTGACCCTGCCCAACACCACGGGCGCGTCCATTGAAGTGGTTTATACCCTCACGGTATCGGCTGGCGCCAGCTGCGCGAACAGCAGTACGGTGCGCGTGACGGTGGGCCCCGCCGCCGTGGCCGATGCCGGCCCGGCCGTGGTTACCTGTCCGGCTACCGCGTCCGCACCGCTGGGCAGCCCGGCATTGCCCGGCTACACCTATAGCTGGAGTCCAGCCGCCGGCCTGAGCAACCCCACCATTGCCCGGCCCACCGTGACCTTGCCCAACACCACTGGCGCCCCCCTCACGGCGACCTATACCGTGACGGCGACGAGCCCGGCGGGCTGTGCGGCGACTTCCACGGTAATCGTGACGGTGAGCCCTGCGTCCGTAGCCGACCCCGGCGCGGCCCTCAGCTTCTGTTCGGGCACAGTTTCGGCAGCGCTGGGTGGCACGCCCGTGGCCGGCACCACTTACCGTTGGAGCCCTACCACCGGCTTGAGCGACCCTAACATTTTGAACCCCACCGTGACCGGCACCAACACCACCGGCGCCCCCATCATCCGGACGTACACCCTAACGGCGACCACGGCCACCGGCTGCGCAGCCACCGCCACGGTGAGCGTCACCATCGACCCGGCGGCCGTGGCTGATGCAGGCCTGGCCAAGGCCACCTGTTCCAATGTGGGCGTGGTTATCGGCGGAGGCCCGGCTGTAGCAGGCACCACTTATGCCTGGAGCCCGGCTACCGGCCTGAGCAACCCGGCTGTACTCAACCCCACCGTGACGCTGCCCAACCCAACCGGCACGCCAATTACGCAGGTGTACACCCTGACCGCCACTACGGCCAATGGCTGCACGGCCACCAGCGCTGTCACCGTGACCATCAACCCCGCCGCCGTGGCCGATGCGGGCATGATGAAAGCAACTTGCTCGAATGTGCCCGTGATTATCGGCGGCACGGCTGTGGCCGGCACCACTTATCGTTGGAGCCCGGTTACCGGCCTAAGTGACCCCAATAGCCTCAACCCTACTGCCACGCTGCCCAACCTGACCGGTGCGCCTATCACGCAGACATATACCCTGACCGCGACCACGGCTAACGGCTGCGTAGCCACAAATTCCGTAACCGTCACCATCAACCCGGCGGCTGTGGCTGTGACCGGTCCTAACCAGGCCGTATGCTCGAACGCTACCATCACGCTGGGCGCGGCGCCGGTGGCGGGCTACACTTATAGCTGGAGCCCGGCCACCGGTCTGAGCAGCGCCAGCGTGGCCAATCCCACGTTCAGCCTGGCCAACACTACCGGCCTGCCCAACCCCATTGTATTTACCCTCACCGCCACCACGGCCAACGGCTGGGTAGCCACCCGCACCGTGACCATCACCGTGAACCCGGCCGCCGTGGCCAACGCCGGGGCCGATGCCTCGGTCTGCGACGGGCAGCGCCTCACGCTGGGCTCGGCCGCCCTGCCAGGGTATACCTACAGCTGGAGCCCGGCCACCGGCCTGAGCAGTGCCACAGCGGCCCAACCCGTTTATACCGGCCTCAACCCCACTCCCACGCCCCTCAACCGCACTTTTACCGTGACGGCGACCTCGGCTACGGGCTGCGTGAGCACCGATGCCGTAACCGTGACCGTGAACCCGCGCCCGGCGGCCGAAGCCATTGCCGGGCCGGCGTCGGTGTGCCCCACCGTGACGGGCGTGGCCTACGCCGTGCCCTCGCCAGCCGCTGCGGCTTATACCTGGCTGATTCGGGGCGGCACCATTGCCGGCGGCCAGGGCACGCCGGCCATCACCGTGAATTGGGGCCCGGCCACTACCGGGGCTTATCTGAAGGTATTCCGGTTGAATGCGGAGGGCTGTTCCTCGGATACCACTACGCTGCCCATCATCATCAATCAGCGCTTGCAAACGGTGCGGCCCACCGGCCCCGGCGATATTCTGGCCGTGACCCCGCTGCCGCGCGCCGTGTGCCAGGCCGACGGCCCGTTCACCTATCGCAGCGGTTCGTTTGCCAACGGCTCCAGCTACGCCTGGGAAATTATCGGCGGCACCCAGGTGGGCACGGCGCAGAATACGGTGACCGTGCGCTGGAACGCCGTAACGGTGCCCACCCTCGGTAAGATTGTGGTGACGGAAACCAGCAACCCGGCCGGGGGCATTTGCCGCGGCATTTCCGATACGCTGAAGGTGCTGATTAATCCTTCGCCCCAACAACTGGCCCTGCTGGGGCCGGCCCTGGTGTGCCAGACCAATGGGCCAGTGGCGTTTTCGCTGCCCGGCGGCCTGCCGGGTTCCAGCTACGTATTCGCCCTCGGTGGCACGGCCCTGGCGGGCACCGGCAATGCCCGCACGCTGGCCACCCTGCCCGCGCCCGGCACCTACGTCCTCACGGCGCAGGAAACCTCGGCCGGCGGCTGCGTGGGTCCGGTTATTACTTCCTCCTTCACGGTGAGCCCCACGCCAGTAGCACCCGTACTTACGGGTCCAGCTTTTGTGTGCGACCTAGCTGGGTCGCAGCCCTACGCCGTGGCCAACCCCACGCCGGGCGCCACCTTCCAGTGGACGGTGACGGGCGGCAGCGTGGCCACGGGCCAGGGCAGCAGTCAGGTATCGGTGCGATTCGGGGCCACGGGCCCGTATGGCGTGAGCGTGGCCGAAACCAGTGCCAGCCCGGCGTTGTGCGCCGGCCCGGCCGCTACCCGCGCCGTGGTATTCGATAGCCCCGACCTGGCGCTGGTGAATGCGTCTGTGGACGCTACTACCAGCAACAACCGGATTATTCTCACCCTGAATTCTTCCAACAGCGCCAACACGCCGGGCCCCGTGCGCATTCTGCGGCGGGTAGCGGGCGCGGGTCCGTTTGCGGCCGTGGGCACGGTGGCGGCTTCGGCCACTACCTACACCGACAACAATGCCGTGGATGCCGCTGCTAATTCCTACGAATACCAGCTGGACCTCACCAACGGCTGCGGCACGGTGGTGCCCAGCACCGTGGCACAGACCATCCGGCTGGTGGCCAGCAACGCGGGCTCGGCGGGCAATGGCGGCCGCGAGCAGGGCAGCACCGCCCTCGCCTGGAACGCCTTCGTGGGCTTCGTCGTGGCCGAATACCGCATTTACCGCCGCACCGATGCCGGCCCGGCCGTGCTCCTCAGCACCGTGCCCGCCACTACCCTGCAAGCTACCGTGTCCAACGCCGAGCCGGGCTCCGGAATTAGCGCGGGCTTCCGGCAGAGCTTCCGGGTGGTGGCCGTGGGCAGCGGCAGTGCGCCGTTGCTCTCCAACTCCAACGAGGCCAGCGTGGACTTCGAGAATGCCCTGCGGACCTACAACATTATTACGCCCAACAACGACAACCAGAATGACGTGCTGGAGATTGATAACATTCAGCTCTATCCCGGCAACACGTTCACGGTATTCAACCGCTGGGGCCGCGAGATATACCGCACCACCAACTACCAGAACAACTGGGGCGGCGATGCCAGCACGCCCGCCGGCACCTACTTCTACCTCCTGAAACTACCCAACGGCACTAATATTAAGAGTTGGTTTGAGGTGGTCAAGTAAGACCACGGATTGGCTCGGCTAGTCGGATTTTGCGGATTTTGTAGCCGACGCAGCCGGTGCGGGACTTGCCCCAAAGTGATACTTCTTCTCAATAAGAAAAGCCTCCAGCAACCGGGAGGCTTTTCTTATTGAGAAGAAGTCGTCCACAAAATCCGCGAAATCCGAGCCAATCCGTAGTCTACCTTTGCCGGACTTTACCGCCCGTAACGTTATGTCCCGCAAAATCACGAAAGTCTCTAAGAATTTACCCGTCGACGCGCTCCAGAAAATCCTGATTCAGGACATGGTGGCCGAAGGCAAATGCATGGTTCGCCTCGATAACCTGGTCATTTTCGTGTCGCAGGTGGCCCCCGGCGACGTGGTGGACTTGCGCATTACCCGCGCCAAAAAGAACTTTCTGGAAGCCGTTCCCACGCATTTCCACGCGTATTCGGAGCTGCGGACCACGCCGTTTTGCCAGCACTTCGGCGTGTGCGGCGGCTGCAAGTGGCAGCACCTGGAGTACGATTCGCAGCTGCACTTCAAGCAGCAGCAGGTGATTGACCAGCTCACCCGCATCGGCAAGGTCGAGCTGCCCGAGATTCCGTTCATCCTCGCCTCGCCGCAGCGCACCTACTACCGCAACAAGCTCGAATATACCTTCTCGGACAACGGCTGGCTGACTCAGGAGCAAATCGACGACGACACCCAAACCTTCGACCGCAACGTACTGGGCTTCCACACCCCCGCCCGCTTCGATAAGATTATCGACGTGCAGCACTGCCACCTTCAGGCCGAGCCCAGCAACGAAATCCGCCTCTTCATCCGCGACTACGGCCGCGAACACGGCCTCGAATTCGGCAACATGGTGCGCCAGACCGGCAACCTGCGCAACCTCATCATCCGCACCGCCCAGAGCACCGGCGAAATCATGGTGATTCTGCAGTGCTACCGCCCCCACGACAGCATCGAGGCGCTGCTTGACGCCATATACGCCAAGTTCCCCGGCATCACCTCGCTCAACTACGTGCTCAACAGCAAGGGCAACGAAACCTTCCACGACCTCGACGTCATCACCTACAAAGGCAAGCCTTACATCGAGGAAGAGATGGAAGGCCTGCGCTTCCGCATCGGCCCCAAGTCCTTCTACCAAACTAACTCCGAAGGCGCCCATCAGCTCTACAAAGTAGCCCGCGACTTCGCCGACCTCAAAGGCGATGAGCTGGTGTACGACCTCTACACGGGGGCCGGTACCATAGCAAGCTTCGTGGCCCACCAGGCCCGCAAAGTCATCGGCGTCGAGTACGTGGAGCAGGCCGTGGCCGACGCCCACGTCAACGCCGAAATCAATAACATCACCAACACCGAGTTCTACGCCGGCGACATGAAGGACATCCTCACCGCCGAGTTTACCGCCCGCCACGGCCGCCCCGACGTCCTCATCACCGACCCGCCCCGCGCCGGCATGCACCCCGACGTGGTGGCCCGCCTCCTGGAGCTGCGCGCCCCCCGCATCGTCTACATCAGCTGCAACCCCGCCACCCAGGCCCGCGACTTAGAACTGCTTGATGCCGCCTACAAAGTCACCCGCGTGCAGCCGGTGGATATGTTCCCCCACACGCATCATGTGGAGAATGTGGTGGCGCTGGAGTTGAAGTAGTTTCTCGTTATGAAATATATAGCCAGCGCAGTTTTCATTCTGTTCTTTGGTTTCCTGCTGCTAACCCGTAGTGGCAAAAGCAAAGCGGAATTCAACCGTATTAGTGGGCCGGTTACGTATTTCCAGAAGCATCTCCCAGGCCACATCGACCGCCACGATGCTGACAGTGCCATGCGATATTTGCGTATTTCAGGCTTTCCGAAGACGTTTACCTTCTTCGTTGGTAAAGACTGGGGCGATTTTAAACCGGAATTTGAGCAGCTTGACAAAATAAAACGGGACGATACACTGACGGTTTACTTTGCTGACGAACTCGACTTCCAAGCCCACAAGGCGGATGAGATTAACACGGATGCCCAATTCGTTGACCGCAGCAGCACACCTTATTTTATCCGCGGAAGCAAGGACCGGCTGGGAGCTTATTTCTTCCTCGGTGTGGGCTCTGTGTTGCTCATCACTTTAATCATTTTGCTTAAACGCGGCATTATTCATTAAGATGGATTACTTCAACGACCCCGAACTCAACGGCAAATACCTCGGCACCATCACCAAGGATTTCGTCGTCGTGTGCGATACCCTGCTCGAAGCTTCTTCCCAGATTCGCAAGGGCGACTTCAGCAAATACCCCATTTTCGTGTTTGCCAAGCAGGAAGTGCCCCTCGGCGGCCTCCTCGTGAACGCCGACGACCTGAACCTGGACTGGCACGTTTTCGCCAGCTACCTGGAGCTATTCGTGCAGCAAGGCATCATCGACGTGGATGGCGTCGAAGGCTTCCAGGCTACTTACAAAGACGCCGACGAATTCTGCTGCCTGTTCGTGCTCGACAAGGAGTTTACGAACTTCGTATTCGTGCCTTATCCCGAGGATTAACTGAGCGCGCCGCCGCTAAGTCGGGCATCCACCAAAACCAATCCAACCCATGTCGATGCGTTCCTGTATCTGGATACCCGCTTTGCTCCTGAGTGGCGCGCAGTGCTCCTCCACGCCCGATACCAAGGCCGCCCAGGCGCAGGTGGTACCGGCCGCTCCGCTCCCACCGGAGTTCGGCAGCTACTGGTTTCAGGGCAAGGCCGAGCTCACCAGCTACGACCTGACCCAGGCGCGCTACGGCGAGTTGCACCAGGGCGAAGCCGTGCTGGTGTTCGTAACCGAAGATTTCTCCCGCAAAAAGCAGGTCAAGCTCGACAACCCCGCTGCCAATCCGGCCGACCGCCTGCCCGTGCTCAAGCTAAACTTTACTAGGAAGTTCAACACCGGCGTCTACCCGTATTCCATCATGCTGTCGGCCTTCACTCCGCTCGACTTGGCTAAGGACCCGCACAGCCCCAAGGTGAGCTTATCGGTGCAGGAATGGTGTGGCCACGTTTTCACCCAGCTCAACCTGGGCCCCAAAGGCTACAACGTTTCCCAAAAATCTTACTTCGAAAGCGAAGGCGACAACGAAACCAAGCTGGAAACCGCCCTGCTCGAAGACGAGCTCTGGAACCGCATCCGCCTGAATCCGGCGGGCCTGCCCACGGGCAGCATCAGGCTGGTGCCCGGCACCGCCTACGCCCGTTTGCAGCACCTGCCTTTGGTGCCCGAAGCTGCTACCGCCAGTTTGCAGGCGGCGCTGCCCAGCCAGCTTGGTTCCACTACCGGCCCCGCTCAAGCCTACACCATCACCTACGCCGGCCCCAAGCAACACAGCGTCAGCATTTTCTTTGAGCAAGCCTTCCCGCATCGCATTCTCGGTTGGGAAGAAACCTATCGCGACGGCCCCGGCGCCGCCCAGGCCCGCCTGCTCACCACCCGCGCCACGCGGCGCCACAGCATCATGCTCGACTATTGGCGCACCCACAATAATGCCGACCTAAGGTGGCGCGATTCCCTCAAGCTGAGCCGTTGAGCTAACAACTTTTTGCTGTTAGCTCAACGGCTCGTTGCCCGACAACCCTACTAGCGACGCTGCACCGGCAAATCTTCCAGCTGCGCGTAGCTGAGTTTCCAGGTTTTGTCGGCCCCTTTTTTCCAGAGGAAAATGTAGTTGCCTTCACCAAAGCCGCGGGGCTCGCCGGGGGCGGCGGGCAGCACGTCCACGGCAAAAGTACCGGCTTCGTAGGCCGTGCTGGCGTCGGTGGAAGAACTTAGCACGCTGGTCTTCAACCCGTTGATAGTAGGCAGCGTCTCGTTCACCCATTTCTGCGATACCTCGCCCTTGCCCTTCCAGTGGGCACTGCCTTGCACAAAGCTCACATCGTCGGCCAGGAAGCCATTGATTTTGCCCGAGTCTTTGCTGTTCCAGGCACTGATAAACTCCTGGTTCAGGCTTTGGACATTGACGGCTTCGTCCGCTTTGGAACAGGAAGTCAGCGTTGCGGCCACAAGCACACTATACAGAAAGGCTTTCATAAAAAAATCGGGGAATTGGTGAAGAAAAGGAACATGCACGGGCTTTTTAAACGGCCCAACGCAAAGCGCTAAAATAGCTAAACCCCAGGCGCGGGCGCCCAGGGTTCAGCAGGTGAGCAACGGAACTGTTTACCAGCTTTTGCGACGGTATTCCGAAGTAGAATACGGATGCGAAGCGTCGCCGTAAGAGTTATTGGGTAAATAGGCCGAGTTCGAAACCACGGGCATGCCCTGGGCATCGTAGGCCAACGCCGCGGCGGGGGCAGCCGTCACGCTGTTGTAAGGCACCATCGCCGTTTGGGTGCGGGTGGTGGTAGTTGACGTGTTGCGGGCAACGGCCGCGCGATTGGCAGCAGCCCGGTTGGCGGCGGCCTGGTTGGCGGCCGCTTGGTTGGCGGCGGCAATGCGGGCCCGCTCTTTCTGCTTGTTGTCGATGTGCTTGCCCACGCCGTAGCCGATGGCTCCACCGGCCACACCGCCTACCACGCCACCAACGGCCCGGTTACGCTTGTTGATTACCGCACCAGCGGCGGCACCACCCAGGCCACCAATTACGGCGCCTTTGGCCTGCGGGCTCCATTTTTTCTTTTCCTGGGCCTGGGCCGAGGTGGAGCTGAAGATGGTGCTGACCAGCAACATCAAGCTGAGGATATAGGGGAGCTTATTCATGGCTAAGAAAATTAAGTTTATTGAAAGTAAAAGCTGAGGTGCGAAGGCCAAAGACAATTAGCGTGCCACGACAGTAACGTTCCGGCTGCACCCCTAACGCTATACCTGAAAATAAGGTTATTGGCTGGCCCGACGGCGGGGCTAAAAGCTCGTCCAGCCCTGCGCCTGCAACGGCACGGCCTGCCCGGCCTTGGTCACCAGATTGGCCCCGTCCGACTTGGCCGTGAGGTGGCCGATGATGGTGATATCGGGATGATTCTTGATTTTCTCGTGGTCCGTCACGGGCACAGTGAAGAGCAGCTCGTAGTCCTCGCCGCCGTTCAGGGCGCAGGTCAGCGGGTCAAGGTTGAACTCGGCCGCCGCTTCCAGCGTGGGATTGGCCAAGGGCAGAAACTCGGTAAAAACCCGGGCGCCCGTGCCGCTGGCCGCGCACAAATGCAGCACTTCCGAGGCCAGCCCGTCCGAAATATCAATCATGCTGCTGGGTCGGATGCCGCGCTCCTTCAACTCGTGGATGATGTCGAGGCGGGCTTCGGGCCGGAGCTGGCGCTGCACCACGTACTCGTAGTTGGCCAGCTCGGGCTGCGTGTCCGGGTCGGCCAGGAAGGCCTGCTTCTCCCGCTCCAGCACTTGCAGGCCCAGGAAGGCACCGCCCAGGTCGCCGCTCACGCAAAGCAAATCGGTGGGCTGCCCCCCGCTGCGGCGCACGGCCTCGCCGGCCGGCACCGCGCCCAGCACCGTGATGGCCACCGTGAGGCCGCCGCGGCTGGCCGTCATGTCGCCACCCACCAGGTCCACGTTGTAGGCCTCGCAGGCCAGACGCATGCCCGCGTACAACTCCTCGATGGCCTCCACCGTGAACCGGGGGCCGGCCGAAATGCCCACCACCAGCTGCGTGGGCAGGGCATTCATGGCGGCCACGTCCGATACATTCACTGCTACGGCCTTGTAGCCCAGGTGCCGCAACGGGCAGAACGACAAGTCGAAGTGAATGCCCTCTACCAGCAGGTCGGTGGTCATTACCAGTTCCGTGCCGGGCGCGGGGGCGATGATGGCCGCGTCGTCGCCAATGCCCAGCACGGTACCGGGCTGGCGTTGGGCAATTCCTTTCTGCAAACGACTAATTAAAGCAAATTCGCCAATGGCGGTGAGCGGCGTGAGTTCGGACATTGAGAATGGTGTCTTTGGGGAAGGATTTACTTGTGCAATTGTGCCAGGCCCCAACCTCACCCCCTAGCCTCCTTTACTTAGGGAAAGAGGGAACTAGTTTCTGACTTTATATTCTAGAAATCAATTTTTTACAACTAAATCTAGTTCCCCCTCTCCTCGGGAGAGGGGGTGAGGGGGTGAGGTTGGCGCCTTGGCTGCGCAACAGCAGTTTTAAATACCGGAGCGGCGCAAAAGTACGCCCACAAAAAAAGGAGGAAATTGCTTCCCTCCTTTTTTGTACTGCTAATGGATGCTTACTCCACCACCAGCTCTTTGTAAACTTTGGTCTGGCCATCGGTGCCGATAACCTGCACGAAGTACAAGCCGGCTTTCAGGCCCGAAATGTCCAGCGTCAGTTTCTCCTGGCCCTGGCCTTTGCCCTGGGCGCTGATGCGCTGGCCGAGGTTGTTGATAACCACGACGCTGCCTACTTTGGCATCCTTAATCTCAACCGTGGCGGTGCCGTGGGCCGGGTTGGGGTAAATGCTGATGTTAGCGTTGAACTTGGCTAGCTTGCTGCTGAGTACCGTCTGGTAAGCGCCGAACGGGCCAGCGTAATCGAGGTGCTGGCCGAGTTGGTCATATAATTGACCGCCAGCATTTTGAGAACCTCCCGGACCATTAAAAGCAGTTGAATAGGTAAACCACTCATCGGCAATATTGTAGCCGCCTGTTTCGCGGGTAGGCGGGCAGGAAGCCGCCACGTTCTGCGGATTGGGGTTAGTCCTTATTCCTGCTGAGATGGTAGCGCGGCGGATAATAGTCTGGTTGGCTGATGAGACAAAAACCGCATTGGTACCGGTGCCATCCAAGGGATTAGTACCGCTCCAGTTGCCGCCCGTGTTACAATTCTGCAGAAGGGGGCGTTCGCCAATCACACCAATTTGGTCTACAATGACGCCGGGACCCACGCCAGCAGTACCGCTGGTGTAGCGAACCAGGGCCATGGCATCGTCGCCGCTGAAATAGATGGGACTACCAAATACGATAACGGACGCTAGCGTGGGCTCTTCGTATGCAGCAGAAAACTGATTCGCTTTGCTAACAATTTCCGGCAGGGTAGCCTGTCCGCACGCCACCACAAACGTGGTCCGAGGATTCAGACTATTGGTACCCACGGGCGCATGCGCCACATTGCTTCGAAACAATTTTTCTTCCTGAAAAACCGATGTGCTGCCGTTGGAATACCGGCGAATGGAGTACGGGCTTAGGTCAACGACGTCGTTGGTAGGATTGTAGATTTCAATGGCCCGCTCGTTGCCCGATGAAACCGTGGCACCACCATAGCTAGTCCCCGTCATGTGCGCCCCTTCGGCGTATTCTGAGAAAAACAACTCCGTTCCCTGAGCGTTTGCGGCGCCGGCAAACAGCAAAGCAGCCGACAGCATGTAGTAATGTTTTTTCATAAAAAATGGAAGTTAAAAAGAGTCTTCTCGGGCAAAGATACGTCCTTCAGCTTAGTAGTTCGGTGGTAAAACGGATTATCAAATCATGTTTTTCGACCTCAAAATAATGAAATTCAACGCACTCCGAAATAAACTCAGCCTTGTCAAACCCGAAACTTTCGCTTGCTAACGAGCGTTAGCAAGCATACCTTTGTTTTCCCAGCATGACTCCTACCGCCCCCCTCCGTTCGCGCAAAGCCCAGATTGACCGCGTGGCCACGTCCCTGTTTCGGGCGCGGGGCTTTGCGGCCACCAGCATGCGCGAGCTGGCCACCGAGCTGGGCCTGGAAGCCGGCAGTTTGTATTCGCACATCAAATCCAAGGAGGAAATTCTGCACCGCGTGTGCTTTGGCCTGGCCGACGATTTCTTTGCCGCTTTCGCCACGGCTACTACCGACACTGCGGTTCCCATTGCCACGCAGCTGCGGCTGGCCATCGAAGGGCACGTGCGGGTATTAACGCGCGACAGTGCCGCTTCAACCGTATTTCTGCAGGAGTGGCGCCACCTAAGCGAGCCCGCCCGCACCGAATTTCTGGCCCTGCGCGACCGGTACGAAGCCGCTTTTCGCGCCCTGGTGCAGCAAGGCATTGCCACCGGGGAGCTACATGCCCCCGATGCTTCTTTTGTCACACTCACCCTATTGGCCAGCCTTAATTGGCTGCCCGCTTGGTACCGCCCCGACGGCAACCTGACCCCCGACGAAATTGCCCACCGCCTGGCCGAGCAGCTTTTACAAGGGCTTGAGGGCCGGCGGGTGAGTGGGTAGGAATTGTCCTCTACTCATCTTCTTTTTCGCTTCCCCGTCAATACTAAAAAAATTCCCACCCTCATACCTTCTCACCCTCCCAAACCAACTTATTATGTACGGTTCCGCCAGCACCCACGACCTCCCGACCTCCGCCGCCACCGGCCTGGAAAACGAAGACCCCATCTTGCTGGCCGAATTTGAGGCCCGCATTGGCCGGGGTGAGAAGATTGAGCCCGGCGACTGGATGCCGGCCCTGTACCGCAAGCAGCTCACCCGCATGATTGAGCAGCACGCGCACTCCGAAATCATCGGCTCGCTGCCCGAAGGCACCTGGATTACGCGGGCGCCCGGCTTCCGCCGCAAAATGGCCCAGATGGCCAAGGTGCAGGATGAGGTAGGCCACGCGCAGCTGCTGTATTCGGCGGCCGAAACGCTGGGCAAAACCCGCGAGCAGATGCTGATTGACCTCATCAACGGCAAAAGCAAGTACTCCAACGTGTTCAACTACCCCACGCCGACCTGGGCCGACTCGAACGTGATTTCCTGGCTGATTGACGCTGGCGCCATTGTGAACCAGCTGGCCAATGCCAAGGGCAGCTACGGCCCCTACTGCCGCGCCCTCGACCGGATTTGCGCCGAGGAAGCCTTCCACCTGAAGTATGGCCACGATGCCGTGGTGCACATGGCCACGGGCACGCCCATTCAGCGCAAGATGATGCAGGAGGCGCTGAACCGCTGGTGGCCCGCCATTATGACCTTTTTTGGCCCCTCAGATAAGATGTCGGTGCACACCGAAATTCTGATGCGTTGGAAAGTAAAAATGGCCAGCAACGACGAGTGCCGCAATCAGTTCCTGGACATGTACGTGCCCAAAATCTGGGAAATTGGCTTGACTTTGCCCGACGCCAACCTGCGTAAAAACGAGGAAACCGGCGTTTGGGAATTCACCGAGCCCGACTGGGAAGACTTCAAGCGCGTGATTAACGGCGACGGCCCCTGCAATGCCGAACGCATTGCCGTGCGCCGCGCTGCCGAGGAGAACGGCGCTTGGGTCCGCCGCGCCCTGCTCACGCCCAAAACGCAGTACGTCCGCCCGTTGGCTTAGGTCTTTTAGGGTAAGAGGGAATAGGGGTAGGAGGGTAAGAGTTGGTTTTCAAACTGCTTCGCTCCTTCCAACTCCTCCCCTCCTACCCCCATACCCTCTTACCCTAAGTGCCCCCAATGATAAATTCCCACGACCCGCGCATGAACCGGCTGGGGCTGCCCGACGCTCCCGAAGCGCCGGCGGCCAAAGGCGCGCTAGACCAGTTTGGCACCTACGAGGTGTTTCACCAGAAGAAAGAAGGCGCGCCCTTCGTGTACGTGGGGCCGGTGCATGCCCCGGAGGCCGACGTGGCGTTTTTGTTTGCCAAGGAGCAGTACAGCCGGCGCTTTGCCTGCACGGGCATGTGGGTGGTGCCCACGGCCGCCATCACGGTCACGGCCTATGTGGGCGACCAGGAATCGGCTTATGATACGCTGCCGCTGCTGCCCAAAAGCAGCGCCCCGGCGGCGGGTCTGGCCGACGACACGGCCGCCGCAGAAGCAGCCTACGCGGCGGGCGAGGAGGACTACGATATTTTCCACCTCAAAAAGCGGGGCAAGGCGCACCAGCACGTGGGCAAGGTGCGGGCCAGCTCTCCGGCCGATGCCCTGCAGGTGGCCAAGGGCGTGTTTGGCGAGCTGCGTCCGGTGGCCAACGTATGGGCGGTGCGCGCGGCCGATTTCCTCCGCTCCGAGGACGAGGACCGGGATATCTGGACTACCACGCCCGAGAAGAAGTACCGCGACGCCATCTCCTATAAGGTGCAGGACCGCATCGAAAAATTCAAGGCTGAAAACCCGCAAAGCCACTAACCTGCGCATGGACCCTAAACTCGACCTGCTGTACCGCCTCGCCGACGACCAGCTGATTCTCGGCCACCGCAACTCCGAATGGAATGGCCTGGGGCCGATTCTGGAAGAAGACATTGCTTTTTCGAGCATGGCCCAGGACAAGCTCGGCCACAGCCTGCAGCTCTACACCTTGCTGCATCAGCTGGGCGAAACCGAGCCCGACACCGTGGCCTTTACGCGCAACGCCGACCAGTTTCACTGCTGCCAGCTGGTGGAGCTGCCCATCGGCGAGTACGATTTCAGCCTGACCCGCCATTTCCTGTTCGACCACGCCGAGCTGTTGCGCTTCGAGGCGCTGGCCGGCAGCAGCTACGAGCCGCTGGCCCAGGTGGCCCGCAAGCTGCGCGGCGAGCTTAAGTACCACGCCCTGCACGCCAACACCTGGATGAAACGCCTGGGCACGGCTACCGACGAGGCCATCGAGCGCATGCAGCGTTCCCTGGATTTCACGCTGCCTTACGCGTTGGGCATTTTTGAAAAAACCGACGCCGAAGCGGAAATCATCAGCTCCGGCTTGTTTGTGGGCGAAGACGAGCTGCGCGGCCGGTGGCTGGAAAGCATCAGCAAAGTGCTGAGCCAAACGGCCCTGCAAGTGCCCGACGTGCTGAGCCTGACGCCCGTTTTTGGTGGTCGTGAGGGCCAGCACACCGAGTTTTTGCAGCCCCTGCTAGATGAAATGGCCGAGGTATTCCGGCTGGACCCGACGGCCGACTGGTAGGTTTTTTTAGCTTCTGGCTACTGGCTGTCAGCCGTTAGCTTTTTCTTGCCAATAGCTTTATGTCGACAGCAACTAACACCCATCAGCCGATAGCTAAAAGCCAGATAATGGACTGGCTGCAGGCGGTGAAAGACCCGGAAATTCCGACAATTTCGCTCATTGACCTGGGCGTGGTGCGCGCGGTGGAGCTGGACGAGGCCACGGGCAAGGTGACGGTGGAGCTTACGCCGACTTTCGCGGGCTGCCCGGCCATGGACTACATGAAGCGCGATGTGGAGCGCACCCTGCTCGCGCACGGCGTGCCGGCGGTGGAAGTCAATATCAGCCTGCGCGAAGCCTGGACGTCGGACATGCTCACTGAGGCCGGGCGGCAGGCCCTGCGCCAGCACAAGCTGTCGCCGCCGCCATTCATTGGCAACCAGGTATTCGACCTTGATTTTCTGGAATATGCGGAGTGCCCTAATTGCCAGGGACACAATACGGAGCTGCGCACGCCGTTTGGGGCTACGCTGTGCCGGGCCGTGCATTATTGCCACAACTGTCGCCAAATTTTCGAACAGTTCAAGCCGGTGTAGCTTTGCCCGTTACCTTTTCAATATCATACTTTAGCAATGCCTACTCCAGTCGTTTTCTCGGTTAAATCAGCCGTTGTACTGCTCTTGATTATTACCGGTTGCACGGCGTCCTGCAAGCGCGACGGCAGCAAAGCCGTGGTGCTTGACCCGAATTCGGCGGCGGCCATCAAGTCTCAGTTCGACGTTTTGAGCGACTCGGTGGATATAAAATGGCGCAACATGACCGAAAGCGACGACCAGAAAATTGGCGTTACCAAGTTATTGCTGCGGGAATTGAAAAGCCAGCCCGGCGCCGATGCCGCCCAGCTCCAAAGCCTGGAACGCGCCAATGCCCGCCTCAAAGCCCGCCGCTACACGCAGCAATCAATGAGTAGCTCCGACCTTATTGACCAGTACGACACGGCGCAGGATTCGCTGTTCCGCGCGCTGCTGCCCGTGGCCGCGCCCAACGGCAACGCGCCCACCGAAAACGCCCGCAACTTCGTCGAAGGCTTGCGGGAGCTTGATGCCGGCGTGGTAGGATTTCGGGTGCAATACGACCGTGCGGCCATGCAGTACAACAACTACGTCAAGCTGCGCCAGCCCGAAATTCAGTCGTTAGGCGGCAAGTATACCGCTGTGAAACCTTTGCCCTTGTTCACGATAGGCGCGAATTAAGGAGCTTCACCATTGAGCTTAACAAAAAGCGCCCGGCAATGCTGTCGGGCGCTTTTTGGTAGCAGGACTTACGCAGTCAGGCGCTGGCGCGTGGCGCTGGCGCGTGGCGCTGGCGCGTGGCGCTGGCGCGTGGCGCTGGCGCGTGGCGCTGGCGCGTGGCGCTGACGCGTGGCGCTGACGCGTGGCGCTGACGCGTGGCGCTGACGCGTGGCGCTGACGCGTGGCGCTGACGCGTGGCGCTGACGCGTGGCGCTGACGCGTGGCTTCCTGACTTGGCGTTTCCATACGCAACCGTTCGCAAGGGCTGGTCTTGTTGGCTTCGCGCGTCGGAGACGCGGAACCAGTAGGCAACGCGTCGGAGACGCGCGCCAGCACCCGAATTGAAAAATTATACCCGATGCAACCTTGGAATAGCTTGACAGGTCAACCCCAAAATTCACCTTCAACTTTTCTGTCTCATGCGTCATCTTACTCCTTTTTTCACCCTTATTAGTACCGGTTTGGCTGCGGGTATGCTGCTCACAGGTTGTGCCCCACAAGATGCTAGTGAGCCCGAGCCATGCACTACTATGGCTACCGTGCAGCTTTGCAATGGCAAAACAGCCATGTGCCTCACCGAACACACTGCGCTCAAGCTCGAAAACGGCCTCATTTTGCACCCCAGCGGAGCCGTTTGGCAGGCCTATCTACCCAAGCAAACCGATGGACAGGTTCTGAGAATCAGCTACGAAATAATCCCCCGCCTAACGTATGATGCCCCCGGCTACGATAACGCCACCCTTTCCTGCCTCGAAACCGTTCAGTTCCGGTGTGGCAACGAGTGAGCGAGACAGCACGAAAAAGCCCCGATTCATTGCTGAGTCTTGTCCTTACCCACATCTTTGAAAAGCGCCGGCCAACAGGTCGGCGCTTTTTTGTGGGTTCTTGCGGGGCCGGCTTAGTAGCTTGCGAGATGAGTATTTCGACGCATTTCTGCGACCCGCAGCTGTGGGCGCAGACGCATTTTGGGGGCACGGTGTTGGGCGATGCCCGCCGCAGCCGACGGGTGGTGCAGTTGGCCGCCGGTTGGGCCCGGCAGCCGGGGGCCACCATTCCGCAGTTGGGGACCGGCCAGGCGGGGGCCAGTAAAGCGGCGTATCGCTTGCTGGGCGGTGCAAGGGCCACGCCCGAGGCGCTGCAGGGGGCGCATCAGGCCGTGGTTCGCCAAGCGCTACAGGAGCCGGGCACCTACCTGCTGGTCGAAGACACGAGCGAACTGAGCTGGCCCGAAGCCGACGAGCGCCGGCCCGGCCTGGGGCCGGTCGGGCCGGGCAAGGCCACGAGCCAGGGCGTACTGCTGCACTCGTTGGTGGCCGCCGGCTGGCCGGTGCAGGACCCCGACCCGGCCGCCAAACGGCCCGCCCTGCCGCTGCTGGGCCTGTTGGACCAGCAGTTTCACGTCCGTCAACCGGTGCCGGAGGCCGAAAAAGACCATCTCCACGGCGGCTCGCGCCTGCGCCAGGGCCGGGTCCGCGAATCGGCGCTCTGGTCCCGGAGCTTGCGCAACGTGGGCAGCCCGCCACCGGACGCGCGCTGGGTGGTGGTGGCCGACCGCGGGGCCGACATCTACGAGCACCTGCAGCAGTGCCGGGCCCAGGGCCTGGGCTTCGTGGTGCGCGCCGCCCAGGACCGGGCCCTGGTGGCCGGCGCCGACAAAGCGCCCGCCGGGCGGCTCTTCGCCGTGGCGCGGGCCCAGCCCTCGGCGGGCCAGTTGACCCTGGCCTTGCGTGGCCGGCCGGGCCAGCCGGCCCGCGAAGTGCTGCTCCAGGTCAGTTTCAGCCCCCCGCTGGCCCTGCGTGCGCCCCAGCGACCGGGCGCGGCGACGGGCAAAGGGGACCCGGTTCCCTGCGCCCTGGTACGGGTCTGGGAAGCCGCCCAAGTCGGGGACACAGGCCCGGCCACGCCCGCCCTGGAATGGCTGCTGCTCTGCGACCAACCCATCACGGATTTTGCCCAGGCCCACGCCTGCGCCCGGCAGTACGTGAGCCGCTGGCTCATCGAGGACTTTCACAAAGCCCTGAAAACGGGCCTGGGGGCCGAAAAGCTCCAGCTCCAAACCGCTGACCGTCTTTTTGCCGCCGTCGCCCTGCTCAGCGTGGTCGCATTGGCGCTAGTGGATATGCGCGAAAAAAGTCGCCTCCAACCCGACTTGCCGGCGACGGCAGCGGGGCTGGAAGCGACTTTTTTACAGGTCCTCACGCTGCGCAGTTCACGACCCGTGCAGACTGTGCGCGACGTGTATTATGCCTTGGCTGGCCTGGGCGGCCACCTGGGCCGCAAAGGCGACGGACCACCTGGCTGGCAAACCCTCTGGCGCGGCCTGATGAGCCTGCGCTTACTCGTCGAAGGCGTCC
>NZ_JNLX01000093.1 GCF_000715495.1 Hymenobacter sp. IS2118 | reverse complement strand
ACTGATGTTACGCAGCCATTTTGGTTAACGCGTAGTGCATGGCTTTGAGTCCGCGCAAATAAAGTTGGGCTTTGAGGCGAAAATGACCAATGCCTAATTGTCGGGTTATCTTCTCTAACTTGATGTAGGCCAGGATGGAAGAAAAGAAATGATTGGCCTGCGTATCGATGGTTTTCGTAGGCGACTTGCCCATCGACGTGTTTTGCTTGAGCGATTTGTGGTACTCCTCGATTTTCCACCTTTTCTGGTAGATTACCGTCACTTGTTCCCCGGTCAAATTCGTATCGCTGCTCACCAGATATAACACGCCCTGCGAACCGTCCTTATTTGTAAAGACTTGCCGGACCACGAGCACCGCCTCCACGACGCTCCGTAGCCAGACGCGCAAGGGCTGCCCATCCGGGAAAGCCAGCGTATCAAGGGCCTGGAATTCCCCATTGCCGCGCCCCACTTCGCTCAGGGCCACGGTGCGCGAGGTGGGCAGGGCAAAAATAAAGTCGTGGCCCAACGCGCGCACCTGGTTCATGTTCTCAGCCGAGGCATACCAGCTGTCGGCCAGCAGGTAGCCGTAGGCCACTTGCTCTTGGGCCACGCGCAACATGGCGCGGAGCATCTCGTTTTTCGTCAGCGGGCTTTTCTGACTCACTTTCTGGGTTTTAGGGTCGGTTACGGCCTGCGTTTTCTCCACCAGCTCCACGGCAATCGGCACGGCGAGCGAACCGGCCACATAGAGCAGGCTCACGAAATTGAGCCCCTTCACGTACCGCCCCAGGCTATGGTCGTAATGGGTACAGAGCAGGGCATTGGCATCGGTGTGGGCCTTCTCCAAAATAGAATCATCGACGATAAGAACAGCAAAATCGGCTGCTTCCAACGTCCGCTCGGTTTGCCGAATCAGCGGTTTGGCATGGCCCCAGACCTGGCGTGAATCCAAGTGTACGCTGCTGAGCCAGCGCGTCACCTGGTCGTGACTAAGCTGCCCATCGAACAGGCGTGAGAGGCCCGTAGCCGAAGTTTGGCCCGTCGAGCTGATGAGATAATCCGTGTACAAATCCAGGGTGCAGGCCATCGAAAACGGTAGTTAGAACGGAAAAATACTGCGTAACATCAGTTTTTAATTCCACTTTAAAATTTTCGAAACAGCATGAATACGTCCCTCACGACCAGAGTCTCCTGCGTTTTTAGATTTTTGGTAATTCAATTAACTGCAGCACTACTATTCGTAAGCTTGAGTTCGGCTCAGGTTATAGCAACGGCAGATTTGTTTGGAAATTCGTACGCCGCGTTCGAGCAAATGCGCTCAACGAAAGGTGTTTACCTGGACCGGCTTCGGTTTGATGGCAATAAAACGGGCATTCCGGTTTCAGTTTCCAATTCCGGCATGGGCATGGTTGCGCTGTGCATTGCCGCGCAAAAAGGCTGGATTACCGATGCCGATGCCAAAGCCAAGATTACCCAAACCCTGAATACGCTAATGAACAAGACTTCCGGGTTTCGACTGGACCGAAATGCGTCGGGATTTCCCCGGCATTTTGTGGACCCCGTTTCGGGTGCCAACGCTAGTTCGGAGTACAGCACCGTAGATGCCGCCCTGATGGTGTGCGGGGCAATGTTCGCCAAAAAAAAATATTCCACGGATGCCAATATTGTCCGGTTGGCCGATGCCATGTACAACTCCGTTAATTGGTCGAAAGCCATCGCGAATGCCAGCACGGGCACTATTTACCTGGAAATGGACCAGGCCGGCAATGGCATACCGGGCGCGGTCGTAAACTCCTGGTCAGAATACATGCTGGTCGCTTATTTCGCTTATCGGGCGGCTAACGGGGCCAATAATGCCTCTGCTCAGCTATGGAATAAATTCTACACCAATCCAAATAGTGCGGATGTTACCAAAAGGGTTTATTTCACCGAAGCCCTATTGTCGGATGGCACGTTTCTTTCGCACTTCATTACCCAATTCTGCTACTATTTAAATACCACTTTTATCAACAGCCCCGCCTACGGCACGTACCTGACCAATGCCAAAAACGCGGATAAACTATGGTTTTCAAAATCAGGCCCGCGGGCCAGCTACGAGTGGGGCCTAGGCGCCGGAGCGTCGAACCTGCCGGGTGGTTACCACGCCGACCGGATTGATGAAAACAGCACCCGCATTGTTTCTCCCCACATTATCGCAGGATTTCGGCCGGTAAATTCGGGCTCAATCACCGACCTGACCAATATGTCGGTCAACGTACCGAGAAGCATCTACACGCTGCCCGGCACTACCCGCCGAATCCTATGGCGCTACAGCCTGACCGACCCTAATTGGAGAGCGCAGGACCTGCAAGGCGTAGATTTTGCCACCATGTTGTTCGGGCTGGCGGCTAATAACCTCGGAACAAGCTTCTTCAAAAACTACAATAATTTCAACATCGGGACTTTCAACTTCGTAGCGGCGGCCAGACCTGCCCTCCTGCCAACAAAAGAGGAAAATAGCAGCCGAAAAGTTTCCGTCTACCCCACCGTTACTTCTGACTTCGTCTATGTAGACGGCACCGGTATTGAATCATCTAATGGCAACATAAGGCTGGGCAATATCGCAGGGCAATTAGTTTATTCCTCCGCCATCGATACGAAGGCCGTGCAAACAATTAACGTATCGGAACTACGCGCCGGATTGTACTTTTTACACGTCACATCTGATAGCGGAAACAGCGTTTCTAAAATAATTGTAAAATAGATAACCGCTGTTTCGCAGCCCTGACGCAAACCTCACCTGGGGAAAGTTTTGCGTCAGGGCTGCGAAACAGCGGTTAGTTAGTTTGCCGGCGCGGGCGCAGGAGCTTTCACGTACTTTTCCAGCCAAGCGTTGGTTTCCCAGAGCACGTGGAGCAGGTTTTCGCGGGCGGCGTAGCCGTGTGATTCGGCGGGCAGCACCACGTAGCGGGCGGTGGCGCCCTGGCCCTTCAGCGCGGCGTAGTACCGCTCGCTCTGGATGGGGTAAGTACCGGTGTTGTTGTCGGCCTCACCGTGGATGAGCAGAATGGGCGTCTTGATTTTGTCGGCGTAGTTGAACGGCGACATGGCGTTGTACACCTCCTGCGCCTGCCAGTAGTTGCGCTCCTCGCCCTGGAAGCCGTAGGGCGTGAGCGTGCGGTTGTAGGCGCCGCTGCGGGCAATGCCGGCCTTGAACAAGTTGGAATGCGTGAGCAGGTTGGCCGTCATAAACGCGCCGTAGCTGTGGCCCATTACGCCCACGCGCTTGGGGTCGACCACGCCCAGGCGGGCACCTTCGTCGATGGCCGCTTTGGCGCTGCTCACCAGCTGCTCGATGTAGGTATCGTTGGGGTCTTTGGTGCCTTCGCCCACAATCGGCACGCTGGCATTGGCGAGCACCGCGTAGCCCTGCGTAACCCAGAATACTGGCGAGCCGCCATTGAGGCGCGTGAACGTGAACGGCGAACCGGTGACCTGGCCGGCCGTGCTTTTATCCTTGAATTCGAGCGGGTAAGCCGACATGAGCATGGGCAGCGGGCCGTCGGACTTCTTGTAGTTTGGGGGCAGGTAGAGGTCGGCCGTGAGGTCCACGCCGTCGGCGCGCTTGTACTTCAGCACCTGCTTGGGGAAGCTGCCGCCAAAGGCCGCGTACGGGTTCGGGAACTTGGTCACGGCCGTCAGCTTGTCCTTTTTGGTGGCGTCACGCAGGTAGTAGTTCGGCGATTGGGTGAGCGACTCGCGGCGCGTGAGCAGCTGCCGCTTCTTGCCGCTGGCATCCACAATGGCCACGGGCACTTCGTACACCGGTGCCTGCGACCGCCACCAGCGGGCGGTTTTCTTGGTAATCAAATCCATTTCGTCCACAAACGGCCGGTCGCCCTCGGGCGAGGCGCCGTTGCCCATCAGGTAGATGGTCTGGCCCAGGGCGCCGCCCGTGAGCAGCACCGACTTGCCCTGGGCGTTGCGGTGCTCGTAAGGTGTGCCAGGGTCGTTGTACTTGTCTTCCGACGAGCCGTCGAAGAGCACGCTGAGCGGCGCGTCGGGCTTGCTGGGGTTCAGCTGCCAGGTGGTCTGGCGGCGGTCGGCCCAGCGGTAGCCTTCGACCAGGGCCAGCTGACCAGTGCCCCAGCTCAGGCCACCAAAGCGCATGGGCAGGGCCGCCAGCAGCTCCGGCGCCCCCGTGAAGGGCGCTACGATGGTGAATACCTTGTCGCGGATATCGGCTTTCGTTTTGGGGTTGCCGCCGTCCTGGGCTTCCACGTAGCTGATGGTGGCGGGCACGTCGGCGCGCCAGGTGTGGTTGCGCGGGCCGGTGGCGGCGGCGTCGTTGCCAATGGGCACGGCATCGGCCAGGGGCAGGTCGGCCAGGGTGCGTACCGGGGCACCGCTGGCCAGGTCCAGCACGTCGATGCGCTGCGGAAACCGGCTGATGGGCAGCGTGTAGGCATAAGGCCGGTGGCGGGTGCGGACCAGCACGTACTTGCCATCAGGCGAAGGCGAGGCGGTTTGAATAATACCGGGCTGGCCCAAGGGCTGGGCGGCGCCGTCGGCCAGGCTCACCTTCACCAGCTGCGACGTAGCAAAGTAGTCAAACTGCCGCTCGTCGGCGGGGTTTTTCAGCAAATCCTGGTAGGTGGGGGCGGCAGTTTTTTTGCCGCCGCCGCTCTCCTGCACGGCCGGGCCGCTGGGCACGGCGTCGGCCGCCGGGGCAGCGCCGCGGCCCGCGGGCACGGTGCAGGCCACAATGGTTTTGCTATCCGACACCCAATCGAAGGCGTTGCCGAAGGCGTCATTCAGAGGCGTGGCCAATAGGCGGCGGGCGGTGGCGCCGGCCACATCGGCCACCCACAGCTCCACGCGGCCGTTGGTACCGGAGCCGGGCGTGGTGAGGGCGAAGGCCATAGTTTTATTGTCGGGCGACCAGCTCACGCTGCTGATGCGGGCCTGGGCCGGCAGACCCTTTACGTCGATTTCGGCCCCGTTGGGCAGGGTTTTGAGCTTGATACCCACCGCGTAGCTCACGCGGCTCTGGCCGTTGGTGCGCGGGTTCACGCGCAGGCCGGCCAGGCGCAGCTCGGGCTGCGACAGCTCGGCGATGGTGGGAAAGTCCTGCACTTGCAGCAGCGCCATCACCCTGCCGTCGGACGACAGGCTGACCCGCGACGTGGGCGGCGCCAGCAGCAGGTCCTGCAGGGCCTTGGGCGGGGTTTGGTACTGGAATTCCTGCGCTTGCGCCCCGGCTACGGTGGCTAGCAGCAAGCTGGCGGAGAGAACTAGTTTTTTCATACGCGGCGATGAGAAGAGTACCCACAAATTCGGCGGCTGCCGATACCGAAAGGTAACAACGGCGACTGGTGCGGGTGGTATAAGTTTTGGGCGGGCAGGCGAGTTGCTCACACCAGCGCCTCTCCCCTATTCAGTAGGTACTGACGCCCCCTATCGCCAAGGGTTGCAAATGCCAGAGCGCCGCAGCGCCGCTCGCAATGCATGCCCCCAGCGTAACAGCGGCGGCTGGTTGCGTTACCGGCTTGCCTTCCTTCATCTTTGCTCCATGAAAACGCTGCTCCTACCCACCAAAACCTACCGCCTCAACGGCCGCCTCTGGCTCGAAACCGAGGACGGCCGTTTCCTGGGCATCGGCCGAGTAGAGCTGCTGGAGCACATCGCCGCGCTGGGTTCTATCTCGAAAGCGGCCCAGGCCATGGGCATGTCCTACAAGCGCGCCTGGGACCTGGTGAGCTCCCTGAACGCGCAGGCCGCCACGCCGCTGGTGACCACCCAAACCGGTGGCACCCGCGGCGGCGGCGCAGTAGTAACGGACGCCGGCCACGAAGCCATTGCTTCGTTTCAGGCCCTACAAGCGCGTTTTCAGGCGTTTATGGCTGCCGAAACAAATCAAATCCAAGCATAGAACGCACACCGCATGCCGTTATATCTTTGCAAATATAACGGCTGCTTTTGATGACACCTTCTCTACTCCGCACAAGCTGTACCCTGGCATTTTCCGGCTTGCTGATGGCCACGTTGCGCGCGGCTGGCCAAACTGGCCCACCCGCGGATACTACTCGCCAAAACGTGGGCCTTACCGAAGTAGTGGTGTCGGCCTCACGGGTTGAGGAGAGCTTCTTACGGTCGCCGGTGACGGTGGAAAAGCTCAACCCGCGGGCCTTGCGCCTCACGCCCGCGCCGTCGTTTTTTGATGCCATCGAGCACCTCAAGGGCGTGCAGGTGATTACGCCCAGCCTAGCCTTTAAAGTCATTAATGCCCGGGGCTTCGCCAACACCACCAACGTGCGCTTTGCCCAGCTCGTGGATGGCGTGGACAACCAGGCGCCGCACATTGGTGCGCCCATCGGCAACGTGCTGGGGCCAAGCGACCTGGACATCAATGCGGTGGAGATTGTGCCCGGCACGGCCTCGGCGCTCTACGGGCTGAACGCCATCAACGGGCTGGCGAATTTCCGAACCAAGAATCCGTTTAATTCGGAAGGCTTGAGCGTGCGCCAGCAGACCGGCCTCAACCACCTCAACGACCCAAACGTGAAGACGTTTGGGTCCGGCGGCTCTGCCGAAAACCTGTATTCCGAAACCAGCCTGCGCTACGCCAAGGTGCTGTGGGCCGATAAGCTGGCCTTTAAGATTAACGGCACCTACCTGCGCGCCTCCGACTGGGTGGCCAACGACCAGACCGACCTGTTTGCCCAGGGCAATGCCACTACCGGGCTACTCGGGGCCGACAACCCGGCCCGCGACCCTACCAACAGCTACGGCAACGAGTCGTCGGACCGCAGCACGCTCACGCTTGGCGGGCGGCAGTACGTGGTGGCCCGCACCGGCTACCTGGAGCGCGACCTGGTGGATTACACCATCCGCAGCCTGCGGGCCGATGGAGCGCTGCACTACCGCTTCCGGCCCGGCACGGAGCTGGCCTACACCTACCGCGTGGCCGGTTTCGACAACGTGTACCAGCGCTCGAACCGCTTCGGGCTGCGGGACTACCGCCTGCAGCAGCACGCCCTCACCCTCACCACGCCCGTGGTGCAGGCCCGCGCCTACTTCACCCGCGAAAACACCGGCCAGAGCTACAACCTGCGCTCGATGGGCGAGAACCTGGAGCGCAGCTTCAAGCCCGATGCCCGCTGGAATGCCGACTACACCGGCGCCTGGAACGCCGCCGTAGCCGCCGGCCAGCCCATTGCACAAGCCCACGCCAGCGCCCGCACCGCCGCCGACGCCGGCCGCCTGCAGCCCGGCACCGAGGCCTTTAACCAACGCCTGAGCGAGCTGCAGGGCATCAACAACTGGGACGTGGGCGCGGCCCTGCGCGTGCGGGCCAGTCTGCTCCACGGCGAGGCCCAAGTAAACGTGGCCGAGGCCCTGCGCCGCCGGGGCACCCGCGTGCCGGCCCAATTTGACCTGCTGGCCGGGGCCGACCACCGCACCTATATCGTGGTGCCCGATGGCAACTACTTCATCAACCCCGAGCCCGGCCAGGACCCACTCGCCGACAACCTGACCTACTCCAAAACCGGTGGTTTCCTGCAGGCCGGCGGCCGGTTTTTTACCGAAAAGCTGCGCCTCACCGCCACTGTGCGCGTGGACAAAAACGATTATTTCGACGTGAAATTCAACCCGCGCTTCACGGCCGTTTTATCGCCCACGCAGCGGCAAAACTTCCGCCTGAGCTACCAGAGCGGCTACCGTTTCGCGAGCCTGTTTGAGGGTTTTTCCAACGTGAACAGCGGGCAGGTGAAGCGCATTGGCGGGCTGCGGGTAATGTCGGACGGCGTGTTTGAGAACAGCTACCTGCGCACCAGCATCGACGCCTTTAATACAGCCGTGACGGCCGCCATCAACGCCAACACCTCGGCCCAAACCGCCACCGAGAAGCGCCAGCAGGCCATTGCCCAAAACCAGAGCCGGCTGGTGAAAAACCCCTACACCTATCTTAACCCCGAGTACATCCGCTCGGTGGAAATGGGTTACAAAGCGGCTTTCGGGCCCGGTGGCCGGCTAGTGGCCGACGTGGATTTCTACTATAATTCCTACCGCGACTTCATTGCCCAAGTCGAAGCCTACGTACCAGTCACGGCTACCGGCACGCCCATCACCACGGCCGACCTTAATACCGTGGCCACCACGCTCAACGCCCGCGCCGGCCAGGCCCGTTACCGCCTCTGGACCAACTCCCGGAGCCAGGTGCGCAACTACGGCGGCACGGCCGGCCTGCGCTACGAATTAGCCAGCGGCTACTTGGCTGGCGCCAACGCCACCTACACCCGCCTGGCCCGCACCGAATCCGGCGACGGCCTCGAAGACGGCTTCAACACCCCGCGCTGGGCCTACAACCTGAGCGCCGGCAACGAAAACGTGTACCAGCACTTCGGCTTCGGCCTGAACTACCGCTGGCAGCAGGGCTACTATTCCCAAACCTTCCTGGTGAATGGCACGGTACCCGCCTACCACACCCTCGATGCACAGGTGAGCTACGCCGTGCCCAAAGCTGACTTACGCTTCAAGTTGGGCGCCAACAACGTACTCAACAACTACTACACGACTTACCTCGGCGGCCCCAGCGTGGGCGGCTTGTACTACCTGGCAGTGACGTACCAGGTGCTTTAGCTTCAAGCGTAGCGCTGCCCCTTAGGGCTCACTGCCCGCGACCCTCATCCAAACGCAAAAAAGGCCCGCTCTCATCGAGAACGGGCCTTTTTCTTACTTAGCGCTTACCGCGCGGGCGTCTTACTTACGCTTGGCCGGAGCCTTGCGCACGGGTGCCTTTTTCACGGCTGCCTTACGGGTTGGTACCACTTTGCCTTCCGACTTAATCTCCTGGATGGTCGGGGCAGGGCCGTACTTCGCTTCGGCAGCGTTGGTTTCGCCGGTGAGGAAGGGGTCGAAGTCCACGCGGCGGTTCATGGCCTGGCCTGCGGCCGTCGCGTTGTCGGCGATGGGCTTGGTTTCGCCATAGCCACGGGCCTCAATGCGCTCCGAAGGAATGCCTTTGCTCAGCATGTAGGCACGGGCCGAAGCGGCACGCTCATAGCTCAGACCCAAGTTGAAGTTATCGGCGCCTTTGCTGTCGGTATGGCCGGCGATGCTCAGGCTGTAGTCTGGATACTCGTTCAGAATCTGCACCATCTGGTCCAGCTTCGAGTACGACGAAGGCTTCAAAGTAGCCTTGTTAAAATCGAAGTTGATGTACTTCGTGGCTTCGTTCAGAACCTTCTTAGCCTCGGCTTTAATCTCGGGGCAGCCTTTGTTGCTGGCGGGGCCGGCACGGTCGGGGCAACGGTCCTGGAAGTCGGGCACACCGTCACCGTCGCGGTCGAGTGGGCAGCCATTTGCATCTACCGATACACCGGCGGGGGTGTCGGGGCACTTGTCGTTCTGGTCAATCACACCGTCGTTGTCGGCATCAGGGCAACCGCCCAATGCGGCTTTGCCGGGGGTGTCGGGGCACTTGTCTTCGCTGTCGCGCACGCCATCGCCATCACGGTCGGGGCAGCCTTCGAGGGCGGCCAAGCCTTTCTCGTCGGGGCATTTGTCCTGGTAGTCCGGAACACCGTCGCCGTCCTTATCGAGCGGGCAACCGTTAGGGTCCACGGCCACACCGGCGGGGGTACCGGGGCATTTATCTTTCTTGTCGGATACACCATCCTTGTCCTCATCCTTCATCTGCCCGAGGGCAAAAGTCAGGCCGGCCGTATGCTGCAGGAAACGGTCATCAATGCGGTTGTCATCGCGCACCAGGTCACCATCGATGTTGCCACCAAAGGGAATATGCTGCCCGGTCTGAATGAAAAGACCGATGCCGTCGCTGAGGCGGAAGTTGATACCAGCAGCGCCAAACAGGTCGAAATTAGTTGCGTTTTCATCTGTATTAGCACCCCGATACCGCGATTCCCGGCTGAAATAGGCCAGGCCGGGAGCAATTGTCAGGTAGGGCTGAATAACAGCATCTTCCTTGATGGCCCAGCCGTTGTTCAACTTGAACTTGAATGCCAGGTTACCGTGCACCACATTGGTGCTGAAGTTGTTGGCCGGATTACCAGCCTGACTGCCTTTCAGCTCCACGTAGCCCAGGCCCAGGCCCAGGTCGATGCCGCTGGTCAGGTAGCGGTTGAAGGAGATGCCGGGGCCGCCGTTGGTGCTGCTACGGTCCCAGAAATTGGAGCCGTAGTTGCCTTTGTACTGGTAGCCGCTGCCATAGAGGCTGATAGCGGTTTTTTTATCAGGGGTTTGGGCCTGGGCTTGCGGGGCAGCCATACCAAGCATTACCGCACCCAACGCGAGGCCGCGCAGGAGTTGAGATTTTGGATACATAATCAGGGGTTGTGTGAAAGAGGAGGAAGAATCCGTTGCTGGCCATCAAGACCAGCCGCGCATGTGCTGCTATACCCCTACTACCCAAAAAAGTTGCTCCAACGAGGCAAACCGCCCGGCAAGTGCCATTTTACGACTACCAGCCGTTAGGCTTACCATGTGCAGTTATCAGCCCAACATGGGTACTTCCATTAGCAGAAGCCGCGCCATTGCAGTTGCTTCAATATCGAGCTTATCAACCTCCCACAGCCCAAATCCGTCGCGACGGTGCAGTTCCTGGCCATTGATAGTCACATCACCTTCCAGCACGAAGGCATACACGCCGTTGCCGGCCAGTTTGAGCGCATACTCCAGGCTTACCCCAGCATCCATATCGGCCAGGTGAAACCAGGCATCCTGGTGAATCCAGACGCCGGCATCGTCGGGCGAAGGAGACAGCACCTGTTGGAATTTATTGTGCCGGTCTTCGGCCAGAAAGCTTTCCTGGGCGTAGCGCGGGGCCACGTTGCGCTCCTTCGGAAACACCCAAATTTGCAGGAACTTCACTTCCTTGTCACGGTTGTGGTTTTTTTCGCTGTGGGCCAAGCCCGTGCCGGCACTCATCACCTGCACGTCGCCCTGACGGATGATGGCCTGGCGGCCCGTGGTATCCTGGTGCTCCAGGTCGCCGGACAGCGGGATGGAGATGATTTCCATGTTGTCGTGCGGGTGCTTGTTGAAGCCTATACCGCCGGCCACAGTATCGTCGTTCAGCACGCGCAGCACGCCGAAGTGCATGCGCTCGGGGTCGTGGTAGCCCGCAAAGCTAAAGGTGTGGTAAGAATTGAGCCAACCGTGGTTGGCGTGCCCGCGGGTTTCGGCGCGGTGCAGAACAGATTGAGCCATGAGGCAGTGATTTAGATTGAGTACCGCTCAAAGGTCTGCCCTTAAGTATACTTTTGCAAGTAGTTACACCAATGTATACTAGGAACAGAGTTGTAATTATCACTCACCATCAGTTAGTTAAAATATGCCCATTCACAAAGAAAAGCCGGTACTAGACTGTCCCTTCCGCGAAACGCTGGACGTGCTGGAGGGAAAATGGAAATTTGCCATCATCCACAGCCTGCTGCACCACGGCACCCTGCGCTTCAAAAACCTGGAACGCGACGTAGCCGGCATCACGTCACGCATGCTCATCAAGGAACTCAAGTTGCTACAAGTCCACGGCATCGTGCTACGCCGCCCCTACCCCACCGTACCGCCCACCGTGGAATACAGCCTCACGGAATGCGGCCGCTCCCTGGAACCCGTAATTGAAGCCATCCAAGCCTGGGGCGTACAGAACCGAGCTGCACTGGCCGCAAAAATCAACTAAGAGAACTCACCTTAGCAAAAAAGTCCTGTTAAGCGATAATAGCAGATACGAATACCATTCCTTTTGCCAGACTAATTTTACTGACTCACAAAAGTTAAGAAGCAATCTTAATTAAGAAATTCCTGTAATCCTGCGTTACAGTTGACTGCGCATGAAACTATCCAAGGCTCCGCTAAAATGTTTTATTTTTTCAGATATTTTTTGGCAAAATCGATAACTTTCCTTTTAGCTAAATAATTTTTTCTGCGACTTACGAATGCTTTAACAGCATCCGCTAAATCATCACGGTTCATTTTCTTAAAGATTGGATATAAGTCCTGGTAGCATATTTCGGCATATTTACTCCCTATCGATATGGTTTTAAGCATCCCTGGCTCAATGTCCTTTACGGGAAACACGGCAGTATCCTGAAGTTTATTCAATGCGTAAAGTTGAAACATGGTTCTAACACACTTTTCACATTTACCGCAATTCAATACGCCATCATTTGCAACACAAACGCGAATATTATTCAGCCCAAGATTCCAATTAGCTACAATTTCGGTTTTCTCAAGCCGTGATAACTCAGCTCCATCATGATGAACATTTAGGTATTGGCTGCTGAAGTTGTTATCTAGAACTGGGTGAGAACCCCAAGGTTGCATATTTGCAATATCATAAGAAGAACCTATGTAAATAGAATTTATTTTATTACTCAAAAATAACCCCACCGCAGCTAAAGCAGCACCATGCGATTTAGTCATCCAAAAGCTTATGTCATCGTTTAAATGACGAATATTGGTGTAGACTGGAATCAAGTTTATGTCCGACCCACGCGCAATATTTCCAAGAGCCCGAAGTGCAATTTCAAATTGCTCCTCATGGTTTTTTTCATGCTCCCGGCCAGCGATATCAAATCCAAATACCATTACCCCATCTTTAATTCGCTGTGGATGGCCTTCAGGAAAATCTAATTGATTTAAGCGTAATGTAGATAAAGAATCGATTCCACCAGATAAAAATGATGCCGCATGGCGCTCTTCGCTTAATTCATAACTAGTTTTTATCTGGCTTTGAATCTCAGGAATGGCAGTACCAGGCTTATACCAATACGCAAGCCAACTCATGTTATACAAAAGCCCTTTTTTCAAAACTGGGCAAATTTCTCCAGCTATTTTAATCCTCTTTTCCCCAGCAAAGAAGGCGGGAATAATAGCGCCAGCCAGGAAGCAATCATATGACTCATATAAATGGCCAGAATACGCCGCCGGCACATCAAAATAAAAAAGCTGCGTTTCTGATTTACTAGTTTCCCAAGTAATAGAAGCTGATAGCCGTTTTAGATTGCCGCGGTCACTTAGCTGTAGGTCCTGGATAATCATTTGTAAAAATCTTTAAATTAGGCTTTACCGGCAATGTAAGAATGAAAGCTAATTAATTTCAGCCTCTTACCTGGAGTTATTCAAAATTCGGCATTAGAATCAGCACCAAGCCGATTATCATTAAAATCAAATTTGTTTTTACGACGCTAGTTTACGCATCGCATAGCAGGTCGCTTTCTCACCTAAAGAAATAGGAAGGAGGATGGCTTTGTTATGGTGCGAGTAAACCACCATTGAAAATTAATCAGATTTTATTTTTAGTAAGTACTTGTTTGAGAAATTGGGCAAAAGGCTTTTCAATGTGTGTTGCGAAAAAATAGGCCATTAGCGAGAAGAAGAATATCAAGCCTGCCAAAAGCAAGTATTTATCTACGTAGTCGCTAAAGACTTGAAATAACACAAACCCTATGTACGCATGCAGCAGATACAACGGGTATGTAAGACTGCCAAGTGTAGCAGCCCAGTTACCTTTGAATTGCGAGAATTTACCTAATGCCACCAATGTAAAGACGCCGAAAAACAGCGTAACAACACCAATCATGATTAGTGCAGAAAGCTCAGTGCCTGAATTCGCTTCGCGCACTAATATCCCCTTACATGCTACACCATAAGTTGCAAGCAAAAGCATGCCATGCCGGAGAGAGATTAAATTACGTTGCTTAATTAGATAAAACACTATTCCTGCTATGAAAAACACTCCATAATCAGGAAATAAAATTGCCCCTATATACTTAATCTTGAAACCAAAAAGAAATACAGCTATGTATGCCAACCAAACTGCGCACAGCAGCTCTATTCGCTTAAATTGGTTAAATATCAAAAGCAATACGATGAGAAAGTAAAATTTCAACTCGTAAGTCAGTGTCCAGTACACACCATCTATATTACGAATGGAAAAAAACTCTTGTAACATCGTCATATTTATAGCATATTGTTTAAAAGTTGGGGTAACTAATGTACTAGGAACATAAAGCGTAATAAGAAAAGTAATTGTACAGGCCAGCCAAAAAGCAGGGTAAAGTCGTGTTATACGAGAAACAATAAACTGGCGCGCAGAACGTCCATCAGCTGACAAAGAAATCACGAAGCCACTGATAATAAAAAATAATTCCACACCTAGAAATCCATATCTTGCGATTTCTTTTAAACCAGGATACGTTATCGGAATGCTGCCTCCTTTCTGCCCATTGTATGTGTAGTGAAACAATACGACTGCCAAAGCAGCAATAAAGCGTAGCAGGTCTATTTCAAGTAAGCGGCCTTGTGTTTTCTTTGCTACTATTGGGGCATTCATATCTTGTATTGCTGTAGTAAATTAGCTATTGTGGGTTTCATCGCTAAAACCGCCCGAAATTCAACGCTAAAATCAGCACGATACCGACCACCATCAAAATCAGATACGTCTCTACGGCACCGGTTTGGACGTAGCGCAGCAGGGTGCCGCCGCCGTTCACGGCACGACCAAACACGCCCACCACGGGGTTGATGATGCCGTTTTCCACGAACTTATAGAGGCCGTTGGACAGCGCCATGATGGGCCGCGTGAACACGGCGTTGTACAGCTCGTCGATGTAGTACTTGTGGTACACCAGGCTTTCGGGTCCCGAGCGCTGGGCCTCGTCCTCGGCGGGACGCTGGGCGCGGGCTACGTAGAACACGTAGGCAAACGCGATACCACCCAGCGCTACCAGCACTGATGCGGCGATGAGCATCAATTCGGTGTTGTGCGGTAACTCGGCCGCGAAAGCCTCTGGGTTCAGGCGTTGCGAGTACGTGAAAATCGGGGCCAAATAGTCGGCCAAGTAGGCTTTTTGCAGGAGCAAGGGCGCGTTCATGAAGCCGCCCACCGCCGCCAGGATAGCCAAGATGATGAGCGGAAACGTCATGCTGGCCGGCGACTCGTGCAAGTGCTTGCGCTGCTCCTCGGTACCGCGGAACTCGCCGAAGAAAGCCAGGAACAGCAGGCGGAACATGTAGAAAGCCGTGAGGAAAGCCGTGAGCAGGCCCATGGCCCACAATGCTTTGTTGTGCACGAAGGCGTGTTCGAGAATTTCGTCTTTGGAGAAAAAGCCCGAGAACGGCGGGATGCCCGAAATGGCCAGACAGCCAATGAGGAACGTGAAGAAGGTGATGGGCAGCGCCTTGCGCAAACCGCCCATGCGGCGTAGGTCCTGCTCGTTGCTCATGGCGTGAATGACGGAGCCGGCCCCGAGGAACATCAGTGCCTTAAAAAACGCGTGGGTGAGGACGTGAAACAGCGAGGTGCTGTAGCCCATCACGCCCAGGGCCAGGAACATATAGCCGAGCTGCGACACCGTGGAATAAGCCAGCACTTTCTTAATATCGTTCTGGGCCAGGCCGATGGTGGCGGCAAATAGGGCTGTGGCCGCGCCCACAATAGCCACGACTTCTAAGGTGTCGGGCGCCAGCGTGAACAGCACGTTGGCCCGCAGCACCATGTAGATGCCGGCCGTAACCATGGTAGCGGCGTGAATCAGGGCTGAAACCGGCGTGGGACCGGCCATGGCGTCGGGCAGCCAAGTGTAGAGCGGCAGCTGGGCCGACTTGCCCATGGCACCCACAAACAGCAGCAGCGTAATGGCCGTGACCACGCCCGTGCCCACTTGCAGGGTGCTGGCTTTCTGGAATACTTCGGCGTACTGCACCGAATCGAAGGTGAGGTAAATCAGGAAGATGCCGAGCAGGAAACCCAGGTCGCCGATGCGGTTGATGATGAATGCTTTCTTAGCGGCGTTGTTGTAGGCCGTGTTCTTATTCCAGAAGCCGATGAGCAGGTACGAGCACAAACCCACGCCTTCCCAGCCAATGAAGAGAATGACGAAGTTGGCGCCCATTACCAGCAGCAGCATGCTGAATATGAACAAGTTAAGAAAGCTGAAAAACTTGCCCACGTTCTCGTCGTGGTGCATGTAACCGATGCTATAGACGTGGATGAGGAAGCCCACGCCCGTCACGAGCAGCAGCATTATCAGGCTGAGCTGGTCGATTTGGTACTGAAAGGGAATTTGCATCGAACCCACCGAAATCCAGTCGAACAGCTGCACGGTGTAGGCCGCGTGGATGCCGGTGCCCGGCAGGGCAAACTCGGGTGCCGGGTGCAGGAATTCCCAGAACAACAGCGCCGAAATCAGAAACGAACCCAGCACGGTGGCGCTACCAATGAAGCCGGCAACGCTGGCGGAGAGTTTTCTATTGAGCAATCCATTTAGCAAAAATCCCAGGAAGGGCAGCAGTGGAATCAGGACGTAGAGCAACGTGGAATACGGAGCGCTGGCAACGGGGAGAACGGTTTCCATTGATGAATGGGAAAATGGGGAAATGGTGCAATAGTGAGGCGGTAAACTGGTGATTTGAGGCGCTGCTGAAGCAGTCAAAACATCAAAATCACTGGTTCGCTATTTCACCATATCACCACTTGAGGCGGCTGAGCAGGTTAACGTCGGTGGTCTGGAAGTTGCGGTAAATCATAACGATGATGCCCAGGCCCACGGCGACTTCGGCGGCAGCTACGGCCATGATGAAGAACACGAAAATCTGTCCGTTGGGGTCGGCGCGGTAGGCCGAAAAAGCCGTGAGCAGAATATTCACCGCGTTGAGCATCAGCTCCACACACATGAAAATAATGATGGCATTGCGCCGCACCAGCACGCCCGTGACGCCGATGGCAAACAAGGCCGAGGCAAAGAAAACGTAGTACTGCAGCGGAACGGTGCGGATTACTTCGGGAATGGTTTGGTCCATGCGTATTAAGGGCCGGCGGCGGGACAGTGCAGCCGGCCGGCCGGCAAAGGTATCCTTGAAAAAGGAAAAAGCTGGTCCAAATTTGTTTAAGCGTGGGCGCTGCGAGTCCGCGCGTGGGTGGAATACTTCGGCTCGCTCAAGCCCGGGCCCATAGGGTTCAGGACACGAAAAAGAATTAAAGTAAATTCGACGGGCCCACGTCTGCGGGGTTAGAATGGAAATCATGGCTCTCTCGCTCCCCTCCTCCCTTGCCCCGATGACGGCCACCCAGCAAGACCGGCAGATTGCCGACGCCGTGCGCCAGCAGCGGCCCCGACTGCTGCAGTTCATCCGCCGCCGCATTCCCGACGAAGCCGAGGCCGAAGACCTCCTGCAGGACGTTTTTGCCGAGCTCGTGGAAAGCTACCGGCTGCTCAAGCCCGTGGAACAGGCCGCGGCCTGGCTGTTTCGGGTGGCGCGCAATCGCATCACCGACCTCTATCGCCGCAAGCGCCCCGTGCGCCTGGAAGAAGCCTTCGGGGCAGCCGAGGCCTCCGACGATGGCGAAGGCCTGCTGCTGGCCGACCTGCTGCCCGCGCCCGACGACTCGCCCGAAAACCGCCTGCTGCGCGAAACCCTTATGGAAGCCCTCTCGGAGGCACTGGCCGAATTGCCGGCCGCTCAGCGCCAGGTGTTTGTGTGGCACGAGCTGGAGGACAAGACGTTCAAGGAGATGGAAGCCGAAACCGGCGTACCGCTCAAAACCCTGATTTCGCGCAAGCACTACGCCGTGCTGCACCTGCGCAAACGGCTGCAGAAACTGTACACCGAATTATTCACCGACTAAGTAACTAGTGGTTAGTGATTAATTCCAATCAGAATGACCCGTTTCAATCATTGACCACTAATCGTTAACCACTAACTGTTAATTACTCCCTAATTATGGACCGTAAATTCTGGCTGCTGCGCGGCCTCCGATTTGTTCTCTTTGCGGCGCTGTTTCTTGTTGTTATTGGCTTCGTTACCCAGGCGCTCTGGAACTGGCTGATGCCCTCACTATTCCAGTTGCCGGCTATCACGCTGGCCCAAACCTATGGCCTGCTGCTGCTGAGCCGTATTTTGTTCGGCTTTAAGTATGGCGGACGGGTTGGCGGCTGGGCGGGCAAGCGCCGCGAGTGGCAGCAGCGCATGGCCGGCCGCATGGAACACCTGAGCCCCGAGGCCCGCGAGAAATTCCGCCAGCAGATGCGTACCAAATGCAGCATGACCTGGGGCCAGCCCGCCGCCCCGGCCGAAACGCCGGTGCAACCCTTGGCCTAGGCGGATTTCACGGCCCGGGCCCGAAAATAATTACCCGCGCGGCTCCTTTTTTGGGGGCCGCGCTTTTTTATTTCAAATTTATTTAGACATTTGTCTAAACATTGAAACGTCTGCATGAATGCCCTCTTCAAAGCGCTGAACGACCCCACCCGCCGGGCCATTCTGGAGCGGCTGCGCAATGGCCCGGCCAGTGCCGGGGCCATCGCCGAGCAGTTCCAGTTTTCCGCCCCTACCATTAGCCACCACCTCGACCTGCTCCGACAAGCCGAGCTGGTAACCAGCCAAAAGCAAGGCCAGTTCGTGGTGTACACCCTCAACATGACCGTTTTTGACGAGCTGATGGGCTGGCTGATTCAATTCAAATCCTAAGCTTCTGCATACCTCAACTACTTTTTTCCCATGAAAAAGAATCTGCTTCCCTGGCAACTCCTGACCCTGGCCGCCCTAGTGCTGCCCCTGCTCTACCTGGCTTACGCGTGGCCCGCGCTGCCCGCGCAGGTACCCACGCACTTCGACGCTGCCGGCACTGCCAACGGCTACACCAGCCGCGGCAACCTGTGGCTGCTCACGTTTGGCTTGCCCGTGGGCGTTGCGGTCCTGCTCAGCGTGCTGCCGCAGCTCGACCCCAAGCGACGCTTCGACAACAGCACGGTAAACTTCCAGAAGCTGCGCCTGGCCCTGGTAGCTTTCGTCAGCAGCATTGGCGGCTATATTGTCTACGCGGCCCTGCATCCGGCCGCGGGCGCCGAGCGGGTGGTACTGGTGTTGGTGGGGCTATTTTTCGCATTTTTAGGCAACTACCTGACCACCGTGCAGCCCAACTATTTTGTGGGAATCCGCACGCCCTGGACGCTGGAATTCCCCCTGGTGTGGGCCCAAACGCACCGGGTTGGCGGCCGCGTTTTCGTGGGAGCCGGCTTGCTGCTGGCTGCGCTGGCGCTGCTGGTACCCTTGGAATTCATGAAAATTGTGACGCTGGTGCTCCTCATCGGAACGGTTGCTTTTTGCTATGGCTACTCCTTTTGGTTATTTCGGCGCCAAGCGAAGCCACAGGAAACGGCGTAGCGGAAGCGCGGTTGTGCTCACCCGCGCTCAGGCGTTAACTTCACCCCAGTTCTGGCTCAATAAATTGCACAACATGAAAAGGCCCCGACCATAGCTGGTCTTGTCCTTACCCACATCTTTGAAAAGCGCCGGCCAACAGGTCGGCGCTTTTTTGTGGGTTCTTGCGGGGCCGGCTTAGTAGCTTGCGAGATGAGTATTTCGACGCATTTCTGCGACCCGCAGCTGTGGGCGCAGACGCATTTTGGGGGCACGGTGTTGGGCGATGCCCGCCGCAGCCGACGGGTGGTGCAGTTGGCCGCCGGTTGGGCCCGGCAGCCGGGGGCCACCATTCCGCAGTTGGGGACCGGCCAGGCGGGGGCCAGTAAAGCGGCGTATCGCTTGCTGGGCGGTGCAAGGGCCACGCCCGAGGCGCTGCAGGGGGCGCATCAGGCCGTGGTTCGCCAAGCGCTACAGGAGCCGGGCACCTACCTGCTGGTCGAAGACACGAGCGAACTGAGCTGGCCCGAAGCCGACGAGCGCCGGCCCGGCCTGGGGCCGGTCGGGCCGGGCAAGGCCACGAGCCAGGGCGTACTGCTGCACTCGTTGGTGGCCGCCGGCTGGCCGGTGCAGGACCCCGACCCGGCCGCCAAACGGCCCGCCCTGCCGCTGCTGGGCCTGTTGGACCAGCAGTTTCACGTCCGTCAACCGGTGCCGGAGGCCGAAAAAGACCATCTCCACGGCGGCTCGCGCCTGCGCCAGGGCCGGGTCCGCGAATCGGCGCTCTGGTCCCGGAGCTTGCGCAACGTGGGCAGCCCGCCACCGGACGCGCGCTGGGTGGTGGTGGCCGACCGCGGGGCCGACATCTACGAGCACCTGCAGCAGTGCCGGGCCCAGGGCCTGGGCTTCGTGGTGCGCGCCGCCCAGGACCGGGCCCTGGTGGCCGGCGCCGACAAAGCGCCCGCCGGGCGGCTCTTCGCCGTGGCGCGGGCCCAGCCCTCGGCGGGCCAGTTGACCCTGGCCTTGCGTGGCCGGCCGGGCCAGCCGGCCCGCGAAGTGCTGCTCCAGGTCAGTTTCAGCCCCCCGCTGGCCCTGCGTGCGCCCCAGCGACCGGGCGCGGCGACGGGCAAAGGGGACCCGGTTCCCTGCGCCCTGGTACGGGTCTGGGAAGCCGCCCAAGTCGGGGACACAGGCCCGGCCACGCCCGCCCTGGAATGGCTGCTGCTCTGCGACCAACCCATCACGGATTTTGCCCAGGCCCACGCCTGCGCCCGGCAGTACGTGAGCCGCTGGCTCATCGAGGACTTTCACAAAGCCCTGAAAACGGGCCTGGGGGCCGAAAAGCTCCAGCTCCAAACCGCTGACCGTCTTTTTGCCGCCGTCGCCCTGCTCAGCGTGGTCGCATTGGCGCTAGTGGATATGCGCGAAAAAAGTCGCCTCCAACCCGACTTGCCGGCGACGGCAGCGGGGCTGGAAGCGACTTTTTTACAGGTCCTCACGCTGCGCAGTTCACGACCCGTGCAGACTGTGCGCGACGTGTATTATGCCTTGGCTGGCCTGGGCGGCCACCTGGGCCGCAAAGGCGACGGACCACCTGGCTGGCAAACCCTCTGGCGCGGCCTGATGAGCCTGCGCTTACTCGTCGAAGGCGTCC
>NZ_JNLX01000092.1 GCF_000715495.1 Hymenobacter sp. IS2118 | reverse complement strand
GTGTAATTAGTGTCGGTGGCCTGCACCGCGAGCCGGTGGCGGGCGCCGGGGTAGTACTGCGCCAGCCGGGCCCGCAAAGTAGGCAGCCCCAGCCCCGAGGGCGTGGGCCGGAAATGCGGTGGAATGCTGTTGGCAGTGCGCAGCGTGAGGCCGGTATCGGTCTGGCTGAGGTGGATGTGGATGGTGTTGGCGCCGCTGGGGCCGATGGCGTGCTTGAAGCAATTCTCGACCAGCGGCAGCAGCAGCAGCGGGGCCAGCGGCCGGTCGGGGTGGGGCAGGTCGGCGGTGAATTCGACCGTGGTATTAGTCCGCAGGCGCAGCTTTTCCAGCCCGATGTAATTGGCCAGGTATTCGGCCTCGGTGCCCACGGTTACGGTGCTTTGGCGCGAGCTGTCGAGCTGATAGCGCATCAGGCCGGCCAGCTGCAGGAGCGCCTCGGGCATCTGGTCGGGCGCGGTCATGCTCAGGCCGTACAGGTTGTTGAGGGTATTGAAGAGGAAGTGCTGGTTTACCTGGGCTTTGAGCAAACTCAGCTCGGTTTCAAGTTGCAAGGCGCGGAGCTGTTGCATCTGGAAGTGGCTGATGATGCCGCGCCGGGCATAGCGGGCTGCCATGGCCAGCAGCATCCCTAATATAATGTTGGCCGCCCCCAGCCACACGGTCGTCTCGTGGTCCCCGTTGTCGTGCAGCACCCCTTGCAGCAGCTCATTGCCCACCGACAGCAGCCCGCCGCCGGCCAGCGCGGTAGCCGCCGTGCCCACCACGTACCAAGCATACCGGCGGCGGTCGAACAGGTGGGTTAGCAGCCAGAAATGACCGTAGATAGCCAGCGCGAATACCGCCATACTAAGCAGGGAATAAGCTACCCGCTCCTGGGTGTGGGTCGAGCCGGCATCCTGCCAGGCCAGCACGCCCAGCACGCCCAGCGCCAGGGTCCAAACCAGGCCGTGGCGCACGGCCCGGAGCCCCCAAAAGTGCGAAATGCTCATGCCACAAAGCTACTGGCTTGCCCCAGGTTCGCTCAAATTATTAGGACCAACGGCGTTGGTCCGCGCGGTGGCTGCTTTGGTCACGAGCGGGGCGCATTTGGTCATAAAAAAATGGGGCCTCGCCCATCCCAGCCGGACATTTGAGCTAGGTAAGCTACCTGAAAATAATGTTCAGCAGCCTGCTTCCAAACGCCCTTTCGGCCCTTACTACCCATTTTTTTACACCTGATAACCCCCCTCATGTTGCCAGCCATTACCAATCCTTCCACTGCTGCCCCTCGCCCCTGGGCCCGCCGGATTTGCCGCGCCACCGGCCTGCTGGTGCTGCTGGGCCTCTCTATATTCTCCGGCCAGGCCCAGCAGCTCAACACCACCAAGCTCGATAGCCTGCTTGCGTCGCTCGCCACCCACAACAAAATGATGGGCAGTCTGGCCATCAGCCGCGCCGACCGCGTGGTGTATAGTCGGGCCTTCGGCTACCAGGATGTGGCGGCCGGCACACTGGCCACTGCGGCTACCCGCTACCGCGTCGGCTCTGCGACAAAGATGTTTACCGCCGTGATGATTTTTCAGCTTATTGAGGAGAAAAAACTGCTGCTTACTACCCCGTTGGCTACTTTTTTTCCACGGTTTCCCAATGCCCAAGCCATCACCATCGACCAACTGCTGAGTCATCGTAGCGGGCTCTACAATTTTACGAATGATACGGCCTGGGTGTCGGGCCACATGGCGGCCCAAACGCCGGCCCAGATGCTCGAACGTATCAGCCGGGGCAAGCCCGAATTTGCGCCGGGCACCCAAGCAGACTACACCAATTCGGGCTACGTACTGCTTGGATACATCGTGGAGCAGCTCACGAAGCGGACTTACGCGCAGGCCCTGCAAAAGCGGGTGCTGGCCAAAATCGGCCTGGTCGATACGTACCAGGGCGGCAAAATTGACCCGCAAAAGCAGGAGGCGTTTTCCTACGTCATCAGCCCCGGCGGCTGGCAGCGCACCACCGAAACCGACATGAGCATTCCGGGCGGGGCGGGTTTCATCGGGAGCACCCCCACCGACCTCAACCGCTTTCTGACGGCCCTTTTTGCAGGCCGGCTGGTTTCGGCGGCCAGCCTGAAAAGCATGGAAACCATCCGCGACGGCTACGGGCGGGGGCTGTTCGCCCGGCCATTTGGGGCGCGGGCCGGCTACGGCCACACGGGCGGCCTCGACAGCTTTGTGACGCTGGCCACTTATTTTCCGGCGGAGAAGCTGGCCGTAACGTTTTGCAGCAACGGCCAGAATTATTCGCCGCACGATGTCTTTTCGGGGGCGCTGAGCATCTGTTTTGGCGAACCCTACAAAGTGCCAGCCTTCCTGGCCAGTGGCTACGTGCCCACCCCCGCCGACCTGGTCCGCTACGTGGGCACCTACGCCAGCCCCCAGATTCCGGGACTAAAAATCAGCATGACCCAAAGCGGCGCGACTTTGCAAAGCCAGGCCACCGGCCAACCCCCCGCCACGCTGGATGCGCTGAGCGCAGGCGTATTCAAATTCGACCAGGCCGGTAGCGACATTCGCATCGAATTTGACGCCGCTAAACCGAGCTTTCTGCTAAAGCAAGGAGGCGAAACCTACACGTTCAACAAGGAGTAGCCGGTTCTTCTTTTGTGGGGTTTACCGCGCCTGCGGCTCTTTCGGATTTGTCTTTTGAGAGGGCCGCAGCTTATTTTATGAATTAAAGCGGCCAGCCGGACAAGCCGGCCCTCAACCAGCAACAAAGGGCGAAGTTGGCCCGCGCCGGGGCCGCGTTGGTCATTTGGTTTTCCACGCTGGTCAATTTTAGCCCAGGCAACCATTGCGGCAGGCCGGGCATCTCCGGCCCGGTAGTCCTTATTATTGTAATGTCCGACGGACCGCGAACGATATAGCTTTCAACTTCAACCCTCACCTTTTTTCTGCAAAAACCATGGCCCTCACCATCACCAACCTCTCCAAGACCTACCCCAACGGGACGCAGGCGCTCAAAAACGTGAGCCTGGAAATTCCCAATGGGATGTTTGGCCTGCTCGGGCCCAACGGCGCCGGCAAATCCAGCCTGATGCGCACCATTGCCACGCTGCAGGATGCCGACACGGGCTCCATCATGCTCGACGACATTGACGTGCTGCGCGATAAGGAGCAGGTGCGCCGGGTGCTGGGCTACCTGCCCCAGGAATTTGGCGTCTACCCCAGCGTGAGCGCCGAGGAGCTGCTCGACCATTTCGCTACTCTCAAAGGCATCGCAAACAGTAAGGAGCGCAAGGAAATGGTGGCCGCTCTGCTGCACCAAACCAACCTCTACGACGTGCGCAAAAAGCATGTGGGCGGCTATTCCGGCGGTATGAAGCAGCGCTTCGGCATTGCCCAGGCGTTGCTAGGCAACCCCAAGCTCATCATCGTGGATGAGCCCACCGCCGGCCTCGACCCGCAGGAGCGCAACCGCTTTCACAACCTACTTTCGGAGATTGGCGAAAACCTGGTGGTTATTCTCAGTACGCACATTGTGAGCGATGTATCGGACCTGTGCCGGCACATGGCCATCATCAACAAAGGCGAAGTGCTGCTCACCGGTGACCCGCTTTCGGTGATGAATAACCTGAAAGGCAGAATCTGGCGCAAGCTGATTGAAAAGGCCGAATTGCCGGCCCTGCAAGCCGCAGAGCAGGTCATTAGCTCGCGCCTGTTTGCGGGCAAAACCGTGGTGCACATCCTGGCCGATTCGGCGCCGGACAGCGGCTTTGAAGCTGTGAATCCGGACCTGGAGGACGTGTACTTTTCGGAAATTAAAAATTATGAAATGAGAATTAAAAATGGTGCTCTTGTGGCCTAATGAGTTCTGCGGTGCAGCCCGCGTTCACCTCATTTTTAATTCATAATTCACAATTTTTAATTCAACGCAATGTTTCTTCCCATACTTCTTTTCGAACTGAAATACCGGCTGAAGCGGCCGGCTACCTGGATTTATTTCGCCATCCTGTTCATTCTCGCTTTTCTGCTGGTGACGGCGGCGGGCGGCGGCTTTGGGTCGGGCACCGATGTGAGCATCGGCGGCGACGGGCAGGCGGTGAAAATCAACTCCCCGTTTTCGGTGTCCATCACGGTGCTGATACTAAGCGTGTTTGGCGTCATCATTGCCTCCTCGCTCATGGGCAACCCCGTGTACCGCGACTTTGAGTACCGCACCCACCCGCTGTTCTACACCACGCCAATCAGCAAATTTGGCTACCTGGGCGGGCGTTTTCTGGGGTCTTATCTGATTGCGGTGCTCGTGTTCGCCGGGTTGGGCCTGGGTGCCGGGCTGGCGGGCATCATGCCTTGGGTAGAGCCCGACCGGTTTCTGGCTAGTACGCCGCTGGGTACTTATATCTGGCCCTACCTCATTCTGGTGCTGCCCAACCTGCTGTTTACGGGCGCTATTTTCTTCACCACGGCCACGCTCACGCGCAATATTCTGAGTACCTACATTGGGGCCGTGCTGCTGCTGGTGGGCTACCTGGTGGCCAACGCCTACATCCGCGACCTCAAAAACGAGCATTTGGTGGCAGCCCTGGATGCCTTCGGCATCGCGGCCTTCAACTTCACCACCCGCTACCTCACGGCGCCGGAAAAGAACACGCTGCTGGTACCCATTTCCAGCTACCTGCTGCTCAACCGCGCGGTGTGGCTGAGCTTTGGGCTGGCGCTGCTGGCGTTTTGCTACGCCCGGTTCCGGTTTTCGGCGCTGGCTTCGGAAAAAGTATCGAAGAAGATGCGGCGGGCTTCGGCCGACGCCGCGAGTGCGCTGGCCGGGGCCGATACCGATAGCCAGGGAGTAGCCGGCGGGCTACGGCTGCTGCCCCGCGTGACGCAGGTATTTTCCAGCGGTCTGAGCCTGAGCCAGTGGTGGAGCCTGACGAAGCTGGAGTTTCGGGGCATCGTGCGCAGCCGCTACTTCGCGGCTATTGCGGGCGCCGGCGTTATTGTGCTGCTGGCCACCGCTGCCCAGGCCGGCAAAACGTTCGACACGCCCACGTTCCCGGTTACCAACCAGTACCTGACCATTGCCAGCGGGCCCTTTTTCCTGTTTCTGTTTGCCATTATCATCTTCTACAGCGGTGAGTTGGTGTGGCGCGAACGCCAGGCCGGCGTGGCCCAGATTGCCGACGCCGTGCCGATTCCCAACTGGGTGCCGTTTCTGAGCAAGCTCGCGGCGCTGTGGCTGGTGCAGGTGGTGCTCATGGCCGTGGTGCTGGTGTGCGGGCTGGTTATTCAGACCTTCAAGGGTTACTTCAATTACGAGTTGGGCCTGTATTTCCAGGCGCTGTTTCTCTACCAGCTGCCGTACCTGCTGCTGCTCTGCGTGCTGGCGATGGTGACGCAGGTGGTGGTGAATAATAAGTACCTGGGCTTCGCCGTCATCGTGGTGTATTACCTGGCCGACCAGTTTCGGCCGCAAATTGGCCTGGGCCACCGGCTGTTTGATTTCGGGGGTGGCATCTCGCCCGGCCCGTATTCGGCCATGAACGGCTACGGCCATTTCCTGCCCGCTTTCTGGTGGACCAAGCTGCTGTGGGTAGGCGTGGCCCTGCTGCTGGCGCTGGCTGCCACGCTGCTTTGGGTGCGCGGCACCGACACCACCGGCCGCCTGCGCGAAGCTCGCCGCCGTTGGGGTGCTGGCAGCAGCGCCACGCTGGCGCTGGGCCTGCTGGTGAGCCTGGGTGCCGGGACCTACATTTTCTACAACACCAACGTGCTGAACAAGTACCTCAGCCCCAAGGCCGGCGAAAAGCAGCAGCTGGCCTACGAGCAGCAATACCGCCGCTACAAAGACGTACCGCAGCCCCGCGTTACGGCCGTGAGCCTGAACACCGACATCTTCCCCAGCACCCGCGCCGTGCGTTTCCAGGGCGAGTTTATGCTGGTGAACAAGCACCCGCAGCCTCTGGATTCGGTGATTGTGAGTTTACCCATTGAGCGGAACCCCCGCGTGCGCAGCCTCGAGTTGGGCGCGCCCGGCCAGGCCACGCTGGCCCTGAACGACACCACTTTTGGCTTCCGCATCTACCGCCTGGCCCGGCCCCTGGCCCCCGGCGACTCGCTGGCCCTGACCATGGACCTGTTTTACCAGGAGCGCGGCTTTCCCAACGCGGGCTCCAACACGGACATCGTGCAGAACGGCACCTTCATCAACAACGGCTACCTGCCCGGCCTGGGCTACCGCGACGAAGCCGAACTGAGCGACGACCAGGACCGCAAAAACTACGGCCTGAAACCCAAGCCCCGAATGGCCAAAGTTGATGACCTCAAGGCCCGCCAGAACACCTACATTGGCACCGATGCCGACTGGATACGCTTCCGGACCACCGTGAGCACCGAGGCCGACCAGACAGCCGTGGCCCCCGGCTACCTCCAAAAGGAATGGACCCAGGACGGCCGCCGCTACTTCACCTACGTGATGGACCGGCCCATGAAAAACTTCTATACCTTCCTCTCGGCCCGCTACCAGCAGTACAAGGCCGAATGGGTGGACACCGCCGGCCGCCGCTCCATCCCCATCACCATCTACTACCAGCCGGGCCACGAGTACAACCTCAAGCGCATGGCCGAGGGCGCCAAAGACGCGCTGGCGTACTGCTCCCGAAACTTTTCGCCCTACCAGCACCGGCAGCTGCGCATTCTGGAGTTCCCGCAGTACGCGGCCTTTGCCCAGAGCTTTGCCAACACCATTCCGTTCTCCGAGGCCATTGGCTTCGTGGCCGACGTGGACGACAACGACCCGGAAGACCTGAACATGCCTTATTACGTGACGGCCCACGAGGTGGCGCACCAGTGGTGGGGCCATCAGGTAGTAGGCGGCGCCGTGCAGGGCAGCACGCTCATGTCGGAAGCCCTGGCCGAATACACGGCCCTGATGGTGCTGCGCCACCACAACGGCCCTACTACCATGCAGCGGTTCCTCAAGTTCGACATGAGCCGCTACTTGCAGGGCCGCGGCTTCGAGCAGAAGAAGGAAGTGCCGCTTGCGCTGGTCGAAAACCAGCAGTATATCCACTACCGCAAAGGTTCGGTGGTGATGTATGCGCTGCAGGACTACATGGGCGAGGACAAGCTGAACGGCGCACTGAAAAAATACGTGGCCGCCGTGGCCTATCAGCCGCCACCCTACACCAACTCGCCCGAGTTCATCGGCTACCTGCGCCGCGCCGCGCCCGACTCGCTCCAGCCCTACATTACCGACCAGTTTGAGCGCATCACGCTGTTTGACAACCGCGTGACCGACGCCACCAGCAAGAAGCTGCCCGATGGCCGCTACCAGGTCGACTTCACGGTGAAGTCGGCTAAGTTCTATGCCGACAGCCTGGGCAACCAGAGCCCCGCTGACCAATCGCGCGACGCACTGCCCGTGGCCATCTTTCCGGAGCTGGGCAAGGACAAAAAGCCCGTAGCCCCGCTGCTTATACTAAAGCGCCGCCTGCGCCCTGGCGACAACAAGCTGAGCTTCGTGGTAAACGAAAAACCCGCTTCGGTGGCCGTCGACCCCTATAATATGATTATTGACCGGCGACTCGGCGATAATGTCAAAGAATTGTAGGTGATTTGAATGCAACGTGAAAAGGCCCCGACCATAGCTGGTCTTGTCCTTACCCACATCTTAGGGCTGGTTGAGTTGAGTGGCGAGCCGGACGCCTTCGACGAGTAAGCGCAGGCTCATCAGGCCGCGCCAGAGGGTTTGCCAGCCAGGTGGTCCGTCGCCTTTGCGGCCCAGGTGGCCGCCCAGGCCAGCCAAGGCATAATACACGTCGCGCACAGTCTGCACGGGTCGTGAACTGCGCAGCGTGAGGACCTGTAAAAAAGTCGCTTCCAGCCCCGCTGCCGTCGCCGGCAAGTCGGGTTGGAGGCGACTTTTTTCGCGCATATCCACTAGCGCCAATGCGACCACGCTGAGCAGGGCGACGGCGGCAAAAAGACGGTCAGCGGTTTGGAGCTGGAGCTTTTCGGCCCCCAGGCCCGTTTTCAGGGCTTTGTGAAAGTCCTCGATGAGCCAGCGGCTCACGTACTGCCGGGCGCAGGCGTGGGCCTGGGCAAAATCCGTGATGGGTTGGTCGCAGAGCAGCAGCCATTCCAGGGCGGGCGTGGCCGGGCCTGTGTCCCCGACTTGGGCGGCTTCCCAGACCCGTACCAGGGCGCAGGGAACCGGGTCCCCTTTGCCCGTCGCCGCGCCCGGTCGCTGGGGCGCACGCAGGGCCAGCGGGGGGCTGAAACTGACCTGGAGCAGCACTTCGCGGGCCGGCTGGCCCGGCCGGCCACGCAAGGCCAGGGTCAACTGGCCCGCCGAGGGCTGGGCCCGCGCCACGGCGAAGAGCCGCCCGGCGGGCGCTTTGTCGGCGCCGGCCACCAGGGCCCGGTCCTGGGCGGCGCGCACCACGAAGCCCAGGCCCTGGGCCCGGCACTGCTGCAGGTGCTCGTAGATGTCGGCCCCGCGGTCGGCCACCACCACCCAGCGCGCGTCCGGTGGCGGGCTGCCCACGTTGCGCAAGCTCCGGGACCAGAGCGCCGATTCGCGGACCCGGCCCTGGCGCAGGCGCGAGCCGCCGTGGAGATGGTCTTTTTCGGCCTCCGGCACCGGTTGACGGACGTGAAACTGCTGGTCCAACAGGCCCAGCAGCGGCAGGGCGGGCCGTTTGGCGGCCGGGTCGGGGTCCTGCACCGGCCAGCCGGCGGCCACCAACGAGTGCAGCAGTACGCCCTGGCTCGTGGCCTTGCCCGGCCCGACCGGCCCCAGGCCGGGCCGGCGCTCGTCGGCTTCGGGCCAGCTCAGTTCGCTCGTGTCTTCGACCAGCAGGTAGGTGCCCGGCTCCTGTAGCGCTTGGCGAACCACGGCCTGATGCGCCCCCTGCAGCGCCTCGGGCGTGGCCCTTGCACCGCCCAGCAAGCGATACGCCGCTTTACTGGCCCCCGCCTGGCCGGTCCCCAACTGCGGAATGGTGGCCCCCGGCTGCCGGGCCCAACCGGCGGCCAACTGCACCACCCGTCGGCTGCGGCGGGCATCGCCCAACACCGTGCCCCCAAAATGCGTCTGCGCCCACAGCTGCGGGTCGCAGAAATGCGTCGAAATACTCATCTCGCAAGCTACTAAGCCGGCCCCGCAAGAACCCACAAAAAAGCGCCGACCTGTTGGCCGGCGCTTTTCAAAGATGTGGGTAAGGACAAG
>NZ_JNLX01000091.1 GCF_000715495.1 Hymenobacter sp. IS2118 | reverse complement strand
CTGATGTTACGCAGTATTTTTCCGTTCTAACTACCGTTTTCGATGGCCTGCACCCTGGATTTGTACACGGATTATCTCATCAGCTCGACGGGCCAAACTTCGGCTACGGGCCTCTCACGCCTGTTCGATGGGCAGCTTAGTCACGACCAGGTGACGCGCTGGCTCAGCAGCGTACACTTGGATTCACGCCAGGTCTGGGGCCATGCCAAACCGCTGATTCGGCAAACCGAGCGGACGTTGGAAGCAGCCGATTTTGCTGTTCTTATCGTCGATGATTCTATTTTGGAGAAGGCCCACACCGATGCCAATGCCCTGCTCTGTACCCATTACGACCATAGCCTGGGGCGGTACGTGAAGGGGCTCAATTTCGTGAGCCTGCTCTATGTGGCCGGTTCGCTCGCCGTGCCGATTGCCGTGGAGCTGGTGGAGAAAACGCAGGCCGTAACCGACCCTAAAACCCAGAAAGTGAGTCAGAAAAGCCCGCTGACGAAAAACGAGATGCTCCGCGCCATGTTGCGCGTGGCCCAAGAGCAAGTGGCCTACGGCTACCTGCTGGCCGACAGCTGGTATGCCTCGGCTGAGAACATGAACCAGGTGCGCGCGTTGGGCCACGACTTTATTTTTGCCCTGCCCACCTCGCGCACCGTGGCCCTGAGCGAAGTGGGGCGCGGCAATGGGGAATTCCAGGCCCTTGATACGCTGGCTTTCCCGGATGGGCAGCCCTTGCGCGTCTGGCTACGGAGCGTCGTGGAGGCGGTGCTCGTGGTCCGGCAAGTCTTTACAAATAAGGACGGTTCGCAGGGCGTGTTATATCTGGTGAGCAGCGATACGAATTTGACCGGGGAACAAGTGACGGTAATCTACCAGAAAAGGTGGAAAATCGAGGAGTACCACAAATCGCTCAAGCAAAACACGTCGATGGGCAAGTCGCCTACGAAAACCATCGATACGCAGGCCAATCATTTCTTTTCTTCCATCCTGGCCTACATCAAGTTAGAGAAGATAACCCGACAATTAGGCATTGGTCATTTTCGCCTCAAAGCCCAACTTTATTTGCGCGGACTCAAAGCCATGCACTACGCGTTAACCAAAATGGCTGCGTAACATCAGTTAGAATAATACTTGAGATTAAAAATGGCAGTTAGAAGAACTGTAATATAAATAAAATACTTTAAATATATAGTATATTTATCGTTGAAATAGCATACATCAAAAAATATACACAGAATCTTTATGACGATGGATGAGATTACCAAGCCTTGTATCGCTGTTACAAATGATTGGGCAGCATACTCTTTCGGCTCAACGCCTCTCCCAAGGAAAAACGCATAAATGATATTGAATAGCCTCATTATCAATGGTTGGTAAAATGGTGATTCAATTATCTACTCCTTCTCCAGTGCCGCCTTGATACCGCCCAGGCCGCCGGCAATGTTCTCCAGTTGCGCGAGTACGCTTTGCAGCTGGCCGCCGCTGCTGGTGCGCAGGTTGCGGGCGAAGGTGGCCTTGATGTCGGCCCAACGGGTGGTTTCTTCGGGGGTGAGCCAGCTTAGCAGCTCGTGTAGCTTGAGCAGGTTGGCTTCGGTGCCGCTGGTCAGGGTTTGGGCTTCGTTGTGGTAGTGGGTGGCCAGCAGGGCACGCACTTCCTCGTCGTTCATCACGGGGCGCACCTTTTCGGCCAGCTTGGCCATGTTGCGGTAGGAGCCCTGCAGCTTGAAGGGCGGCTCGGTGCGGTACTCGCTGGCCTGGGCCGCCGAGCGGATGTACTCCTCGTTTACCCGCGCTACCACGTCGCGGATGCGCAGCAGCTTTTGCAGCACAGCCACGTACTCGTTGATTTCCTCGGGCGAATGGTTGGCCTCGAAGGCCAAACCGGTGCTGTCTCCGGTTTCGGCCAGCTTTAGCAGCGGGTACACGTCGGCCTGGCTTTTGGCGGCGAGGCGGGCCAACACGGGGTTGGCCACTAAGGCGTTTTCGATGTAGCTGAGCAGGAACGCCGCCGCCGTATCGCCGATGATGTCGCCGAGGTTGTAAATGTCGGCGCGGTTGGCCAGCATGTCGGGGATGCGGAACTGCTCGCCCGATTCGGTGTACGGGTTACCGGCCATCACCACGGCCACCTTGCGGCCCCGGAAGTCGTAGGTGCGGGCGCGTCCCTGGTACACGCCCTCAATCTTGCGCTGGGCGTCGCAAAGCGAGATGAATTTCTGCAGAAACTCGGGGTTGCAGTGCTGAATATCATCGAGATAAATCATCACGTTGTCGCCCATCTCGAAGGCCAGATTCAGCTTCAGCAGCTCCTCGCGGGCGCCGGAGTTGGGGGCCTGCGAGGGGTCCACGCTGGTCACGGCGTGGCCGATGGCCGGGCCGTTGATTTTCATGAAAATCAGCCCCAGTCGGTTGGCCACGTACTCCATGAGCGTGGTTTTACCGTAGCCGGGCGGCGACACCAGCAGCAGCAGGCCCATGAGGTCGGTACGCTTGTCGGCGCCCGCCGTGCCAATTTGCTTGGCCAGGTTGGCCCCGATGAGCGGCAAATACACCTCGTCAATCAGCCTGTTCCGCACAAACGACGACAGCACCCGCGGCCGGAACTCGTTCAGCCGCAGCTCCTCGCTAAAGCGCGCCAGCAATTCCTTTTTCACCGTACCAAAAGCCTCAAACAGCGGCGCTACCGCGTGCGTGTAGCGGTGCAGCCGGCGCCGGAAATCGGGGAAATTCAACTGGTAGTTCCGCTCGTGAATGCGGGCGTGGGAGCCTTGCAAGCCCGTGAGCGTTTCGCGCAGCGGCGTGCGAATGATGCGGGCGGCATCGAAGGAATTAGTGAGCAGGAGGACGGCGGCCTCGTTGACCCCGGTGCCGCTCACCCCATCCCCCGACCCCTTCCCCTCCGGGGGAAGGGGAGCCGAGGCGGCGCTGTTTTCGTTCTCTCTACCTCTCTCGCCTGCGTTTTCAGTCGTCAGGCTCCCCTTCTCCCGGAGGGGAAGGGGTCGGGGGATGGGGTGACCGGGCTGCGCCGCCCGCAGCCACTGCCGCACCAGCTGGAACTGGGCGGCCGGCTGGTCGGCCATCGCGGCTACGCTGGCTTCGTATCGCGCCGTAGCATTCCGCTCCTTTAGCGACTGCTGGAACTGCTGCAATAGCTCCGCCGCTTCGGGCGCGATAATGAATGTCTCGCCGCGGGTTAGCTCGTAGAATAAATACTCGCCGGCTTCGGCCACTTCGGCCACTTCAAACAGGCCGGTGCCGGCCGCAAACTCCTCCATGGCCAACTGCAATTCGGCTTTGAGCGCCTCAAACTCCCGCGAATCGGGGAATACCTGGAGCAGCACGCCGATGCCCTGCAGCTGGTGCTGCCAGGCGGCCTTGCGCTTGCGGCCCGTAAACCGCTGCCAGTAGAGCGCTGCGGCGGCACGGGCGGTGGCGGAATAGCGCAGTAAATCGGCGGTGCGGGTCAGGCTCACCAGGGCTTCGAGCAGCAGGGCCGCGTCGTGGTCGTGCACGCCTTTGAGGTAGCCCTCGGCGTAGCGCGGGGCCATAAATTGCTGCACGTAGGCCGTGAGCTCGGCCACGGTGAGGTGCGAAAGCTCGGCCAGCGAAAGCACGGCGGCCAGGCCGTCGTGAGCGGGCGCGGGGTGCTGGGCGGCTTGCAGCATGAGCCAGGCCAGGTACTCGGCGCGGTACACGTCGGCGTTTTCCGAAACCACCGTTTGGTCCCATACGGCGCGGGCGGCGAGCACGGCGGGGTCGGTTATCTTCTGGAAAAAATTGGTGCCCGTGAGGTGGTAGTGCAAGTCGCCGTCGCGCAGCACCACGGTCAGTTCCAGCGGCTGGGTGTTCACGGTGAAGGCGTAGGGGCCGAATTTCAGGGCCTGCCCGCCGTCGGTAAACAGCTCGGCGCGGTCCTTGAGCTGGCGCACAGCGTCCTCCTTCACCGTTTTGAGGCGGCTTTGGATATCGTCGGCCTTCACCGGGTCGCCGAGGTCGAGCAGGTTTTGCACGGTCTGGCGCACCTTTTCCACCAGCATATCGGAGGCGAAGTAGCCGTTGATGTCGGCCACGCTCTCGAAGCGGCCCAGCCGGTTTTGCACCGCTTTCAGAATGCGCTCCGCCGATTGCAGCAGGGCCGAAGCGCGCTGGTTGCGGGCGGCTACCAAGCTCACCTTGCGGCTCTCAAACGCCTCTGAAACTTCCTCGCGCTTGCCCGCCAATTGGTTCAGAAATTCATCGAACTCCGGGAATTTGCCCTCCAGCTCTTCCAGCTGCACCATGAGTTTGGTGCTGTACTCGTCGCACTTGGCCGGCGTGTCGCACAGGTCGAGGTAGTTCACCAGGGCCTGGTCGAGCAGCTTGATTTGGGCCGTGAATTCGGCTTGGGCCTCGGTACCGGCTAGGGCCTGCCGCCGCCGCTTCAGTGCCGCCCGAATCTGGTTGAAGCTGGCGTAAATCGTCGAAATATTGTCGATGATGCGCGTGGTCTGCGTGGGGTCTTCCATCGGCAGGTTGCTCACCACCTCAATCAGCAGCTCTAGCTCCGAGGATACCGCGTTGGCCTGCTTTTCCAGCTCGTTGGCCTCGGCCACTTTCTGCACCTGCTCAATGGCCTCGGCAATGGCCTGCACGCGCACCGCGTAGGGTTTCAGGGCGTCGTCTTTAAGCAAAAAATCCACTGTTTGGGCGGCCACGTCCTTGCTGGTTTGCTCCAGCTCGGCGGCGGCTTTTTCCACGGTGGGCAGCTCCACGTAGCGCAGCTCTTTAAGGGAAATGACCGCGCCGCGCACGCCGCGCAGCTCCGCCAGCAGCTGCACGTATTCGTTTACGTCGGTGGCCGTGGTGCGCTTGATGCGGCCGGTCAGCTCGTCGGCTTTGGCCAGCACGCGCTGGGTTTCGGCCCCCGTGCTTTTGCGGATGCTTAGCACCTTGTCAAACTCCTCCACCGCCGCGTTGGCCGCCTGCTGAATGTCGCGCAGCGGCTCGTTTAGCGCCTGCGCGGCCGGCTCGGCCAGCCAGTGGTAGGTGTCGTTGAGGGTGGTGGTGAGGCGAATCAGGTCGAGGTAGAGGCCGGCGTAGCTGTCGTCTTTGGCCAGCAACGTCAGCACTTCTTGGGCTTCCGACATGGCCCGCACAATTTCCTTATTTCCTAATTTGAAGAGGTAGGAATTGGACGTGACCGGTAGCTCAAAATCGGGGCCCACGTAGGGCGTCTGCCAGATTTGCACGGCGTGGTGCTTCTTGGGCTCGTCGTCCTTGCGGAAGTAGCACAGCTCGCCGTTTTCAAACAGCGCGTAGCCGTGGCAGGTGATGGGGTTGTCGACCCGCTGCGCGATAATGTTATAAGAGAGGAGTAAGTACGCGCCGTTCTCCTTATTATAAAAAACATACAGAAAATCCTCCCCGTTGGGCGACACAATTCGCTTTTCAAAAAGCATGTCGCGCAGCCCCTTTTCAAACAGTTTCCCCTCGCCGGTTTGCAGGTAAAAACCGTGCGGAAAAATCAGGCCCTGGTTGTCGGGCAGCAGCACGCAGGCTTCGGCTAACGCGTCCAGCCGCTGGGCCGTTTGCAGCTTGGCGTTGTATAGAAAATACCGGTATTCCTGCTCCTGATACGGCCGGATTTTCAGCAGAATAATATTGCCAACCACGGCGTAATAAATCTCAGAATCGTCGAGCGTCTGGTCTTTGTCGGCCACCGGCTCGGAGTAGATTCCGCGCCCCGTAGCGGTGTTATTCTCAATCTTAATGGTGAGGTCGCCGTGGATGGTTTCTACGAAAACCCGGTCCTCGATGCTGATGTGCGGGTGTTTGCCGCTGCGCTGCATGTCGCGCGTGGTGCGTTTCCAGGTAAACTCGTGCTGCGGCGGAAACGTGTATTCGTGGTCGCTGCGGTTGTCGATGTACGTGAGCGTATCACCTTGCAGCAGCCACTTAAACGTCTTGATGTCGCTCGCGCTTTTGCCCACCCGAAACACCATAAACAAATGGCTGCCGAGCACCGCAAATTTTATGAATTGTGTGTTCTTGTAATACTTGTAGAGGTTGCGAAATTCCTCCGCGAACTGCGAGTTTGCAATCAGTTCCAATGGCAGCGGATGAAACTCGTGGCTGGCATAAGAATAGGCCCCAAATACATCCGACAATTCCACCTCGGTTTTCAGGCCGATAACGACGTTGTAGCCAAACAGGAAATTGCGGCCCACCGGCACCATGTCCCACGGCACGCAATTATTGTCGGTACTAATGCGCCCGGTGCCAATGAGCTTGGTGTCAATGGCGCCGAAAACGGTTTTGCGGTCGGTGTTGAGCTGATTGAGGCGGGTTTTGAGGTCGGCACCGCTCTTTTGCAAGCGGTTGCGCAGGATTTCGTAGGTGCCGCCTTCGAGCTTTACCCCCGTGCCGTTGACCCCATCCCCCGGCCCCCTCGCCGCTTGATGCGCGGAATCCTCCGGGGGAAGGGGAGCCACGGCGGCGCTACTGGTTTGGTTTTTGGAAGTGGTAGAGTTGTTATCGGGGCTCATAGTTGGGGTAGAGCGCGGTTAGGTGCTCGGCAATTTTTTTTAACACGTTGGCGGTTTCGTGCAGCACTTCTTCATTGGTGAAGCGGACGATTGAATAGCCAATTTTTTCTAATTCGTAAGTGCGGCCACCGTCATATTCGGCCTGGGCGATTTCGGCGTGAATACTACCATCTACTTCAATGACGAGCCAAGCAGCCAGGCACACAAAATCGACAATAAACGACTCGATGGCGTGCTGGCGGCGGAAGGGCGCGCCCAGTTTACTTCCGCGCAATTCCTGCCATAATTTGTGTTCGGCAGGAGTGGGGGTTTTGCGATTGGTGCGAGCGTAAGCTTTGAGGGAAGTTTTCCAGCGCTTGGCATCGGTGGTGTACATGCCGAACATGTGCACCCCATCCCCCGACCCCTTCCCCTCTGGGGGAAGGGGAGCCTGACGACTTTTTTTCCGCTCTTCACTCGAATCCATACCTTCTTCGCAATAAAGCAGAACCATGTGAGAATAAGCGCCGCCGCGGCTCCCCTTCCCCCGGAGGGGAAGGGGCTGGGGGAAGGGGTGCTACAGCTGCAACGTCTTCACGCCCTTGTCCCCGATGCCTAATGCCGTGGCGGTGCTGGCCAGCTGCGCAATAGTGCCGCGCGTGGCATCGTCGCCGGCTTTGTTCATCATCTGCAGCAGCAGCGCCGAGATGCTCAGGTTCTTCATGTCGTCGGCGCTCAGCCCGAACTGGTCCACGAAGCGGCGCAGGTTGGTTTTGAAATCGCCGCCGTTGCCTTCGTGGCCGAAGAAAGCGTCTTTCACGGTGCCGAGGACTTCAGAGTTGTGCACGGCGCGGTCTATCATTTTGCCCTTGGTGATGGAGCCAATAATCTGGTCGAAGAACATGGTTTCGCCGCCCACGATGTCGATTTTGGCCGACTTGAGGGCTTCCGAAATCACGCCGGCCTGGGCACTGGCAATGTCTTTCTGAATGTTGATTTGGGCCAGCTCCACGGCCTTGTCCTTGTCGAGGCGCAGCTTGAATTCTTCGTGGTCCTTGCCCACGCCGTCGAGCTTTTTCATGGCGTCGGCCTTCGCCTCGATGCCCTTGGCTTCCACCGCGAAACGCTGCTCGTTCACGGTTACCTCGGCCAGGCCCTTTTTCTGGTCAGCGTCGGCTTTGGCTTCAATAACGCTGGCTTCGGCCAGGCCCTTTTCGAGGTTCACCTTGGCTGCTACCACGCCGAGCTTTTCGTCGGCTTCGGCCTGGGCCGTGGCGCGTACCTGGATGGATTGCGCTTCGGCGGTGGCCGTGAGCTGCATCACGTTGGCTTCCGACTCGCCCTCTTTCTGGCGGGCGGCAGCTTTGGCTTGCATTACCTGCGCTTCGGCCAGGCCCACGGCGCTGGCTTTGCTGGCTTCCGCTTCGGCCATGATGCGGATGGCCTGCGAGCGGTGCTCGGCCGATGCTTTCTCGGCCTCGGCGTCAATCAGCGACTGCTTGGCGCGGAATTCGGCGCCCTGCTTCTCCATGTCGGCGTTGCCCACGAAAGTGATGGTGGCCTGCTCGGTTTCCTGCTTGGCCTTGGTGATGGCCACCAGCTTGTCGCGGTCGGCCAGGGCCTGGGCCCGGGTGTCCTTAATGCGCTCTTCCTCGATGACCGTGGCTTTTTCCACCGTAATCCGCTCGCGGATGATGCCCTGAATGTTCTTGCGCTCTTCTTCCAGGGCCTTTTCCTTCTCAATCTGGGCCAGGGCCACGATGCGCTCCCGCTCGTTCACTTCCAGGGCGCGGGCCTGCTCCACGCGTTCGGTCTCGATGGCGTCGGTGCGCTGCTTGTTGCGCTCGGCCACCAGGATTTGGCGGTCGCGGTTCTGTTCCGAAACCTTGATTTCTTCGTCGGCCGCGATGCGGGCTTTCTCGCCCTTCTGGCGTTCTTCCTGGCGCACTTTTTCCGTTTCGGCGGCTTCGCGGGCCTTGATGTTGGCAATTTCGCGATACTGCTTTTCCTGGGTTTCGGCCAGCTGCTTTTCGAGCTGCAGAATGGTCTCCTGCGCTTCCACGTCCTGCTTCTTGATGGTCTTCTGCTGGTCGCGCTGCAGCTGGTTGGACTGGATTTTCTGCTCCGAGGTCAGGGCAATGATTTTCTTGATGCCTTCCGCATCCAGGATATTATCCTGATTGAGGGCGTGCAGTGGGGTTTGCTCCAGGTAATCAATGGCGCAGTCGTCGAGCACGTAGCCGTTCAAATCGGTGCCAATGATGCGCAGGATTTCCTGCTTGAACTGCTCACGCGAATTGTAGAGCTCAATGAAATCGAAGTGCTTGCCCACCGTCTTCAGGGCTTCCGAAAACTTGGCGTCGAACAGGCCTTCCAGGGCCACGGGGTCGGAGGCGCGGTGGGCGCCAATGCTCTGGGCCACGTTCACCACGTCCTCGTGGGTCTTGTTCACTCGAATGAAGAAGTTGACCTTCACGTCGGCGCGCATATTGTCCTTGCATACCAGGCCCTCGGCACCGGCCCGCGCAATCACAATGGTTTTGAGCTTGATGTCCATCACCTCCAGCATGTGGAGAATGGGCACCACGATAATGCCGGAAAACGACACTTTGGCGTCGCCCATGCCGGTGCGCAACAGGGCTTCCCCCTGCACGGCTTTTTTATACATCCGGGCCACAACCGCCAGGAAGCCAAGGAGAAACAGGCCAATGATTACCAAAATGGCCCAGGAAAGGGATGCTAACATGTGAGTAGAAAGTAAAGGTTTTTCGATTGATTAATGGGTGTTAACGAATGGCTTATCACCATTTCAAAAGTCGGAAAATAGGAGGGCCAGAATTTCAAAAAAACCTCCTACAATTTCGAGAATTTCGCTTAGCGCTTGCCAGAACATTTTTGGTTTAGAAGACATTAAGCTGCGGTTTTACGGGTTAGCTGTTGGCAAACGGCTCAATCAAATAGCACTTTCTGGCCGCGTCGAAGTCAATAACCAGGGCCGTTTCTCCTTTGCCCAGCGGCGCTTTCGTGCTTCGTACGTTCAGCATGAGCGGTGCTCCATCGATGCGCACTGAGGCTTGGCCCAGGTGCTCGGCCGTGGCGGGTAGTACCACAGTACATACTTTGCCGATGACCACTGCGCTGCTGTCGTGGTCCTTCTCCATGGCCGTAAACAGCCTTACGAAGGGCAGGGTGAGGAATTTGGCCACAAAGAGGCTGCCAATGAAAAGTGGTAGGAAAAACGCCAGCCCGAGCAGACCGGATGTGTTGCCGGTGTAGTAGTTGAGCAAAATGCTGCCCACCCAGAGCGGCAGAAACAAGAAGCTGAGGAATATCATCAGCGGAATGCGGCCCAGATTAAAAAAGGCCAGCGTGCCATTGAGCCAGCTGGTGCCCATCTCGTTGGGAGCGCCATCGCTGTCGAAGTGCAGGTGGCCGTGGTCCTCCACGCTCAGGTCCACGGTTTTCAGGTCCAGCAGGCCCAGCAGCACCGTAAGCCAGTACAGCAGCACAAAAACCAGCAAGCCCGTCGGCAGTAAGTTCGGCGGCGAAATGGCGGCTTGTAAAAGTTCGGTCATGGGCATGTCCAGGGCAGCTGAAAGGTAGTCGTATTAGAATGATTCCAAAGCCCGCCCGGCCTTTTTGAGCCTATTCGGTATAGCCGAGCTTGGCTTTGAGGGCCTGAAGGTCGGCGCTGGCTTTGCCGGCGCCGGTAGTGCCCAGCGCCTTGTCAATCTCGGCGTCGATGCTCTTGGTGGCCTGGGCGATTTCGCCGTACGATTCGGCCAGGGCTTCCTGGACGGCAATTTTTTCCTTCATGCGCTCCAGCAAACTCACCGTGCCCGACGAGTCGAGCTGGGCCAGCTGCTTGTTGATGGTGATGGTGGCGGTGCTCACCGTCACGCGCGCCTTCAGGGTCCGCAGCTCGTTTTCCCATTGGCTGATGGTTGACTTGAGCGTGCTCACGTTCTGGTCCATCTGGGCGGCCGAATGCTCAAACTTGGTTTGGTCGGTGGCGGCGCGGGCGGCCTGGGCTTCGTTTTCGGCTTTTTTCAGCAGGGCTTCGCCAGCGAGGCGGTCGGCTTCGGCGGCGTCCATATCGCCTTTGTGGGCGCGCTGGAGCAGGAGCACGGCCTTATTCTCGTAGTCCGAGGCCTTGGTGCGGAAGCCTTCGCCTTCATTGCGGGCTCGAATGGCCATGGCTTTCACTTCGGCCAGGCCGTGCAGGCTTTTGTCGAGGTCTTGGCGCAGGTCGCGCAGGCCCTGCTCAGTCAGGTTGATGGGGTCTTCGAGGTGGTTAACGGCCGCGTGGGCTTCCGACTGGCCAATTTTAAAGAGGCGATTGAGGATATTCATGATGGTGGGTTAGTTAAAAGTTTAGTTTTCTGGCCCCGTTGACCCCATCCCCCGGCCCCTTCCCCTCCGGGAGAAGGGGAGCCACGGCGGCGCGGGCATTGGGTGGTAGTTGAATCTTTACTGTCACGTGCTATTGATTTCGTCAGGCTCCCCTTCCCCCGGAGGGGAAGGGGCCGGGGGATGGGGTGCGCCGCCCTACTTCGAAAACGCAATCAGTTCGTCGGCGAATTCGCTGAGCAGCAGGCCCAGGGAATTAACGCAGGCGTCGAGCTGCGCCAGCTCCAAGGTGTCGATTTGCAGGGTGTCGCGGAAAATGAGCTTGCGGCCGGTTTCGTCGAGGGCAAAGGCGCCGTGAATGATGTCGCGGTTCTTTTGGAGCAGGCGCTGGTACACGTCCAGCGAGGGGGCGGGTAGGTCGAGCAGGTACTGCTCCAGAATCAGCAGCGGGTCGCCGCAGCCGATGACGAGGTTCTTGATGGCTAGCTCCGGCTTGGCTACCACAAACACGCCTTCTTGCTCGTCGGCGTGGCAAATGTCGAAGCCCAAGTCCAGCAGGTAGCCGTGGACGGTAGCGAAGTAGGAGTTAGTCATGTGCAGAAAAAGGTGAGAAAAGCCGGATGCTCAAAAAAGTAGCGCTATGGGAAGCTGCTTTGCGGGGGAAGTGGTAGATTTACGATACAATAATAAGCAAAGTTTTGAATATGCTCAAAGTTTGAGCGAAATAATATTTGGTTAACATGTCGAACGTTGGAAAGAATATTCGCAAGCTCAGAACGGTTAAGAAGCTGAGCCAGGCGGCTTTTGCTGAGTTATTCGGCTTGGCCAGGCCCAGTGTAGGTGCTTACGAGGAGGGGCGTTCTGAGCCAAAAATGGAGACGCTAATTCAAATTGCTCAGCATTTTGGCTTGTCGGTAGACTTGCTACTTACAAAAGAGTTAACGGTAAACGAGCTGTATCACTTCGATATTTTTAAGGAGTTGCAGTCCCCCGAGCCCACCGCCGAAGAACTGGCCGAAGCCGACCGTCAGGCTCACCTTACCCCGCTGGTACACCGCAACCGGGCCCTGGAGTACATCGTGCGCCATCACGACCCTGCGTTTATCGACCTGCTGCCCACCCTGCAGCTGCCCCACCAGCTCACCGGGCCCACGCGCGCCTTCGAGGTGTCGGGGGCCGACATGCTGCTGCACCGTCAGGGCCTGCGCCATCAGGACATCGTGCTGTGCTGCCGCGTGAACAAAGCCCGGCCCAGCCTGCAAAATGGTCGCGTCTATGTCTTTGTCACCCAGGGTAAAATTCTCATTCGCCGCCTGGCCGAGCGCCTGCCCGACGGCCTCACCCTCAAGCTGCGCCCCGACAACCCCGACTACAGCAGCCAGGACCTGGAGCTAACCCAAGCTCTGGAAATCTGGGAAGTAAAAGGCGTATTTACGACCCACTTGCGGGCCCCGGCCCTGCTCGACGAACGAGTGGCCGCCCTGGAGCGCCGGCTAGAGGAACTGGCCGAACGACTGGAGGGCCAGCAATAGTTGCTGGTAACCAGTGCTTATTGTTGCTGTCGACGCTTCAAATAGTAGTTCCAGCCCGTAGCGCCGAGCAGCAGGGCCGCGCCCAAAAGCATGGTGCCGGCCATGGTGCGCAGGGAAACGGGATACAGTAGGCTCCCACCAATGACCACGGCCGCGCCCAGCCACCACAGCAGCTCCACCGGCAGCGGGGCGATAGCCAGGCGCTGGGCCCGGAGGGCGCCCGCATCCGTAGGCGGGTAAAGCAGCCACTTCAAGCGCGGGTAGTCGTGCAGCAGCAGGCCCATGGTGAGCACCAGAAACCCGGTGGTAAGAAAGGGCGTGCCCGTCCAGTGCTGCGACCAGGTAAGGAAAATGATGTTGAGCCACATGGGCACCAGCAGCACCGCCCCAAGCAGCGCAAACCGCCCGGAAAGCAGCAACAGGCCAATCAGCAGCTGGGCAACCCCAATGAACTGACCAAAAATCTCCAGCCCGTTTTTGGCTAGGAAAGCGTGGTCCATGGGCGGGCCCATCAGGCCGGGCAGGTGGTTGTCGGACAGCTTATATAGCCCGCCGCCCAGCATGAGGGCGCCCAGCAGCAGGCGGCAACCTATTACATAGAGGCGGCGCAGCCAGCCGCCCACTGCCAGCGCCACCGCCGTCGCCACGGCCGGAAGCACAATGCAGAGTGCGTAGAAAAGGGTAGGGGCGGAGTTCATGCAGAAAGAGGTGAGATTAATCGAAGAGGAAATTTCAGACGCTCAAGATGACAGGTGGGTTGAATTGCCTGGTACAGGCAATAAATATAGCCGGCCATGTCCACGAAAAAGCCCCGTCAGAAACTGACTTGTCCTTACCCACATCTTAGGGCTGGTTGAGTTGAGTGGCGAGCCGGACGCCTTCGACGAGTAAGCGCAGGCTCATCAGGCCGCGCCAGAGGGTTTGCCAGCCAGGTGGTCCGTCGCCTTTGCGGCCCAGGTGGCCGCCCAGGCCAGCCAAGGCATAATACACGTCGCGCACAGTCTGCACGGGTCGTGAACTGCGCAGCGTGAGGACCTGTAAAAAAGTCGCTTCCAGCCCCGCTGCCGTCGCCGGCAAGTCGGGTTGGAGGCGACTTTTTTCGCGCATATCCACTAGCGCCAATGCGACCACGCTGAGCAGGGCGACGGCGGCAAAAAGACGGTCAGCGGTTTGGAGCTGGAGCTTTTCGGCCCCCAGGCCCGTTTTCAGGGCTTTGTGAAAGTCCTCGATGAGCCAGCGGCTCACGTACTGCCGGGCGCAGGCGTGGGCCTGGGCAAAATCCGTGATGGGTTGGTCGCAGAGCAGCAGCCATTCCAGGGCGGGCGTGGCCGGGCCTGTGTCCCCGACTTGGGCGGCTTCCCAGACCCGTACCAGGGCGCAGGGAACCGGGTCCCCTTTGCCCGTCGCCGCGCCCGGTCGCTGGGGCGCACGCAGGGCCAGCGGGGGGCTGAAACTGACCTGGAGCAGCACTTCGCGGGCCGGCTGGCCCGGCCGGCCACGCAAGGCCAGGGTCAACTGGCCCGCCGAGGGCTGGGCCCGCGCCACGGCGAAGAGCCGCCCGGCGGGCGCTTTGTCGGCGCCGGCCACCAGGGCCCGGTCCTGGGCGGCGCGCACCACGAAGCCCAGGCCCTGGGCCCGGCACTGCTGCAGGTGCTCGTAGATGTCGGCCCCGCGGTCGGCCACCACCACCCAGCGCGCGTCCGGTGGCGGGCTGCCCACGTTGCGCAAGCTCCGGGACCAGAGCGCCGATTCGCGGACCCGGCCCTGGCGCAGGCGCGAGCCGCCGTGGAGATGGTCTTTTTCGGCCTCCGGCACCGGTTGACGGACGTGAAACTGCTGGTCCAACAGGCCCAGCAGCGGCAGGGCGGGCCGTTTGGCGGCCGGGTCGGGGTCCTGCACCGGCCAGCCGGCGGCCACCAACGAGTGCAGCAGTACGCCCTGGCTCGTGGCCTTGCCCGGCCCGACCGGCCCCAGGCCGGGCCGGCGCTCGTCGGCTTCGGGCCAGCTCAGTTCGCTCGTGTCTTCGACCAGCAGGTAGGTGCCCGGCTCCTGTAGCGCTTGGCGAACCACGGCCTGATGCGCCCCCTGCAGCGCCTCGGGCGTGGCCCTTGCACCGCCCAGCAAGCGATACGCCGCTTTACTGGCCCCCGCCTGGCCGGTCCCCAACTGCGGAATGGTGGCCCCCGGCTGCCGGGCCCAACCGGCGGCCAACTGCACCACCCGTCGGCTGCGGCGGGCATCGCCCAACACCGTGCCCCCAAAATGCGTCTGCGCCCACAGCTGCGGGTCGCAGAAATGCGTCGAAATACTCATCTCGCAAGCTACTAAGCCGGCCCCGCAAGAACCCACAAAAAAGCGCCGACCTGTTGGCCGGCGCTTTTCAAAGATGTGGGTAAGGACAAG
>NZ_JNLX01000090.1 GCF_000715495.1 Hymenobacter sp. IS2118 | reverse complement strand
AATCGTAGAAAGTCGGCGCGGTCCCGAGGGCCTGCAAATCGTTGTATTTTTGCTCGGCCAAGGCGAGATATTCGGCTTTGCTCATGGCGGTGGTGGGGGAGGTAGGCATGACACAAGTTACCAATACGCCGCGACAATTTGAATTGCACCCTTACGAACTCATTTACCGGTTTAAAATCCCGGGCTATTCTTAAAGTGGGCAAAGCGTCCCATAATGGGATTGGAGTAGCTGGCTTTTTCTGTTCAGTGCATCAGGAGAAGCCATTGCTGACCTTGCTTATGAAGCAGGGCCCACATCGCCGCATCGAATACCAGCAGAAAACCGCCCTGCACCCACAGGGAGCGGCCAAACCCCGCCAACCGCGCTGGCTGCGACCGGGCGGGCTGGCCGGCCAGGGCCCGCAGGTAGAAACCGGTCATGATATAAGCCGCATCCAGACCGGTATTGAACAAAAACAGGTTCTCATTCAGCAATTGCTCCCGGAATAAGTCGCTGAGGTGCAGGCTGGGGGGTGGGCCGGCGTGCAGCTGCCACAAGCCCCACCCCGCCAGCCCGGCATTCACTAGCCCCCAGCCCAGGTTCATGCCATGAAAATGAAATGATTCGAGGTGGCGGGGCGTACGTGCGGCCCGGTAGCCGCTCACCACCACGTTGAGTACGGCCCAAGCGGCTAAAACCGACAGGCCCCGGCTCAGGAGCAAGTCGCGGGCTTCAACAATGAATTCAGGGTGTGGCATGGCAAAAGGCAGGATTGGGATGTGGAAGCTGTTTAGAAAGTCAGCAAACGGGCTCATGCAGCGCGTAGTGAAGAATGACTGATTGGCGAGTTTCTAAACAGCTTCACGGGTAACAAAAAAAGGAAGCCCATTGGGCCTCCTTTTTAGTAGCAATGGAAATGTAGTGGAAAGGGAAGGTTATTGGGTGAAGCCGATGCCCAGGTAAATCTGGAATAAGTTGTTGTAAACCTTGCTGTCAGAGAAATCAGACCTGATAGTGCCAGCCGTGTTGGCACCGTCTTCAAACAGCTTGCCCAAACTCAGGTTGTAGCGCGCACCAAGGCGGGCCGGCCCCAACCGGGCTTCGAGCCCGCCCACGCCCCCAAAGTCGAGGGAGTTGAAGCCATTGGAGTCAATGTCGAGGCTCTCGCCACCCTGACGGATATTGGTGAGCAGCGACACCTGCGGCCCGACGTGGAAGCTGAGGGTTTCGGTGAAGTTGCCCACGAACATGACGGGCAACGAGATATAATCCATGCGGAATCTTTGCGGTGCAGTTGGGTTGGCCACGCTGGTTTTACCCTCGAAGCCCTGGCGCGAATACAGCAGCTCGGCCTGTACCGAAGCAAACTCGCTGAAGCCAAACTGCCCAAATACACCAGCATGCACGTCGTTACGAGCTTCGCGGTCGATGCCGCCGATGTCGTCGCCGCGCAGGCCGTTCAGGTTGTAGCCGCCCTTGATGCCGAAGCCGGTGTTGCGCGAGTCGGTGGTGCCGCCGCCGGTATAGTCTTTAGAAGACATTTCGCCACCCGGCCGGGCCTGTGCGAAAGCGGCCGTAGAAGTAGTAGCAGCGAATAACAAGAATAAAAGTGTCTTTTTCATGAGTAAAATAGAATGAGGAGGATGGGCCAGTGACCTGGGGAAGATTACTATTCCCGTTCGCACCTATACTTTACCGGGGCCAGAAAGTTGCCTGTCCGGCGAGACAAGCTGAAAAAAGGGTTGCTTGCCCGTGCGCCCGTGCACTACCTTTGGGGCCGCAGCCCGGCTTAATGCCGGGCTGGCCTGGGGTGTTAGCTCAGTTGGTTCAGAGCGCCACCCTGACACGGTGGAGGTCGTTGGTTCGAGCCCAATACGCCTCACGAAAACCCTCATTGCGGCAAGCAATGAGGGTTTTTTGTTGGACCAGTACCTGCCGCTGCGAGCCGGCCCAATTCCATGATACCTACAAAGAGCGGTTCCGAACTGTTGTAGGAACGCGCCTGAGAACGTTCAGCGCCTGACCGGGACGTTGCCCTTGCCGTTGGCTCTCAGGCGCCGAACGCGCCAAGGCGCGTTCCTACAACATGCGTTGGCCTGTCGCCTGGTTGGGGCCGTGGCCTTGTGACATCCGCGCCCTAGCCACCGGCCCATTTGCCCGTGCACGGACTTCAAAATCGCGTTAAGTATAAAAAAAACAAGCCCCGGCCGCGCACGGTCAGGGCTTGTTTTTGATGTCTCTGGAGTTTCCTCAGCTTTGCCAGCAGCTGGTGTTCGGATTCGCATTGGCAATTAGCATCATAGCCGTCAGACAAGCAAGCGCCCCGGTGCATAATTCGCTATTTCATAACCTGGCCCAACGGTGGCCGCCCGGTGTAAGGCAGGCGTTTGAACCCGGCGCCGCGGCCAGATGGGCCGCTCGTTGGTTATTGCGCCATGCTTCCCATTGCCTTCGCACCCAACTACGCCCACCCGCTGCCAGCCGGCCACCGCTTCCCGATGCTGAAATACGAGCTACTGCCCGTGCAGCTACTACGCGAAGGCACGGCGGCCGAAACCGATTTTTTTGTGGCCACGCCGCCCGCTGAGGCCGATATTCTGCTGGTGCACGAGGCCGGGTACTACCAACGGCTGCGGCTGGGCCAGCTCACGCGGCAGGAGGAGCGGGCCACTGGTTTTCCGTGGTCGGCCGCGCTGTTTGAGCGGGAGATAACCATTCTGGGCGGCACCATTGCGGCGGCCCGGCTAGCGCTGACGCACGGCGTGGCGTTCAACATCGCCGGCGGCACGCACCATGCGTTTCGGGACCGGGGCGAGGGATTTTGCCTGCTCAACGACCAGGCCGCCGCTGCCGCCTGGCTGCTGGCGCACGTGCCAGCCGTGAAAAAAGTCCTCATCGTGGACCTCGACGTGCACCAGGGCAACGGCACGGCGGCCATTTTCCGGCACGAGCCGCGGGTGTTCACCTTCTCCATGCACGGGGCCCGCAACTACCCGGCCCGCAAAGAAATTTCCGACCTCGACCTGCCGCTACCCGATGGCACCGACGACGCCCTCTACCTGAAGCTGCTGGGCGAAACACTACCGCGTCTGCTCGACGAAGTGCAGCCCGACTTCGTGTTTTACCTGGCCGGCGTCGACGTGCTGGCTACCGATAAGCTGGGCCACCTCGCCCTCACCCGCGCCGGCTGCCAACAGCGCGACGAACTGGTCTTGGGCAGTTGCCACCGGCACCGCCTGCCAGTTGTGGTGTGCATGGGCGGCGGCTATTCCGAGCGCATCATCGACATCGTAGAAGCCCACGCCAATACTTACCGGGTAGCCGCCGGGCTTTTCAGCTAACGATTAATAAGTTAACAATGAACAGTGGTCAAGCTCAATCAAATAATTTTAAATGACACTCACTGTTAATTAGTTGTACAAAAAAAACGCACATCGAATAACTGGCAGCCAATTGATAATAAAAGCTTGCAGCTTGTCGCTCAATGCTTGCAGCTGACTACTCACTTGTTAACTGAAAATCACCTGCCAGCGGAAGGCCCAGCGCCAGCGCAGCTCGTAGTGCGTGATGCCCGCGCGCTGCAACAACCCCACCCAATCGTGCCGGCGGAAGGCGCGGGCTACGGACAATGGCGCATCGTGCCGCACCAGGTAGGAGCCGCCGAGCAGCCGCGTGAGCCACTTAATGCTGTGGTAGGCCAGCCAGTGCCGGTGCAGGTCGTTGATAACCACCGCTACTTGTGCCTGCTGCTGCCACTGCCGCAGCAGCGTCACCAGCTCGTCGTCCTCGAAATGGTGGCAGAACAGGCTGCACGTAACAATGTCGTAGGGCTGGGCTTGGAATTCCGGCGCGAAAATATCGAACTGCCGGTAGCTGATTTCGGGATACGCCCGGCTTTTGGCCGTCGCGTAGTCCAGCATAAACTGGTTGGCGTCGATGCCCGTTAGTTCGACGGCAACCTGGTTTTTGCGCGCCCAGCGTGCGATGTGGCGCAGGGTATCGCCGCCGCCGCTGCCCAGGTCGGCCACGCGCAGGGGGCGGCCGGCGGGAAACCGAGGCTTCAGCCGCCGCAGCGCGTCGAGCACCGGCGCGTAGCCGCCCAGCCAGGTGTTGATGGTTTCCAGCTCGTCGAGGTTCTGGCGCAGGTCGTCGGTGGCCAGCGTCAGGTCGTCCATCAGCTCCGGGCCGGAAGCTCGTTCAGTCAACATCTATCAATTAACATTTAACAATTCGGGCAACGGTGCCGAAGCAGCGGATTTCTGCTGCTGTTTTTCCTCAGTTAATTGCTCCTGAAAGGGCAGCGGACTGTTTTTGGATGAAATCTCCAGCAGCATGGCTTCCATGGTAAGGCCCGGCCCGAAGGCGAAGCTGAGCACCGGCGCGCCGTGGTCGGCCGGGGTGGCGTGAGCCAGCACCTCGCGCAGCACAAACAGCACCGTGGCCGACGACATGTTGCCGTAGTCGCGCAGCACGCGGTAGGCGTGGCGGTTGTCGTCGCGGGTCAGGCCCAGCTCGGTTTCGATGGTTTCGAGAATCTTGCGGCCCCCGGGATGAATGGCGAAATGCCGGATGTCGGCCAGCTGCACGGGCAGGCTGCTCAGGAGCCCGTCGGTGAGGCTGCGAATGCCGCGCTGAATGAGTTTGGGCACGTAGCCGCTCAGCGTCATCTCGAAGCCAAAGTCGTTGATGTGCCACGCCATATCGTCGTGCCCGTCGGGCTCCAGGCCGCAGTGGAAGCCTTGCAGGGCCAGGCTGGGCGCGCCGTTGGGCAGCGGCGCGGCTTGCACGAGGCAGGCCGCCGCGCCATCGCCAAACAAAGCGTTGCTGATGAGGTGGTCTTCCTCGGGGCTTTTCTGGAAATGCAGGGTGCACAGCTCCACGCTCACGATGAGCACGCGGGCCTCGGCATCGGCCCGGCAAAAGGCATCGGCCAGCTTCACGGCATTCACGGCGGCATAGCAGCCCATGAAATTTACGCAGGTGCGGCGCACGTTAGACTTTAGGCCCAGCGCCTGCACCAGCTCAATATCCAGGCCTGGCGCGTACATGCCCGTGCAGCTTACTGTGACGAGGTGGGTGATGCTGGCCGGTGCTATGTCGGGCACCTGATGCAGGCAGTGGCGCACGGCTTCGATGGCCAGGGGCAGGGCCTCGCGCCGGTACACGGCCATGCGCTGCCCCACGCTCGGAAACGGCTCCAGCGTGGGCGTGTTAGGAAAAAACGTGTAGTCGCCATTGGCCCGGCCATAGTCGGGCAGCACCGAGTAGCGGTGCTCAATGCCCGACACCCGGTAGAGGGCCCGCAGCTTGCGCTTTTCATCGTCGCCGAAGGCCAGGGCCTGCGCCATGAAGTCGGCAATTTGCGACTGAGCGATGCGGTGAACAGGATTGGCAGTGCCGATGGCACCTAAATAACTCGGCATTGCGGAGTGAATTACGATTCTGGATGCAGGTATTATCAGAGTAGCTCGGGCGATGAATGTACGGCCGCACCACTCATTAACGCCACTACTTACGGTACAACAAACGTTTTTGCGCTTTGCTTCGATGAAATAGGGCTAATAAGATTTCGGCGTCGCGGTTGCGGTGGGCTGGCCGGGCACCATGCTCGGTCGGCCCGCAAAACTGCGCTGCGGCGAAAGTAAGGCGACGGCCAGTGCTCAGCCTCCCCACCCGATTCGGCCGGGCCTGCCTGAATGCCCGGCCCAAACCAACACACGGGCCGCTTGGTACAGCTCTTGAATATCAAAAAAACAATAGCCAAAACTCAAAATGGCTGGCCGTGGGTGCGGCGCATCAGCGACTGCACCGCCCCCGGCCAGTGCCGCAGCCCGCCTATCACCAGCTCGCTTAGCACCGGCCCGCCAAACAGCCCCTGCACCGCCCGGCCCACCCGCAGCCGCGCCGCAAACTGCGCGTGCCAGGCCCGCGAATAAGCCGTTTCCATCTCGGCCCGCGTGGTTTTGGCGCTCAGAAAATCGTGCGCCGCCGCCGCGCCCAGCGCCGCGCCGTGCAGCGCCATGGCCATGCCATTGCCGCAAAGTGGCGTGATGAGGCCGGCCGCGTCGCCGCACATCAGGATGTGCTGCTCCACCGGCTGCTTGGGCGCGAAGGAAATCTCGTTGATGACTTCGGGCTGCGGGTAGAGCCGTTCGGCCGCGTCGAGGATTTCGCGCAGGCGGGGGTTTTTGGCTAGCACCTCGCCCTCCATGCCCGCAATGGTGCCGTGGCGCCGCAGGTTTTGGCGCGACGTGAGGTAGCAAAAGCACAGCTTATCCTCCTCAATGGCCGAGATGCCCGCGTAGCCATCGGCGAAGTTGTGCAGCGCAATCAGGTCGCGCGGGAAGCCGGGCAGGCGCAGGTGGTATTTCACCCCCAGGTAGGGCGAGCGCCGGGTGAAAAAGGGCCGTTGCAGCTGCCGGTCGAGGTTGGCGCGCTTGCCATAGGTGCCCAGCACCACGCGGGCCGTCAGGGTACGGCCGTCGGCCAGGGCCACCTGGTGCTGGTCGGTGGCGGCGTCGTAGGTCACGTCAGTCACCGTGTTTTTCAGATGAAAGACCACGCCCCGGTCCACGGCCAGGTGGTACAGGAAATTATCCAAGGCGTAGCGGCTCACCCCAAACCCGCCCAGGTCCAGCCGGGCGCTGAGGCCCCGGCCGCCCGGCGACGTGAGCAGGAACTGGCTGATGGCGGCCGGGGCCAGCGCGGCGGGGTCGGCGTGCAGGCGCCGCAGGTAGGGCAGCACCTCGTTGCTCACGTATTCGCCGCACACCTTATGAAACGGGTACTGCTTGCGCTCCACTACCGCTACCTGGTGCCCGCGGCCCGCCAAATCCAGGGCGGCAGCCAGGCCGGCCAGGCCGCCGCCTATCAGAAGTATTTCCACGTAACCTTTTTTAATTAAAATCAGAATTAAAAGAAGTAGAAACCGTAATTTATCGGGCTTTTGATATATACTACTAGGCCTGATGCCCACGCGCTTGTACCTTTGTCAACTTAAATCAATCCTACTCGTTAAGCCCTAGCGCGCCGCGCTTGTTCCCGCCCTCGAACTTACCCGTTAATATGATGCCACGCCTACTATTATCTCTTTTATTAACGGGCTGCCTCAGCCTCGGTTTTGGGCCGCTGCCCAACAGCCTGCCTATTGCTTCGGCAGCTACCGTAGCCCGCCCCGGCCAGCAAGGCAAGCCCGGCGATGACCGCACCCTACTGGTTTATCCCAACCCGTCGACCGGCATTGTGCACCTGACAATCAATAACTTGCAGGGTAAAAAGGTGGCCTTGAGCGTGCTCAACGTCATCGGAACGGTGATGTACCGCGAAACGCTGACCGAGATGAATGACCGGTACACCAAAATGCTCGACCTCAGCAAGTTTGCCAATGGTTTGTACTACGTGCGCCTCGAAGCCGACAACACCAGCCAGATGTGTAAATTGGTGATTCGCTAACAGCAACTGGCAGGTAATTACGACAAATAAAAAAAGCAGCCCATCGGCTGCTTTTTTTATGGAATAAATCGAGACAAATTATTTTACCCGAACCCGCACGGGAATCAGAGCGGGTTTCGCGTTGGAAGTCTTGTGGAGGGCGATGAGGGCAGTGGTTGCCAGGAAGCCGAGCGTGAGAATTAACATAATACTTAAGAGAAAGCAGGTTAATAAAATCAGCTTTTGCCCGAGGGCAGCAGCTCATCCATACAACCGGTAAAAGGAGGTTCGGGTTTCAACAAGATTAGGGCATCTGCAGCAGCGCGGTCACCACGCGCCGGGCATCGGGGCCGGCGCCATAAAGCAGCGCCGAGCGGCGGCTGTCAAGCCAGTTGAGGCCTAAAAAAGCCACGCCGGGCGCCTCCGTGAGGCCACGGTGGTGCCGGGGGCTGCCATCGGCTTCCAGAATGGGCAGCTCTACCCAGCCATAGTCGGGCCGGTAGCCGGTGGCCCACACCACCGCTTCGAGCGGTTCGGAGGTTGCCCGCCGCCCCTGAATGGCACCCGAAGGCAGCGCAGCTTCAGCCCGCCCAATAAACCGGACGTTGGCAAAGCGCCGCAGCTTGGCTAAGTCGCCGCTTACCACTGGTTCGGGGCTGTGGTACATTTTGCGGCCCAGGGCCGTGTGCCGGGAAACGCCCAGCAGGCCGGTGAGGGCCAGAAACCCCCACATGAGCCGGTTGTTGGGCATGGCCGGCGTCTTTTCGTCAAAAGCCATGTACACCGGCCGGCCGGCGGCGGCAATGTCGGCGGCAATCTGCAGGGCCGAGTTGCCGCTGCCCACCACGGCCACGGGGCCCGTGCCGGGTAGCTGGGTGGGGCGCTGGTAGTCGCGGCTGGGCAGCTGCAGCACGGCCGCGGGCAGCAGCGGCGCCCACACCGGAATTTTGGGGCGGGTGTAGGGGCCGGTGGCGATGATAACCCGCCGGGCGGCGTAGGTGGGGCCGTCTGCTGTTTCCACCACGTAGCCGGCCGGGCCTGGGGCCAGGCGGGTTACCCGGCGGTTGAGTTCGATGGGGAAGTTGAAATGGGCGGCGTACTGGCGCAGGTAGGCCGTGGTTTCGTCGCGCGTGGGGTAGTGCGTGGCGGCGCCCGGCCACGGCAGGCCCGGCAGGCCGCTCACCCCGGCCGGCGAAAACAGGCGCAGCGAATCGTAGCGGGTGGCCCAGGCGGCGCCGGCGGCAGGCGCAGCATCCAGCACCCGAAAATCAACCTTGGCCTGCTGCAAATAGTAGGCGGCGGCCAGCCCGGCCTGGCCCGCCCCAATTACCACGGTATCGGTGCGAATAAGGGGCGCGGGAGCAGAAGTATCGGCGGGGCGCATGGGTTAGCGTTCCGGAAATTCAGCTCGCAGGTCGGCCATTACCTGTTCGGTGGTGGCGCGCACCTGCGCTACCTGCTGGGCCGCGAGGAGTGGGGTAGGTGGGGTGGCGCCGTAGTTTTCGATTTCACGGATGATGTGCCGCAGGCTCTCCACGCCCAGGCCGTCGAGGGAGCTTTTGAGGTGGTGGGCCGCGTCGCCTACCTCTTCCCAGTTGCCGCGGGTGAGGGCTTCGTCGAGGGCGGCGAGAATGGCAGGCGTGGTTTCGATAAAGGCCCAGGCCAGGCGGCGAACGATGGCCTCGTCCTGGCGCACCAGTTGGCGTACGTTGCTCAGGTCGTACAAAGGAGTGGCAGAAGTCATGGCGGCGGTAGGATTACAGAGCGGTGGGGGGGCGGCGAGGAGCTGCTGGCGGGCCAGCACGGCGTGCATGGTTTCCAGCAGCTGTTCTTCGCGGTAAGGTTTGGCAAGATAACCGGCAAATCCATTTGCCTGAAGCCGTTCGGCCTCGCCGGCCTGGGCGCGGGCCGTGAGGGCGATAACGGGCGTGGCGGCCCGCACGGGGTCGGGGTGCTCGCGCAGGAAGCGGGCGGCTGTCTCGCCGTCCATGCCGGGCATCTGGATGTCCATGAGCACCAGGTCGAACGAGCGGTGCTCGAACAGCTGAATGGCTGCTGGGCCGCTGGTGGCGGTGGTTACCTGCCAGCCCCAGTTGCGCAACACTGTTTCGGCCAGCAAGCTGTTCACCAGATTATCCTCGACCAGCAAAATGCGTCCGCCCGCCGGGGCCACGGACGGGGTTCGTTCCCGTGTAGTACCGGGCGCAGCGGCGGCTGGCACCGGCGGAAAAGCCAGCGTGAAGGCGAATGTGCTGCCCTGGTCCACTTCGCTGCTCACTTGCAGCACGCCGCCCATCAGCCGCACCAGGCCCTCCGAAATACTCAGCCCCAGGCCCGTACCGCCGTACTCGCGGTCGGTGCTGGCGGCAGCCTGGGCAAACGGCTCGAACACTTTGGCGAGGGTTTGGGGCGACATGCCCACGCCCGTATCGCTCACCGTGAACTGCAGCCAGACCGTGCCCGCCAGCTCGGTGGGGTTGCGCGGGGGCGGCACGGCCCGGCACCGCAGCAGCACCTGGCCGGTGATGGTGAACTTGATGGCGTTGCTGACCAGGTTGAGCAGCACCTGTCGCAGGCGGTGGGCATCGCCGAGCACCGGGGGCAATGCCGTGGGCTTCGACACGCGCAGGCGCAGGCCTTTCTCGCGGGCCCGCGGCCGTAGCAGCGCAGCACACCCCAAAAGCAGCTCTTCGGGGTTGAAGGGGGCCGTTTCGGGGCGCAGCTTGCCGGCGCCAAGGCGGGCGGTAGTCAGCACGTCGTTGAGCACCATGAGCAGGTGGTCGGCCGACTCGGCCAGCAGCCGCAGGTAGTCGTGCTGGCTGCGGCTGAGCGTGGTTTTAGCCAGCACGCTGGTCAGGCCCAGAATGCCGTGCAGCGGCGTGCGAATTTCGTGGCTCATGTTGGCCAAAAAGTCCTGCTTAGCCTGCGCGTCTACTTCGGCCGTGGCAATGGCCGTTTCCAGCGCCAGCTGCGTGCGCTTGAGCTCGGTAATGTTGCTATCTGCTCCCAGCACCTGCGCGGTGCCATCGGTGCGCACAAACAGCCGTTTGACGCTGCTAAACCAGGCCACCTCGCCGTTGGGGTAGGTGTAGGATTCCTCGATGTTTAAATCCTGGCCCGTGCTCAGTACCTGCTGGTCCTGGGCCAGGTAGCGCTCGGTGTCGTGGGTGCTGGCAGCGGGCACGTTGTGCTCGCCTTTGCGCAGCAGCTCTTCCGGCGTGGTTCCGTACAGGGCGGCCATGGCCGAATTGGCCAGCAAGTAGTTGCCGTGGCCATCCTTGAGGTAGACGGGATGCGGCAGGGCGTCGATAACCTGCCGGAACAGGCGGTGCTGCTCGGCGATGTGTGCCGTATCGGCCCGGCTGCGCTCGTCGGCAGTGCGCCGTTCGGTGATGTTTTCGGCCACGCCGATAATGCTGACAACCCGGCCATCGGCCGCGCGCGCAAACGGAGCGTGCGTGCCGCGCAGCCATCGCAGCTCCCCATCGCGGTGGTGCACGGCAAATTCGATGGTTCGCGTTTCGCCATCGGGCAGCCGGGCTACCAGCGCAAAATGCTCCCGCACCTGTCTGAATGTTTCGGGAGGCATCACCGCCGCCAGCAGCATTCCTTCGGGGAAGGCCAGCAGCTCCTCGCTGCTGTAGCCCATCACCTGCTCGGTGCGCCGGTTCGAATAGGTGTTGCGCTCCTGGTCGAGGTCGTAGATGTAGAGGAGATTGGGCACCATGTCCACTACCTGCCGCAGTAGGTGGCGGCTCTGGCGCAGCTCTTCCAGGGCGGCGCGGTGGCGGGTTACGTCTTCGGCACTGCCCAGCATTTCCACTGCCTGCCCGGTGGGGTCTTTGGTCCCCGCCTGCAGGCGAATGCGCAGCCACCGCCAGCTGCCGTCGCGGTGGCGCAGGCGACAGTCCCAATTCAGACCATGGCCTTCGGTCAGCAGTGCAGACAGGTTGCTTTGCCGCACTTGCGTGAGCGAATCGGGGTGCAGCAGCTTGGGGCCCAGCTCCTCGCCCAAGTGCAGCAGCTCCTGGCCACTGTAGCCCAGCACCGTTTGGCAGTGCTGGTTGCAGCGCAGCAGCCGGCGCCGCTGCAAATCGTAGCTGAACAAGATGAGCGGAACCTTATCGGCCAGGGCTTGGGGAAACAGCAGGGAGTCTTCAGGCGGCAGTTCTGGTTGGGTACCTGCCGCGTCGCGGGCCGGGCGCCCGGCCACCCGGCGCCCGGCGGGCACGGCCGGCCGGCGGCTCACACGGAAGGAACGGGAGTAGCGCATCATGGGACAAGCGTATCGGTGGTGGCCAGTGAGAAGCAAATAAACACCATCGCGGCATTATTAACCTATGTGCAACTCCTCTTGTTGAATCATGCGGTAGATAGTGGACTTGCCGATGCTGAGCCGGGTTGCCACGGCCAGCACGTCGCCGTTCGTCTCATCCAGGCATTTTTGCACAATGGCCGTGGTTTGCTCTCGCAGCGAGCGTTGGGCACCGGGCGTTTGCATGGCATGGCCCGAGCGCAGGGGCAGGTCGGTGGCCTGAATCAACTCGCCATCGGCCAGCACCGTGGCTAGCTCCACCACGGCTTTCAGCTCGCGCACGTTGCCGGGAAAGGGGTGCTCCAGCAGCCGGGCCCGGGCGCATTCCGTGAACTGGCGCGGCGGCAGGTTGTTGAGGGAGCAGAACGCGCGCACAAAGGCATCGGCCAGTAGCAGCACGTCGTTGCCACGCTGGCGCAGGGGGGGCAGCACCACGGGCAGGCCCAGCAGGCGGTAGTACAGGTCTTCGCGGAAGCGGCCGGCCTGCACTTCGGCCAGCAGGTCGCGGTGAGTGGCCACAATCAGGCGCACGTCAAAAGCCACGGTCTGGTTGCCGCCCACGCGGGTTACTTCCCGCTCTTGCAGCACCCGCAGCAGCTTGGCCTGCAGGCTCAGGTCGAGGTCGGCTATTTCGTCCAGAAACAGGGTGCCGCCGTTGGCTTCTTCCAGCCGCCCCACCCGGCGGGTTACCGCCCCGGTAAAGGCGCCCTTTTCGTGCCCGAACAGCTCGCTCTCCACCAGCTCGCGCGGAATGGCGGCCATGTTCACGGCCACAAAGGGCTTGCTGGCCTGGCTCGATTGAAAGTGAATGGCTTTGGCCACCAGCTCCTTGCCGGTGCCGGTTTCGCCACTCACGCTCACGGTGATGGTGGTGCGGGCTGCCTTGGCAATGAGCGTGTGCACCAGCTGCACGGTGGCGTGCTCGCCCAAAATGGCCTGCCCCGGCCCAAACCGCCCCCCAATTTGCTGTCGGAGCTGGGTGTTTTCGCGCCGCAGACTGGCCTGCTCACTCACTTTGCTCACAATGTTCCAGAGACGGGCCAGCGTGTTTTCGTCTTTCACCAGGTAGTCGTAGGCCCCCTGGCGCAGCATAGTCACGGCCGTAGTTACATCTTCCTGGCCCGAAATCACGATGACTTCGGTCGTCGGTAGTCGCTCCCGAATCTGCCGGAGCACCTGCTCGCCCTTGCTGTCGGGCAGGGAGTAATCCAGGGTGATGAGGTCGGGCAATTCGCCGAGTTGGTCGAGGCAGGCACGCGCCGTGGTAAACCGCTGCACATCGTGGTTGGGGTTTTGGCCCAGGCGGTGCACCAGCAGCTCGCCGTACCACTCGTTGTCTTCGACTACAAAAATTTTGAAGGGTAGGGATAAAGCCATGCTTGGAATAATATAGGTAGCGCTCAGTTCAAGTGGAATCAGGCTACCCAGCGGCCTGATTCCAGTGGTGAATAGCTAAGTGGTATCGGAAAAATTACATTACAAAAGTAATCTTTTGTAGATAGACGAGCTAAAAAAACCCGACAAAACACGTCATGTACGAAACGAATGCGCGGTTGGATTGCTAGCAAAATTTTTTCTAATTCTCGATTTAGGAACAAATTCCAGTAATGGGACCGCTGGCTATGTATTGTATAAAAACTATGTAATTGACTGTTAAGTCAACAAGGAAGGGGGCTGACTCGTGGCAGCGGAATTGTATGAAGGTGAACGGCAGTGTGCCAATTGCTTAAATATTTTTCATCAGTTATCATGCGAATCGCTACTCCTACTTCCGTCTTACTAGCTCGAGTTCGGGTTCTCTCGTTTGTGGCGCTGCTTTATCTGCTTGCCGGTAGCGCATTCGCCGCCGCTCCCGACCCCACGTATTCAAACGCTGGCGCAGGGTCGATTACCAATTTTACTGCCTTCAGTAGCAATGCTATTTTATTGAACTTTTTGCGGTTCGATAAAGGAGTTGAAAATCCAGAGCGGGCAGGCGATACCAATCTGCAGAACTTTGCCACCCTCAATACTGCAATTGGGATTGCCAATTTCGAAACCATTCGCATGAGACTGAATGGAGCCGGGGGAGTAACAGGCGACCGGGCCGGCGTACTGGTGAGCCGACCAGTCAGTGGTAACAATCTGGTGAATCTGAATGCCTTGGGCGTGCTTCGTTTGGTTACGTACAATGGGGCCGATAAAATGCAGACGGTGGTGATATCGGCGGCGGTGGCCGAGAGCTTGTTGAATGGCATTGGCTCGCCCGTACAGTTGGAGTTCGTCGCTAGTACGCCGTTCACCGCCATCGAACTGCAGGTGGGGGGGCTTGCTACGCTGTCTTATAAACTCAGGGTGCACTACGCCTATGCCGTGCCCGCCCTGGTGCAACGGCCGGTACTGGGCCTGATATCGCGGTTTGCCGGAACCACCGCGGCGGAGCTGGCCCCTTACTACGGCACGGGCACCAAGGGCGTGGGCATCGTGAGCGTGTGCGGCTTTGCCGGCATCGCCAATCCTCAAAGGGCAGTGGACAAGGACCTGACCAACTTCGCAACCTTCAACAACCTGGCTACGGTGGCCTGCCCTTCGGCCCTGACGGTGGCCCTGGAAGGCAGCCAGCCCGCACCGGCCGGCTACTACGCCGGCTTTGTAATTGGCAGCGGCAGCGATGGCCTGCTCGATGCGAGTGTGCTGTCGGGCTTGCGGGTGACAACTTACCTCAACGGGGTGAAGAAGGAGTCGCAAACGGGCCTGGGGGTGCTGGAGCTGCGCGTGCTGCCCGATGGCAAAACCCAGGTGAGCTTCCCTTCAACCCTGGCTTTCGACGAAGTGAAAATTGAGCGCGTGGGCCTGCTGACGGTGCTCGACGACCTGGAAATCTACTACGGCTTCGGGGTAGAGGCCAAAGCATTTGAGGCCGAAACGGAAGTACTGTCGGATTTCGACTCCGGCGAAGCATCTGACCATGCCTCGGTTACGATTTCCGCACTGCTGTGCCTTAGTTGCCGTGTTGTGAACCCCGAAGGCGCGGCTGATAACAACCCGAATACCAATGCAGTAATCAAAGTGGGCATTGGCGTGGCCAACGTGGTGGAGCTGAAACTGGACCTCGACGCCGACGGCGGCAACTCAGGAGAAGCCGGTAACCGGGCCGGCGTGGTGCTGGACGCCGGGGACAATCTGCTCGACCTAACGCTGCTGGAGCGCATCACCGTCAGCACCTACGCTGGCAACCAATTGCTGGAAAGTGCATCGGGCAAGGCGTTGCTCTCCGTAACGCTGCTGCCCGATGGCCGTCAGGAGCTGTCCTTCCTCACCACTCAGGATTTTTCGGCCGTCTCGATTACTGTAAGTGGTCTGGCATCGGTTCTAACTAACATTACCGTGGCCTACGCCTTTGCCGATGACCGGGCCGGCGGCCTGCCCAACATCGTCGGGCCGCTGCCCGTGGAGCTCACCGCCTTCACCGGCAAGTGGGCCAACGGCGGCACCGACCTGAACTGGGCCACCGCCTCGGAAGCCAACAGCAGCCACTTCGTAGTGGAGCGGTCTACGGGCCGCGATGCCGCCTTCCAGGCCATCGGCCAGGTGCAGTCGGCGGGCAACAGCAGCCGTCTCCAGACCTATAAGCTGCGCGATTCGGACGCCGGTACCCAGGACGTTGCCATCCTGTACTACCGCCTGCGCCAGGTTGACGTGGACGGGCAGCAGGCGTATTCGCCGGTCGTGTCGGTGGCCATGGGCCCGCGCCGCGCCGTCGCGCCGCAGCTGTCGGTATATCCCAACCCAACTTCCGATAGCAAGGCCGTGATGGTTCAGCTTACCGACCTGCCCGCCGGCGGTACCGTGCAGACTTACTCGCAGCTGGGCCAGCTCCTGAGCCAGCGGCCGGTGAACGGGGCAGCGGCCAGCCTGGCACTGCCCACGCTCGTGCCCGGCCTCTACCACGTGGTGCTGCTCGATGCCGCCGGCCAGCGCGTGGCTACCCAGCGCCTGGTGGTGAGCGGCCGGTAGGTGACTGGCGCTCACTGCTCGTGCACCCCACCCCCTAGCCCCCTCCCCTCCGGGAGAGGGGGAACTAGTTTTTAGTCTTAACCCCTGTTTTCTAGCTTTTTAGAACTAGTGCTAATCCCCCCTCTCCCGGAGGGGAGGGGGCTAGGGGGTGGGGTGCACGAGCGCCGAGCGCCAGAATTTAATAGATTTATGACTAAGGTGTTAGATTGGTGTCAGGGCTGCGCATGGTCACTTATCAGAAAGCGTCAGCCAACCGGCCGGCGCTCTTTTTTATGCCGATGAGCAAGGAGCCGCCGGTGCAAAAAAAAGCACCGACCTACTGGCCGGTGCTTTTTGGGTTTTGGGCAGGCGTTTGCCTGCGGCGATGGAGCCTACTCCTTCACCAGGCGCTTCACTATCGCGCCTTCCTGGGCGTGGACGGTATAGATGCCCGTGGGCAAGAGTAAAATAAACGGCCAACGACTTAGCGCTGGGCAACACCCTTATGGGCCCGGCAGCGAAACGTGACGGTGACGGGCAGTGCCGTCCCAAAACGGTTATTGCCCCGCTGGCCTGCCAGATGAACCTCCTCAAAAAGATGCAGCTGCTCTCCTACGAGAACTTACTCCCGCCCGCTTACCGTAGCTGCGCTTCCAGCGCTAAACCAGTATGGTTCTGAGCCAGGGCGGACCGAAGGGTGGTGCCGCCGCGAAGCCCGCCGCCTAAGCCACAAGCGAAACGGAGAGACTCCTCGGCTGGCGCGAAGGTTTGTGGTCTGGAAGAAAGGTTTGCAGTCCGGAAGAAAGGTTTACAGTCCTGAAACGGTTGGCGAACATCCCGAAACGGTTGGCGAACATCCCGAAGCGGTTGGCGAACATCCCGAAGCGGTTGGCGAACATCCCGAAGCGGTTGGCAGGCATCCGGGAGCGTTTGGCGGGTGTCCCGAAGCGGTTGGCGAGTGTCCGGACGCCTGGGTTTTTGGTCCGGAAGCGGTTGGCGGGCGTCCGGAGGGAAGGGGCGGCGGTCCGGTTGTTTATAAAACCACGGCAATACCGGAATATTCGCTACGTTTGAGGGTACTTCTACCCTTAACGCTCAGCGATATGGACAATAACAAACTCGACGCCCAACTGCGGCGCGATACCGCCACCGCCGACGGCCTGCAAGCCGACAAGGCCCTCTACCAACCCCTGGAAGACGACATCGCGCCCCTGCGGACCGAGCATGCCGCCAACCTGGCCCAGGCCCGCCTGCTGGAAGACGCCGTGATGGGCGATGACAGCGGCACCGTGACCCAGCAGAAGGCGGGGGCCAAAACCCGCCTCAAGGCCCTGGCGCCCCGCCTGGCCGCCGCCCTGCAAGGCTACGCCGCCAGTGCCTCCAACCAGGACGAGGACCTGGCCGGCCGCGTGCGCTACTCCCGCTCCGAGCTGGCGGCGGCGGCCGATGGCAGCTTTGCCACCATGCTCACGGCGCTGCTGAAGGAGGCCCAGCCCCTGGCCGCCCAGATGGCCAAGCGCGAGTTCACGGCCGACGACCTGGCCGAGACGACCACCCAGCTGGCCCGCTTCGAGAAGAAACAAGCCGGCCAGCGCATCGCCGTGGTAGCGGGTGCTACCGACCGCAAACAACTCATCGCCCTGCTGCGCCGCAACGCCAACCTCATCAAGGAGATGCGCACGCAGCTCAGCGCCTACCAAAACTCGCCCACCAAGCACGAGGTGTGGCTGCGCTTCCAGGGCTACACCAAGCTCATCATCCTCGGCGGGGCCAAAGGCGGCCCGGCCGCGAAGCCCGCCGCCTAAGCCGCGGGAGAAACGAAAAGCCCCGTCAGTTGCTGACTTGTCCTTACCCACATCTTAGGGCTGGTTAAGCTGAGCGGCGAGCTGGACGCCTTCGACGAGTAAGCGCAGGCTCATCAGGCCGCGCCAGAGGGTTTGCCAGCCAGGTGGTCCGTCGCCTTTGCGGCCCAGGTGGCCGCCCAGGCCAGCCAAGGCATAATACACGTCGCGCACAGTCTGCACGGGTCGTGAACTGCGCAGCGTGAGGACCTGTAAAAAAGTCGCTTCCAGCCCCGCTGCCGTCGCCGGCAAGTCGGGTTGGAGGCGACTTTTTTCGCGCATATCCACTAGCGCCAATGCGACCACGCTGAGCAGGGCGACGGCGGCAAAAAGACGGTCAGCGGTTTGGAGCTGGAGCTTTTCGGCCCCCAGGCCCGTTTTCAGGGCTTTGTGAAAGTCCTCGATGAGCCAGCGGCTCACGTACTGCCGGGCGCAGGCGTGGGCCTGGGCAAAATCCGTGATGGGTTGGTCGCAGAGCAGCAGCCATTCCAGGGCGGGCGTGGCCGGGCCTGTGTCCCCGACTTGGGCGGCTTCCCAGACCCGTACCAGGGCGCAGGGAACCGGGTCCCCTTTGCCCGTCGCCGCGCCCGGTCGCTGGGGCGCACGCAGGGCCAGCGGGGGGCTGAAACTGACCTGGAGCAGCACTTCGCGGGCCGGCTGGCCCGGCCGGCCACGCAAGGCCAGGGTCAACTGGCCCGCCGAGGGCTGGGCCCGCGCCACGGCGAAGAGCCGCCCGGCGGGCGCTTTGTCGGCGCCGGCCACCAGGGCCCGGTCCTGGGCGGCGCGCACCACGAAGCCCAGGCCCTGGGCCCGGCACTGCTGCAGGTGCTCGTAGATGTCGGCCCCGCGGTCGGCCACCACCACCCAGCGCGCGTCCGGTGGCGGGCTGCCCACGTTGCGCAAGCTCCGGGACCAGAGCGCCGATTCGCGGACCCGGCCCTGGCGCAGGCGCGAGCCGCCGTGGAGATGGTCTTTTTCGGCCTCCGGCACCGGTTGACGGACGTGAAACTGCTGGTCCAACAGGCCCAGCAGCGGCAGGGCGGGCCGTTTGGCGGCCGGGTCGGGGTCCTGCACCGGCCAGCCGGCGGCCACCAACGAGTGCAGCAGTACGCCCTGGCTCGTGGCCTTGCCCGGCCCGACCGGCCCCAGGCCGGGCCGGCGCTCGTCGGCTTCGGGCCAGCTCAGTTCGCTCGTGTCTTCGACCAGCAGGTAGGTGCCCGGCTCCTGTAGCGCTTGGCGAACCACGGCCTGATGCGCCCCCTGCAGCGCCTCGGGCGTGGCCCTTGCACCGCCCAGCAAGCGATACGCCGCTTTACTGGCCCCCGCCTGGCCGGTCCCCAACTGCGGAATGGTGGCCCCCGGCTGCCGGGCCCAACCGGCGGCCAACTGCACCACCCGTCGGCTGCGGCGGGCATCGCCCAACACCGTGCCCCCAAAATGCGTCTGCGCCCACAGCTGCGGGTCGCAGAAATGCGTCGAAATACTCATCTCGCAAGCTACTAAGCCGGCCCCGCAAGAACCCACAAAAAAGCGCCGACCTGTTGGCCGGCGCTTTTCAAAGATGTGGGTAAGGACAAG
>NZ_JNLX01000089.1 GCF_000715495.1 Hymenobacter sp. IS2118 | reverse complement strand
CCCGCAGCTGGCGGCCTCGGCGCCGGCCAGTCGCTGGCGCCGCTGGGCGCTGGCCGGCCTGGCGCTGCTGGGCTGGCAGCCCCTGTCGTCGTGCGCCTCCAAGCCACCCCAGCAGCTGCCGGCCCAAGCCACGGCCGCCGGCGCGAACCCAGCCGCTGTGCAATCGCAGCAGCTCATCATCCGGGGTCAGGTGTTTGATGGCGCGAGCAAAAACGCCGCGCAGGTCAATATTTTTATCAACGGCACGCAATACGGCACCGTGACGGACGCAGAGGGGCGGTTTGAGCTCCGCATGGCGCCCGACTGGGCACCCCTGGCCGGCGGCGCGCTGGAACTGCGGTTCGTGGGCAACCCCTTTGATTTCAAAGAGCAGACGTTGAGCCTGAATACGCGCACCACGCCGCAGCCAGCCCCGTTGGTGGTGCGCATGGAGTCGGTACCCCGGCGCGGGCAGGTAATGGGCAAAATCCGTATGCCCGAGCCCCCGGTAGCGCCGCCGCAGAAGTAAGCTCCAAGCCGCAAGCCGCAAGCTTGGGATTGTTCTATAATGCTCTCGGAAATCTACCGGGCTTGCACATCCGTGCCGGGCTTAAGCAAAGCGCATCATTTCCCCAAACTTTTAGCCCCGGAAAAGCCTTGTGGGAGGGTATGAAAGTTTTGCGTTTTGCCCTGCTACTTGTGCTGGCTTCGGCCTGCTCCATCCTCAAGCCCACTACCAAAAATGACGTTTTCCCCGGCCAGGCCCAGCTGCCGCAGGAGGAAGCGCCGCATGTGCTTAATTCCCTGGAATGGTGGTACTTCACGGGACATCTGAAAGACGTGGCCACGGGCGAGGAGTTTGGCGTGGAGTACGTCTTTTTCCATTTCAGCCCCGATGGCAAGAAGGATTACCAGATGGTAAATTTTGCCCTCACCGACCCGCAAACCCAGCAGTTCCAGTACGATTACAAGCTCGATAAGCTGGCCACGCCCCTCACGGCCACGCTGCCCATCAATCTGAGCGAAAAAAAAGACGCCCAAACCTGGACCCTCACCGGGCAGGAAGGCCGCTACCAGCTGCGGGCCCGCATGGCCGCCCACGCCGGGCAGGCCATCAACCTGAGCACCACGCCCACTAAGCCGGTGCTGCTGCACGGCGGCACCGGCTACGAGCAGTACGGCCCAGTGGCCCAGGCGGGCTACTACAGCTACCCGCGTCTAGCTACCACCGGCACCATCGAAGTAGGCGGTAAAACCCATCAGGTAACCGGCGAGCTGTGGTACGACCGGCAGTGGAACTGCGGCGGCGTGAACAAGCGCAACGTGGCCTGGGACTGGCTCAGCATCCAGCTCGATGAACCCCGGGAGGAAATAATGGTGTATGCGGTGCACGATACCAAAACCGGCCAGCACATCGGCGGCGGCTCGCACTACGGCGCCCAAAACCAAAACCTGCACCTCGCCGAAAAGGACTTCACCCTGGAACCCGTCACGTACTGGACCAGCCCCACTTCCAAAAAGAAATACCCCGCCACCTGGCACCTCACCGTGCCCGGCAAAGGCTACGACCTCACCATCACGCCCCTCGTGCCCAACCAGGAGCTGAATCTGCGCCTGTTTAAAGTGTTGAAATTGAACTACTGGGAAGGCATGTGCCGCGTCACGGGCACCCACAACGGCAAGCCCGTAACCGGCAACGCCTACGTGGAAATCACGAACCGATAGGGTTTTTTGAGCTGTTAGCTGTTAGCTGTTAGCCCCATTCAGTAGAAATAGCTAACGGCTAACAGCTCAATCAAAAATCTATTGATTGAGGACGATGCGGAACGTGGTGCCGCGTCCCACTTCGCTCCATTTCACGAAGAGGCGGCCTTCGTGGTAGTTCTCGATGATGCGCTTGGCCAGGGCCAGGCCCAGGCCCCAACCGCGCTTTTTGGTGGTGAAGCCGGGCATAAATATGCTTTGCAGCTTGTGGCTGGGAATGCCCTTGCCGGTGTCGGTGATATCGACGGCTACTTGCTGGGGCGGGGCGCCGCGCCGGTACCAGCTGCGGCGGGTGC
>NZ_JNLX01000088.1 GCF_000715495.1 Hymenobacter sp. IS2118 | reverse complement strand
GGCGGGTGCGCACCCGCCGCAGGTGCAGCGTGATGGAGCCGCGCCCGTTCATGGCGTCCACGGCGTTTTTGCAGATGTTTTCGATGACCCAATCGAAGAGCGGCACGTTGATGCGGGCGGGCGTATCGAGCGGCAGGTCCGATTCGATGGTGAAAACCACCTTTTTGGAGACCCGGCTTTGCAGGTATTCGATGGCGTTGCGGGTGGTGCGGTACAGGTTTTCATCCTTCAGCACGGGCACCGAGCCGATGTTGGAGAACCGCTCGGTGATGATTTCCAGGCGCCGGATGTCCTTGCCCAACTCTTCCACAATGGGCTCGTCCTTGAAGCGGTCGGAGTCGCGCAGGTAGTTCTGCCAGCCCACCAGGCTGCTGAGCGGCGTGCCCAGCTGGTGGGCGGTTTCTTTGGCCAAGCCCACCCACACGCGGTTTTGCTCGGCCCGGCGCGACGAGCTGAACGCGAAATAGGCAATGATGCCCAGGCAGCCAATCACGACGAGCTGCACCAGCGGGTAGGTGCGCAGCTGCTGCAGCAGCACCGAGTCGCGGTAGTAGATGTAGTTCACCTGCCCGGCCCCGAACTTCACCACGATGGGCGGGTGCTGCTGCTTCATGAGCAGCAACTCGCTCTGCATTAGCCGCACCGAATCGGCCTCCGACAAGTGGGCCGGAATAGTAATGTTTTTGGCCGCAATGGCATTGGTTCCGTCGCTGAGAATCACCGGAATAGTGGCGTTGGCATTCACTATCTCGCTGAAAACGAACAAGGTGTTCGAGTCCTGCTCAGAGTTGATAATGAATTCCTGGGCTTTGGCATACAGCTGAATCTGCTGCTGCTCCCGTTCCGATACCCGCTGCACCAGCAAATTGGTGTACACCACGGTAGCCGCCCCAATCAGCAAGGCCATGACGGCCACCAGAATTTTGAGGCGGGACTTTTGGTCGTAAATCGGAATCACTTAGTTCGTGGTTAGTTATTCAAGCGTGCTCGGCCGCAGGCACCTCATCCCCTAGCCCCTTCTCCTCAGGGAGAAGGGGAACTAGCTGTAGTTCTAGATTTTTAGCTTTGTGTTTAGCGCTAAAAACTAGTCCCCCTTCTTCCTGAGGAGAAGGGGTTAGGGGATGAGGTGCTCGCGGCCGGGAGGCAAAATCCCAGGGTTAGGGGGTGAGGTTGGCGCCTGGGCGCGATTGTACAACTACCCGTTGACCAGCACCGCTTCGCTGGCAGCGATTTCCTGCAGGATGCCGTACACCACGTTGGGGGTTTCGGCATTTACCAGGCTGGTGCGCCAGGACTTGGCACCTTCCAGGCCGCGGAAGTAGTGGGCGTAGTGGCGGCGCATCTCAAAGATGCCCACTTTCGGACCTTTCCACTCCACGCTTTTGTCGAAGTGCATCTGGCACATAGCCACCCGCTCTTCCAGGGTGGGCGGGGCCAGCAGCTGGCCAGTGGCCACGTAGTGCTTGATTTCGCGGAAAATCCAGGGGTAGCCGATGCTGGCGCGGCCCACCATCACGCCGTCCACGCCGTAGCGGTTTTTGTACTCCAACGCTTTCTCGGGCGAGGTGATGTCGCCGTTGCCGAAGATGGGAATGTGAATGCGTGGGTTGTCCTTGATTTTGGCAATGAGGCGCCAGTCGGCCTCGCCTTTGTAGAGCTGGGCGCGGGTGCGGCCGTGCACGGTGAGGGCCGCAATGCCGATGTCCTGCAGGCGCTCGGCCACTTCTTCCACGTTTTTGGTGCCCTCGTCCCAGCCCAGGCGGGTTTTCACGGTCACGGGCAGGTGGGTGTTGCGGATAACGGCGGCCGTCATCTCCACCATTTTGGGGATGTCCTGGAGTAGGGCCGCGCCGGCGCCGCGGCAAGCCACCTGCTTCACCGGGCAGCCGTAGTTAATGTCAATCAAATCGGGCCCCACTTCGGTGCTGATGGCCGCGCATTCGCCCATCGTTTCCACATCCGACCCAAACAGCTGGATGCCGATGGGCCGCTCGTAGTCGAAAATATCCAGCTTCTTGCGGCTCTTGGCTGCCGCCCGAATCAGTCCTTCCGACGAAATAAATTCGGTGTACATCAAGTCGGCCCCATTGGCCTTGCACACCGCGCGAAAGGGCGGGTCACTCACGTCCTCCATGGGCGCGAGCAGGAGCGGGAAGTCGGGCAGGGTAATATTGGGACCGATGTTGACCACAGATTTAACAGATTTTAGCGGATTTAACAGATTATTTGGGGTTCCGTCTTAGTAGGCGGACTTAGGAAGTGACCCGGAATAATTACGGGTTCTGATAGATTTAACGTCATTTGCAGCGCCATAACAGACGAGCGGGAAGAAGCGGAACCACAAAAAATCCGTTAAATCCGCTAAAATCTGTTAAATCTGTGGTCAAATTTACGTCCTACCCAACTAGTCCTCGTCCATGAAAGGTTTCCTGCCGCGCACCTTGCACCCCGGCCTCCAGATATTGATGCTTGTGGTGCTGATGGTGGTTGGGGCCTGCCTGGGCTACGCCATTATTTTCGGAGTAGCGCTGCAAGGCTACGGCCTTTCCCTGCCGGAAGTGCAACAGGTGATGACTGCTCCCATGACTTCCCCGCAGGGCTGGAGCATCCTGATGATGGCGCAAGGCGTGCTGCTGTTTTCGGCTTTTGCGGGGGGCTCGCTGCTGCTGGCATCGGCCATGGGCTATGGCTGGGCCGAGTATTTCAATGCGCGCCGGCTGGGGGCGGCGTGGTGGCTGCTGGCCGTGGCCGTGCTCATTGTGGTGATTCTGCCCTTCATGTCCAGCATCGTGGCCTGGAACGCCGACGCGCGTTTTCCGGCTTTTCTGCATGATTTTGAGGTATGGGCGCGCGCCAGTGAAGACCGGGCCCAGGGCCTCACCAAGTTCCTCACCCGCTTCAACACGACCACGCGGTTTCTGGTGGGCGTGGTGGTGGTGGCCGTGGTGCCGGCTGTGGCCGAGGAACTGGCGTTTCGGGGCGTAATTCAGAAAAACCTGGTGCGCTGGTTTTCGCCGCACGTGGGCGTGTGGCTGGGAGCGGCCATTTTCTCGGCCATTCACATGCAGTTTTTTGGGTTTGTGCCGCGCTTTGTGCTCGGGTTGGTGCTGGGGTATCTGTACCTCTGGAGCGGTAATATTCTGGTTTCCATGGCCGCGCACTTTGCCCAGAACGCCTTCCAGCTTCTTATTGTATACCTCACCCAGCGCGGCCTGTTCGGCTGGGGCTTCGACCCCGACTCGACTGAGGCGCTGCCCTGGACGCTGGTGGTGCCGTCGGCGCTGCTCTCGGCCGGCCTGCTCTACTTCCTGTACCGGCACATGACGGCCCCGGCCCCGCCCACCCAAATGCTCACCCTCAGCCACGACGGCGTGAAACGAACGGCGTAGCGGCGCATCTTTACGTCGCGTCGTTGAACGGCAATCCGAAACGACCAAGCCGGCGTTATTCTACTACTATTTCCAACGCAGAGACGCAAGCTTACGCCTCTACATTCCTTCCGATTTGCCCGACGCTACGCCTCCGATTACCCCCGCCTTACCCGACGCCACCGGTAAAAAGTCCGGGCCCAGCGACCTGGGCCAGCGGGCCATCTACGCCTCCATCGGAGCCGCCATGCTGCTGGGCAGCGTATGGTTCAGCGCCTGGAGCTTTGCTTTGTTTTTCGCGGCGGTGCAGGTAAAAATGCTGCTGGAATTTTATCGCATGATGCGGGCAGGCGGAACCAAGCCAGCGAAATGGATGGGAGTGGGGGCTAGTTTAGTGATTTTTGGCTTGGTATATTATGTAACTCACGGCCATCAGCAATACGCTCAATTCTCCGGTCAGCCACAGGGCTGGACCATTTACCCACCCCTGTCGGCCTTGCCGCAGGCAACGCCTCTGCCTGCTTCCCTTTGGTTTATGAGCGCCGGAAGTTCGGCTTACGCGTGGCTGGTGGTGGCCGCCCTGCTGCTGGTGGGGCTGGTGCTGAAGGAAATCACGGCGTGGCCCAACAACGGCAGCCCATTTGCCAATATCAGCGCAACGCTCGGCGGACTGTTCTACGTGAGCTTGCCCATGTGCTTCCTCAACGCGGTGGCCTCTGGGCCCGAGGGCTACGACTATCGCCGCATTTTCGCCCTACTCTTCCTTGTCTGGGCTTCCGATATTGGCGCTTACGCGGCCGGCAGAACCTTTGGCAAGCGCAAGCTGGCCCCCAGCATCTCGCCCGGTAAAACCTGGGAGGGCTGGGCCGGTGGCTTTGCGCTCACACTGGTCGTGGGCTGGGCCCTGACGTTTATGCTGCCCGATGTGCCGCTGGCGCACCTCCTGGTGGCGGCCGGCGTGGTGGCCGTGTTCGGCCCCATCGGCGACCTGGCCGAGTCCATGCTCAAGCGCAGCGTGGGCGTGAAGGATTCGGGCACGTTCATGCCCGGCCACGGCGGATTACTCGACCGCTTCGATGCGTTTCTGCTGGTGCTGCCGGTGCTGGCGCTGCTGCAATTGCTGGCTAATTAGTTATCGGCTTTTTTTTGGTGTAAATGCCAATAGCTGATGGCTAAAACCTAGCAGCTAATCAACGTACCTTTGCGGCCCTAAACCTCCGGCACACTCCCACCCAACACTTTCCCACCCCCATCCGAATGGCAGCTCACCACACCGTGTACAAAGAACCAGCCCCGATTCTGGACCGCGAAAATCCCCTGGAATCCATGATGTCGCGCTTCAATATCGCGGCCGATATCCTCGGGCTCGATGATGCCACGTACAACGTGCTGAAAGTGGCCGACAAGCAGGTTATCGTCAACATTCCGGTGACGATGGACGACGGCCACATCCGCGTTTTCGAAGGCTACCGTGTGATTCACAACACCATTCTGGGCCCGAGCAAGGGCGGCATTCGCTACGACAAAAACGTGCACCTCGACGAGGTGAAAGCCCTGGCTGCCTGGATGACCTGGAAGTGCGCCGTGGTTGACATTCCTTACGGCGGCGCCAAAGGCGGTATCATCTGCGACCCCACCACGATGAGCGCCGGCGAAATTGAGCGCATGACCCGCGGCTACACCTTGGCCCTGAAAGACATTTTCGGTCCCGACCGCGACATTCCGGCTCCCGACATGGGCACCGGCCCCCGCGAAATGGCGTGGCTGATGGACGAGTTTTCCAAAACCAACGGCATGACCTCGCCGGCCGTGGTTACGGGCAAACCGTTGGTGATGGGCGGCTCGCTGGGCCGCACCGAAGCCACTGGCCGCGGCGTGATGGTGTCGGCCCTGGCCGCCCTCAAAAAGCTGGGACTGAAGCCAACGGAAGTTTCCGCTGCCATTCAGGGCTTCGGCAACGTGGGCTCCTGGGCTGCTATTCTGTTGCACGCCGAGGGGGTGAAAATCAAAGGCGTATCCGATATTTCCGGGGCTTACTGGAACGATAACGGCATTAATATCGACGAGGCGGTGGCGTACAAAAACGCGCACAACGGCCGCCTCGAAGGCTTCACCGGCGCCACGCCCATGGATGCCGACGACCTGCTGACTTCCGACGTGGACGTGCTGGTGCCAGCTGCCGTGGAGGACGTTATTACCGAGCACAACGCGCATAAAATCAAAGCCAAGCTGATTGTGGAAGGTGCCAACGGCCCTACGTCGGCCTCGGCCGACTCCATTATCAATGACAAAGGCATTATGGTGGTGCCCGACATCCTGGCCAATTCCGGCGGCGTTACGGTTTCCTACTTCGAGTGGGTGCAGAACAAGCAGGGCTTCAAATGGAGCCTGGACATGGTGACCGACCGTGCCGACCGCATCATGAATGACGCCTTCGAGAAGGTGTACCAGACCAGCCAGAAATACAATGTGCCGATGCGCATCGCGGCCTACGTCGTGGCCATCGATAAAGTAGCCCAGACCTACAAGTTCCGCGGCGGCTTCTAGAATCGCGGATTTTCGCTGATTAGTTTGATTTAGCTGATTATCTTGTGGCTCCGGCTAAGTGTAAATTAAGCTGTACAGACAAAAACAGAAATGGCACGGGCCACTTGGCCGGTGCTATTTCTGTTTTTGACCGTAATTTGTCCCACTAGGCAAAAAATACCGTAAGGTCGTTGTGCGCCGATTGATGCCGCATAAATCAGCGAAATCAAAGTCAATCAGCGAAAATCAGTGATTATGAAAATCCACAAAGAAGGAAGACGCATTCTGTTCGTTACGCTGCTAGTACTACTGGCGCTTAATCTGCTGATATTCAATTTAAATAAAGGTGGCGATTTGGTCAATCGGCTGTTTGCCGGGGCCACGGTTATTGTCTTTTTGCTGATTCTGCAATTCTTCCGCAGTCCCTTCCGGCACCTGTTCACCCACGAGGATTTGCTGCTGGCACCCGCCGACGGCAAGGTGGTGGTAATCGAAAACGTATTCGAGCCCGAGTATTTCGAGGATGAGCGCAAGCAAATCAGCATTTTCATGTCGCCTATCAACGTGCACATCACGCGCAATCCGATTTCAGGCCTGGTGAAATACTTCAAATACCACCCCGGCAACTACCTGGTGGCCTGGCACCCCAAAAGTAGCACTCAAAACGAGCGCACCACGGTGGTAGTCGAAAGCGATGCCGGCCCGCTGGTGCTCTTCCGGCAGATTGCCGGCGCCATGGCCCGCCGCATCGTGTGGTACGTGAATGAGGGCGACGAAGTAACGCAGGGTGAGGAGTTCGGCTTCATCAAATTCGGCTCCCGCGTGGATGTTTTCGTGCCGATGGATACCGAAGTGAAAGTAGAGTTGGGCCAGAAAGTGAAAGGCGGCACGACCGTGATTTGCCAGCTCAAAGTGAAGTAGTATTCTACTTGGTTAGCACACAGAAAAGCCCGGCTGCATCGATGCAGCTTGTCCTTACCCACATCTTAGGGCTGGTTGAGTTGAGTGGCGAGCCGGACGCCTTCGACGAGTAAGCGCAGGCTCATCAGGCCGCGCCAGAGGGTTTGCCAGCCAGGTGGTCCGTCGCCTTTGCGGCCCAGGTGGCCGCCCAGGCCAGCCAAGGCATAATACACGTCGCGCACAGTCTGCACGGGTCGTGAACTGCGCAGCGTGAGGACCTGTAAAAAAGTCGCTTCCAGCCCCGCTGCCGTCGCCGGCAAGTCGGGTTGGAGGCGACTTTTTTCGCGCATATCCACTAGCGCCAATGCGACCACGCTGAGCAGGGCGACGGCGGCAAAAAGACGGTCAGCGGTTTGGAGCTGGAGCTTTTCGGCCCCCAGGCCCGTTTTCAGGGCTTTGTGAAAGTCCTCGATGAGCCAGCGGCTCACGTACTGCCGGGCGCAGGCGTGGGCCTGGGCAAAATCCGTGATGGGTTGGTCGCAGAGCAGCAGCCATTCCAGGGCGGGCGTGGCCGGGCCTGTGTCCCCGACTTGGGCGGCTTCCCAGACCCGTACCAGGGCGCAGGGAACCGGGTCCCCTTTGCCCGTCGCCGCGCCCGGTCGCTGGGGCGCACGCAGGGCCAGCGGGGGGCTGAAACTGACCTGGAGCAGCACTTCGCGGGCCGGCTGGCCCGGCCGGCCACGCAAGGCCAGGGTCAACTGGCCCGCCGAGGGCTGGGCCCGCGCCACGGCGAAGAGCCGCCCGGCGGGCGCTTTGTCGGCGCCGGCCACCAGGGCCCGGTCCTGGGCGGCGCGCACCACGAAGCCCAGGCCCTGGGCCCGGCACTGCTGCAGGTGCTCGTAGATGTCGGCCCCGCGGTCGGCCACCACCACCCAGCGCGCGTCCGGTGGCGGGCTGCCCACGTTGCGCAAGCTCCGGGACCAGAGCGCCGATTCGCGGACCCGGCCCTGGCGCAGGCGCGAGCCGCCGTGGAGATGGTCTTTTTCGGCCTCCGGCACCGGTTGACGGACGTGAAACTGCTGGTCCAACAGGCCCAGCAGCGGCAGGGCGGGCCGTTTGGCGGCCGGGTCGGGGTCCTGCACCGGCCAGCCGGCGGCCACCAACGAGTGCAGCAGTACGCCCTGGCTCGTGGCCTTGCCCGGCCCGACCGGCCCCAGGCCGGGCCGGCGCTCGTCGGCTTCGGGCCAGCTCAGTTCGCTCGTGTCTTCGACCAGCAGGTAGGTGCCCGGCTCCTGTAGCGCTTGGCGAACCACGGCCTGATGCGCCCCCTGCAGCGCCTCGGGCGTGGCCCTTGCACCGCCCAGCAAGCGATACGCCGCTTTACTGGCCCCCGCCTGGCCGGTCCCCAACTGCGGAATGGTGGCCCCCGGCTGCCGGGCCCAACCGGCGGCCAACTGCACCACCCGTCGGCTGCGGCGGGCATCGCCCAACACCGTGCCCCCAAAATGCGTCTGCGCCCACAGCTGCGGGTCGCAGAAATGCGTCGAAATACTCATCTCGCAAGCTACTAAGCCGGCCCCGCAAGAACCCACAAAAAAGCGCCGACCTGTTGGCCGGCGCTTTTCAAAGATGTGGGTAAGGACAAG
>NZ_JNLX01000087.1 GCF_000715495.1 Hymenobacter sp. IS2118 | reverse complement strand
CTTGTCCTTACCCACATCTTTGAAAAGCGCCGGCCAACAGGTCGGCGCTTTTTTGTGGGTTCTTGCGGGGCCGGCTTAGTAGCTTGCGAGATGAGTATTTCGACGCATTTCTGCGACCCGCAGCTGTGGGCGCAGACGCATTTTGGGGGCACGGTGTTGGGCGATGCCCGCCGCAGCCGACGGGTGGTGCAGTTGGCCGCCGGTTGGGCCCGGCAGCCGGGGGCCACCATTCCGCAGTTGGGGACCGGCCAGGCGGGGGCCAGTAAAGCGGCGTATCGCTTGCTGGGCGGTGCAAGGGCCACGCCCGAGGCGCTGCAGGGGGCGCATCAGGCCGTGGTTCGCCAAGCGCTACAGGAGCCGGGCACCTACCTGCTGGTCGAAGACACGAGCGAACTGAGCTGGCCCGAAGCCGACGAGCGCCGGCCCGGCCTGGGGCCGGTCGGGCCGGGCAAGGCCACGAGCCAGGGCGTACTGCTGCACTCGTTGGTGGCCGCCGGCTGGCCGGTGCAGGACCCCGACCCGGCCGCCAAACGGCCCGCCCTGCCGCTGCTGGGCCTGTTGGACCAGCAGTTTCACGTCCGTCAACCGGTGCCGGAGGCCGAAAAAGACCATCTCCACGGCGGCTCGCGCCTGCGCCAGGGCCGGGTCCGCGAATCGGCGCTCTGGTCCCGGAGCTTGCGCAACGTGGGCAGCCCGCCACCGGACGCGCGCTGGGTGGTGGTGGCCGACCGCGGGGCCGACATCTACGAGCACCTGCAGCAGTGCCGGGCCCAGGGCCTGGGCTTCGTGGTGCGCGCCGCCCAGGACCGGGCCCTGGTGGCCGGCGCCGACAAAGCGCCCGCCGGGCGGCTCTTCGCCGTGGCGCGGGCCCAGCCCTCGGCGGGCCAGTTGACCCTGGCCTTGCGTGGCCGGCCGGGCCAGCCGGCCCGCGAAGTGCTGCTCCAGGTCAGTTTCAGCCCCCCGCTGGCCCTGCGTGCGCCCCAGCGACCGGGCGCGGCGACGGGCAAAGGGGACCCGGTTCCCTGCGCCCTGGTACGGGTCTGGGAAGCCGCCCAAGTCGGGGACACAGGCCCGGCCACGCCCGCCCTGGAATGGCTGCTGCTCTGCGACCAACCCATCACGGATTTTGCCCAGGCCCACGCCTGCGCCCGGCAGTACGTGAGCCGCTGGCTCATCGAGGACTTTCACAAAGCCCTGAAAACGGGCCTGGGGGCCGAAAAGCTCCAGCTCCAAACCGCTGACCGTCTTTTTGCCGCCGTCGCCCTGCTCAGCGTGGTCGCATTGGCGCTAGTGGATATGCGCGAAAAAAGTCGCCTCCAACCCGACTTGCCGGCGACGGCAGCGGGGCTGGAAGCGACTTTTTTACAGGTCCTCACGCTGCGCAGTTCACGACCCGTGCAGACTGTGCGCGACGTGTATTATGCCTTGGCTGGCCTGGGCGGCCACCTGGGCCGCAAAGGCGACGGACCACCTGGCTGGCAAACCCTCTGGCGCGGCCTGATGAGCCTGCGCTTACTCGTCGAAGGCGTCCAGCTCGCCGCTCAGCTTAACCAGCCCTAAGATGTGGGTAAGGACAAGCACCTCACGGCACCGGGCTTCTTAAATAACGAGGCCGCCGCTTAGGCCGCCACCTTCTCGCCGTTTTCACGGTCATCAATGGCCTTGCGCAGCTTGGCAATGGCTTGGATGGCGCGCTCCTCATCGAGGCGGTTGATGTTGAGCAGCATCTTGGTCTTCTCGGGGCGGGTAATCACCGGGTGGTTAAGCAGGCGGATGATTTCCTCTTTCTGCGAAGCCGTGGCGTACTGCACCGGCGCAGCTTGCTCGGCGGCTACGGCTGGGACCTCGGCGGGCACCACCTGCATGGCGGGCACGGCTTGGGCTACAGCGGCAGCCGGCGCCACGACAGCAACGGGCGTGTTGGTGTTGTAGTCCATTTCCTCGGCAGGAGTAGGCTCGTAGCCAGCAGCGCGGATAATCCAAGCCAGGCAGTTGCGGTAGGCCTTGCCAATGGCGCGGGTCTGGGCCATGCTCATGATGGCGAACTCCTGGTAGAACTTCTTGCCGCTCTCTTTATTGGAACACACGGCAAAGCCAGCGCCCACGGTAGTCTGGTGGCGGATATCAAACAGCGTGACTTTGGCCTGGTATTTCATCTCATCGGGGCTGCTCACGTTGATGACGTGCTCCACGATGGGCACGATGCCCAGGCGCGAACCGGCGTACTGCCAGCCCTCCACGTTCACGAACTCCTTGCCCTGCACGTTAGTAGTGAGCTTGTTGTCCTTGATGAACTTGGCGAGGTCCTTCGCCAGGTCCAGCGTCTCATCGGAGCGACTGATGTCGTAGCTCTCGACTTTTACTTTCTTGGTAATGTCCTTGGTGGTTTTGGTGGCCTCGTTCATGGCTTTGTTCTTTAGTAATGTGTCCAACTGATGTTCGGGTCTATAACCGAAGCATTGCGAGAAACGTGCCAGAAAAGCCAAAAATATTGGTAAATTTTATTGCTGTATATCAAGTTGTTATGCACATTTATGAAAAATAAACTAACTAATCCTATTGGGTAAGTGGTTCGCGAGAATGAAGTTTTGGAAAAATCGGCCCTAAAGCTTTCCCGCAGAGGAGCGCAGAGGTTCGCGCAGAGGGCCGCAGAAGAACATCCTCTGCGGCCCTCTGCGCGAACCTCTGCGCTCCTCTGCGGGAAAAATCGTTGTTGGTATCCGTTAGCCGCCCTCCACGATGTGGCCGTCGCGCATCACAATCTTGCGGTCAGCCATTTCGGCCAGCTGGTCGTTGTGCGTCACAATCACGAAGGTCTGGCCCAGCTCTTTGCGCAGCAGGAAGAAAATCTGGTGCAGCTCCTGGGCGTTCTTGGTGTCGAGGTTGCCGCTGGGCTCGTCGGCAAAAATGATTTCGGGCGAGTTGATGAGGGCGCGGGCTACCGACACGCGCTGCTGCTCGCCGCCGCTCATTTCGCTGGGCTTGTGGTCGGCCCGGAATTCCATGTTGAGCATGCCGAGCAGCTCGCGGGCCCGCACGCGCACTTCCTTCTCGGAGCGCCCGGCCAGGTAGGCAGGCAGGCACACGTTTTCCAGCGCCGTGAACTCGGGCAGCAGGTTATGAAACTGAAAGATGAAGCCGATGTGCCGGTTGCGGAACCGGGCCAGGTCGTTGCGTCCCAGCGTGCTCACCGACTCGCCATCGAACAACACCTCGCCCGAATCCGGGTTGTCCAGGGTGCCCAGAATGTGCAGCAGCGTGCTTTTTCCCGCGCCCGAAGAGCCCACGATGCTGACAATTTCCGACTTTTCAATCGTCAAATCAATGCCCTTGAGCACGTTCAGGGAGTTGTAGCTCTTGTGAATGTTGATAGCTTGCAGCAACGGAAGGCAACGAAAAGCGTGAATGATGCGGTAGTGGCAAAGCTACGCAGAATCTGCGCTAGCGTTACGAGGCCGCAAATATGTTATAGACCGGGCGGCGTATTTTGAAATTGTGCCAGTGACTGACCTCTCGCTAATGCCTGTATTTTTTGTTTTGCGGCGGCGCTGGTGGCTGCTGGTGCTGCTGGCGGCAGTGCCGCTGCTGGCCCTGCGGTGGTGGCCCCGGCAGGTGGGGGGCGAAGGCGCCGATACGGCCCTTAGCCAGCAACTGGCCACAATGCCTTCTGCATTCGGAACCGCCTCTTTCAGCGGCGCGGAAGTCTTCGATAGTACTCGGCTGCGCGGCGTGAGCTGGGTGGGCGGCGACTCTACGACCGCCGCCGACCTGGAGCCCCTGCGCAAAGCCCACGTGACCTGGATAGCCCAGATGCCCTTTGGCTGGCAGACCGGGGCCAACGAGCCGCTGATTCGGGTGAGCACCGGGCGGCGGCCCGGTCGCGGCAGCTACTGGGGCGAGAGCGACGCCGGCCTGCTGCACACCGCGCGCTTGGCCCACCAGCACGGCATCCGCACGCTGCTCAAGCCTCACCTCTGGGTGCGCGGCAACGGCGCCTGGCCCGGCGACATTAATATGAAGAGCCCGGCCGATTGGGACGCCTGGTTTGCCAGCTACGCCACCTATATCCTGCACTACGCCCAAGTGGCGGAGCAGGGTAAATTCGACGCGTTTTGCATTGGTACCGAGCTGCTGCACCCCACCGAGCCCGCCCACGAAAAGGCGTGGCGCCGCCTCATTCGCCAAATCCGGCAGGTGTACCACGGGCCACTCACCTACGCCGCCAACTGGAGCGGGGAGTACCAACAAATCCGGTTCTGGGACGCGCTGGACTACGTGGGCATTCAAGCTTACTTCCCCCTGAGCCCAGCCGCCAACCCGTCCCTCGACGCCCTGATGGCCGGCTGGCAGCCCCACCTACGCGAGCTGGCCGCCTGGCAGAAAAAAGTCAAAAAGCCGGTTGTGTTCACCGAAGTGGGCTACAAAACCACCCCCGACGCCGCGGCCCGGCCCTGGGAGTGGCCCGAGCGCCTGGCCCTGCCCATCGCGCCCGACGAAGCCACCCAGGCCCGCTGCTACGAGGCGCTGTTCCGGGCCTGCTGGGGCCAGCCGTGGCTGAAAGGCATGTTTATCTGGAAGTGGTACCCCGGCCTGGCCCCCGACGGCCCGGCCCGCCGCCACGCCGATTTTACGCCCCAGCACAAACCCGCCGAAGCCGTGCTGGCCCGCTGGTACGGGCAGTAGTGCAAGCTATAATGTAGCATAAGCTTTAGCTTGTGACGAGTGCAGCGAGTATCCGGTAACGCACCGTTTAACGAAGCCAGCCGCCGAACTCGCGGTGCTCGTCACAAGCTAAAGCTTGTGCTACGAGCACGCAATTGCTACAATAAAGACTGGCCGCCGTACTTTCGTGCTACCAACCGAAGGTAAGAGTCGCTAAACCCACCCCTTTACCAACCTTATGAACATTCACGAATACCAGGGCAAGGAAATCCTGAAAAAATACGGTGTCCGTATCCAAGAAGGCATTGTGGCCGATACCCCCGAGGAGGCCGTGGCCGCCGCCGAAAAACTAACGGCTGACACCGGCACCACCTGGTTCGTCATCAAGGCGCAGATTCACGCCGGCGGACGGGGCAAAGGGGGCGGAGTGAAGCTCGCCAAAGGCCTGGACAAGGTGGCAGGCATTGCCAAGGACATCATTGGCATGCAGCTCATCACCAAGCAAACCGGTCCCGAAGGCCGCAAAGTGAACAAGGTGCTGGTAGCCCAGGACGTGTACTACCCCGGCGATTCGGAGCCGAAGGAGTACTACATGAGCGTGCTGCTGGACCGGGCGTTGGGCAAAAACGTCATCATCTACACCACCGAAGGCGGCATGGACATCGAGGAGGTAGCCGAGGCGCATCCCGAGAAAATCCACCGCGAGCACGTGGACCCCGCCGTGGGCCTGCAGGGCTTCCAGGCCCGCAAAATTGCCTTCAACCTGGGCCTTGAGGGCGAAGCGCAGAAGGAAATGGTGAAATTCGTAACCGCCCTCTACAAGGCCTACGACGAAACCGACAGCGCCATGTTCGAAATCAACCCCGTGTTGAAAACGTCGGACAACAAGATTCTGGCCGTTGATGCCAAGGTGACGCTGGACGAAAACGCCTTGTACCGCCACAAGGATTTCGTGGCCCTGCGCGACTTTAACGAGGAAGACCCCTTGGAAGTAGAAGCCAGCCAGAACAACCTGAACTATGTGAAGCTCGACGGCAACGTGGGCTGCATGGTGAACGGCGCCGGCCTAGCCATGGCCACCATGGACATCATTAAGCTGAGCGGCGGCGAGCCGGCCAACTTCCTCGACGTAGGGGGTGGAGCCAACGCCCAGACGGTGGAGGCGGGCTTCCGCATCATTCTGAAGGACCCGAACGTGAAGGCCATCCTGATTAACATCTTCGGCGGCATCGTACGCTGCGACCGGGTGGCCAACGGCGTGGTGGAAGCCTACAAAAAAATCGGCGATATCCGCGTGCCCATCATCGTGCGTCTGCAGGGCACCAACGCCGAAGAAGGCGCCCGCATCATCGACGAAAGCGGCCTGCAAGTGAAGTCAGCTACCCTGCTGAAGGACGCCGCTGCCCGCGTGAAAGAAGTGCTGGCGGCTGCGTAGCGGCAATTAAAAATTGAGGATTAAAAATTAAAAAGGCCGTTCGGAACATATCCGAACGGCCTTTTTAATTTTTAATCCTCAATTTTTAATTCACTTGCCTTCGGCTACGCCCACGTTTTCCTCCGCTTGCACCGGAATGGTCTTGCCCATTACTTTGAGCTCGACTTCCATGTTGCCGCGAGTGCCCACCGAATAGGGGCATATTTTGTGCGCCTGGCGTACCATATCAATGGTTTTGCCTTCGTCAAATTTCTTCAAATCCACGTCAAGGATGGCGCTGAGACCGTAGGCTTCGCCTTCCTGAAAGAGCGTAACGGAGCACTGCACCGTACTTTCTTTGTCGAGGGTGTCGCCCGATTTTTGAGCAATCACGAGCAGCGCCTGCTGAAAGCACGAGGCGTAGCCCGCGGCAAACAGCTCTTCGGGGTTGGTTGCATCCTTTTTGCCACCCAGGCCTTCTGGTACCGACATTTCCATGTCGATGGTACCCGTAGCCGAGCGAACGCGGCCGCTGCGGCCGCCAATGGCCGAGGCATCGGCCGTGTACAGATTCTTTTTCATAAAAACAGTGTAGGAGGATGAAGATTTATGCTCACTAATACAGTTAGTTTAACTGCTTTTTCCGGTCTGGGGTTTTGTCGCTTCTCGGCTGGCTCGTAGGAATTGTGAGGTTATATTTGGTCCCCTTCGCTTTTTTGGCTACTTTTGCAGCCTAATCCGGCCGCGTCGTACAACGGATAGTATGAGAGTTTCCGAAGCTCTTGATTTAGGTTCGATTCCTAACGCGGCCACGTAAAACCCCCTCTGCAGCTTGCTTAGGGGGTTTTTTCTTGCTGAAATGCCGAACGCGAAGAAAACGTTCGAGCTGGTACTCAGTAGTTGCAGTGGGGCAGAAAGCATTCAGAGCGGCTGCGCGGCCACTTACTTCCCCGCTATGGCTTGGAAACGGGCGAGCGGGGCCGCCAGCGTATCGGCCGAAAACAGGCTGAGCGTGGTGCCGCTGACGCGGTAGTGCTGCACTTGGTTGAGGGCTTGCAGGAAAATGCCTTCGGTAGCCAGGTCGGGGCAGGCGCTGCGGGTGGTGGCCAGCGGCCCTAGGCGGAGCTGGCCCACGGCGGGCGCCGTGTAAGGACCCGAAAACCGGTTGCAGCCGGCGCGGCCCTCCACGCGGGCCCGGCCTTCGGCGCGGCCCTCCACGCGGGCCCGGCCTTCGTCGAGTACCAGATACGGCGTTTGCTCCATGGCGGGAGGGGCCTGGCCAGCCAGCTCGCGCAGCTCCCAGCGCACGTCGCGCAGGGGCGAGGTCGTGGGAGCGGCGTTATCAACGGCCTCGGTTACCGGGCCACTGGTGGGCCTTTCGGCGATGTCGTAGCTGCACGCGGCGGGCACGAGCAGGAGCAGGGCAGCACCTATCCGTAAGACGAAAGGAAATGGCATAACGGCAAGCGGTAAGGGAAGTTGTTGATTAGGAAATTACGGCAGAAGGTACTGCCCAATGGCTGACTACTGGCTTTTGGGGAGAGTTTTCGAGGAGGATTCCAGGCTTATTTTCAAGATTGTCGTTCCGTGGCAAACCCATTCATGAAGCGATTTGCTGGCTATAATCGACCGGTTCTCAGCCTTCGGCCCCGCTTCTGCGTATAAGGCATTCTGTGTTTTTCAACTGTTTCGTTTACTCAACTTTGAACCATGAATATTAAACCATTTTTCGCAACCCTCGCTCTTACCGTCGCTTTCACCGCTCCTGCTTTTGCCCAGGATATGAAAACCAAGAGCGACGACGAGAAGACCAAAACCAAGGCCGATGGCATGATGACCAAGACCAAGATGGCCGATGACGGCAAGATGAAGGTCAAAGGCAAATCGGACAAGGGCGACAAGATGAAGGCCAAAACCAAGCCCCGCAAAGACGACAAAAAAGCCGATATGAAAGGCGACATGGGCATGGGTGCCGGTGTAATGGTAGGCGGCGCCATGATGACGCCTGACAAGGACATCGTGGACAACGCCGTGGGTAGCGCCGACCACACCACCTTGGTAGCTGCCGTGAAGGCCGCCGGCCTGGTAGAAACCCTCAAAAGTGCCGGTCCTTTCACCGTATTTGCACCTTCCAACAGCGCCTTCGACAAGCTGCCCGCCGGTACCGTCAACTCCCTGGTGACGCCCGAAATGAAGCCTACGCTCACCAAAATCCTGACCTACCACGTAGTGCCCGGTAGCGTTACTGCCGCCAACCTTACGGATGGCCAGGTCCTCACCACCGTGCAGGGCGAAACCCTGACGGTGATTAAGAACAGCAACGGCGTGATGATTAAGGACGCCAAAGGCGGCATGGCCACCGTGACCATCGCCGACGTTATTTCTAAAAATGGCGTAACTCACGTAATCGACACGGTGCTGATGCCCGCTCAATAGTCAGCCAATCAAGCAGCAGGCTGACAGTCCCAAACAGGTGTTCTGCTTGCTGCTCGTAAACAAAAAACACCCACCGGCTGGCCGGTGGGTGTTTTTTTTGGTGGGTGGCGGCTGCGACTAACGCTCTTCCTTATTCAATCATCAGGCGGCGGCCCACTATCCGGCCATCGGCCAGAGTCAGGCGCACGGTGTAGACGCCGGCGGGCAGGTAGGGCAGCGCGAGCGTGGCCTGGCCGGCCTGCGCGGCGGGCTGCTCCCACACGCGGCGGCCCACGGCGTCGAGCACGGTGGCGCGGGCAAATGCGGGCCCGGCCACGGTTACCGTGCCACGGGTGGGGTTGGGAAACAGGCTGTAAGCCTCGGCCTGGCGGGCGGTGGCGCTGGCGGTTAGCACGCTGTTGGTCATTACCGGGCGCATCATCAGGGCGCCCCGCCGCACGGCACCGCGCGGCACGAAGCTCACGGTGTCCCAGGCGCCGGTGTTGTCGCGCCGCCAGAGGTGGGCGGGCGGGAAGGTATTGTTCAAGTCCAGGCCGTAGTGCAGGTCGCGGCCCTGCGAGGGCTGGGAGTAGCCCACGTAAAACGTGCCCGACACCGGAACCGGCTGGTCGAAAGTGATTTCGAAGTACGGCGCTCCCGCTGGCAGCGGGTTGGGCAGGCTCACGCTTTTGGTGGCCACCGGCATATCGGCGGGCCGGCCATTTTCCTCATTCCAGACGCTGATGGTAACAGGTCGGCTGGCGCGGTCCGAGGCCGTGAAAACGGGGTAGAGGCGCAGCGCCCGCACATTATCGGGCTGGTTGAGGTTGATGCGGTAGGCAAAGGCGGAGGCAATGCCGGTGGAGTAGGACACCAGCTGCACGATATTTTCGGCCGAGCCGTCGTCGTAGGCATAGTAGTTATCCAGTACCACGTCGCGGAAAATGGTGTCGTTGGGTTGCGTGCGCGGGTCGGTTTCCTGGGCGTCGAGCACCAGCGTGTAGCGCAGGGTTTTGGCCGTGGGCGTGCGCGGAATGGCCACGCGGTCGGGGTGGCCCGTCACACTGTCCTGACGCGGATTCACGGGAAAGGCGATGGAGCGCCCGGCCCAATTACCAGGAACCAAGCTAGTGGGCAGCTCGCGCACCGTGCCTGCGATGCTGATGGGAACGGGCAGATTACCCGCATTCAGGTTGGTGAAATTGACGCCCATGCGGGCCGCTACTTCGCTGTTGGGCGGCGTGGCAGCGTTGAATTGCCACACCGGCATGGCCGTGTAGCGGCGCAGCGGGTTGCTCAAACCACCCGACGGAATGCCGCCCCGGATGCCGGCGCTGGTGGCCACGTCCACAAACGTGGTATCGGTCAGGCCGCGCGTGCGGCCCCGGTCCAGCACTACGTAGTCCACGCTCCAGCCGTCGCTGTTGTCGGCCCGGTTGCCCGTGGCCAGCAACATAAACTGGAAGCTGCCGTGCAGGTACTTCGCGTCGTTGAGGCTGAAAACCTGTTGCCGGAACGCCGTGCGCCGGCCCGTGCTCAGCTCCTGCCACAATAGCTCCCAGGCACCGGCCGCCGTTTTGGCATACAGCTCCAGCCGCACCTGGGTGTTGCCAATATTCCGGTTGGGCACCCCGATGATGGAGCCCGCCTGCCAGGCGAAGCTCAGGTAGAGCTGGTCGTTTGGCGTGAGGCCGGCCAGATTGATGGGCTGCGAAACCAGCGAATCGAGGATGCCATACGACGCGTTGACGGTGCCGCTGTAGCTCTGGCCGTTGGCCCGGAGGCCATCCAGCGTGGCCGCGCCGCGGGTGAGCGGGTAAATGGCCAGGCGGTTGCTCACCAGCGCGCCGCCGGTTGGCAGCCAGTTTTCAACCCCGGGCGCGCCTTCCAGCGGCGTGGTAAAATCGTCGAAAAAGGGCAGCTCCAAAGCGGCGGTCCGGCGCTGGGCCCGCGCGTCTGGCTGGGGCGCATACGCGGCCCGGGCCGGGTCGGCCGACAGGGGCCGCGTGGGAACTACTTGCGCCGAAGCAGCACCGGCGAGGATAAGCAGCCCGGGTAGGAGCAGGCCGCGCCACATGCGGAAGGGTGTTGTCATAGGTAGTTAGCTTTTGTGTGCCCGTATTGTGCAATCGTACCCGGCCGTTAACCTCACTCCCTAGCCCTCTCTCCCCAAGAAGAGTGGGTTAGGGAGTGAGGTTAACGGCCGGGTACGCGTGAAAAGTGCAGTCAATTAGCCGCGCCTTTTATCGGAATTGTAATTTTCTGACTACTCAAAAGCAGCCTAACGAGAACCGCCGTATAAAAAGTGCGAAACCATCAGCACGTCGCCTGCAAACCCGCGCAATACTTGGTTGACCGTTAACGCGCCACCCAGATATCGACCAGCTGGCCCATGCGAATGGTGGCGTCGGGGCCGGCTGCGGGGCGCTGGCGCACCACTGTGCCAGTAACTTGGCCGGCTTCGGCGGTTTGCTCAAATACTTCGCCTTTTTGCAAGCCCTGGCCCACCAGCAGCGTAATGGCCTCGTCCTCGGGCATATTGATGAGGTTGGGCACGGCAAACGTTTGGTTGCCCTGGCCGTCGCCTACCACCAGGTCGACCTTGGTGCCTTTGGCAATGGGGGCGCCGGGCGCTATCTCCTTGCCGTTCACCAGCTGCTTGAGCACGGCGTTCTGGGCCAGGTCGGGCACCAGCTGAATCTGGCCTACCACCAGGTCGTAACTTTTCAGGATGAGCATGGCGTTCTTCGAGGAGCCATCGGTGAGCTTAGGCATCTTGATGACCGGCGGGTTTTGCATGCTCACCTGCAGGTAAATTTTGCGGCCTTCCTTCACCTTCTCACCGGGCGCGGGGTCCTGCACCAGCACCGTAAAGGGCCGAATGCTGGGGCTGTAGCTGGAATCATCCACGAAGTAGGCCAGGTTACGCTCCTCGAGGTAGTCCTCCAGGTCGGCCACGTTCATGCCCGTCACCTTGGGCACGGTGATGGTTTCGCCGTGGTGGGTGGTCATGGGCAGGTACACGTAGAAGAACCCCAGTACCAGCAGCAGGCCGGCAACGGTAATCAGCACCAGGTGCTTCACCACATCAAGGGGGCTATTAGCAGAAAAGAATGACATTGAGCGAATAAGATGCTATTTGAAGGAATAAAGAACGTCATGCTGAGCGGAGTCGAAGCATCTCTACCGCAATAGTAAATCCAATTGATTGGGTTAGTTACGCGGTAGAGATGCTTCAGCAAGCGGACGCCAGATAAAGCATGACGGGCTAATTGGTTGTGCTTAAGGCCACCCGCGCTTTGCCGAACTCCAGAATCCGGTCGATAAACTGATACGGCGTGTAGCCAGCCAGCGCCGTTTGGTGGAAAATGCAGGTGGCGGGCGTCATGCCGGGCAGGGAGTTTACTTCGATGATGAGCACCTCAACTTCGCCCCCGGCGCGCACGCGCACGAAGGCGTCGATGCGGGCGTAGCCCTGAATGTCGAGCACTTCGGCCACGCGACGCAGCACGGCCTTTACCTCGTTGGAAATGCGCTGGCGTTCGGCGGGGTCGGCGTGGTAGCGGGCGGGGGTGATGTTCTGGCCTTCGCCGGCCAGGAATTTCTCTTCCAGGCTCAGCACCTCGCCGGTGGCCAGGGCCTCGCTGGCCTCAAACACCTCGATGCTGAGCTGCCCATCTTCGTCGAAAGACGTGAGCAGGCCACCCGTTACTTCCAGGAAATGCGCGGCCCCGTCGCGGCCGATGAGCGTTTCGACCAGGAAAGCGTCTTTGCGCGGAAACTCCTCCTTGAAGCCCAACTGCAGCACCCCGGCGGGGCCCGTGAGCAGGTCTTCCTCGGTCCGAAAAATGAGCTGGCTGAAGGCTTCCAGCTCCGCGCGGGTCTTGATTTTCTTCACCGCCGAAGAGCAGCCGTCGTCGGCGGGTTTGGCAATGAAGGGGTAGGGGAACTGGGTTTCGAGCGTGCGGTAGAAGCTTTCGGCCTCGGCCTGCCACTCCAGCTTGGCGGCCATGCGGTGCTCGGCCACTAGCAGGCCGGCGGTGCGCAGGCGCTTGTTGGTTTCGAACTTGTTGATGGTGACGCTGCTGCTGGCCACGCCCGAGCCGTTGTAGGGCATCCCGAATTTTTCCAGCTGCTGCTGCAGCGCGCCGTCTTCGCCGGGCCGGCCGTGCAGGGCAATAAACACCTCGTCGGCCAGCTGGGCCAGGTCTTCGAAGGTAATGCGGCGGGGCAAGGCCAGCCCCTGGCCCGCGTAGGTGCTCGTGATGGCGCTGGCTTCGCGGCGGATACGCTCCAGAATGGGGTGCGGGGCCTCGCCAGCCTCGGCGTGCTCAATCTTTTCGCGGATGTCGTCGGCGTTGTCCTTCAACATCACGTTCACGGGCAGCACGTAGAGGCGGTGCTCGTCGGCCGAGCCGGTGAGGAACACCGGCACCGGCGCGTACTTGGCCGAGGAGCTGAGCTTCTCGTAGATGTTGCGGCCGCTTTCCACCGAAATGTGCCGCTCCGAGGAGTAGCCGCCCATAATTACGGCCACGCGGATGCGCTCGGTGGTTTCGTGCTGGCGGCCGGCCACGGCTTCGTCCAGCCGGGCCAGCAGCTGCGCCAGCTTCACGGGCCGCAGTCCGGCCCGGCGCCGCGCCGCCAGCGACGTGCGAATCAGAAATGTGAGAAACTGGGACGGGTTGAGCCCGATTTCGGCCGCCTGGTGGAAGAAGAACGACGCCGGCAGCATGCCCGATGTTGTGTTCGGGTCGTTGAGGTATAGGGTAGGGGGGGGGGAGGGTATGGGGGTAGGAGTTGCGGTATAGGATTTGTCTACTTCATGCCCTCCTACCCCCATACCCTCATTCCCTTCCACATAGAAGCCGTCGAGGCGCGCGTACACCTGGAAGCCGAACGTGCGGAACATCTCCTCGCAGGCTTCGCGGATTTCCTGAATTTTTTCCTCGGGCAGGTCAATGGGCGTGACTTTGCGCGCCAGCCCGGGCAGGTACTTCGAGCGGTAGTCGAATAGCTCGTCGCCCTTCACAATCTCGGTGGGCGGCAGGGCCAGAGGCAGGCCGCTGGCGTCTTCCACCACAATGCAGCTGAACTCGCGCCCGGCCACAAAGCTTTCAATCAGCACCTGCGTTTCGCCGTCTACATTGGTCAGGCGCACGCTGTCGGCTGTCTCAAACCGCTCGTTGAGGGCAAAGAGCAAGGTTTCGGGGTGGTAGATGGGGGCGGTTTCGTCGTCGAATACCACTGGTAGGCCAATGCCTTCGCGGATGTCGGTGAGGTGCTGCACCCAGGCCAGCTTGTCCTGCTCGCCCAGCCGCAGCCATTCCTCCTTGGTGAGGGTTTTGCGGAACAGGCTGCGCTCCACGGCGTCCTCGAACTTGGCCAAGTCGTCGGTTTTCAGAATGCTCACGCCGATGCTAGAGCCCTGGCGCGGCGCTTTGAGCACCAGCGGCAAACCCAGCTCGCGCACCAGGTAGCTCAGCGTGGCGGCGTGGTTGGTGCTGTCCCATTCCTCGGCCTTGATGACGCGGAAAGCGGGCGTGGGCCGGCCCAGGGCGTGCAGCAGGTTCTTCTGCGCAATTTTGTCGATGCCAAAGGCCGAGGGCAGAATGCCGGAACCCGAGTACGGGATGCCCAGCCACTCCAGCATGCCCTGAATGGCGCCGTCTTCGCCGCCCGGCCCGTGCAGGGCCAGAAACGCGAAGTCCATGAGCAGCGGCAGTTCCGCTATTTGCACCTGGCGGCCCACTTTGGAAATGGCCTGGAATTTCTCCTCGGGGCTGAGCTCGCCCAGGCTCTCGATGTACACCTGCAAATGGTGCAGCGAAGGCGGCTGCGACGACACCGGCGGGTAGAAGTCCCGAATGGTACCCTTGTAAATAAACTGCCAGTCGAGCAGAATAAACTGCCCCAGGCTGTCCACGAAGATGGGCACTGGCTGAAACAGGGCCTTGTCTAAATTATCAAAGACGGTGCGGCCGCCGGCGAAAGAAATTTCCCGCTCGCGCGAAGTGCCCCCGAAAAAAATGCCGATTCTCATAAGTGAGGCAAAGGTAAGGAGGGGAACGGGGCCAGCAGAACGACAACTCCCCTCCTTACCAAGGAGGGGATGCCAGCGCAACGCGCTGGCTGGGGTGGTTGAGGCGTTGAACAACGGCTGAACGGTTCAAGGACGAGTTGCGCCGCTAGCGTCCAATGCCCACAACCACCCCCGCTGGCGCGTCGCACCAGCGTCCCCTCCTTGGTAAGGAGGGGAGTTGTCGTGCTACTTTGCAGCCTCAAACCAACGCCTTCCCATTCGATGAACACCCTCGATAACTACAATTTCGCTGGCAAGCGCGCCGTAATGCGCGTCGATTTCAACGTGCCGCTCGACAAAGACCTGCGCATCACCGACGATACGCGCATCCGCATGGCCACGCGCTCGGTGATGAAAATCCTCAACGACGGCGGCTCCGTGGTGCTGCTCTCGCACCTGGGCCGGCCTAAGGGCGGCTACGAGAAGAAGTTTTCGCTGGAAAGCCTGGTGGCGCGCCTCACCGAGGAATACGGCCGCGAGGTGCAGTTTGGGGGCGACGTGCTGGGCGACGACGCCGCGCAAAAAGCCGCGGCCCTGCAGCCCGGCCAGGTGCTGCTGATGGACAACGTGCGCTTCTACAAAGAAGAGGAAGCCGGCGATAAAGACTTTGCTGCCAAACTGGCCAAGCTGGGCACCGTGTACGTGAACGACGCCTTTGGCACCGCCCACCGCGCCCACGCCTCCACGGCCGTAATGGCCCACTCCTTTGCGCCCGAAGACCGGGTGGGCGGCTACCTGCTGCAGTCGGAGCTCGACAACGCCAAGAAAGTGCTGGAAGAAGCCGAGCGGCCCTTCACCGCCATCATGGGCGGCGCCAAGATTTCGGATAAGATTCTAATCATCGAAAAACTGCTCGATAAGGTAGACAACCTGCTCATCGGCGGGGGCATGGCCTACACCTTTGCGGTGGCGCAGGGCGGCAAAGTGGGCAGCTCGCTGCTCGAAGCCGACAAGGTGGACCTGGCCCGCGAGCTCATCCAGAAAGCCAAAGAAAAGGGCGTGAACCTGGTGCTGCCCACCGACTCGCTCATTGCCGACAAGTTCGCCAACGACGCCAATGTGAAGGAGGCGCCCAACACCGAAATCCCGGAGGGCTGGATGGGCCTCGACCTGGGCCCCGAAAGCCGCGAGGCCTTCACGGCCATCATCCGCGAGAGCAAAACCATTCTCTGGAATGGTCCCATGGGCGTGTTTGAGATGCCCAACTTCGCCCAAGGCACCGAGCAGGTGGCCCACGCCATTGCCGACGCCACGGCCAAAGGCGCCTACTCGCTCATCGGCGGTGGCGACTCGGCCGCGGCCGTTCAGCAGCTGGGCTTCGGCGAGCAGGTGAGCTACATCAGCACCGGCGGCGGCGCGCTGCTGGAGTACATGGAAGGCAAGGAGCTGCCCGGCGTGGCGGCGCTGGGCTAGCACCGCCGCCTGGTACTACAGTTTTGCTAAGGGTAGCTAAAATGCCCCCACGGCCCAATGCGGGCGGTGGGGGCATTTTGGTGTTTTATTCAGGGTAGATATGCTAGTTTTTATAAATGAATTGCTGTATGTTTGTTTGCCCTTCCTTTAGTAGTTCTGCTGACTGCCACCGCCCTTTTGTTTTCTTCATTTTCCTCTTTTTTATGGCAATACCTTCTACTGCTAGCCTCGCGCAGCCCGGCGCACCGCCGCCTGCCGCCGCCCGCCGCAGCTGGCTCAAAGGCCTGGGCGCGCTGGTGGGTGGCCTGCTCCTGAGCCGCAGTGCCCAGGCCCGCCCTGCCGCTCCCCTGCAGGTGCAGAGCATTGAGCCGTACCTCTCCGAAATTCAGCTCTTTCCCTATGGCTCGGCTCCGAGAGGCTGGGCGCGTTGCGACGGCCAGCTACTGCCCATCAATCAGTACTCGGCCCTGTTTGCGCTGCTGGGTACCACCTACGGCGGCAATGGCCAAACCACTTTTGCCCTGCCCGACCTGCGTGGGCGCATGCCGATAGGCTTTGGCCAGGGGCCGGGCCGGCCAGACTATTTCCAGGGGCAGTTCGGTGGCGACGATGCGGTGGTGTTGTCGAGCACGCAGCTCCCCACCCACACCCACGGCTACCAGGTGAGCAGCGCCGCCGCCACCAGCAACTCGCCCGTGAATACCGTGGCGGCCGTGGCCTCGGCCGGCAACGACCTCAACGGCGAAGCCGTGAGCCTGCTGGCGTACGGCGCCGACCCCACCAGCAACTTCGCCGGTACTGCCCTCGCCCAGGCGGGAGCCAGCCAGGCCGTGAACGTGATGTCGCCTGGTTTGGCGCTTTGCTACTGCATTGCCCTCCAGGGCGTTTTTCCATCCCGCAGCTAAAGCCCCGGCCGGGGTGCTTCCTCTCCCGTCTTATTTCTTATGACTGATTTCGACTCACCTGCCGCCCTGGCGGCCGCGACCGGGCTCACGCAGCCCGAACCCACCCGCCGCAGCTGGCTGAAGCGCCTGGGAGCCCTGCTGGGCGGCACCGCCCTGGCTGCCCCCGCGCTGGCCCGGCCCGCGAGCCCCCTGGGCGGCACGAATTCCTTCGTTGGCGAGATAGTGCTGCTGGGCTGCAACTTCGCGCCGCGCAACTTCGCCCTGTGCCAGGGCCAGCTATTGCCCATCGCCTCAAACACGGCGTTGTTTTCCATTCTGGGCACCAACTACGGCGGCGACGGCCGAACCACCTTTGGCCTGCCCGACCTGCGTGGGGCCGCCGCCATTGGGGTAGGGCAGGGGCCGGGCCTTACACAGCAAAACGTAGGCGACCGCACTGGCAGCCCAACACACACGCTGCTCACCGCCGAGCTGCCCGCGCACCAGCACGCCGCTGGGGTGAGTAATGCGGCCGGTACCAGCAGCTCGCCCACCGTGGGCGTGCCGGCGGTGCTGGCAAACGGCGCCACGGCCACCGGCGCAGCCATTGTCTACCTCAACCGCGCCCCCGCGCCCGATGCCGCCGCCGCCGTCGGCACCGTGGCCGCCGCCGGTGCCCAGCAGCCCTTTGAGCTGTCGCCTTACCTGGCCCTGAACTACTGCATCTGCCTTTCCGGCCTGTTTCCGCCGCGTCCTTAAGCAATTATGCGAAAATAAACGCACAATGAATGGCTGGCAATTAATTGATAATCAAAATGAAAGCTTGCGGCTTGCAGCTTAAAGCTTATGGCTCACCCCATAGTACGGGCATTTACCTTCCTTTTTTAATAATTTCTTTGCGATGCGACTAATAGCTACCGCTGCCGGCCTGATGCCGGCCTATGGTGTTCGTCCGGCTCCGGCGCAGCCGGAGCGCCGCAGCTGGCTCAAGCGCCTGGGCGCGTTGATGCTCGGCGCCACCGTGGCGGCCCCCGCCGTGGCCGGCCCCCGCAATACGCTAAACGCGCCTTACGTCGGCGAGATAATGCTGTTTGCGGGCAGCTTCGCACCTCAGAACTACCTACCGTGTGACGGGCGGTTATTGCCAATATCGGAATACGACGTCTTGTTTAATCTGATTGGGACCACCTACGGCGGCGATGGCCAAGACACCTTTGCCTTACCCGACCTGCGCAGCCGGGCGCCCCGGCATTTTGGTCAGGGTCCGGGCCTTGCCAATAATTATGTACTGGGCCAGTCTTTCGGGGCCGAAACCGTGACGTTAACGCAGGCGCAGCTGCCGACCCACACCCATGGGCTGCGGGCCAGCGCCACGCCCACCAGTGCCTCCCCGGTTGGCTTGTTGCCGGCCGCCACCGTGGCCACCGATGTGAACGGCGAAGCCGTGAGCGCGCTGGGCTACGGCGCCTCGCCCAACGAAACGGCCGCTGCCGGCACCGTGCAGCCCACCGGCAGCGGCCAGCCCGTCGATATTATGCCGCCTTCGCTGGCCATGATTTATTGCATATCGGTATTCGGGGTTTACCCAAGCTTCTGATGCATAATTAATTGATGTCGTATTGCAACCCGCTACTTCTCATGGAATCCTCTTTATTTCGCCAAATCCTGCCCGCATGAAACACAGCTATAATTTGCGGTGCTTTGCCCAACTGGGCGTAGCGTTGGTGCTTTTGCTGCTGCTGGTGGCGCCTGGTGCCTCGGCCCAGGCCGTGCGGCTCTACTACACGCAAGGCAGCGGCAGCAACGCCGCCCTCGACGCCGCCAAAGCGGTGAACCCGGATGGTACGGCCGGCGCCACGCTGGCCAGCGGCAGCACCAACTTCCGACAGCCCGCCGGCATTGCCTTCGACCAGGCCAACGGCTTCGTGTATGTGGCCGACCACTACCTGGGCGCTACCGGTATCGTGCGCTACAACGCCGACGGCACCAACAGGACGGTTATCGTGCCGCCCACCGCAGGCGCTACCTACAACGGCCTGGCTCTGGACGTGGCCGGCAACCGCCTGTTTTTTACCCAGGGCAGCGCCACCAATCCCGCACTGGACGCGCTGAAAGTGGTGAGCCTAGCCACGGGCTTTGCCGTAACCACGCTGGCCAGCGGCGCCGCCAGCTTCACCCAGCCCACCGGCATTGCCCTGGACGCAACGAACAGCTTTTTGTACGTGGCCGACCAGTATATCGGCGGCGGTGGCATCCTGCGCTTCAGCCTGACGGGTGCCGGCCGCACGGTGGTGGTACCGGCCCTCGCCAATGCGGCTTACAACGGCCTGGCCCTGGACGTGGCCAGTAACCGCATTTTCTTTACCCAGGGCAGCGCCGATGCTACGCTGGACGCGCTGAAAGTGGTGAGCCTGGCCACGGGCTTTGCCGTAACCACGCTGGCCAGCGGCGCCGCCAGCTTTACCCAGCCCACCGGTATTGCCCTGGACGCAACGAACAGCTTTTTGTACGTAGCCGACCAGTTTGTGAGTACCGGTGGTATTCTGCGCTTCAGCACCGCCGGCGCCAGCCGCACGGTGATTGTACCACCCACGGCCGGCGCTACTTATAATGGCCTGGCCCTCGCGGTTTCGGTAGCCGTAGCCCCAACCGTGACCACGGCCGCGGCCACCAGCATCACAACCACCAGCGCCGTGCTTGGCGGCAGCGTGACGGCCGACGGTGGCGCAGCCGTGACGGACCGGGGCGTGGTGTACAGCTCCACCAACACGACCCCAACCACAGCCGATACCAAGGCGGCTAACGGCACCGGCACGGGCTCGTTCTCAGCCACCATTTCCGGCTTAGCGCCCGCTACCAAGTACTACGTGCGGGCCTATGCCACCAACAGCGCAGGCACCAGCTACGGCAGCGTAGAGCACTTTGCCACGGCCGGCCCGCCCGTGCTGCTCAGCCCCGCCGATGGCAGCCAAACGGCCATCCGCACGCCCACCTACAGCGGCACGGCGCAGGCCGGTGGCGTAGTTGGAGTATATCTGGATGTGACCGGCAGCGGCTCATTTTCTCTCGTAAACAGAGGTGGCACCATTGCCACGGCCGATGGCACCTTCAGCGTGCTTCAACCGACGAATCTGGCCCCTGGCAGGTACGGCGTAATAGTCGGCTTATTCTTTACCAACGGCGAGGCCGTGTATAGCGCGGCCACCTATTTTACGGTGACCCCGACCTCACTGCTGGTGGACATCAGCAGCTCGACGGGGGCCAGCGGCAGCACGAGTAGCGCCAGCCCGTTTGCTTACACGGTGACTTTTTCGGAAGCCGTGAGCGGCTTCGTGGCTTCTGACGTGGTAGTGGACAACGGTACGCTGTCGGGCTTTGCCGGCTCGGGCACGACCTACACGTTTAATGTGACGCCCGCCGGCAACGGCGCGGTGACGGTGAACGTGCCCGCCAATGTGGCCATCGATGCCAACAACATGGGCAACTCAGCCGCTACGCAGTTCACCATTACTTACAGCCAGCCGGTGACGGCGGCCCCGGTGGTAATCGCGCCGGCCAACGGCAGCTTGGTGAGCACCAACACGCCCACCTACACGGGCACGGCCCCGGCCGGTTCCACCGTGACGGTGATTGTCGATGGCACGGCCATTGGCACGACCACGGCCTCGGCCAGCGGTGGCTGGAGCCTGCCTCAGCCCACGGCTTTGGCCCAGGGCAGCCACACGGTGCGGGCCACGGCCCAGACCAGCGGCTCGGCCGTGAGCGCCAACAGCAATACCAATACCTTCACGGTGGATACGGTGGCTCCGCAAACCAGCATTGTATCGGGGCCGCCCGCAAACACCAATAGCACAACGGCCACATTTAGCTTTTCGAGCAACGAGAGTCCGGTAACGTACCAGGCCAGCCTGGACGGGGCGGGCTTCACCGCTACGGCAAACCCGCGGGTTTACACCGGCCTTACCGACGGCAGTCACACGCTGTCGGTGCGCGCCGCGGATGCCGCGGGCAACGTGGATGCCACCCCGGCCACCTACTCCTGGACCGTGGACACCACCTCCCCAACGGCACTCATCAGCAGCACGGCCACGAGCCCGACGAGCACCTCGCCGATTCCGGTGACGGTGACTTTTTCGGAAGCCGTGAGCGGCTTCGTGGCTTCTGACGTGGTATTGGACAACGGTACGCTGTCGGGTTTTGCCGGCTCGGGCACTACCTACACCTTTAATGTGACGCCCGCCGGCAACGGCGCAGTGACGGTGAACGTGCCCGCCAATGTGGCCATCGACGCCAACAACACGGGCAACTCGGCCGCTACGCAGTTCACTATTCAGTACAATGCTCCCATCACGGTGGCAGTCTGGAACGGCAGCATGAGTACCAACTGGTTTACGCCGGAGAACTGGACCGGGGGCGTGCCCACAGCCACTATCGATGCCACCATTCCGGCCGGCGCGCCCCGCTACCCTTTGCTGGAGGCCGGTACGGCATCAGCCAAAAGCCTGTTCCTGAGTACAGGCGCTGGGCTAGCCCAGAACGGTGGTGTTATTGACCTGAAGGGCAGCTTCGTAAACAACGGTATTTTTAGTGCCACCGGCGGCAGCGTGGCCCTTACCGGCACCGTCAGCCAGGCCGTGGGCGGCAGCGCCCCAAGCACCTTCTGGAACCTGAGCGTGGGCGCCAACGGCGCTTCCCTGACCGGCGTTGCTGCCGTGCAGCGGGTGCTGACCTTGGCAGGCAGTCTTACTACCGACGCTAATTCATTTACCCTGCTCTCGAATGCCGCCGGCACGGCGATGGTGGTGAACACCGGCGGAACAGTGGTGGGCAATGCCACGGTGCAGCGCTATATCAACCCCAGCCTCAACGCGGGCGCGGGCTACCGCCACTACAGCTCGCCGGTGGCCAATAGCACCGTGGCCGACCTGGCAACAACGGGTTTCGGGCCGGTAGTTAATGGGAGCTACAATACCTCGGCTACGCCTACGACAGTCAAGCCCTATCCCACGGTGTTTGGCTACGACCAGAGCCGTTTGGCCACGACCAGCAACAACCTGGCAGCTTTTGATAAAGGCTGGTTTTCGCCGGCTTCGACCACCGCGGCGCTGGCGGTGGGCCGGGGCTACACCGTGAACCTGCGGGCCAACCAGGTTGTAGATTTCGTGGGCACGCTCAACAACGGCGACCAGACCCTGAGCCTGGCCCGCAACAGCGGCTCCACGGCCGCCGCGGCGGGCTGGCAGCTGGTGGGCAACCGATATCCCGCACCGCTCGATTTTAGCCTTGTAGCCGCCAGCGACCGGCCCAATCTCGACGCGGCCATATACGTTTTCGAAAGCACCAGCCAGTACAACGGGCAGTACCGCAGCTACATCAATGGCCTCGGTAACCCCGTCGTCACCATGGGGCAGGGCTTCTTCGTGCGGGTGAGCGAGGGGCAGACTACGGGCAGCCTTACGTTCCGCAACAGCCAGCGCCTGACCACCTACCAGGACCCCACCTTCCGCCGCAGCACCACCGAAACGCGCCCTTTGGTGCAACTGCAGCTGGGTGGTCCCGCCGCAGGCCTGGCCACCGATAACACCCATATTTACTTTGAAGCCGGCGCCACAGCCGGTCTGGATTCGCAGTTTGATGCCGTGAAACTGGCCAATTCCACGGGCCTGAACCTGTCTTCGCTCGCGCTGGGCTCCGAGCTGTCCATCAACGGCTTGCCGCTGCCCGTGAGCACCAGTCTGGTGGTGCCCCTGCGGGTGCGGGTGCCGGCCACGGGAACGTACACGCTAACGGCGCTGCAAGTGCTCAATTTCAGTCCCAATGCCCAGCCCTTCCTGCGCGATTTGCAATTGAACACCCTCACCGACCTACACCAGCAACCCAGCTACACCTTCACCCAGGATGCGGCAAATTCCACTCCGCGCTTCGAGCTGGTGTTTGCGCGGCAGGTGCTGGCTACTGCTTCGGCCACGTTGGTGGCCCAGGTGGCCGTGTACCCCAACCCCGCCACCAAAGCGGTATTTCTGGAACTGCCCGCCGGGCTCAGCCGCAAGGCCGTGACGGCCGCGCTGGTCGATGCCCTGGGCCGCGTGGTGGTGCAGCAGGTGCTGCCCGCCGGCCGGGCTACGCACACCCTGCCGCTGGCCAACGTGGCCACGGGCGTGTATTCGCTGCGCCTGCAAACGGAGGCGGGCATGGTGGTGAAAAAGCTAGTGGTCGAATAATATCTCTCGACGCGCCCTTTCAGCGGCCCGGTTGCATCTGCAGCCGGGCCGCTGTTCGTTGTAGCTTTCTCAGGCTTTCTCAGGCTTTCTTTTTCAGGAGCCGCAGGCGCTGGCTGGCGGCATTTTTGGTGCGTGGTAGCCTTGTTGGGCCGCGCTTTCTTTGTTCGCAAGCAGTCTGTTGCGGTGGACTGTGCGGAAGTGGCCGTACGGAAATTTGTACTGAATTCATGGTCGCTTCGCTTTTGCTCGTATGAAACCGAAGGAACAGGTCTGAAAGAAATGCAAGTGCTTGTAGCAGAGGGATTATGCTCATAATTCAACCCAGCGCCGTGCCCGCTCCGGCCCAGCGCTCACAGCTTATTCTGCCGGATAAAAGCCTGGTAGATGCGCAGTAGCCGGGACTGCGGCACGCCCAGATAATAGAGTGCCACCAGCAAATAAAACGCGCCTTGCAAACGGAAAACACCGTTTTCGCGGTACTTGCGGGCCGAGGTAACGATGGTGGCCGGCAGCACGCGCAGCCGCGTGAGGCGCCGCAGTCGCCGCGTTATTTCCTGGTCTTCCATCAGGTGTAAATCTTCGCGGTAGCCGCCCGCCCGCTCAAACACAGTGCGCTCGACAAACAGGCTTTGGTCGCCAAACCGGGCCACGCCTAGGTTGAAGCGCGTGAACCAGGCGTGGATTCGCAGGAACCAGTGCGGCTCATCGAAGGCCAGCCGGAAGCAGCCACAGCCAAATCCCGCCGCCACCGCCCGCCGAATGGCCGTCAGGAAGTCCGGCGGCGGCAGCGTATCGGCGTGTAGAAAATACAGGATGCTGCCGGCCGCCTGGCGGGCCCCAAAATTGAGCTGCGACGCCCGGCCTTTAATGGGGCACGCCACTACCTTGGCCCCGCCACGCCGCGCCAGGGTAGTGGTGGCGTCGGTGCTACGGCCGTCGGCCACGATGATTTCCACGGCCGCGTCGGTTGCGGTGCCGGCCCGGCGCAGGTGGTGCAACAGTGCCTCAATTCCCTCGGCTTCGTTGTAAGTCGGAATAATAATGCTGACCAGCGGCGGAGCAGCAGCAGCAGAAAACGACCCCATAGCGTTTGGATTTGGTTGTCAGTTGCTTTCTCCTGTTTAGTGGTGCTACCGTGCCCAACTGCTGAACGCGCCAAGGCGCGTTCCTACAACTCTTCCACGCATGGAACGTGCTGAGAATTATTGCATCGTTGAACGGCCGCCGAACGCGCCTTGGCGCGTTCGGCGGCCAGGCATGGTAGCACTAGGGAAATCCAATAATTAGCTGTTAATCAAACAAGTAATAGACGGCTATGCCTCTGCCACTAGCTAATTCAGATATGGCGACTCCAACTCCTGGCCCATGCCCTTGAGCGGCTCGGTGCTGCGCCGGCCGGTGAGGCGGGTACTCAGCGCCTGGGCCTCGCGGGCACTGAGCACGTTCAGCTCGCGCAGCCAGGCCACCCGGCGCAGCTGCGGCTCGATGAACCCCAACGGGTTAACCTGGCCGTACTCGTGGCGCAGGTAGGTTTTGGTGCGGCGTTCCAGCTCCGCCACCAGCGCCCGGAACTGCTTGCGCTGCCACGGCCGGCCGGCCAGCGTGAGGGCCAGATGGGCAGTTTGCAACCGGAAAGTGGACCACTGCTGCTCGAAGCGGAGCCACATGGCCAGGGCATTGATACCCAGAATAACCACCCACAGGTACAGCTGATTGCCGGCCTCACCGGTGGCTAGCCATTCGCGCAGGGGCGCATACCCCAAAAAAGCCAGCAGCAACCCCGTGAGCAGCAGCTGATTGGTGGGGATGTGGCGGTACTCGCTGGCTTTCACCGGTAAAATCTCCTCGTAAGGTATTTCTGTTTCGAGCGTAGCCACGCCCTGCGGGTTACGCTTGCAGACGTAGAGACTCTCAGCCCGCAACGCAATATGCGTGGTGCCCAGAAAGAGTTGTTTTTGGTTGAATATCATTCCGAAAATAGCAGCAGAGTTTATTGTTGGTTGCTGGTTGTCAGTTGTTGGATATTTATTAGACTGACAACTAACAACCAATAACTAAAGACCCTAGCGGAACGGGCTGGGTGTGAAGCAAAGCACAAAAATAGCCACCATCGCCCAGCCCAGTACCTGGCGGCCGGCGCTTAGGGGCCGCTCGTCGGGCGCGGGCGGGTGGTAGATGCCCGTGAAGCGGCCCAGCAGCAGGCCAAAAAACAGCCAGCCGGGGTTTCCCATCACATCCGGCGCAGCCACCGAAAAAGCCAGCTGCGCCGCCCAGATACCCGCCGCCAGCAACAGCCCCCGGCGCGGCGTGGGCAGCACGCGCCAGAATATCAGCCCCAGGTACAAGGCGTAAACCGGCGCCCCGTAAAGCCAGGTTTGCCAGTCGGATTGCAGGTTGAAAAGGCCCAGCCCGGCGTAAAAAATGAACCCCACAAACAGTAGCGTGGCCAGCCGGTTGAAGCGCCGCTGGCCCAGCAGGCCGTAGAGAATATGGCCGCCGTCGAGCTGGCCGATGGGCAGTAGGTTCAGGGCCGTGAAGAACAGGCTGAGGGCCCCGGCCAGCAGCACCGGATAGTGCAGCAGCTCGTTGGGGTGCGGCAGTCGGGCCGGGTCGGCCAAACCGGTTTCGAGCAGCTGGTAGAGCAGGGGTTTGACCAGCGTAATACCCTGTTGGCCGGGCCCGTACACGTAGCGTGCGTAGTCGGCACCGTAGCGGGCATACTCGGGATGGATTTTGAACAGATACTCCTCCAGGGGCGGCAGGCTCAGGAAGCCGTAGGCCAGCAGCGGCACCGCCACCAGAAAGCCCGCCAACGGGCCAGCCAGCCCAATATCGAAAAACTCGCGCCGCGAAAAAATACGCTCCTTGATGCGAATGACGGCCCCAAAAGTGCCCAGCCCCAGCGGAAACGGAATGTAGTAGGGCAGCGAAGTGCGCACCCGGTTGTATCGGGCCGTGAAGTAATGCCCGAACTCGTGCACGGTCAGCACCCCCAAAAACGGCAGCGCGAACCACAACCCGCGCGCTACCTCCGTGCGCAGCGCCGTTCCGCGCAACGCAAACACATCCAGCGGCAGGAAGCCCAGGCCGCCCCGCGTGAGCTGAATGCCCGCCAGCGTGGTGGTCACCAGCGTCACTACAAACAGCAGAATGTGGACCGTGTAAGTGTAGGTTTTGGAGCGTTCCGGACGTTCGTAGCGCCGTAGCAGGCGGCGGGCCCGCGCGCGCTCAAAACGCAGCCGAAAGGTGTCAGCGGCGGGCGGCACGGCGAGCTCAGGAGCTTGGCTAAAATCGGGGTCAGGACTGGGCGGGGGCGTATTCTCGGGGAAAGGCACGGAGGGCTTCGGGCAGGGCGGTGAGCAGGGTGAGGGGTGGGGCGAGGTGCAGCACCCGCAGCCCCAGGCGCCGGGCCGTGGCCACGTGCTGCGGGCTGTCTTCAATAAACAACACGTCTTCGGCCCGCCAGTTCATTTCGGCCAGCGCGTGGTGGAATATTTCCTCGCCCGGCTTGCGCAGGCCTACTTCCTGGGAGTAAAATACCCGGTCCAGCACATCGGCAATGCCGTGCTGGAAGCCGTACCGGGCCGCCAGCCGCCGGTTGATTTCGGCAATGTGCAAGGCGTTGGTATTGCTGAGCAGCGCCGTTTGGTGGCCCTGCGCCCGCAGCTCGCCGATGAGGGCCAGGCGCGCGGCCGGTACGTCCAGCAGCATGGCGTGCCAGGCGGCATCAATCTGGGCATCGGTCGCGTCGAGCTCATAAGCTTCGCGCAGTCCGGCCCGGAATTCGGCGGGCGTCAGGCGGCCGGTTTCGAGCTGGTCGAACAGCGCCGACTGGCTGGCCTGCGAAAAGGCGATGGTGCTGCCCGCGCGGCTCAGGCGGCGCATGGCGGCCGGGGTGGCGTCGTAATCAATATCGATGATGACGCCGCCAAAATCAAATAACAGATGGGGTAGCATGGGCTGGCTTGTTTTTACGTGGGCGAAGGTCGTACTTTTGTGCCGTTGGAGGGCTGGAAACAGCCAGGGTTGAGGTGAAAGATGACTGCCTCCGGCAAAGGGCCCATAGCTCAATCGGTTAGAGCAACTGACTCATAATCAGTAGGTCCTCGGTTCGATTCCGAGTGGGCCCACAAAAAGCCTCTCACGGTAGCGTGAGAGGCTTTTTTGCGGTCTATAGTAAGGGTGGCAACGCGAAAAAAGCAGCAGTGCATTCACGCCTTTTACCGGGGTTGTTTCTGACACAAAGCAGTGCACGCAACCGCACTTACGGGCGCCACCGGTACGACTGCGCGTCCACGGCGCGCATGGTGCAGAGCACACCGTCGAGGTGGTCGCACTCGTGCTGCAGCAGCTCGGCCACGGCGTTTTGCACGGTCCATGTCTGCGGTTGCCAGTGCTCGTCGTGGTACCGCACCGTGACGCTGACGTGCCGCTGCACCTTCACAAGCAGGTTGGGAAAACACATGCAGTCGTCCCAAACCTCGAACAGGGCGTCGCTGCATTCGGTGAGCACGGGATTGAGCAACACCCTGGGCCGGTCGAGGTTGAGGTACACCAGCCGTTTCATTACCCCGAGCTGCGGGGCCGCAATGCCGCGTCCGAAGTGGTACTTGGCGCGTACCTCAGTCATGACGTTATCGAGGTCGGCTACCCAGCTCGCCACCAAGGGCAGCTCCGCCGCCGTTACCGGGGCGCATACTTCGTAGAGGCGCGGGTCGCCGAGGAGTAGCAAGTCAGCCAAAGTTTTCGTTGGCACGGCAACAAATGGTTAAAAAGGAAAGTGAAGAATAAGAAAATTCGGCAATAATTTTTCGTGTTTTCTGGTCAAGAACAGGCCCAAAGCAGGAGAACGTAAATACTTTGCCCCAGTCCCGCAAACACCCAGATAATACTATAAAGGAAACAAGTTTGAATTATGCGTAAAAAAGATTATTATTGTGAATATATTCAGAAAAAAAGTAACTTACTCACTACATGGAAACGACACTAGACAAAGCATACAGCGCCTACATGGCCCGCAAACAGGTTGAGCGTCAGCTGAAACTTATTGAGCTGCAGCAGGAAATAGTAGCTTCAATGGCCGGGCGGGCCGTTGCCGGGCGGGGCTACAGTGCGCGGAAGCACACGCCTTTAGTAGGCACAGCCGCCTATGTGGCCCCCGCGAAGCAACCCACCGCTTAAGCACGCCCCTTTCGGTAGCGCCGTTAGTCCCGGTAGTTGAGGGCCGGCTTCCGGTCACCGAGCAACGGTTTGTACACGTACGGGCCCACGTCCTGCCTGAACTCGGCGGTGGCTTTTTCCAGCAGCGCGGGATTAGTAAATAAGTCAATGGCCGTGAGGGTCATGGTTTTGGCCGCCACCATCATGCCTTTGGTGCCGATTTCCTGGCCGCTGCAGGCCACAGCCTGCCAGCTGTGGGCCGGCGTGCCGGGTATCCAGGTAGCCGCCGTGAGGCCCACGGTGGGCACTATGTAGCTCACGTCGCCTACGTCCGAGCTGCCACCTCCATCGCTGAGGGCGAAGGGTTGCACGGTGGCGGCGGTTTCAACGGCGGGCGCCGCAAAGCCCAGCGTGGCCTGAATTTGCCGGCCGATGGCCATTTCCTGCGGTGTGTAGGTCACGCCGCCCACGCGCTCCAGGTTCACTTGCAGGGCGCGGGCCAGGGTTTCGTTGAGCAGCAGCTCGTGGGTGCCACCGATGATTTCATAGTCCATGCTGGTACCGGTGCCCAGGGCGGCACCTTCGGCCGCTTTCACCACGCGGGCAAAAGTCTGCTGCACTTCGTCGCGGTTGGGATGGCGCACGTAGTAATACACCTCGGCAAATTCGGGCACCACGTTCGGGGCCTTGCCGCCGTTGGTGATGATGTAGTGAATGCGGGTTTCCTGGGGCACGTGCTCGCGCATCATGTTGACCATGTGGTTCATGGCTTCTACACCGTCGAGGGCGCTGCGCCCGCGCTGGGGCGAGGCGGCGGCGTGCGAGGCGATGCCGTGAAAGCGGAATTTGGCCGAGGAATTGGCGATGTAGCTGCTCATTATGGCCCGGTTCTGGTTGCTGGGGTGCCAGTGCACCACCGCGTCCACGCCGTTGAACAGGCCCGCCCGCACCAGATACACTTTGCCGCTCCCACCTTCTTCGGCCGGCGTGCCGTACACTTTCACGGTACCCTTGAATTTACCTTCTTTGATGAGTTTTTTCAGCTCGATGCCCGCCGCCACGCTGGCCGTGCCGAAGAGGTTGTGGCCGCAGCCGTGGCCGGCGTCGCGGCCCGCCACAGGCAGCTTCTCAGTCCCGGCCTGCTGCGACAAGCCGGGCAGGGCATCGAATTCGGCCAGAATGCCAATTACCGGTTTGCCACTGCCGTAAGTGGCCACGAAAGCCGTGGGAATTTCGGCCACGCCGGCCTGCACCGTGAAGCCATTGTCGCGCAGGGTTTTTTGCAGCAGGGCCGAGCTTTTAGTTTCCTTAAAGCCCACTTCGGCAAAGTTCCAGATGCTGAGCGCTACCTGCCGGTAGTCGGGATACCGGGCATCCAGCGCATTAATGGCCTGGGTTTTCAAGCTGTCCACATCGGCTGGGGGCGCGGGCGGCAAAGGGGGAGCAGCGGCCAGCAAGCCAGCAGCCAGGAAGCCAAAAAGGAGATGTTTTCTCATTTCAGTCATGAAGAAAGGGAAGAGGGAAGTAGCCGAGCCTTGGAAATCAGAAGCTGGATTCTGGCTGCCGGAGTAGAACTGCCGCCCCGCCAGCCGCTAAAGCGTGAAAAATGCGGGTGCCCGCAGGGGCCGGCAAGGTACAGGACACGCCGTAAAATTCCCCTGCCCGCGCCACGCCCGAACGCACTTTCAACCGCGCCAATACTTGGCCCGGCTTACTTTTGAGGTTGCCATGAACGACCCGGAAATCCGTGCCCTGCTCTACCCGCTGCTGCTCGGCGGCGTGCGCATCGACGAGCTGCCCACTGGCAGCACCCGCGCCGATGTGGTACATATTACGCCCGCTTTCATGCACGGCTACGAGGTGAAGGGCGACGGCGACACCCTGCAGCGGGTGGCCAACCAGCTGCGCTGCTACGGCGAAGTCTACGATTTCGTCACCTTTGTGGTAACCGAAAAACACCTGCCCAAGCTGCTGCCACTGCTGCCCGCCTGGGTAGGTGTGCTGGTAGCTGCGCCCGACGGCCTGCGCCCGCACCGTGCCGCTGCCTACAACGCCACCGTGGAGCGGGCGCCCCTGGCCCGGCTGCTGCTGCTGGAAGAAGTGAAGCAGTACCTGCTGGCGCTGGGCCTGCGGGGCGTGAGCACGCTGCGGCTGCGGGAAGTAGGCCAGTTCCTGCGCACCACGCAGCTGGTGCCACTTTCGGGCCTGGCGCAGTTCGTACGCGACCGCCTCATGGCCCGCCTGCCCGAGCGCCTGCTGCGGCGGGCCGAGCGCAAAGCCGAGCGCGCCCGCCTGCCGACTCGGCGAAAAAAAGCCCGTCCCAAGGCGAAGCCCAAAGTAAAAGCCAAGGCGAAAAAGCCGGCCGCGCCAGCGGCCGGTGCCGCTACCCGGCGTAAAATCTGAGGCCCGAAATGCTGATTAGAGCGGTTTCCAGGTTAGTGAACAGTTTTTAAGGGAATTAAAAATGAAGAATTAAAAATTAAAAATCTGACAGTCAAGCTTTTAATTTTTAATTCTTCATTTTTAATTATGTTCATGGCGGCGGAAACCGCTCTAGGTCGGCGTCTATTTTTGCTTCAGCGCGGCGGCGACGGCCTGATTCAGCAGCGGCTCCATGACGCGGTAGCCGGCCAGGTTGGGGTGCACGCCGTCTTCGCCGTAGGCTTTGCGCAGGCCATTCTGCTCGTCTTTCAGGGCAGTGTGCATGTCGTAGTACCCGAAGCGCTGCTGAGTTGCGTAGGCTTTGAGGCGCTCGTTGAGAGCCAGGATTTTGGGAGCCGGATTCAGGCCTTTGTGCCACCAGAAATCGAGGCTGGGAGCCACCGCGCCCAGCACCACCCGGATGCCGTGGGCGCGGGCCAGCTCGCACATGGTCATGATGTTGTTGAGGGTATTTTGCGGGTTGTAGGGACCGTTGTTTTCGGCCACGTCGTTGGTGCCCACCAAAATGACAACCACGGCCGGGTGCAGGTCAATTACGTCGGCCCGGAAGCGCAGCACGGTTTGCCCGGTGCCCTGCCCGCCGATGCCCCGGCCCACGTACTCGTAGGCTTTGCCCCGGAAAAAGGCCGAATCCTCCTTCACCCAGCCCTCAGTAATGGAGTTGCCGATGATGACCACGCGGGGCCGGCCGGGCACCGGGGCGGGTAGGCGCTGGTTGGCGGCGGCATACTTCTGCAGGTTGGGCCAGTCGTTGTGCAGCAGGTATTCCTGGCGCTGGTGGTAGGCGTCGTCGGCCGCTTTTTGGGTGGCAGCCGGGTCGGCTGGCTGCTGGGCATGGGCAGCTGTGCTGAGGAGCAGGACGGTTGCCAGGGCGGCGGCCCGGCGTAGCAGTATCGTGGGCGTTCTGGACATAAGCAAAAGGGTTTGCTGCACTCAACAGAACATCGTTTTCAAAAAAACCGAGCGATGCTAAGTGGCTGCTGCTAATCAATTTGATTTAAAAAAGGGTCATGCTGAGCTTGTCGAAGCATCACTACCGCAATACTAACTGCTGTTACGCAGAGAGGCTGACGCGCTGCAGATTGGTTCCGAGCCTCTGGCTCGAATCGGAAGGTCGTCCGTAACGCCATTGCACGTACGAGCCAGCGGCTCGAAGCCAGTAGGCAGCGCGTCAGAGACGCGCGCCAGCCTGTTGATGCGTAACGTCAGATACTAAAATTGATTAGCTGCGCGGTAGAGATGCTTCGACAAGCTCAGCATGAACAGCTGTTTTACTATTGAAGCTGTTTGCTGACGTGCTGCTGCCTAGAGTACGAACGTCATAATGGAGTGGGCAGCGGCGGTGGTCTTGGCAGCCTGGCCGGCGAGGCGGAGCTGGAAATCCAGGGGCTTGTCGGTCTGGTTCATCACCACTACAGCTAGGCTGCCGTCGGGGTTGCGGAAGGCGGTGGTTTGCAGCACGTCGCGGTTGGCGGCGGCGCCGATGCGCTTGGCGCCGGGGCGGATGAACTTGGAAAAGTGGCCGATGTAGTAGTAGGCGTTGGTGTAGATGAGCTTGCCGGTGCGGGTGTCGCCGATGATGGGGGCGTAGCAGAAGTTGCCCACGTGGTTGGGGCCGCCGGTTTCATCCAGCAGCACGTTCCAGTCGGTCCAGCCCACGGTGCCGGCGTTGAAGTCGCCAATCATCGACATGCCGTACTTCTCGCCCAGGTCCCAGCGGTCTACCTTGGCAAACTCGAATTTTTCGAGGCAGCCTTCGGTGAAGAGCAGGTTTTTGTCGGGGTAAGTTTCGTGCACGCGGCGCACGTTGTCGAAGAGCATGGCGCTGCCGGTCCACGTCTCGTACCAGTGGTAGCCGATGCCCCACACGTATTTGGCCGCCTCGGGGTCGTCGAGTACGGCGGCGGCCCGCTGGGTCAGCAGGTCGCGGTTGTGGTCCCAGGCAATGAGCTTTTTGCTGCCCAGCCCGGCCTTGTCCAGCGTGGGCCCGAGGTAGCCTTTGATGAAGTCCCGTTCCTCCTCGCCGGTATAGATGCAGGATTCCCAGCTCTGGGTGGCCATGGGCTCGTTCTGCACGCTCAGGCCCCAAATAGGAATACCCAGCTTCTCGTAGGTCTGGATGAACTTTACGTAATAGTCGGCCCAGGCCTGACGGTAGGCGGGCAGCAGCTTGCCGCCCTTCAGCATCGAGCCCGAGTCCTTCATCCAGGCCGGCGGGCTCCAGGGTGTTACGTACATGGTGAGCTTGCCGCCGGCCGCCGCCTGCGCCTGCTTGATGAAGGGAATGCGAAACTGCTCGTCGTGCTTCACACTGAAGGTTTTCAGCGTCTTGTCGTTGTCGGCCACGTAGGTGTAGCTGCCGCTGGCAAAGTCCGAGCTGTGGATGCTGGTGCGGGCCAGGGTGTAGCCGATGCCGGCCGTGGGGCTATAGTAGGCTTGCAGCAACTCCTGCTGCTGGACCTTGGGCAGCTTGGCAAAGGTTTCGGCCGAGGCATCCGTCAGCGCCCCGCCAATGCCAAGCATGGTTTGAAACGAGTGGTTGGGGTCGACAAAAACGCAGACCTGGGTTTCAAGCGGCTGGCCGGCGGGCGTGAAGGCCAGCTTTTCGCCAGCTGCTAGGCGCTGGCTGGTGCCGGCCACGGTGGCGTACACCTGGGCCGTTTTGCCCGCCACCGAGTAGGCAGCCGTAGCGGGACGGGCGGTAGCGGGTTTCGACTTCGGCTGCTGCGCATTGGCCCCGAAGCCAAGCACGGAAAGCAGGAGGACGGATGGGATTTTGGAGGACATATCGGAAAAATTGGTGCAGCGTAAAAGCTGACTAGTGTGGGGGACGGGCGAAGGGTGCGGCGTCAAAAAAAAGCTGCGTGCGCAAGCTTTGAGCCTAAGCAAATGTAGCCGGCCGCGTCGTTAGGTATTCAGGTGGAAAATGGCTTTAGAGGCTGCGAAATGATTTATAGCGGTTGCTGATACACGTACAACACACGTTGCAAGGCGGCGGCTGGGCCGGCAGGTGCCCCAATGGCCCTTTGCCAACCCAGCCGCCGCTTGCTTAAAAAACAAGTGAAAAAAAGTGGCTGCCGAACCCGCCCGGCCCGGCCGCCCCCGCGCTAGTGCGCCACCACGACGCGGCGCACCAGAGTGCCTTCGGTGGTGCCCACGCGCAGCAGGTAGATGCCGGCGGCCAGGGTGCCGACGGGTAGCGTGAAATGGTTGTTGCCGGCCGTTACGGGGCGGAGCTGGCTGCTCAGCACCCGGCCGGTCAGGTCGCGCACGCTCAGGCTGAGCGACTGCGCGGCCGCAGCGTTGTAGTCGAGCCGCACTTCTTGGTTGGCCACGGTGGGGTACACCTGCAGGCGGGCATCGGCGGAACTGCCGGCCGGCACGGTGGCCAGGGCCGTGCGGGCCGCGCCCTGGTCGCTGAACCACCAGCGCTGGTTATCGGTCCCGGACCAGTCCCACTGCTGCACGGCAGCGCCGTCGGCCAGGGCGGCGCTGGGTACATCGAGCACCTTGCCGCTGTACTTGCTCTGGATGCGGTAGGTGCCGTCGGATTGCTGCTGCACCAGCCACGCCTGGCTGTCGTTGTTGCTCCAGTCCCACTGGTGCACCAGGGCGCCGTTGGCCGTGGAGGGCCCGGCAATGTCCAACGACTTGTTGCTGTTCACGTTCACCAGGCGCACGTAGCCGCCGCCCATGTCCACCGTCTTCCACTTCTGGTTGGCGGCACTCACCCAGCCCCACTGCTGCACGCGGCCGCCGTTGGCCGTCGACGAAGCCGCTACTTCCATAGCTTTGCCGCTGTGCTTGGCGCTGATTTCAAAGACGCGACCCAGCGGAATGTTGCTCACGCCGGCGGGTGGCGTGCTGCCGCCGGTACTCCACCTATAAGTGGCCAGGGCGCCGGCCGGCAGGGTGTAGTTGAAGGACTGGCCGTTCCACTGCACCTTGAAAGTGCTGGCCGAGCTGCCGTTATTGAGCGCAATGAGGACTTTGCTGCCGTTGGGATTCCGGAAAGCCACGGTTTCGATGCCGCCGGCGTTGGAGGTGGAAGCAATGCGCAGCGCGCCGGCATCCACAAACTTGCTGGCGTGGCCCAACACGTAGTATTCCACGTTTTTGGTTACGGCCCCGGTGCCGTTGTTGATGGTGACGACGCCGCGGCAGGTGGTGCAGCCGCCGTTGGTAGGGCCGTTGTTCTGGTCCAGGGCCAGGTTCCACTCCAGCACGGATTTAGCCCAGTTGCGGGTGTTGCCGATGAGGATGTTTGAGGCGTGCCATTTCAGGTCGCCGGCAAAGTTGCCCCCGGCCGAGCCCGACACCTCCGTAAACCAGATGTCCTTGCCGGGGTAAGCATTATGCACCGCGGTTTGGTTGGCGATGCCCGCAGTTGGGGAGTAGCCGTGGAAGGCCGACCCAGCCGCGTACTGCGCCGCCGCCGCGTCGGCAAAAATCTCGTTAGGGTAGTCGGGCCGGTCCCAGTTGTGGTCGTACACAATGAGCTTGGTCGTGATTTTGGCCGCCTGGAAGGCCGGCCCGATGTTATTTTTCAGGAACGCGGCCTGGTTGCCGGCGTCCATGCGCATGGCCATGTAGGGCGCGGCATACAGCGGCTCGTTTTGCAGCGTCACGGCGTACACCGGCAGGCCCTGGCCGTTGTAGGCCTGCACGTATTTCACGAAGTAGTTGGCGTAGGCCTGGTACCAGGCCGTGCTCAGCCAGCCGCCGCCGCGCAGGTTGTAGGTTTCCTTCATCCAAGCCGGGGCGCTCCACGGCGAGCCCATGATTTTCAGGCTGGGATTGCGGGCGTAGGCCGCCTTCAGCATGGGCACTACATCAACAAGGTCGTTGGCGATGCTGAAATTGACCAGATTGGGGTCGGTCTGTCCCTGCGGCCGGTCGTTGTAAGTGAAATCTCCCTGCGCCGAAAAATCGGAGCCGCCCATGGTGTGGCGCAAAAAGCCCAGCCGGATGCCCCCGCTGCCAAACAGGTCGTTGAGCAGGGCGTCGCGCTGGCCGGTGTTCATGCGCCGGTTCAGCAGGAAGGCCGAAGAGCCGGTCATCGACGCCCCGAAGCCGTCCATGCTCTGGTAGGTCGTGCCTTCGTTCACGGTGATGGTGGTGCCCACCCCCGGCGCCGAGGAGCTGAAGCTGACGTTGGCCTGCGGCTGGAGCAGCTTGCTCTGGTCGCCGGTGGTCAGCCACACGCTCACCGGCTCGTTGGCCAGCGGGGCGGCGGGCCGGGAGGCGCTCAGGGGCAGCAGGGCCAGGGCGGCGGCCAGCAGAGAATACAGCGGTCTGGAAAGCTTTTTCATGAATTGTGGGGATTTTGGGTGAAAAAATTCAGAAGAAAAAAGCAGTTGGCAAACCAGACACTCTCGAGCACGCCGGGCCAGTCAACAATGAATCAAGGCATTGTGAGAAAAAGAAAACAGTAAGTTGAAACTCAAAAGCAGGTAGCGGGAGGGCCGGCGCTCAGGTCACTTCCCGTGGTTTCGGCTACCAGATGTAGGTGCCCACGGCCCCGCCGTAGAGCGCCGTAGATGCCATCTTGCCCTTGAACTGAATGTTAAAGGTTTGCAGGGCGCTGCCGTTGTTGAGCACCATCAGCACTTTGCGGCCATCGGGGCGCACGTAGGCCACGTTTTGCAGGTTGCCGGGCACGTTGGTGCCCACGCGCACGCTGCCGGGCCGCACAAATTTGCTGGCGTGGGCCACGGTGTAGTAGGCGGGGTTGCGCGTCACGGCATTGCCCGCGATGGTTACCGCCCCGAGGCATTCGGTGCAGCCGCCGGAGGTATGCGGGCCGTAGCTGGCGTCGTTGGCCAGGTTCCACTCCAGCACGTTGCGGCTCCAGTTGCGCGGCGCCCCGATAATGAGGTTATCGACGTGGTAGCGCAGGTCGCTGGCGAAAGAGCCCGGTGCCTGGGTCCACTGCTCGGTGAAGTAGATGCTTTTGTCGGGAAAGGCATTGTGCACCTGGCTCAGCGCGCTAATGCTGCCGCCGTAGAGGTGAAAGGCCGAGCCGTCCACATAGGGCCGGGCCGCCGCGTCGCTGAGTACGGCGATGGGGTAGTCGGGCCGGTCGGCGTTGTGGTCGTAGGCAATGATTTTGGTTTTCAGGCCCGCCGCCGCAAAGGCGGGGCCCACGTGGTTCTTGATGAAGTCGGTCTGTTCGGCCGCCGACATGAGCATGCTGGGTTCGTTGCCACCGTAAAGCGGCTCGTTTTGTAGGGTAACGGCGTCAATGGGAATGCCCTCGGCGGCCATGCCTTGCACGTATTTCACAAAATAGCGGGCATACGCCGCGTAATACTCGGGGCGCAGGCTGCCGCCAATGGGGTTGCCATTGGTCTTCATCCAGGACGGAGCCGTCCAGGGCGAGCCCATGATTTTGATGTTGGGGCTCAGGGCCAGAATTTCCTTGAGCACGGGAATAAAATGCTCGCGCTCGGGTTCCAGGCTGAACTGGACCATGTTCACGTCGGTCTGTCCGCCGGGCAGGTCGTTGTAGGTATATACCCGTTCGCTGAGGTCGGAGGCGCCGATGCTCACGCGCAGGTAGCTCACGCCCAGCCACGTACTATCGGTGGCAAACAGCTCGCGCAGCAGGGCCGCGCGCTCCGGGGCGCCCATGCGGCTCAGCACCTGAGTACTGCCGCCCGTGAGGGTGTAGCCAAAGCCGTCCATCGTCTGGAACCGCTGGGTGGTATCGACGGCGATGATGGGGTTGGAGTTGGCGGCGGCGTTGAAGTTCAGTACCACGCGCTGCCGGGCAAAGAGCGACGACTTGTCGGCGTTGGTCACCCAGGCCGCAATCTGGGAGGAGGCCAGCGGCGGCGGCGGCAACACTACCACGGGAGGAGTGGGGCCGGGCTTGACCTCGCCTTTTTCCTTGCAGCCCCCGGCCGCAAGCAGCAGCAAGCCGCTGGCAACAAGTAAGGTTCGGGTAGGTAGAAGCATCGTGAAATTCATAAAATCAAGTGTTCGTTCAGAAATAGAAAAGTTGTTATTTGCTTAATATTCATTATTGGTCAAAGAGTTATACCTGCGTTAGCAACCGATAACTAAAAACGGACAACTCCTGGAATTCATGTGGGAAGTGCCGCGGCCCAAAGGCGGCGCCCGCTACCAGCGTGGGCGCCGCCCCGGCCGGTGGCCTTATTCTACCACCACGCGGTGGCGGCTCAACTGCTGGCCCACGCGCAGCGTGACCAGGTAGGGGCCGGCGGCGAGGTTTTGCAGGGAGGCCAGGGCAACTTCGTGACGGCCGGCGTTCTGGGTGGCGTTCACCAGCGACAAAGACTTTTGGCCCAGGCTGTTGTACACTTCCACCGTTACGGGCTGGGCGCTCACGGGCACGGTGTAGGCCAGGCGGCTGGCGGCGGCAACGGGGTTGGGGTAGGCGGCGGCCTGCAGGGCGGGGGCGCTGCCGGTGCGGGTGGCCAGCGCGGTGCTGTTCACCTGGTAGGTGTAGAACTGGTCGCCGGCAATGGCCGTGAAGTCGGGGTCGATGCCGAGGGCGGTGGTGCGGCCGGCAATCTGGGGCAGCACGTCGGAGTTGAAGCTGCGGAAGTCGTCGATGTAAGCCGCCATCATGCGGAGGTTGCTGCCCGTGGCTAGCCCGCCGAGGGCCGACAGTGGAATTTCAAGCTCCCAGCCGGTGCTGGTGTTGGCGGCCACGCTGCCCGTTGCGCTGGTTTGGAAGGCCGTTTTGGCGCCGGCGGGGTCGTTGGCATCCGTGGTCAGTGTGCCGTCTTTTTTGCCCGCACCCATCCCGATTTCATTGTAGCCGTTGGCGCCCGGCGCTACGGTGTAGTCTACCCGGCTGAGGTAAATCGCATTCTCGTTGGGTCTGCCGAAGGGTGAGGTGGTGAGGCGGAAGCCGTAGTCAACGGGCATGTCCAGGGTAGGGCGCTGCCGCAGCGACTCGCGGCCGCCGTTGCCGTCGTTGCTGCTGCCGGGCAGGCGGGTACCGGCCGCGATGCCCGTTTTGTTGGGCACGTCCAGGTAAAACAGCATCGAGTTGTAGCCATCAATTTCGGGCGAAGCCACCACCATGATGTTTAGGGTTGTGGCCGTGACGCCCACGTATAGGTCTTTCAGGCCGCGGTCGGCAATGGAGTGGGTGCCCGTGTAGGTGCCCAGCAGCTGGTACTTGCCTGTACCGGTGCCAACTTCGGTCGGCGAGAGAGTGCCGTCAACCGTGAACTGCGCCTGGGCGCTCAGCGAAGAAAGTGCCAGCGCGGCGAGAGCGGAAAGGGTAAAATACTTTTTCATGGGAACTTGAAAAATGTGAAAAATGTGAAAATGGGGGAACTTGAAAATTGGGAAAAATGAGTTGAAATAACCGGCCGGGGCCAGTGAAAAAAACTTACCAGACGTAGGTGCCGACGGCCCCGGCCGGGAGCGTAGCGCGCAGCTGCCGCCCCAGGTGCCGGATGGCAAATGACTGGTCCGCAGTGCCTTCATTGATAACGATGAGCACCCGCGACCCATCGGGCGCCCGGAAGGCCACGTTCGGTAAGGTGGCCGGGGCATTGGAGGCAAGGCGGACGCTGCCGGGCCGCACAAACTTGCTGGCGTGGGCGATGATGTAATAGGCCGGGTTGCGGGTTACGGCGTTGCCGGCCAGGGTCACGGCGCCCAGGCACTCGGTGCAGCCGCCGGGCGTGTGCGGGTTTTGCTGCGGGTCGGCGGCCAGGTTCCATTCCAGCACGGTGCGGCTCCAGTTGCGGGTGGCCCCGATGACCAGGTTTTTGGTGTGCCAGGCCAGGTCGCCGGCAAACTTGCCGGGCGCGCCAATCCACTGCTCCGTGAAGTAGATGCTCTTGTCGGGGTGCGCGTCGTGCACCTGGCTTAGGGCCTCAATGGGGCCGGCATAGAGGTGAAACGCCGAACCGTCCACGTACTGCCGCGCCTCCTGGTCGTTGAGAACGGTGATGGGATAGTCGGGCCGGTCGGCGTTGTGGTCGTAGGCAATAATTTTGGTGTCGAGCCCGGCCTTCCGAAACGTCGGCCCCAGGCTTTGTTTGATGAACCCGGCCTGCTGCCCGGCCTGCATCAGCAGGCTGGGGTTGTTGCCGGGGTGCAGCGGCTCGTTCTGAATGGTAATGGCGTCGATGCGTACGCCTTCGGCCTTCATTTCCTGGATGTAGTGCACGAAGTAGCGGGCGTAAGCATCGTAGAACTCCGGTTTCAGACTGCCGCCTTTGCTCGCGCCGTTGTCCTTCATCCAAACGGGGGGCGACCACGGCGAGCCCAGGATTTTGATATTGGGATTAACGGCCAGAATCTCCTTCAGCACCGGCAGCAGGTGCTCGCGGTCGGGCGCCAGGCTGAATTTGGCCAGCGTCGGGTCCGTCTCGCCCGCCAGCAGGTCGTCGTAGCTGAACACCCTTTCGTCCAGGTCCGACGCCCCGATGCTCAGGCGCAGGTAACTCACCCCGATGTCATTGCCCGCCGTGCCGAACAGCTCGCGCAGCAAGGCCGTGCGTTCGGGCGCGCCCATGCGGTGCAGCAGCATGGCGCTGCCGCCCGTGAGGCAGTAGCCGAACCCGTCGATGGGCTGAAAAAGCTGTTGCTCATCCACCTCAATAACCGGCCCCGCTCCGGCCGTCGCGCCGAAAGCCAGCGTGCCCGGCTGCCGCTGAAACAGGCTCTTCTGGTCCGGTGTGGTGAGCCAGAGCGTTGCCCGTGCCGTTGTGCGCGCCGTCGGGGCGCTCTGGCGGGCGGTTTTCTGCGCGCAGCCATCAAAAGCCAGCAGCGTCAGGCTCAGAAATAGAATACGGCGGGAGAACAAGGACATGGATGGTTTGAAATCAGTAAGTAAATGGGCAGTCAGTCAGATTTTTATCGAAAGGATAACAATCAAGGAGTGGTGTAGAAGCAATCGTATTCTATCCGTTTGTCATGCTGAGCGCAGCCGAAGCATCTCGCTCGCCTCGTTGAAGCGGCCCAACGAAGCGAGCGAGATGCTTCGACAAGCTCAGCATGACGGTTTTTTGCTGCGGTTACTGTTGAGCGAGTGCTTAAAAAAAAAGTCGTCCCAGGGCAGGTACTGTCTTGGTTCCCACCTGCTTCCCTGCCCCGAAACGACCACACCCTAGTACCCGGGATTTTGCAGAATCTGAGTGTTGGTGTTCAGCTCGCCCAAGGGAATGGGAAACAACAGGTAATTCACGTCGCGCTGGCCCTGCCGCTGCTGGGCAATCAGGTCGAGGGCCGTCACGGCGTGGGCGCCGGCCTCGGCCTGGTTGTGGCGGGCGTAGCGCAGCAGGTCGAACCACCGTTCGCCTTCAAAAGCCAGCTCCAGGCGACGCTGGCGGTCGATTTCGTTGCGCAGCGACTGTTTGGTAGCGGCCTGGGCCGATGCGGGGGTGAGGGCCGCGAGGCCCGCGCGCTGACGCACCAGGTTGAGCCGGGCCAGGGCGTCGCCGGTGGGGCCGCTGAGCTCGTTGGTGGCTTCGGCGTACATCAGCAGCACGTCGGCGTAGCGCAGCACGTAGTAGTTGTCGGGGCTGTTGAAGCCGTTGGGGTTGCTGGGCCACTTGTACACGAAGGGGCCGTCGTCGTTGCTGTTGCCGCGGCCGCCGTCCACGTAGCTGCCGTGGTCGCGGCCGGCATTGGTTTTGCCCTGGAAGCGCCAGCGCAGGTCGTTCACCGTGTCGGCGTAGGCGAGCAGCTCGGCGGTGGGAATGTTGAACTTCGGAAACGAGAAAGTAGCGGGCGGCGAAGGCAGCAGCAGGTCGGGCAGAATGTTGGACGTGCCGCCGTCGGGGTTGCCCGCGTACTGCACCTCAAACACCGATTCCGACTTGTTATCAGCCGGAAACAGCGACTTGAAGCTGCCCGCCAGCGCGTAGCCGCCTCCGCCGGTGATAACCTGATTGGCCGCTGCCTGGGCCGCCGCCCAGTTGCGCTGCGTGAGCTGCACCCGCGCCAGCAGCGCGTTCACCGAGCCCTTGCTGGCCCGCGTGGCGTTGGCGGTGGGCGTGAGGCCGGCGGCTTCGGTCAAGTCGGCTACTACCTGCTGGTACACCTGCTCGCTGGTGGCGCGGGGCAGGTTGAGCACGGCCGGGGCACCGCTTTCGGTGGGTTCCAGGCGCAGGGGCACGCCGCCGTAAAGCTTCACCAGATTGAAGTAGGAGAGGGCGCGCAGAAAGCGGGCTTCGCCCAGAATGGAGTTTTTGCGGGCCTCCACCATGCGCAGGGCGGGCACGTACTTGAGCACGGCATTGGCCCGGTTGATGGCGATGTAGGCTTCGCGGTAAATGTTATTGACCTGACTAGTAGTCGGAGTCCAGGCAATTCTTTCCATCGCGGCCACGTCGCCGTTGGTGCTCGTGCAGTTGTCGGAGGGCATCTCGCCCACCACGTTGAGTTCCTGGGCATAGGCGCCCGTGCCCTGAATGCCGTCGTAGGCGGCCGTGAGGGCGGCCTCGGCATCGTCGGCGGTCTGGAAGAAGTTGGCCGGCGAAATACTGGGCAGCGGGTCCTTGTCGAGCACGTTGCAGCCCGCGAGCAGGGCCAACGCAAAAAGGGAAGTTGTGAGCTTTTTCATGGGAAGGGGAAGGCTAGGCGCGGAGCTTAAAAGGAAGCGTTGAGGCCCACCGTGTAGGTGCGGGCCTGCGGGTACACGCCGAAGTCGCGGCCCAGGCCCGTGGTGGAGAAGGGGTCGGAGCTAACCTCGGGGTCGTAGCCGGAGTAATCGGTCCAGGTGATGAGGTTTTGGCCGGTCACGTACAGGCGCAGGCTGCTGATGGCCGCCCGCTTGGTCAGCGTCACGGGCACGTTGTAGGCCAGGGTCAGGTTTTTCAGGCGCACGTAGGAGCCGTCTTCCAGGAAGCGGTCCGAGTAGCGGGCGTTGCCGTTGGGGTCGTTGCGCACGGCGCGGGGCACGTTGGTATTCGTGTTGGTCGGGGTCCAGCGGTCGAGCACAGCCGTCGACTGGTTCAGCGGGTCGCGCAGGCCCTCAATGGTTTCGCGGTTCTGATTATAGATGTCGTTGCCAAAGCTGCCCTGAAAAAATACGCTTAATTCCAGCCCTTTAAAACCAAAGGTGTTCGTGACGCCGGCCACCGCCTCGGGGTTGGGGTTACCGATAACCGTGCGGTCCTTTTCGTTGATGACGTTGTCGTTGTTCAGGTCCCGGAAGCGGATGTCGCCGGGCGCGGCGTTGTCCTGCCGGGCCGCCTGCGCGATTTCGTCCTGCGATTGAAAGATGCCCTGCACCTGGTAGGCGTAGAACACGCCCAGGGGCTGGCCCACCAGCGTGAAGCCGTTGCCGCTGGGCAGGCGGCGGTCTATTTGCTCGCCGGTTTCGTTCACCACTTTGCCCAGGTCCAGCACCTTATTGCGGTTCATCGACACGTTGAAGTTGGTCGACCACGTAAAGGCATCCGCGTTCGTACCTCTCAGGTTGATGGTGTTCAGGCCCAGCTCCAGGCCGCGGTTCTGCACGGTGCCCACGTTCTGCAATATTTCCAGGCTTTGGGCACCGGTGCTCAGCGGAATACTCACCAGGGTAAGCAGGTCTTCGGTGCGCTTGTGGTAGGCGTCCAGCGTCAGCGTCAGGCGGTCGCCGAGCAGGCCCAGGTCCAGGCCGGCGTTGTACTGGTAGGTGGTTTCCCACTTCACGTCGGCGTTGCCGATGCTGGAAGGCGCGATGCCGGGCAGCACCGTGCTGCCCGCGCCAGGGTAGCTAAAGCCCACCGCATAGAGCGGAAAGCGCTGGTAGGTATAAAACTCCTGGTTGCCGTTGGCCCCGAAGCTGCCGCGCAGCTTCAGCTCCGACACAGCCTGAGTTTGCGGGAAGAAACGCTCCTTCGAGATGCGCCAGCCCGCGCTCACGGCCGGGAAGTAGCCGAACTTCTGGCCGTCGGCAAAGCGGCTGGAGCCGTCGGCCCGCATGCTCACCGTGGCCAGGTAGCGGCCGTCGTAGTTATAGATGGCCCGGCCGAAGAAGCTCAGCAGGCCCCACTGGTCCTGGTAGCTGCTGGGCTTGGTGAACACCGACACGCCCGAGAGGTAGGGCACGCCGTTGGACGGGTAGCCTGAGCCGGCGGCACTCGACGTAAACCGGTCCGACTCCTGCATCGACTCGCCGACCAGCAGCGTCAGGTTGTGCTTTTCGCCCAGCTCGGGGTTGTAGGTCAGGGTATTTTCCTGGAGCCAGATAACCTGCTGGTTGGTGCCGGTGCGGCCGCTACCACGGGTTTCGGGCTGCGAGTTGGACGTGCCCGGATAGTCGCGGGTGATAAACTCGTTTTCAATCTGGCTCCGGAAATCGATGCCAATGGAGCTGCGCAGCGCCAGGTTCCTGAGCAGGTCCAGCTCGCCGTACACGTTGCCAATTACCTGGTAGATGTTGGCCTTATTACTGGTTTCCAGTAGGTTTCCAACGGGGTTGTCGAAGTTCTGAAACGGATTGGTGCCATAGGTGCCGTCGGCATTGCGCACGGGCACGGTGGGCGCCTGGGCCAGCGCGCCCAGCACGGTGCCCGAGTTGCCGATGCCTTTTTCGCTGCGCACGCTGCCGTTGGTCATCGTGCGGCTCAGGTTGAGCGTGGTGCCCGCCCGGAAGCGCTGCCCCAGCTCCTGGTCCAGATTAATCTTGAAGTTGAACCGGTCGAAACCCGAATTCAGGCTGATGCCGTCCTGCTTGAAATAGCCACCCGACAGGTAGTAGCGGGTTTTATCGGTGCCGCCGCTCACGTTGAGCTGATAGTTCTGAATGGCCGCCGAGCGGTAAATCTGGTCCTGCCAGTCGGTATCGGCGGGCAGGTTGTTGAGGTCCGCAAAGCCCGGCGCCAGGCCCGCGTTGGTTTGCGCCTCGTTGAAGTACTCGGCAAACTGCCGGGCGTTGAGCAGGTCGAGCTTCTTGCGCAGCGTTTGCTGGCCGTAGTAGGCGCTGAAGCCCACCACGGCCGTGCCCACCTTGCCGCGCTTGGTCGTAATCACCACCACGCCGTTGGAAGCCCGCACGCCGTAGATGGCCGCGCCGGCACCGTCTTTCAGGATGGTAATATCCTCGATGTCATTAGGGTTCAGGGCATTCAGCGGGTTGGGGCGCTGGTTGCCCACGGCTAGCTCCTGGTCGTAGGTAGGCAGAATGGGAATGCCGTCGATAACGTACAGCGGCGAGGCGTTCAGGCTCACCGTGCTGTTGCCCCGAATGCGCACGTTGATGCCCGCGCCGGGTGCCCCCGACGGAGCCGTTACCTGCACGCCAGCCGCCTGCCCCTGCAAAGCCTGGTCGAAGCCCGCCACCGGCTGCCGCTCAATGGCTTTGGCATTCACCGAGCTCACGGCCGTGGTTAGCTCCGTGCGGGTTTGGGTACCGTAGCCCACCACCACCACTTCGCTCAGCTTCTCCACGTCTTCCTGCAAAGTCACTGCCAATGCCCCCGACGAAGCCGAAACCACGGCAGTTTGGGTAACAAAGCCCACAAAGCTGAACACCAGGGTGCTGCCTTCGGGCGCCGTAATCACGAAACTCCCGTCCGAATTGGTGCTGGTGCCCGTGCTGGTACCTTGCACCAGCACAGTCACGCCGGGCAGGCCCATACCGTTGGGTCCCACCACGCGGCCCGACACCGGCACATCGGCCACCGCACTAGCGGAGCGGGGAGCCGTACTTGTGCTTTGGGCGTTGCCGGTCACGATGAAGTAATCCTCGCGCAGCTTTTTGAAGCCCAGGTCGGCGGCGGGCAGCACGGCACTTAGCCGCGTTTCGAGCGTGGCCACGCCGGTAGGCCGGGGCACGCGCTTGTTGCCCACCAGGTTGCTTTCGTAGAAAATAGTGACGTGGTAGTCGTTTTCCCACTGCTTAAGCAGGTCCTTGAGCGACACCGTTTCGGTGCTGGCCGGCGTCTGAAGCCGCTGCGCGGAAGCGAGTAGTTGGGCCGACGCCGACGCGGGCACCTGCAGGGCGCCCAGCAGCAGCACGCCGGCTGCGAGCCCGGCCGGCCGGGTATAACGACTGCCCTTGCGAGTAGGGGTGTTCATAGGGAATTATTTTGAAGAGGTGGGACGGGGGGAAGCAGATTGGTCGGATAAGGTGATGCGGTTGCCTACGCGGGCGGCTTTGAGGTGGAAGGCTTCCTCCAGGGCCAGCAGCAGCACGTCCAGGTCGCGCACCGGAATGGTGCCCGTCACTTTGCGCTGGTTCAGCTCGGGGCTTTCCACCACCACCTCAATGCCGTAGGTGTCCTGCAGGCGGGTGACCATTTCGGCAATGGTCGTTTCGTCGAGTACCAGTCGGGCGTCTTTCCAGGCGGCGTAGGGGGCGGTGCGCACGGTTTTGTGCACCAGGGCGGTAGGTTGGGCGTCGCGGGTTTCCACCAGCTCGCCGGGCTTCATGATGACGTCGGCCACCGCCGGGTCGTCGAAGTTCACCCGCACCTTGCCCGAAAGCAGCACCACGCGGGCCTGGTCGCGGCGCCGGTTCACGGTGAACTTGGTGCCGAGCACCTCCACGCTAAACCCGGCCTGGGTGTGCACCACGAAGCGCTGGTGGTTGGGCTGGTGCTGCACCGAAAAATACCCTTCGCCATCCAGCCACACTTCGCGGGGCTTATCTGCCGTCCATTGGGCGGCATAGCGCAGTTTGGAGTGGCCATTCAGGGTTACTTCCGAGCCGTCGGGCAAGCGGATATTCTGGGTCTGGCCGTAGTTGGTGGCCGTTTCTATCGGGGCTACGGTGCGCTGCGAATACAGCAGCCAGCCGCTGCCGGCCACCGTGCCGGCCAGCGCGGCGGCCGCGGCCCAGCGCCGCCACATCGGGCTGGGCTGCGCCACGGGCAGGCGCGGCCGGCCAAATGCCAGGCGCTGGTGCAGGCTGCTGAGCAGCACCTCGTAGTCGGGCTCGTCCAGTGCCCCAGCCGGGGCGGGGGCCGCCGCTAAATCGTCCCAGCGCCGGTGCATCCATTCGCGGGCCTTGGCCTCCGTGGCCGGGTTGGTAAGCCATTCGCCCACGGCGGCCGTTTCGGGGCCGGAAACATTGCCCTGCACGTAGCGGGCCAGCATTTCTTCGGTAATCGGTGTCTGCATGTAATTCAGGAGGAGAGTAGCAGTGAAGCAAGTTGCCGGACCGGTTTCCGATGAAGAAAACCCCGTGCGGGCCACCTATTTTTTGCAAACGATTGGTCAAAAAGCCGCAATCGTTTGCAGTACTACACCGCAAGCGGCCTGCACCCTTACTCCCCCTGAAAAAATAATTTTTAGACTGCCCCCACTGCCAGCAGCAGCAGCAGGCTCAGTACCTCACTGCCGTGGGCCCGGAAAAACGCCCGCAAGAACTTGAGCGACTGCATTATCTGCGCCTCCACGGTCTTCACCGACAGGTTTAGCTGCTGGGCAATTTCGGGGTAGGTGAGGCCCTGTTGCCGGCTCAAAATAAAAATTTGCCGCCGCTTGGGGGGCATTCGCTCCAGGGCTGCCAGATACAGCGCCTCCATTTCCGAAAACTCGGCGCTGTTGGTGGCCACGCCGGGCACCAGGGTGGCCAGATGCGTTTGAAAGCGCAGGTGGTGCTGGTTGCGCCGCAGCTGGTTGAGAATGGCGTGGTGCGCAATGGTAAACAGATAGCCCTTGAGCGGCACGTCGTCGCGCAGCTCCTGCCGCTTCTCCCAGATTTTGAGAAAACAGTCCTGCACGGTTTCCTCGGCCTCTACCCGCGACTTGAGGTAGCTGTAGGCAAACCGGTAAACCAGGGCACTGTAATGCCGAAACAGGGCGTCGAACGCCCGCTCGTCGTCCAGCTTCAACTGCCGGATGCAGTCCGGTTCCGAGAAATCACGCGCTATTTTCAATGGTTCCGGCTTCAGGTTTCTAAAAGTAGCAGAAAGCTGGAACCTACGCGCCTTGTTGCCCGCAACACTGGAAATATCGCCACCCGAAAACCTCGTCTGTAATGGCCCGGCACCACGCCTCGGGTTGAACTATCAGCTTTCGGCTTGGAGCTTGCAGCTCGCTACTGCTTGCTGATTTTGAACTCGGTGTTATACGTTGGGCTGCTGATGCGCACCACGTACAGGCCGGGCTTGAGGACCGCCACATCGAGGGTGTGCAGCTCGCCGGCCGGCCCGCAGGTTTTGCTTAGCACCTGGCGGCCGGCGGTGTCCAATACCACCAGGCGGTGGGTTCTCAGGCCCGCTGGCACCGGGTAGCTCAGGGTGCCGGCTACCGGGTTGGGATAGGCGCCGAGAGCAGCCGCCGCGCGGGCCGGGCCGGTGGCCAGGGGCGTGCCCACGGCGCCCTGGTCGCGGAACCCCCAGCGCTGGTTGTCGGCACTGGCCCAGGTGCTTTGCTGCACGCCGGCCCCGTCGGTGAGGGCTGCATTTCTTATTTCCAAAGCCTTGTTGCTGAATTTATTGATAACGCGATACGTGCCGTCGCCGTTGCCCAAAATCTGCCAGTACTGGCTGTCTGTCAGCAGGTTTTGCCACTGGTGCACGAGCGCGCCGTTGGCGGTGGAAGGGCCGTCGATGTCCAGCGACTTCCGGCTGTTGCGGTTCACGATGCGCACGTAGCCGTTGCCCGTTTCCACCAGCTCCCACTGCTGATTGGGGGCCGTCGCGCCCGCCACCTGCTGCAGCCGGGCACCGTTGGCCAGCGAGCCGTTTTCAACTTCGAGGGCCTTGCCGCTGTGCCTGGCGCTGATTTCATAGTTCCGGCCCACGGCCGGGCCGGTGTAGCCCGCCCCGGCCGTGCCCAGGTAGTTGCCGCCGTCGGGGTAGTTCACCAGGCCGTTTTGGAGGGGCGACACGGCGGCCAGCGTGTTGTTCGGCACGCAGTTGGCGAATAGGATATTGGTCAGCACCTGCGGTAGGGCCGACTGCCCGTCCACGATGTAGGGCGGGTTGATGCGCAGCAGGGCGGCGTTGTTGTTGGCATCGAAGCGCTTATACGTCCAGTGGCAGGTGCCGATGCCCACCGAATTGAGGTTGCGGCCGGCTTCCTGCATCCAGCCGTTGGTGTTTTCGCCGGTTTCGCCCACCCAAATCGGTACATCGTTTTCGGTCCGAAACCGGGTGAGGTTGCCGATGGTGCGCAAGCTGTTTGGGTTGTTGGGTTCCGAGGAACTCACATTGTTATCCAGCAGGTAGCCGGTGCCGCTGTAGCGGTGCGAATTGTACACCAGGTTGGCGGTGTTGGTGAAGTTGCGCTTCTCCATAAAATTATAATCGTTGCCAAAGCCATTGCCTTCCAGTAGCAGCAAATGGTTGTCGCTCTCGGCCCGCACCGTGTTGATTAGCCGCTGAAACACGTCCCGAATCTGCTGGTTGCTGGGCACGTGGTTCGGCTCGTTGATGAGGTCGTACATGGCCACGCGGGCGTCGTTCTTGTAGCGCCGGGCCACGCTGGCCCACAGCCGGTTGGTCACGTCCTGGTTGATGGGGTTGTTCCAGAAATCGAGGGGTATCAGCGAATCGGCAATGTTGGCATCGGTGCCCTGCGAGCCCGGCGCGGCGTGCAGGTCCAGCACCACGTACAGCTGGTTGGCCGCGCACCATTCCAATACCCGGTCTATCATCCGAAACGCCTCCATGTTGGCCGGGTCCACAAACAGCTCGTTGGCATTATTCCAGGCGCTGAGCGCGCGTACATAGTCGGCGTAGGTGGTGGTGCCGCGCAGCACGGCATTGCGCACGGCCCGCTGGCCGGGCGTCAGAAACAGGTCGTAGTGCAGCGGCAGCCGGATGCAGTTAAAGCCTTGCGAAGCAATGAAATCAATATCAGGTTTGGTGATGAAATTGTCGCGGTAGCTCTGGTAGAAGGCTTCCACGGCGGCATCGCTCATGCCCGCGTTGTAGAGCGTCTGCTTCACGGCGCCCTGCGTTTGCTTGCCGTTGATGCCGCCCCAGCCGGGCTTCAAAATGTAGCCTTCCTGCAAGGCCCACCCGCCCAGGTTCACCCCGTTCAGGATGACTTCTTGGTTGCTGGCATTCACGATTTTGGTACCGCTGGCCCGCAGGAAGCTCTGGGCCGCAGCTGGCCCGGCCCAACCGCTCGCAACCAGGAGCAGCACCGCCACAAGAAAGCGCCAGCGGTAGGCAAACGGCACCTGGAACCGGAAAGGGGTAGACCTGCTCATGCGGCGATTGTAGTTTAGTAGAAAGGAATAAATACGGACCAGCCAAGGCAAATGTAGCCGTAGCGCACCCGAAAAACTGACTCGAAAAAGGCTTTCACGGCCCTAAAATCGATGCTTTCGGGTTTTTGCATACACTTACGGCACACGCAAATAATCCTCTTATCGGCCCTGCCGCGTCGCTGGCAGTTGTTCGTTAGACCCCGCCCACATTGGTTAAAAAACACGTGAAAAATGGGAATCAGGGGCAATACATTGCCTTCTTCTCGCCCGATTTTAATGTATGTGGCTGCCCCATTACTCAGAGCTAGAACCTATTGCCTCTGGGCCCGACACCGACGCGGGCGTTAGAATAGCCACCGCAGAGGAAGGTGCAAACGCAAAAATTCCCAGAGCGAGGCCCTGGGAATTTGCTGTAGAGAAAGGATTCGAACCTCTAATTTTACTAGCGAGATAGGCTAGCGCGTCTGCCAATTCCGCCACCCCACATTGTGTTTCTGCTGCAAAGTTACCAACACATTGTGCTTATCAGATACAAATGGTCAGTATTATATTATTTTTAACAGCTTGAAAATAAGTGTAATCTATGCAAAAACACGGAGGCTTCATCCACGCTTAACCCCTCTTATTTAAATTAAACGCAGCTTTCTAATTCAAAAACGGCCAATTTATCTTTGATAGAAAAAAGAGCAAAATTAGTGATTGAAAACCTCCCGCGCAAAATCATCCATCTGGATATGGATGCATTTTATGCTTCGGTAGAGCAGCGCGACAACCCCGAGCTGCGCGGAAAGCCGGTGGCGGTGGGCGGGGCGCGGGAGCGGGGCGTGGTGGCTGCGGCCAGCTACGAGGCCCGGCAATTCGGCGTGCGTTCGGCCATGCCTTCCACCACGGCCTTGCGCAAGTGCCCGGCGCTGGTATTCGTGCCGCCCCGCTTCCACGTCTATAAAGAAGTGTCGCGGCAGATTCGGGCCATTTTCGCCGAGTACACCCCGCTCATCGAACCCGTTTCCCTGGATGAGGCCTACCTCGACGTCACGCACAACCTTAAAGAGCTGGCCTCGGCCACCCAGATTGCCAGGGAAATCCGGGCTAAAATCTTTGAGCAAACCCAGCTAACCGCCTCAGCTGGCATTTCCTATAATAAATTCCTCGCCAAGGTGGCTTCCGACTACCGCAAGCCCAACGGGCAGTTTGTGGTGCGGCCGGAGCAGGGCCCGGATTTCGTAGCCGGCCTGGCGGTGGGCAAGTTCCACGGCGTGGGCCCGGTAACGGCGGCCCGCATGAACCAGCTCGGGATTTTCACCGGGGCCGACTTGCGGGAGCAGAGTGCCGGGTTTCTGCACCAGCAGTTTGGCAAAGCCGGGCATTATTACTACGCCATTGCCCGCGCCGAGGACCACCGCCCCGTGGTGGCCGACCGCCAGCGCAAGTCGGTGGGCTCCGAAACCACCTTCGCGCAGGATTTGACGGAGTTTCCGGATTTGTTGGTGGGCCTGCGTCCTTCCATCGAGGAAGTGTGGGACTTCTGCCAGCGCACCGGCATCCTGGGCCGGACCATTACCCTGAAGGTGAAATTCGCGGACTTCCAGCAAATCACGCGCAGCCGCAGCAGTCCGGGACCCATTCCGAGCCTGGCCGTGTTGGAACGCAGCTGCCGGGAACTGGTCGAGGGCCTGTTTCCGCTGGCAAAGGGCGTGCGCCTGCTGGGCGTGTCCCTTTCCAACCTCAGCACCGGCCAGGCGGTTGCCGGCCCCGCCGCCGCAGGCAAGCAGCTCACGCTGAGCTTCTGATTTTTCGGCGGTGAGCGGAGGATGGTGCGTCTGGAAATGCAACCAAATTTTCCGCAACCTTATCCCGTACATTTCGACTTTAGTAACAATTATTGGTGCGATTCTGGTTAAGCAAACGTCGGGCTTAGCCCTCGCCCCAGCTCCCGCACGGTATTTCGCCCCAGCGGCTTCCCTTTTCCTTCTAATATCCTCTTTGCATGCAAGCTCCCCGATTTAAGGCTGGATTAATTGCTTCGCTGGCCCTGTTGGGGCTGGCTTCGTTTTCGGTGTACCAGGGCACGCCGCCGCGCGACCAGGTGGTGCTCGGCGTGATGCTGCAAGGCCTCACCGTGGCCCACTACCAGCCCGAAAAGCTGGACGACCAGTTCTCGCAGCGTGTGTTTGATACCTACCTCAAGCGGGTAGATGTGAACAAGCAGCTGCTGCGTGCCCCCGAAGTAGCCCAGCTGCGGCAGTACCAAACCCAGATTGACGACCAGCTCAAGGCCGGCACCCACGAGTTTCTGGACGTAACCAGCCAGCTGCTGAGCAAGCGCACCGTGGAAATTCAGGCCCTGTACCGCGAACTCCTGGCCAAGCCCTTCGACTTTTCGGTGCAGGAAAACTGGGAAACCAACCCCGAAAAGGCCGTGTACGCGGCCAACGCGGCCGACCAGCGCGAGCAGTGGCGCAAGCTGCTCAAGTACCAGACCCTGGCCCAGCTCTCGGAGCTGATGGACGCGGAAGCCGCCAAAAAGGATAAGCCTCTGGCCGCCACTAAAGCCAGCGCGGCCACCAGCACCACCACAGCCCTGCCGCGCACCGACGTGGAGCTGGAAGCCGAGGCCCGCAAGCGCGTGCTCAAGTACTACAACGATGCGTTTGCCGACCAGCTGAAAAGCGACGCCGATGACCGGCTGGCCGCATTCGCCAACGCCATTGCCAACACTTACGACCCGCACACCGAATATTTTGCGCCCCTGGTGCGCGACAATTTTGATATTACCATGTCGGGCCGCCTCGAAGGCACCGGCGCACAGCTGCAGCAGGACGCCGGGCTGTTGAAAGTGACGGACATCGTGGCTGGTTCGGCTTCCTTCCGGCAGGGCGAGCTGAAAGTGGGCGACATCATTTTGCGCGTGGCCCAGGGCGCCGCCGAGCCGGTGAACGTGGAAGGCATGCGGTTCGATAAGGCCGTGAAGCTCATTCGCGGTCCCAAGGGCACGGAGGTGCGCCTCACGGTGCGCAAGCCCGACGGCGCCATCATCATCATTCCCATCATCCGCGACGTGGTGGTGATAGAGGAAACCTACGCGCAATCGGCCGTTATCAAGCGCGATGGCCGCAACTACGGCTACATTCACCTGCCCAGCTTCTATGCCGACTTTGGGGGCAAAGGCGGCCGCAGCAGCGCCACCGACATCAAAGCCGAGCTGGCCAAACTCCAGCGGGAAAACGTGGCCGGCGTCATTCTCGACCTGCGCTACAACGGCGGCGGCTCGCTGCAGGACGCCGTGGCCATGGGTGGCCTCTTTGTGCCCACTGGCCCCATGGTGCAGGTGAAAACCGGCCGGGGCAAGGCCCAGCCGCTGGCCGATAAAGACCCGCAAGTGCAGTACGGCGGCCCGCTGGTAGTGCTCGTGAACAAGTACAGCGCCTCGGCGTCCGAGATTTTGGCTGCCGCCATGCAGGACTATCGCCGGGGCATCGTGATGGGCAGCACCACCTACGGCAAAGGCACCGTGCAGCAGGTGTTTGACCTCGACAATGCGGTGTCGCCCGAAGCAAAGGCCCTCACGCCCCTTGGCTCGCTCAAGCTCACGGTGCAGAAGTTTTACCGTGTCAACGGTGGCTCCACCCAGTTCAAGGGCGTGGTGCCCGACATCACGCTGCCGGATGCCCTGACCTCCTTTGCCAAAGGCGAGCAGGAAACCGACTACCCGCTGCAGTGGGACGAAATTGCCTCGGCGGCTTACCAACCCACCAACACCTTGCCGGCCGTGGAAAAGCTGCGCACCGCCAGCGCAGCCCGCGTAGCCGCCAGCCCCGGTTTCCGCCTCATCACCGAAGCATCCGACCGGGCCACCGAGCGCCGCAAGCAAACCAGCCTCTCGCTGAACCTGGCCACCTACCGCGCCACTCAGCAGCAGGCCCGCGTCATCAACAAGCAGCAAACCGCCGCCCAAAATGCCCTGCCCACGCTCGATATCGCCCAGCTCCAGGCCGATGCCAGCACCGCCAGTAGCAGCGACTCGACGGCCGCGAAGCGCCTCGCCCGGTTTCTGAAGCCGCTGCGCAAAGACGCTGCCCTGGCCGAAGCTGTAGCCGTAATCGGCGACGGGTTGTAGAAGCTGAGCGTTCGATTAATCAGTGCAGCTTGCCATTGAAAACGCCCCCGTCGCTTAGTTGCGGCGGGGGCGTTTTTGGTGGCGGCTGTGCAAACCAATATTACTAATTATTCCCAGTCAAGGGGTTCTAAAACCAAGTCGGCAGGGACGTTATAAGCTTGTCGGGCTGAAAGAAATTCGTGGTTGCTCAGTGGCCCGAGAGTTATTTTTTTTGAATGAACGATTAACCAATAGTAAATGGTGTTTCTGCCGCTTTTGTAAACAGCTGGTTCGTAAAGTGGGTCATCAGTTTTACCTGGTTTTTGGGAAGCAATTATGAAGTTGTTATCGTAATTGCAGGTCAAAACATTAGACGGTATTTCTTTGCGCCCAGCGGAATTTGATAAGATGTCGTTCAGGTCTTTTCCCTCCATTCTCAGGAAATACCCGCCACTTAATTTTTTCTCAACATCGCTGCATGAGGCAAGCGAAAAGAGAATGCAGAATATTGAAACACACTTAATAGCAGTTGTTTTCATGTGAAAGACAAGGCTGTTGGGTTTTTCAGCGTCAAGTAGCTTAAGCATCAATTGGCAAATATTACGTTCTGCTCGCCGAGGTCCGCCGAGATAAAATCGCCGAGGTTCGCAGAATTGACCGTTAGCAATTTGTGGCCCTCTGCGAGAAACACTCCTTCTGCGGCTGTGCATGCGTGCTGCCCTATTTCAGGCTGCCGGCACTTCCAGTGCGGATGCCGCGTAGCAGCTTGGCTTAGCGTAGTACGCGTAGAGTGGTGTCCAGGCGTTGGGTGAGGAGAAAGTCGCGGTATTCCTGCTGGAGCGTGGCTTGTTCACGGCGCTGCTCTTCCTTCTGAAAAAACCGCACCTTGAACTTGTCGCCCGGCGCGGCGCGGTGCAGGTTGATGTAGGTGAGCTTGCGGTTGGCGTTGCGCTTTGGCTCGCCGTCCTGGATGCGTTCGACGCGCTTGTCGTTATTGCCAAACAGGGCTTGCAGGGGCTTGAGGCCAATGAAAAGACTGGTAGGACCCCGGAGAACGTAGCGGCCACTCACGTTCAGGCTGCTGAGGTTGCTGTTCAGGCGCAGGTCCGGGATAAGCAGCTGGTTGTTGATTAGGATGAACTCGCTGCGCACGGGCTCAAAGACCAGGTGGCGGGTGCGCTCCTCCCGTATGAATTTGAGGGCCTCCATCAGCGGCTCCACATTCAATAGCTCCAGGTCCTGCAAATTGGTTTTCAGGTAGGCCGTGGTTTGCATTAAATCGGGTAGAAAAGTCGCGCCAAGGTCCGTGCGCAGGTCGGCTTCGCCCCGCACCGTGCCCCGAATGCTGGCGCCATCCAGCACGCTCAGGCCCATGTCGGTGGCCGTGGCAAACAGCGCGGGCAGTTGAATATCCTCGAAGGAAACCTGCGCCTGCGTTGGGTGATGGGCGCGGTCGGGCGTACTCACCATCAGGCCGCGCAGGCCGATGCGGCCCCCCAAGGCATTGAAGGTGCACTGGTCCAGCCGCGCCTCGCCCTCAAGCAGGCGCGATACCAGCCGCAGCCCGCGGCCCCTGACATCGGCGTAGCGTACCTCGTCGGCCTCCACGCGCAGCACCGCGCTCAGCACCCCATTGGTGAGCAGGGAAGGGTCGGGCTGGGTTTGTTGGCGGAGGGCGCGGCGGGTGGCGCGGCGCGTGGCCCGCGCCAGGCTCAGGCCCGAAGTGCCCGGTTGGGCGGGGGCGGTGAGGCTGGCCACGATGCCAAGCAGCCGTTGCACGTCCAGCGACTTGTAGCGCAGAGTCACATCGGCATCGGCCGCCAGCAGGTGCATCCCGTCCAGCTGCGCGGTGGCGGTGGCCTCGCCCTGGCCGCCGCCGGGCGTTTGGAAGCGCAGGAAAGGAACCTGCAGCAGGCCGCCGGTTTTTTTTGTCCGCAGGCGCACCTGCGCGATGCTTTCATTGCCGGGAAACACCAGGCGGTCAATATCGAGGCTAAGCTGCCCGTTGGCCGCCAGCAGCAGGTCGCGCAAGGCCGGAATGGCGGCACCTTTGGCCTTGGTGGGCGGCGTCGCTTTGGCGTCGGGCCGGGCCAGGCGGGCCAGAAACTGCTGGTAGTTGAGGGTGGCAAAGTGCACGCCCAGCCGGTACTGCACGGGCGCTACCTGGTTGGTAGAGTCGGTGGGCCATTCCACGTTGCCGCGCACGTCGCCGTTCCACACGCGGCCGGCCAGGTTGAGGAGCTGCACGCGCTGGCCGTCGTGCCGCACCGTCACGGCCAGTTGGTTGAGGGTATCGCTGGCCAGTATCAAGCGCTGGCAACGCAGGTCCACATCGAGCAGCAGGCCAGCGGGAAGCAATTCGCTGCCCAGCGTGGCGGCCAGCTGCGCTCGGTCGCGCGGGGCGCGGCTGGGCTTGGGCAGGCTGGTGGGCGAAAACCCGGCCCGGTTGGTCTGGGCCACCGGCCGCAGCAACGCCCGCAGGCGGTCAATGCGCAGCTCATCCACCGTAAAAGTGCCGGCTATGCGGGCGCTGGGTTGCAGCCCCCCCAGGTAGTCATACAAATTGGTGGTCACCGCCGTGGCCCGGAACGTCATGCCATTCAGCACCCCCGAAGCGTTCGAAAGGCGCCACACGCTGTCCTGCAGGCCCACTCGCACGTTGAGGCCCGAAATATCGGCGCCGCGCACCGGCACCACAAACGAGGCGTGGCGCAGCGTGACGCTGCCACGCACCGACATATTGCGGCGCAGGGGGCGGGGGTTGAGCCGGCCGGCCAGCGGCGGCAGCCGCCCGCGCAGCCGCACGTCAATATCGGCGGTACCCTGGCGGGCCTGCCAGCGGCCCGGTACCACCACAGCGGCCAGCTCCCCGAGTTCCGTTTGTCCCCGCACGTGGCCTTCCACAAAGGGCCGGGTAAAGTCCCGAATACTGATTGCGGCGTCGAGCTGTCCTGCGGGCGAATAGATTCGGCAGCGCTGCAGGGTCAGGGCGGTAGAGGTGGGATTGTGGGCCGGCCCGTTGTCGTAGGTGCCTTGCAGGTCCCAGCGGCTGATGCGCTGGGTGGCGTCAGGCCATTGCAGGCGGCCGTTGCGCAGCGAAAAGGTGAGGACGTTGCGCGGCGTGATGGTGGGCCCGCTGAGCCCCGTGATGGTGTATTGGATGTGGGCGTGGCTGGGGCTGGTAGCACCCGTCAGGTACGGCTCCAGGCGCGGGGGTAGGGCCGCGTGCAGCACGTCGGTCAGGGGCTGGTTGCCCACAAACTTCAGCTTGAGCAGGGTGCCCACCGGCTGGCTGGGGTCCACGCGGTGGGTGCCGCTCACCTGAATGGTGTCTTCGTTGAGGGTGGCGCGGGTGTTCCAGAGCCGGCCCTCACGCTTTGCAAACGTGTATTGGTAGTTCACCCAGGCCTGCACCGGCTCCTGCTCAAACAAGGAGCCGGTGCGGGTGCGCAGGTAGCTCAGCTGCCCCTTCAGGGTGCCGGCCACCTGGAGCACGCCGCCCCTGAGCCGGGCCGTGAGGCGTGCCTGCCGCACTTCCGCCCCGAACTCGCTGCGCGAATAGGCGTTGTGCGCACTCATGCGGAAGTTGTTGACGAGCAGCTGGTCCAGCTCCAGGTTGAGGGTGGGCGCCTTCCCGGTGCCCTTGCGGCGCTTGCCCCGCAGGCCCCAGGAATGCCCCAGCGAGTCCACTCGTTCCCGGAAATCAACGTCGCTCACCACCAACCGGGTCACGTGGGCCTGGCCCCGTAATAAGCCGGCCCAATGCAGGCGCAGGTCGGCCCGGGCAATGCGCAGCACGGGCACCTGCTGCTGGTAGGCGGTATCCGTCAGGCTGAGGTGGTGCAGGGAGGCGGTGAGGTAGGGGAAGTCGCGCCACGGCGAAAAGTCAACCTCAAAAGGCCCAACCACCAGCTCCGAATCGTGCGTCAGGCCTTCGCGCACGGCCTGGGCCAGGCGTTTGCGGGCGTATTCGGTGCCCAGCAGCCACACTGCCATCCCAGCTCCCAGCACCCCAAGCAGCAGCAGCGAAGCCAGGAGCCGACGGACAGGGAATGATTTCATAGCAATAAGCCGCGGGCCAGGGCGCCGGCACGCACCAGCAACACCAAATTAACGGAAGGTAGTTGTACCGCTCCTAAATAAGCCGCCAGCAGTGTCCTCCCGAAGAGGCCGCTGCTGGCGGAAAGGCGTTTACTCCTCTGTTTCCACTACTGCGTCGGCGTGCGTAGTAGCCTCGTAGGTATCGGCGTACTTGAATTCTTCCAGCCAGCTGGTAGAGCTGGTGACGTCGAAAGTGAGAGAAGAATCGGTCTTTTCAACCGTTTTCAACTCCCAGATTATCGACTTGGCTTCCTCGAATTCGGTGCCGGCCAGGTGGGTCGAAAACAGCCGGTTGAGCAGCGCGCTATCGGGCAGGCCCTGGGCCAGCAGGCGTAGGAGCGGGGCTTCGGGCGCCTCGGCAAACAGGGCGAGGTCTTCGGCGTTCTCGGCGGTGCATTTCACCTGAAACTCCACGGCCTGGGTGCGGGGAAAAGTGCCGTTGAACGCGGTGTGCAGCAGTTGCGTGGCTTTGTAGAAGCCTTCGTGCAGCGGCAGCTCGGGGTTTTCTTCCCATAGCTTTTCCGTCAGCATCTGATGCGAGAGGTTCTCAATCTGGCCGGCGTTCAGCTGCTCCGGAAACAAGTAGCCCAGCACGATTTCGGCGGCCTCGCGCGGCTCCATATCAGTGAACGACATCAGGCACATGTCCTTCAGCTCGGCTTCGCTGATGGCGTCCGGGTTCTCGTAGTTCATCTTCTTCAGCAGCTCTTTGTAGTCCGAGTTCTGCCAGGAGTTGGGCAGCTCAGTTAACGAAGTGAAGGACAAACGCTCAACGGTGAATTTAGGCTCGGTGGTCGACATAATAAATGGTATCGGGATGATGCGAAAGGCCGCGAAAGGTGGCGGCCCCTGCCACCGGGTTTACGGCCGCCGCCCGCAAACAGCCGGAAAGCGCGGAAACTCCTGCCAAGCGGTATGATGCTTACGGCGCCGGCCTAACCTGGGCCGCAAACCTACCGCGCCACCCATTGCGTGCCGTACGCACTCTGCGCCAAAAAGCCGTTGAAATCTTTGGTGGTCAGCATATCGGCTACTGCCTGCTGCTTGTCCACGGCCTTGTTGTAGTAGGCCTGGCAAATTTTGTAGCCCACGTAATAGCCCAGGTCGCAGGGCTTTTGGGCGGTTTCCTGCTGCGGGTTGGCGAGCCAGTTATCGGTGTTGCGGCCGTGCATTTGCTGCCGGAAAGTCTGCCATAGCTCCCGCTCGTGCGCTTGCCCGTAGGGGTGCAGCCGCGCGTTGGTGCCGGGTATGCCGGTTACCAGCTCGGCCACGAAATCGCCCATGCCCTCACGAATGGCCGCGCTTAGCAGGGTGCCATCGGCTGGTTGCTGGGTATTGTGAATCATCTCATGCGTCACCATCGCGGGCACGGCCGTGACCGGCGCGCACCGATTCCGCTGCACCAAGGTTAGTTCGGAAGTGTCGACATCAGGGCCTACGACGAGGTATTCAACCCCGATTAGCAACCCTTCGCGTTGCGCGGTACTACCGCGAAAACCGCCCACCAGAAAATAAATATTGTTGAAACGAACGGGCGGATAAAGCGCCTGTAAGCGTCGGAACGCCGCCAGAATCTGCGGCTTTTGCGCCGCTATGGCCAGCATCGTGGGCCGGGCCGAGGAGTAGAAGCGCGGGTGCTGCGTAACGGCGCGGGCGAAGCGGAGCGGCTGGCTCTGGTAGCGGTTTTCGTAGTATTCGCGCAGCCCCGGCGAGCCGGGCGCAAAATAGCGTTGCTCGAATACCGCCGCCGCGTTGGCCGTGTCCGACAACACGGCCGGATACGCCGCCCAGAAATTATCCAGGTCGGTGGTAATCAGCTGCACGTCTTCGGCCCGGCGAATGCCCGTGCATGCGCCCAGACCGGTAATTCCTGCACTCAGGATAGCAAACCACAAACCACCAAGCTGCTTGAACCGCTTCATTGCACCAAAATCATGGCGGAGCTGGCGGGAACGAGCAGGGCCGCGCCGCTTTGCTCCACCTTGCCGATGCCTCGCTCATTGAGCTGGTCGCCGCTGAGGACCAGCGTGTATTTGCCGTCGGGAACGGGCACGTTTACGGCGGTGCGGTTGCCGTTGAAAATCACCACGATGTTCTGCCAGGCGTCGCCGCCGGCGTGGTCTTTCAGGCGGTAGGCAATGGCTCCGGCGGGCACGTCGGGCAGAAATTCGAGGTGCCGCTGCACCTGCGCCGTGGTGGGCAGCCGAAACGCGGGGTGTGCCCGGCGCAGGGCAATGAGGCGGCGGTAGAAATCATACACCGATTGGTATTTGGCCTTGCGGCCCCAGTCCAGCTGGTTCACGCTGTCGGGCTGGTTGTAGGAGTTGTGCGAGCCGCCCTTGGTGCGCAAAAACTCGTCGCCGACCGGCAAAAACGGCACGCCCTGCGACGTGAATACGATGGTGTTGCTGAGCAAATCCATCCGAATCAATTCGGCTTCCGAGGCGCCGGGGTTGGCCACCACGAGCTTGTCCCAGAGCACCCGGTCGTCGTGGCAGGCCACGTAGTTGATGGCCTGGGCCGGAGCAGTGGCCCAGGGTGCCTGCGAATAATTTACTTTGCTGTAATCGAGCTGCGGGTGCTGGGTGGCGGTCACGATGCCAAACTTCACGCTCTCCTCCAGGCCGGGGTGGCCGCTGGCGAAGCCCGGCTCGTTCTGGCGGGCGTAGTGGCCCTTCACGCCATCGCGCAGCTCGTCGCCGAAGGCCGCGATGCGCGGCAGCCGGCCCACGTTGGCCTTCACGGCGCGGCGGGCTTCGGGCAGGGGCGAGGGGCCGGCGGTCCAGCCTTCGCCGTACACGAAAATGCTGTGGTCCTGCAGGTCGAGGGCCACGCGCACGGCGCGCATCGTCTCCATATCGATAATGCCCATGAGGTCGAAGCGGAAGCCGTCGGCGTGGTATTCCCGCGCCCAGTGCGCCACCGATTCCACGATGAGCTTGCGCACCATCGGCCGCTCCGAGGCTACTTCGTTGCCGCAGGCGGCCGCGTCGGAGAGCGTGCCATCGGGCCGGTGGCGGTAGTAGTAGCCGGGCACCAGCTGCTCGAAGCTGCTGCGGGCGGCATCGGCGGTGTGGTTATACACCACGTCGAGCACCACGCGCAGGCCCTGGCCGTGCAGGTTGCCCACCATCTGCTTGAACTCGCGGATGCGGGCGGCCGGGTCGGCGGCGTCGGTGGCGTAGGTGCCTTCGGGCACGGAGTAGTTCAGCGGGTCGTAGCCCCAGTTGTAGCGGTTGGCACTGGCAGGCGCGGCTTCGTCGATGCTCGCGAAGTCGTTGGTGGGCAGCAGGTGTACGTGGGTCAGGCCCAGCTCCACGAGGTGCTCCAGGCCGGTGGCCACGCCGCCGGGGCCGCGGGTGCCCACCTGTGCCACCCCCAGGTACTTACCCTTGGCCCGAATACCCGACTGCGGGTGCATGCTCAGGTCGCGGATGTGCATTTCGCCAATCACGATGTCCGTAGCCTGCTTGAGGGCCGGCCGCCGGTCGTCGGCCCAGGCGGGTGGGGCCGCCAGCGCGGGGTTGAGCACGGCGCCGCGTAGGCCGTTCAAACCCACGGCGTGGGCGTAGGGGTCCACTACTTCGGCCATTTGCTTGCCTTTGATGGTGGCTTGCACTGAGTAAAAGCCGGTGGTGCCGGCCGGCAGGGCGTAGGTCCAGGTGCCGGCCTGGGCTTTGGTCATGGCATAGTCGGCGGTGGGGATGCCGCCGGTGCCGGCAACGTAGAGGCGCAGCCGCAGCGCGTCGGCGGTGGGGGCCCACACGCGCAGGGTGGCCCGGCCCCCACGCCAGGTCAGGCCCAGGTCGGGGCCGTGGTACACGGGGTAGCTGGCGAAATCGGGGAGGGACTGGGCCGGAGCGGCCAAAGCAGCGGAAAGCAGCACAAGTAGTAGCAGGAAGGGGCGGGTCATGGGTGCAAGCTAGTTGCTGGTTGTTAGTTGTCAGTTGACGGCAACACCCAGTCGCCGCCCGGCCGATGAAACGCGGCCCGCCGTCGATACAATTCCCCCGGCAATCGGTTTGCGGCGGTTGCGGCTCTTGGCAGTCGCTAAGTTTGTTCGGAATTCCCGCCTGCCTATGCCCCCACTCACGCCCCGTCGCTACCTCAGTCCGCTCGTGCACGTGCTGGTGTGGGGACTGTTCGGACTTACTTTCCTGCTGATTCAGCCGCTTACGGGCCGGCTCGTGATGCCTCCGGAATTTTGGGTGCGGCAGGGGCTGATGTTTTTGGTTTGGGTGGCTTCGTACTACCTCACGGCCCGAATAAGCGTGCCCCGGCTGCTGTTTCAGGGGCGCACGGGGTGGTTTGGGCTGGCCCTGGTGGGCACTACGCTGGGCGTGCTGCTGTTCAGCCGCGCCCTCGAAGCGGGCCTTAATCTGCCCGAGCTGATGAACAAGGCATTTGAGGCAGCAGCGGGCCGGCCCCGACTGTTGCGTTCGTCCGGCCCGCGGTTCGATTTCGTGGGCCTGCTCACCACGCTGCTGGTGCAGGGCATTGCCACCAGCATCACGGTGGTGCAGAAGTGGCAGCTCGACGCCCAGCTGCGGCAGTCGCAGGAGCAGCAGCGCATCAGCTCCGAGCTGTCGGTGCTCAAGGCCCAAATCAACCCGCACTTCTTCTTCAACACCCTCAACAACATCTACGCCCTCACGCTGCTCGACGGCGAGCAGGCGCGCACCGCCATTCACCGCCTCTCGCGCATGATGCGCTACGTGCTCTACGACAGCGCCGGCGGCCACACCCGGCTGAGCCAGGAAATTGCGTTCGTGCAAGACTACATCACCCTCATGCAGCTCCGGCTCGATGAGCGGGTCACCGTCACCTTCGAGCGGCCCGAGCCCATGCACGACGTGTCCGTGGCACCCATGCTGCTGCTGCCCTTCCTCGAAAACGCCTTCAAGCACGGTGTGGCCGCCACCCAGGCCAGCACTATTTTCGTGGCCCTGCGCCAGCCCACGCCCCACGTGCTGGCGCTGGAGGTGCGCAACACCCTGCTGCCCCTGCCCTCCACCGACATGGCCGGCAGCAACGGCATCGGCCTCGTGAACACCCGCCGCCGCCTCGACCTGCTGTATCCGGGCCGGTTCACGCTGGTAGTCGACGAGCACACACCCACCAACGAATTCCTGGTTCTCCTCACCCTGACGGTGGGGGAGGAGGTAGGTAGGTAGGTAGGTAGGTAGGTAGGTAGGTAGGTAGGTAGGTAGTGATTTTGTCTGTAACTTTTTAACCTCGTCTGTTACGTTCACCCCATCCCCTAGCCCCTTCCCCTCTGGGGGAAGGGGGACTAGAGCTAGCTCTAGTGTATAAAAACAGCCTATCATAAGACTAGAACTAGTTCCCCTTCCCCCGGAGGGGAAGGGGCTAGGGGATGGGGTGAACGTCCAACCCCAACCCCCCCCGCCACATGACCTCCCTCAAATGCATTGCCGTTGACGACGAGCCGCTGGCCCTGGGGCTGGTGGTTTCTTTCATCCAGAAAACGCCGTTTTTGGAGCTGGTGGGTCGGTTTGGGAGTGGCGTGGAGGCCCTGAAATACCTGCACGAGCACCCCGGCACCGTGGAGCTGGCCTTCCTCGATATTCAGATGCAGGAGCTGACCGGCCTGGAGCTGGCCAGGGTGCTGGGCCCCGACGGGCCCCGTGTCATCTTCACCACCGCTTTCAGCCAGTACGCCGTGGATGGCTACCGCGTCGATGCGCTCGACTATTTGTTGAAACCCTTTAACTACGAGGAGTTTTTGCGGGCGGCCGGCAAGGCGCGGGCCTACGCCGAACGCACGGCCCAGCACGCCCCCCCCGCGCCCACCGCTCCCGACGAAGAGGAGTACCTGTTTCTGAAGGCCGATTACCAGCTGGTACGGGTGGCCCTGAGCGACATTTTGTACGTGGAGGGCCTGAAGGACTACGTGAAAGTGCACCTCAAAAGCACGCCGCGCGCCCTGCTTTCGCTCATGAGCCTGAAGGCGATGGAGGAAAAGCTGCCCGCCCGGCGCTTCATGCGCATTCACCGCTCGTTCATCGTCGCGCTCGACAAGATTGAGGCCGTGCGCCGCCTCACCGTGCAGATTGGGGCCGTCACCATCCCCGTAGGCGACCAGTACAAGGAGCCGTTCCTGCAGTTTCTGAGCCGCTGGACGTAGGCTGCCAGCCTGCGGCCTTAACGCCTGCTCCGGTCTGACCGGGGCAGGCGTTTGCATATTTGGACCCCTGTCGGCAACCGGGCGCAGGCGTAAATCTGATGGTATGAGGGCCTGGCAACCGGACTCGCAACCGCTTCCTGCCCACGCCGGCCCCGGCTGTGCGGCACGCTGCTACCAGCCGTAAGGCCCGCCCAACTACGATTTGGTCGCGAAGCACTGCGCCAGGCTTGCCCAGGCCCTGCCCGTGTATGGTGCCGGCCCAGCATGAGAAATCATAGGCTAAAAATCAGGTGGTTGGTCCGAAAAAATGGCCTGAGGCCTGCTGGTGCGCCTTCGGTCACACGGGATATATTTTCGCTTGATAATATCATAATGTAATCCTAGATGTATAAAATAGGAATAAAAAATATAAGAGTATCGCCGATAGAGTTTTAGCTATACTTTTACAGCATACGTGTCTACCCCGCGGGATTAAATCAGGCTTCTTCAACACCCCTCTCGATATGCAGACACGAATTACACCTTTTCGCTCATTTTTTAGCTTCAGCGCCACCCTGCTGCTGCTCCTGTTTCCGCTGCTGGGCTGGGGACAGGTGACGATTGCAACCCAGAACTTTGAAACCACTCCTGCTACGCCGAATGCTCCCATCAGCACTAGCGGTGGCGGGAATGAGACACGGAGCTCCGGCCTAACTCCCAGTGCTCCACTGTACGCATCTGGCGCACGAGCCTACAGCGTCACTAACGGTACGGCGACAATAACCTCCTCTGCCAACATCGACGCGAGTGCCTACTCAAACATTTCGGTCGATTTCAGATTGGCTTCATTTTCTGGAACTGTTGGTAATGGTGCAGATTTACCGGACCTAGTAACCTTGGCTATCAGTACTGACGGTGGGATTACCTACTTTGACCAAATACGAATACGAGGTGGTTCTACAACTAGTTCAAACAGCCGTTGGTCTTTCGCTACAGGGGCGACCACTGCTTCCCGTGTATATAGCACGGGAGCGTTTACCCTTTTTACTGGAGGAGGGGGTGAAGCTAATCCTAGATATGGGACTGTCGGGGTAACCGGGATTGGCCCAACAGCGCAGCTGCGGTTCAAAATTACGCTTCTGAATGACAGTGATAATGAGACTTGGGTTGTAGACGATGTAATTGTGTCCGGTACCGCAAGTGGAGCCGATACTACGCCGCCTGTGTTTGCCAGCGGTTCGCCCTTGTCCTCAGCCATTGCAACAACTAGCTTCACGCTCTCATCCACCATTAATGAGGTTGGCAAAACCTACTACGTAGTGCTGCCTAGCGGTGCTACAGCTCCCACCGCCGCCCAGGTAAAAGCTGGCCAGAATAGCGCTGGCACAGCTGTTACCCTGTCTGGTAACTTCACCAATGCTACGGCAAATACCGCTGCTACTACTTCCGTGTCGGGCCTCACGGCTAGTACGACTTACAAAGTGTACGTAGTAGCCGAAGATGGCGTGCCTAATTTGCAAGCTGCCGCTGTGTTGCTCACAGTGACTACGGCCACCCCCACGCCCACCATCACGGTGGGCACCCTCACGCCAGCGGGTAGTTTCGCCACCGTGCAGGGTACGGCTTCGGCCATTAAAACCTACACCTTGAGTGGTGCCGACCTCACGGCCAACCTAGCGGTAGGGCCGTTGACGGGCTACGAATTCTCAACCGACGGATTTACTACGGCGGGCTTTGCTTCGCTGAGCCTGATGCCCAGCAGCGGCGCGGTGTCCGGCGTGACGGTTTCGGTGCGGCTGGCCGCGGCCACTACGGCCGGCACCTATAATGGCAACATTGACAATGCCAGCACTGGGGCCACCACGCGTAGCATTGCCGTCACGGGTACGGTTACTCCGCCCACCATTACCACGGGTACCATTGCGCCTGCTATCGTAGTGGCTGGCAACGATGTGACGGTGAGCTACACCACTACCGGCACCTTTGGAGTCGGTAACGTTTTCAGCGCTTTGCTGTCGAATTCTTCCGGCAATTTCAGCCCCGGCACCGCGCTGGTGACCACGACTAGCGGCGCCGGCACGCTCACCGTTACCATCCCCGCCGGCATCGTAGCAGGGACCAATTACCGCATTCGGGTTGTCGCTAGCAACCCTGTCACCACTGGGTCGAGCTCGACCAACACACTGACCGTGACGACAACCCCCAGCGTTTCGACTGCTGTGGTTACCATGATTCTGGGTACTACGGCCCGCACCGGCGGCAACGTGAGCAGCGATGGCGGCATACCCGTCACGGCTCGTGGCGTGGTCTATGGCCCAACAGCCAATCCCCGGCTGGGCGCCCCCGGTACGGCCTTTTTGGCCGATGGCAGCCCCGGCCTCGGCAGCTTCACCAGCGACCTGACCAGCCTGACCCCGGCAACGACCTACCACGTAGCTGCTTACGCTACCAACGATAACGGCACCAGCTACGGCAGCAACCAAACGTTCACCACTGACAGTGCGCCCACGGCCACGACCAAAGACGTTACGGCCATCACGCCGGTGTCGGCCAGCAGTGGCGGCGAGGCCTTTGGCTCCAGCATCACGGTGCGGGGCGTAGTCTATAGCACCACCCAAACCCCCCGCATTGGTGGTACAGGCGTGGTTAATGTGACCGGCGCGTCGGGCTCGGGTACGTTCACCAGCCTCCTGACGGGCCTGATGCCCAACACTACCTATTACGTGGCGGCCTATGCTACCAACAGCGTAGCTACGGGCTACGGTGCCGACAAGGAGTTTACCACCCTGCCCCCGGCCGCACCCACCGTCACAACCAAGGCCGCGAGCGCCGTAACCGGCTTTTCGGCCGAAAGCGGTGGCGACGTGACCAACGACGGCGGCGCTACGATTACCGCCCGCGGCGTGGTGTATGGCACGACAGCGGCCCCCCGCCTGGGCGACCCCGCCACCACCACCCTCGCCGATGGTGCACCCGGCACCGGCAGCTTCACCAGCAGCCTCACCGGCCTCACGCCGGGTACCACCTACTTCGTGGCGGCCTATGCCACCAACGGCGTGGGAACAAGCTACGGCGTTGACCGCTCCTTCACCACCATCGCACCACCCGTAGTCGCGACCAAGCCGGCCACGAGCATTACCGCTATTTCGGCCAGTAGCGGCGGCAACAACACCGGCAGCGGTACCACGGCCCGCGGCGTGGTGTACGGCACTACTTCCAATCCCCGCATTGGCGATATGGGCGTCACCGAATTGCCCGGTGCTGTCGGAGCAGGTTCCTTTACCAGCGATTTGACGGGCCTGACCGGCAGTACCACCTATTACGTAGCGGCCTACGCCACCAACAGTGTGGCCACAACCTACGGCGCAGATGAGGTCTTCACTACCACTGCGGCACCGTTGCTTTATTATGACTTCGAAACGGCCAATACTGCAGGAGTTTCTGGGAATGCCAATATTTCCGGCACCGCCGTTGTGGCAAGTTCAGACCTTTCAACAACCAATGGTAACAATACCCCTGACTTTCGCCGTTCGAATTTTCCCACTACGGCTACTCCAAGTAGCCTCAACCTGGGATACTTTCAATTTGTCGTCACGGTAGCACCCGGCTTCGTGGCAAACCTTAGCAGTCTGAGTTTGCTGGACCGTCGCTCAACCACAGGCCCAGCAAAGTACCAGTTGCGTACCAGCTTGGACAGCTATGCAACCCGAGTAGGTGCGGAGCAAACGACTGGCACTGCATTCGGAGCAACTAAAACCATTGATATGTCTGGTACGGCCGGGCTGGCAGCCGTCACCGGTATGCTTACCATCCGCATCTATGCTTATGTTTCAGGAGGCTCAGGGGGTACGTTTGGGGTTGATGATATTAACCTTTTTGGTAACGTAACGGCCAACGTGCCGCTGGCGAGTGAGCCCACCGTTCAGCCGGGCATTACGGCTACGGCTGTTACTTCTACTTCGGTGCTGCTCACACTCAGCGGGGGCAATGGGGCCAAGCGCCTTGTGGTGCTACGGCCTACAGCGTCGGTGGCAATCGCTCCCCTGGACAGAAGCACGTACAGCGCCAACACCACGTACGGCACCACCACCGGTCTCAAACCAACCACCGGCGCCAATAACTTTGTGGTAGTGGCCGATGCCGGTACTACCTCGGTAACCATCACGGGCCTGGCAGCCGGCACCAACTACACCGCCGTAGTTTACGCCTACAACGACAACGCGACCGCAGGAGCCGAAAACTACCTGACCACCGGCCCCGGTACGGCCGCCTTTACCACCACCGCGCCGCCCACGCCCACCTACGTGTGGAACGGTTCGGGCACGAGCTACATAGCGCCCGGCAGCTGGACGCCCACCCGTAGCACTGCGGCGACCAACGATGTACTGGTATTTGATGCCATGCTGGGCACTCCAGCCACTACCTCGGTTTTAGTAAATTTCACTACCACCCAAACCATCGGCCAACTCCTGGTACGCAACGGCGTGGCCGTTACCTTCAACAATAGTGGCAACCGAACTCTGCTGGTGAACGGCAACGCCAGCGGAGCCGATTTGGTGATAGAGGTCGGCTCTGCGCTGGCCGTAACCAATTCCACGGTGGTTGCAACGGGCCTTACCCTGCAACTCTCGGCTGCGGCCACGGCCAGCGTAGCCGGTGCGCTCCGGTTTAACAACGGTACCCAGCGGTTGCTGGGTACCACTGCCAATAGCGTCGAGTTTTTGAGTGGAGGGTATTTCCTGGCCAGCGCCAATCAGGATGGCAGCCCGTTTGGCAGTGGTGCTGCGGATGCCAATAAGGTGATTTTCCGCAACGGCTCGACACTGGAGCAAGCTGGCGGACTCCAGCCATTTGGGCCGACCGCTCCAGCCAGTGCCATCACTCTGGAGCCGAGCAGCAACTACATCTACAGCATCGCGGCCAATAATTCCGTGCCCCCGCTCAGTGGCCGTACGTATGGCAACCTCGAATTCAATGTTGGTAACGGTATTACTACCACTTCAGGAGCGAATAGCGCCTTGACTATTGTGGGCAACCTCACCATCACCAGCGGCAACGTGGGTTTGTATCTGGACAACACCATCGCCATCGGTGGCAACCTGTTAGTCAATGGTACCAGCACACTCAGCTTTGTTCCAGAAGACAATGGTGCTGAAATGTTAACGCTGAATGGCACTGCTCCTCAGGTTATCGGCGGTACTGCTGGGGCTTCGGCGCTCACCATCGGTTCAACCAGAACCCTACAAATCAATAACGCCGCCGGCGTTATTCTAGCCCGTCCCTTGGCCCTGAATCGCCTGCAGTTGACGGCAGGTAACCTGACGACCGATGCCACCAACCTGCTCACCCTGGCTACCACTGCTACTACCAGTGGCGGCAATAGCAGCAGCTTCGTGAGCGGGCCGCTGGCCCGCGCCACCGGCACCGGCGCCGCCACCGTGGTGTTCCCCATTGGCAAGGGCACGGCCTTCCGCCCGCTCACGCTCACCATCACGGCCCAGACGGGTGCCACCACCTACACCGCCGAACAGATAGAGGGCAATCCGGGCCAGGTGCTGTCGCCTATCAATATCATAGGCGGTGACCCGCTCAAACGAGTTTCCTTTATCCGCTCGTTCGCGCTGAGCTCCTCCAACGCCGCAAACAGCGGCACGAGCGGCCGGGTCACGCTCAGCTTCGGAGCCGATGATTTCGTGAATAACCCCAACGACCCCGGTCTGGTGGTAGCCGCCCGCGTGCCTTTAATCAATGGTTGGCAGAGCCTGGGCCGGTCCGCGGTTACGGGCACGGCGGGGCCAGGAGCAGCCGGTACCGTCACGTCGACTACTATTGCCGCTCTCTTTAGTCCGGGCACATTTGCCCTTGGCGCCACCAATACCAATACCAACGTGAACCCGCTACCAGTGGAGCTGAATGGTTTCACGGCCAAACGTCAGGGCAGCAGCGCAGTCCTATTGAAATGGACCACCGCCAGCGAGCAGAATAGCGCCCACTTCGACGTGCAGCGCAGCCTCGACGGCCGCAAGTACACCACCATCGCGCGCGTGCAGGCCCAGGGCAACAGCAGCCGCCTCAGCAGCTACGCCAGCCTCGACAACGCGGCCCCGGCCGGCACCATTTACTACCGGCTGTTTCAGGCCGATACCGATGGTACGACCAGCTACTCGCCCGTTCTGACCGTATCCGGCGGCGCCATTGCCACCAGGCTGCTGCTCTATCCCAACCCGGCCCACAGCAGCATCAGCTTCATCGCCGACGCGGCCACGCCCTACCGGGTGCTCAACCAACTCGGCCAGCCTCTGCTGCGCGGCATTACCGAGGCGGGTACTGCCAAGGTAGCCATCGAGTCGCTGGCGGCCGGCCTCTACTTCCTGGAGCTGCAAACGGCCGCCGGCCGCGTGGTGCAGAAATTCGAGAAGCAATAAATCCACGAACTTCGTTTCGCTCGGATTATTCGGATTGCACGGATTTTGTGGACGTACTCAAAAACAAAAAGGCCACCCAATTGGGTGGCCTTTTTGATGCGGTAAATCCTAAACGAATGCGTCCGGAAAATCCGTGCAATCCGAATAATTCGAGCTGGTCCGTGGTCCAGTGGGGCTACACCGAGAAGCTTTCGCCGCAGCCGCACTCGCGGGAGGCGTTGGGGTTGTTGAACTGGAAGCCCTTGCCGTTGAGGCCGTCGGAAAAGTCCAGCTCGGTGCCGGCCAGGTAGAGAAAGCTCTTCATATCGACCACCAGCCGCACGCCTTTGTCTTCGAATTCCTGGTCCATGTGGCGCACTTCGTTGTCGAAGTCCAGCTTGTAGCTCAGGCCCGAGCAGCCGCCGCCGGCTACGGAAGCGCGCAGGCGGTACGTATCGTCGAGGTGCGCGTCCTCAATCAGACGCGCTACTTTTTCTTTGGCTTTATCAGATACAGTAATCATGGCAATAGGAGGCAGAGACCTCAGTCAGCTAATAGCGTAAACGGATGCGCAATTTAGACAAATTATAAACAAGGGGTTTGTTTTCTTCGTTCAGTGACCTGCGCTTAGCGCCGTATTGGCCCTACGAGCTCGGATTCAGCACCACGCTGAATACCGTAATGGCGTTCAGGTCGCGGCCGAAATAGAGCTTGTCCAACGCCTCGTACGCATTGTGGGCCCGGAAGTAGGACGTTTGCAGCTCCTTGTCGCCGCGGGTGCGCCATTGCAGCGTGAAAGAGCTTTCGGTGTCGCGAAGCCGCTTCACGTAGTCCAGCATCTTTTGCAGGCACTCCACCTCGTCGCGGCCCGTTTCGAAGCGAAACAGAAAAGACTGGTGGTGCCGGGGGTTCACGGTAACCAGGTCCAACCGCACCTGGCCTTCCACCTCGCGGAATTCAAACCGCAGCTGTGCTGGCTCCAACCCCAGATACTGCTGAATTTCGCGCTCTAAGCGGGCAACTTCAAATTCGTCGGTCATTCGATGGGGTATAAATTAAAAATTGAGAATTAAAAGTTAAAAGGAACAGCCGAAGCCGCGCTTTTAACTTTTAATTCTCAATTTTTAACTACTAAATAATAATTAGTGGTGGGCAAGCTCCAAAGCGGGCAGGCCATTCTTCACGCGGTAATCCGAGATAGCCGATTTGATGGCATCTTCGGCGAGCACCGAGCAGTGAATTTTCACGGGCGGTAGGGCCAGCTCTTCCACAATTTCCATGTTGTCGATGGCCAGCGCCTCGTCCACGGTTTTGCCTTTCAGCCACTCGGTTGCGAGCGACGAGGAAGCGATGGCCGAACCGCAGCCAAACGTCTTGAATTTGGCGTCGGTGATGGTGTTGGTGGCTTCGTCTACCTCAATTTGCAGGCGCATAACGTCGCCGCATTCAGGCGCGCCCACGAGGCCGGTGCCTACGTTTTTCTTGCTTTTGTCCAGCGTGCCCACGTTGCGGGGGTTGCTGTAGTGGTCAATTACTTTATCGGAGTAAGCCATGGCTTTTTTTGAATTAAGAATTAAAAATTATGAATTAAAAATTGAGTTCTAACGCAAATGGGTGAAGCCATTTTTAATTATTAATTCTCAATTTTTAATTAAGGCGCAGCCTAGTGTTCCGCCCACTCGATTTTGCTGAGGTCGATGCCCTCCTGGAACATCTCCCACAGGGGCGACATTTCGCGGAGCTTGGTGACGGCTTCTTTCACGTGGCCGATGGCGTAGTCAATCTGCTCGTCGGTGGTGAAGCGGCTGAGGCCGAAACGGAGCGAGGAATGGGCCAGGTCGTCGCTCAGGCCCAGCGCTTTGAGTACGTAGCTGGGCTCCAGCGAAGCCGAGGTGCAGGCCGAGCCCGACGATACCGCCAGGTCCTTCACGCCCATCATCAGGCCTTCGCCCTCCACATATTTGAAGCTGATGTTGGTGACGTGGGGCAGGCGGTGTTCTACCGAGCCGTTCACGTAGCTTTCTTCCAACGTCATCAGTTCTTTCTGCAGGCGGTCGCGCATCACACTCAGGCGAGCGGTGTCGGCGTCCATTTCCAGGCGGGCCAACTCGCAGGCCTTGCCCAGGCCCACGATGCCGGGCACGTTGAGGGTACCGGAGCGCATGCCGCGCTCGTGGCCGCCGCCGTCCATCTGGGCGGTTACTTTCACCCGGGGGTTTTTGCGGCGCACGTACAGGGCACCCACGCCCTTGGGGCCGTACATTTTGTGGGCCGTGAAGGCCATGATGTCGATGCCATCGGCGTTGACGTCCACCGGAATCTTGCCTACTGCCTGGGTGCCGTCCGTCATAAACAGAGCGCCGTGGCTGTGGGCAATTTTAGAAATTTCGCGGATGGGCTGAATGGTGCCCGTCTCGTTGTTGCCAAACATGATGGCGACCAGAATGGTCTCCGGCGTCATGGCCGCTTCCAGCTCTTCGAGGCTGATGAGGCCCTGCTCGTTCACGGGCAGGTAAGTCACGCGGCCCCCCAGCTTTTCGATGTGCTTGCAGGTGTCGAGCACGGCTTTGTGCTCGGTGGTGCAGGTGATGACGTGGTTGCCTTTCTGGCTATACATCTCAAACACGCCCTTAATGCCCAGGTTGTCGGACTCGGTAGCGCCCGAGGTGAAAATAATTTCCTTCGGGTCGCAGGCAATAAGCTTGGCGATTTGCTCGCGGGCGTAGTCCACACCTTCTTCAGCAGCCCAACCAAACGGATGGTTGCGCGAAGCAGCGTTGCCGAATACGTCGGTCAGATAGGGCATCATGGCCTCCAATACCCGCGGGTCGAGGGGAGTGGTGGCGTTGTTGTCGAGGTAAATGGGGAGCTTAAGCATTGCGCGTAGCGGAATAGCAAAGTGGTAAACCAGCGAATGGCTGGACCCCTGTAGAACACATTTACAGGGGAATCAGTTTTCTTTGAATTCACAAAAGTAGATACAATCTAAATAAGGAATTGCTTCGGGTTGCGGCCGCGAACCAAAAGACGCGGCAAAACCGCCTTTTTAGGCCCGTAAGCGGTCTACTGCTTTCAAACTTGCTCTCATGCTCACCAATCTTGAACACCTCGGCCTGGCCGTGAATGACCTGGAAGCTGCCACCGCGCTCTACACCGCGCTGCTTGGCGTGGCTCCTTACAAGCAGGAACACGTGGCCAGCGAGGCTGTCGACACAGTTTTCTTTCGGGTGGGGGGCTCTAAGATTGAGCTGCTGGCCGGCACCTCGCCCGATAGTGCCATCACGAAGTTTCTGGCCAAAAAGCCCGAAGGCATTCACCATGTCGCCTTTGAGGTCGATGACATCCGGGCGGAGATGGCGCGGCTGAAAGGGGAGGGCTTCATCTTATTAAATGAAGCGCCCAAACGCGGGGCCGACAACAAGCTGGTGTGTTTCGTGCACCCCAAAAGTGCCGGCGGCGTATTGGTGGAACTGTGCCAAACCATCACTGATTAGCGCTAATTAGGGTGATTCCGCTGATTTTCCGTCGGTGGAGTTGACCCTCGTTCGAATGCGGGCTGAGTAGTTTTGTGTTGCTAAGTCGCCAAATACACCAAAGGGAAAGCCCGTGACAGCCCACTCAGTGTAATCATAAAAATCAGCGTTAATCAGTGATTATGAATCGTTTTCAACAAGAAGTAGATGCCGCCGTGGATGCGCTGCTGCTCCAGCAAGTTATTCTCTACCCCACTGATACGGTGTGGGGCCTGGGCTGCGATGCCGAGTCCCCGCCCGCCGTTAAGCAGCTTTATCAGTTAAAGGGCCGTCCCGAAGGCCAGCCCAGCATTGTGCTGGTGGCCGATTTGGCGATGTTGCAGCGCTACGCCGCGCAGCTGCCCGACGACATAGAAGCGTTGCTGGCCAGCGAAACCCGGCCCACTACTTACATCGTGCCCGCGGGCCGAGCCGTGACGCCGGCCCTGGTAGCGCCCGATGGCACGGTGGGCCTGCGCGTGGTGAAAGACGAGTTCTGCTTTAAGGTGGTGCGGCGGCTGGGGCACGGGCTGGTTTCCACGTCGGCCAACAAGGCGGGCGAGCCCACCCCGGCGGTGTACGGGGAAATCGATGCTGCCATTTTGCGCGGCGCCGACCACGTAGCGCACTGGCGTCAGGACGACGATACCAGAGTAGCGCCCTCGCGGGTGGTGCGGCTGGGTGCGGATGGGAAAATGGAAGTGGTCCGGGAATAATAATCCCACATCGTGTAGTAAGCTCACTCTTTGGGCGCGCGCAGTACGCGCAGTTCCATGGTTGTACTCATCGAGGCAAAACGCTTCCAGCGGTTGGCGGCGCCGTAGCGGTAGAGGTGGGTGGCAAAGGCGGGCATGAGCAGCGGCAGCGCCAGCTGCTGGCCGTGGCGGGAGTGGCCCACCCACTCCACCGTCACGGCTATGGCATTTTCCTGCACAAACAGCTGCTCAGCTTGTAACGCAACCCGCACCCGGCGGGCGCCCCGGCCCACCACCTCGCGGTAGATGGACTGACGCAGCAAAGGCACCGCCGGCACCCCGCCGCGCAGCGCGTACACGTTGATGCGGAATGTTACCGTATCGAAGTCGTTGGCACTGAGAACGAAATCAAACTGGTCGAGCCAGGCGCCACCCTTAGGTAGTTGAAAAACGCGCCCGATTTCCGAGCCCACGTTCTGGCCGGGCTTGGTGCCGAGGGCGAAGTTGGTTTGCAGCCGCGTGCGGTAGTGCGGATTGCCGATGCGCAGGGTATCGAGGCGGCGGGCCTGCACCGTAGCGTCGGGCAAGGCCACAGCGGTAGCTGGCAGCACTATCGTGACGGGGCCGGCGGGCAGCGCCGCTACCGTTAGACTGCGTTTGGCGTAGCCGAGCAACGCAAACTGGATGGTATCGGTAGCCGCCACCGCCGGGGGCAGCGCTAGCCAAAAGCGGCCATCCGCGTCGGCCACGGTGCCCACGCCCTGGCCCACCACACCTACGGTGGCGTAGGGCAGGGGCTGGCCGATTTCGTTGGTGAGCTGACCCGTAAGGTTTCGGCCCGGCTGTGCCTCGGCCGGTGCGGCCAGCAGGGCCAGGCCGGCCAGGGTCAGGGCCGCCCCACGCCGCAGCCGGGCTTTGTGGCGCCGCACAGTGCTGGCAATCAAAATGGTACCGATGATGGTGGGGGCAATCCAGCCCACCAGGCCGGCCCAGGAGGGGGCGGATTCGGGCAGCCAGCGGCCCAGGTTCACGACTACAAAAGCCGTGAATGCCGAAATGTAGGAGCCGCCCATGCGGATGAAGTGGCGAAACAACCAGGCCGTAGCCTCCGGTACGGCGGCCGGCCGCAGGGCCCGCCAGGTGTCGAGGCCCGCAAAAAGGCAAATCAGCCCCCCGAAGAAAGCAAACAGTATCGCCCCCAGCCAAATGCCGGCCCCCGCCATGCCCAGCCCCACCAGCGCCGCGAGGGCCGCCAGCACCGCATCGGCCGGGGGCAGCACCACGCTGTGCCGCCGCGCCGCCCGCCAGCCGCTAAAGCTGAGGTAGAAGCTAAGCACCGCCACGCCGGTCAGAAACAGCCGGCCCAAGGTGAGTGGCTGCAACAAGCACAGCCCCACCGCCGTCGCGGCCACTACTATCATGGCATAAGTGTAAGCCCGCCCGGCCCGAACGTGCGCCGGTCCGCCCTTGCGGCCCAGCATCGGAATGAGGCCCAGCGCCAGCGCCAGCGTGCCGGCGGCAATGTGCATGCCTAAAACAATACGAACGGCCAAGGCCGAAGATGGCAGGGAAAACAGCATGGCAATGATGGAGTTGGGAGTGCAGCAAGGTTGCTGATATAAATGTCCGGCGGCCATCGGGCGCGGCCAAGCCGGCGGGCACGAAGCCTCAAAAGCAGCGGAAGGAACTGCAGAAAAGACGGATGAAGCGTGAACGTGCGAACTTTGCGCCCATGAAGACGCCCCAATTGCCAGAGTTGCCCATTTTCCATACCATCGCCGAAGCGGCAGCCGAGCTTGGGCAGCCCGCCTACGTTATTGGCGGCTACGTGCGCGACCTGGCCCTGGAGCGCGCCAGCAAGGATATTGACGTGGTGACCGTGGGCGACGGCATTGCCCTGGCCCAGGCCGTGGGCGCCCGGTTGCCGGGCCGCGGCCGGGTCACGGTGTTCAAGAACTTCGGCACGGCTATGCTGCCTACCAAGGAGGCTGGCGAAATTGAGTTTGTGGGCGCCCGCAAGGAGAGCTACCGCGCCGACAGCCGCAAGCCCGACGTGGAAGCCGGCACCCTGGAAGAAGACCTGGCCCGCCGCGACTTCACCATCAACGCCCTGGGCCTGAGCCTGAATCCGGAGAGCTTTGGAGAATTGGTTGACCGCTACGAGGGCATGAAGGACCTGGCCAGCAAAACCATCCGCACGCCGCTGGGGCCCGACATAACCTTCTCCGACGACCCGTTGCGCATGATGCGCGCCGTCCGCTTTGCCGCGCAGCTTGGGTTCGATATTGAGCCGGATACCTTCGACGCTATTATTCGGAATAAGGACCGGATAAAGATTGTGTCGCAGGAGCGCATCACCGTGGAGCTGAATAAGATTATTGAGTCGCCCACACCCAGCTACGGCTTCAAGCTGCTGTTTCAGACGGGTTTGCTGCACCTCATTTTTCCGAAGATGGCGCTGCTGCATGGCGTGGAAAAAGTGGGCACCCACGCCCACAAAGACAATTTCTACCACACCCTGCAGGTGCTCGACAACGTGGCCAACGCCGGCGGCGACCTGTGGCTGCGCTGGGCCGCCGTGCTGCACGACATTGCCAAGCCCGCCACCAAGCGCTACGACCAGCGCGTGGGCTGGACCTTCCACGGCCACGAGGATAAGGGCGCCCGCTGGGTGCCCGGCATCTTCGCTGAGCTGAAGCTGCCGCAGGGCGAAGAAATGCGCATGGTGCAAAAGCTGGTGAAGCTGCACCTGCGGCCCATTGCCCTGGTGAAGGAAACCGTGACCGACTCAGCCGTGCGCCGCCTGCTCTTCGAGGCTGGGGAGGATGTGGACCGCCTCATGCTGCTCTGTCGGGCCGACATTACCAGCAAGGACCACACCCGCAAGGAGCGTTACCTGCGCAACTTCGGGCAGGTGGAGGAGAAGCTGAAGGAGGTGGAGGAAAAGGACCACCTGCGCAGCTTCCGCCCGGTTATCACCGGCGAAATCATCATGGAAACCTTTGGCCTAAAGCCCTCGCGCCAAGTGGGCGAGCTGAAGGAAGCTCTGATGGAAGCCATTCTGGAAGGCACCATTAAAAACGAAATGGCCGAAGCCCTGGCCTTCCTGTTGCAGCAGGGGGCGGCCAGGGGCTTGGCGCCTGCCTCCGAAACGGCGGCGGAAATACCGGTTACCCAGCTACCTCCGCAGTTGTAATTCCGGGTGGCGTTATCCGATTCGATTTTTAGACCGGTACTTTCTTCCGGTTTTACGCAGTCAGTCGCTGGCGCGCGCCAGTAACTGAGTGTAAGTCCTGATAGTGTTGCGGTTGCTTCTGCTCCATCAATACAACAGCTACTTGAGCAGGCGGGTCAGGGTTTGACGTAGGATTTCCGGACCGGTTGGTCGGTACAAAAAGCCGTGGCCGCCTTCGGGCAGGGCCTGCAATTCCCATTGCGGAGCCTGAGCACGGTGCGCCGCGTGGGCCGCCTGCACTGTGGCGAAGGGATAAAGCGTATCGTCCTGGGCGCTTACCTGGAGGCACGGCTTGCCCTGGCCCAGGCGCCCCACGCCAGCGCCCAATGGTAGCGTCGGGGCCGGCGATAAGGCGTAAAAACCGCGGAAAGCATCGGGCCGCTGGCTGGCAAACCATAGCGCGGCGCTGCCGCCGTTGCTCATGCCGCCCAGCACGGGGCCGCGTGGGTCGGTGCGGTAGCGCGCCTGCACTTCCCGCACAATGGCCTCGACCTGGGCAAAAGCCGCCGGCTGCGCTACCCAGCCAAAGCTTTGCCTAGCAAACGGATATACCACCAGCGCATTGGCTGGGGCCGCTTCAAAAATGGGTTCTTCCACCACGTCCGGGTCGGAGTGCCTAAAAGCGGAGGTATTCACCACGCCGCCGTGCAAATACACCACCACGGGCGCGGGCTGGCCGGGAGTGTAGCCAACGGGCACGCGCACCAGGTAGGGCACGCGCACCGTGTCGTTGGGCACCGTGCTGAAATAGAGGGCGAAGCCGGGCTCGGCCGCCGCCCGGCCGCGTTTGCGGCTGGCGCTGGCGGGGGCCGGCAGCGCGCGGGCCTGGGTATCGCGCAGCCAGCGCGTTTGGGCAAGTTTCGCGGCGGCGGCCTGCTCGGCCAGGGCCTGGCGCATGGCGGCCAGCCAGCGGGGCCAGGCGGCATCCGTTGTCAACGGGGCGAGGGAGGGGTCCCGGCTCACGTTGTCGAGGTCGCTCGGCGTCACGCGCAGCGGCCGGCGGCGGCTGAGCTGCCCCAGCCAGCGCCAGGCCAGCGCCTGTTGGGCGGGGCAGGCCGCCGCCGCAGTGGCCGCGCCAAACAGCTCAAACTCGTTGGCGCGGGTGCTGTCGGCTGCAAACGCCTGCTCAAAAGTGGCCGCGGCGCCGCACGGATTTTGGGCCTGGAGCTGGGCGCCGCCCTGTTCCATCAGGCTATTGAAATCAGGGGATTGGGCGCGGGCGCTGTTGGGGTTCCACGTAAGCAGAGCCGCCGTCAGCAGTGACAGGAAAAACGGTTTCATAGGGTTGGAAGCAGTAGTTTGATACGACTCCCAAATGCAGGTCAGGCAGCTACGGTTGCCCGGAAATAAACTGTTTTTCGACTTTTATCGGCAGCGCCTCGTCGGATTTGCTCACAGGCCTGAAAACGAAATGGACGAAGCCCTGACCTTTCCTGTTGCAGCAGGGCGGGCCAAAGGACTTCGTCCGGAAGGAGGCTTCGTTCACTCACCAAACTAAGCCTGACTTCTTTTTTTTCGTGGTGCCGGGGCTTCTCGGTACCCGGCTAAGCTATACGGGAATATTCGCGTAGCGGCCAGGTAAACAATTGGCAATTATCAGTTTTAGCCAGTGAAATACAAGTTGAGGCCAACGACGGCCGCGCGAAGCAAAGCGTTGCGTCGCGCGGCCGCCAACTACAGACGCTTCACGCTGGAGGGGCCGGTGGCGTCTACGTTGCTGCTGCCGGGGTTGCCACTGTAGGTAATCTGGCTGGCGCCCACGGCATCGCCCCGAATACTTTCGGTGACGTGCAGGCGGGCCTTGCACACGCCGGCCAGGTCCACGGTGGCGGAGCGGGCCTGCAGGTTGGCGGCGGCCAGCTCGCAGGCGCCGGCGGCGTCCAGGTCCAGGGTGTTGACGCTGCCGGTGGCGGTGGTGCGGCAGGCGCCGGCCTGCTCAATTTTCAGGTTGCCGTAGCTGCCATTCAGGCGCAGGTGGCTGGCGCCGGTCTGCTCAATGTCCAGCCGGTCCTGGCGGTCGAAGCCGCCGAGGTCGGCTTGTACGCTGCCAGCCAGGTCAATTTTTTCGATAGCGGGCATTTCAATGACGATGAGCACTTTGTTTTCTTTACGCCGCCAGTTTCCGCCAAAAAACGACGTGTTGCGGGGCCGGATTTCCAGGGTGTTGCCGCTGGTCGTGACCCGCAGGTCTTCCAGCGCATCGGAATTGCCACCGGCTTCTATTTTGAAGGCGCTGCCTTTGCGCACCACCAGCCGGTAGCCGCCCGCAACCTCCACCTTATTGAAGTCAGTTTGCTGGAAAGAGCGGCGGCTGCTGCCGTAGCTATCCATATCGGTGTCGAAAGCAGGCGCGCCACCGTAGTTGAGCTTGAGGCCGTTGTCGTCGTCTTCATTGTCACTCATGTCGCCTTCGTCCGGGTCGCTGTCGTTATCATCAATGTCGATGTTGATGTCAACATTGCTGTCTTCGTCCCCGGCCGAAATTCCCAGGTCGGTTTCGGCGCAGCCCATGCACTCAAACTGGTTGCCGCGCATGCGGTACTGGTACCGCTCGGCGTCGTTGGGGCGGCGGTTGTTCACGAAGTTCTCGTCATCGAGCAGTTCTTCGGCAAAGCGGCGGCTCATGCGGAAGGTGCGGTTGCGGGGCAGGCGCAGCGTGAGGGCCAGCTCCTGGTCGCGGTACTTGGCATTGGGTAGGAAGGAGAAATGGTCGTCGAATACCAGCGAGGAGTCGCCCCGGGCCCGGATGGTGTATTCAATGGAGCCCGTGGCGTTGCGGCGGGCCTCGGCTTCGGAGGGGCCTTTCGAGCCCAGCAGGCGCAGCACTTCCACGGCGCGGCCGCTATCGGCGGCGGCAATGCGCACGTCCACGCGCTGCTCCCGGTCGCGGTTCACGCGGCGGGCGTCCAGCATAATTACCGGCGTGTTGATGGCGGGGTAGCGCTCCAGCTGCTCCACTTCGGCCTCGTACTGGTACTGCCGGCTTTGCTGCGCTACGGCCATCGTCACGCCCACAATGCTCAGAATCCACAGGCCCAGCATCGACAAGCCCACGGTGCGCGACAGCAGCGAGCGGCGCAGCAGCAGGTTCAGGCCACCCAAAAACAGCGCCAGGGCCGGAATGCCAAAAGCGAAGAAGCCGGCGATGATGCCCCAGGCAGGAATGCTATTCAGCATTACGTGGGCCGGCGCATCGCCCAAATAAATGTTTTCGGAGCTGGGAATCAGGCCAATACCCGCGCCCAAGAGCACGGCCAGGCCCAGCAGCAGCGAGAAGCCCGTGAGCGTGAGCAGCACCCCGGCCACAATGCGGATGGTGGAGCCCGCGAAATCAACCAACGGACGCAGGCCACGGGCCGCATCTTCCACAAACGCGCCCACCGGGCGGTTGGGCATGGCCGGGCTCTCGCCAAACTCATTGGCCCGCAGGCTGCTGTCGTAGCCTTCCAGCGTCACGGCGTCGCCGCGCATGCGCATCTTGTCCGAAACCGTTTTGGCTTCGGGCAAGACTATCCACAGAATGATGTAGAGGATGAAGGTGAAGCCCCCGGCAAATAAGCCAGCCAGCAGCAGCACCCGCACCAGGGTCACGTCGATGCTGAGGTAGGCCGCCAAACCGGCGGATACGCCCGCAATTTTAGCGGTGCCGGTGTCGCGAAACAGCTTGCGGCCGGCCAGGGGCCCTTGGTTGAGCATGGCCTCGTTGGGCGCCGGAGCGTCGTAGCGCTTGGGCAGCACAATCCAAAGGATGACATAGGCCAGAAACGCCCAGCCGCCGAAGCTGAAGTGATTGTCGCCGTCATCAAAGTTGAAGCCGCCGAACACGCCGGGCAGCAGGAACACGAGCACAATCCAGCCCAGCCGCACCCACACCGGGTTGATGGCGAAGTACTGCGCGATACCGGCGGCCACGCCCGCCA
>NZ_JNLX01000086.1 GCF_000715495.1 Hymenobacter sp. IS2118 | reverse complement strand
GCGGCGGTGGCACCGGCCGCACCCTCGGAGCCGAAGGGACCTTTGCGGCCAAACGGACCCTCGGGGCCAAACGGGCCTTTGGTACCAAATGGGCCATCGGGGCCAAACGTGCTGGCGCTGCTGGCGGCGGCAGGGGCAACTACATCCTCGGCGTCGAGGTCGTCGGTAGCGAAGTCGCTCACGCGGCCCATCTTGGCCATCATGGATTCGACATCCTCCAGCGCGATAACCTGCTGCATGGGCGAGAGGCGGGCCGAAAACAGCTCGGCGATGCGCCCTTCGATGTCAGCTACGATGTCTTCGTGGCCGCGGTAGTTGGCAAAGTGCGCTTTCACTTCGGCCAGGTAGCGGCTAAGCACCTCGTAGCCGTCTTCTTCGATGTGAAAGATAATCCCCTGCAGATTGATGCTGATGTTCTTTTTCATGATTGAAGGCTGAAAAACTGCCGTTTAAGTTCTGGTGAGTGGAGAAGGAAAAGGGCGGCTAAATCAAACAATAGGCTTGGGTGGGGCGCTGTGCCGGATAATGCCCACCGAGACGGCCATTTCCTCCCAGGTGTCGCGCAGCTCGCCCAGAAACTGGCGGCCGGCCTCGGTCAGGGTGTAGTATTTGCGGGGCGGGCCACTGGTACTTTCCTTCCAGACGTAGTCCAGCAGGGCCGCATTTTTCAGGCGGGTCAATAGCGGGTAGAGGGTGCCCTCTACCACTATCATGCGGGCCGAAGTCAGCTCCTCCAGCATGTCGGAGGCGTAGGCTTCGCCGCGGGCGATGATTTCCAGGATGCAGAATTCAAGGATTCCCTTGCGCATCTGAACCTGGGTGTTCTCGAGTTTCATGGGCGTTACGAATAGTAGTGGGTGAGAAACAGTACAAATGTATGGTAGGTACTTTGTAACGCAAGGTACTGGATGAATAATTCTACTGGATATTATAAAATATTTTGTTATGCACTGATTATCAGTGCTAATATTTTTAATAGGCCAGGCCGATTATTTCGGGTCCGGACTCGTGAGCACGAGCTTACCCAGTTTTTTTGGGTTGGGGCAGGCCCTGCAAATGGAAGCTGAAGCCACCGCCGGCACCGCCGTGGTCCGGAAATCTCAAGCCCGCAAGCAGCGTAGCTCGCCACAATGCCACCGGCCGGGAGCAGCCGTCCTAATTTTTGGCTTGAATTTGGCGGGCCCGACGCACTAACTTGAAGTAACTTGCGTTCCGTCGGCGCAACTCTTACCCGCCTTCCTTTATCTTACCCGCCTTCCTTTATATGCTCCAACTCTCCTCGGCCGCTCGTGGGCTTTTTCTGCTGGGCGTGGGTGCCGCGCTGGCTTTGCCGGCTGCGGCCCAGTCTACCAAAACCCCCAAATACAGCAACGAATTCCTGAATATCGGGGTAGGGGCCCGGGCCCTCGGCATGGGCAAAGTGCAGGCCAGCCTGGCCGACAACGCCACCGCCGGCTACTGGAATCCCGCCGGCCTCGTGAACCAAACCCACAAGTACGACGGCGTGCTGATGCACTCCGAGCTGTTTGCGGGCGTAGTGAAGAACGATTACGGCGCTTTTTCGATGCCGCTGGACGACAAAAGCGCCATTGGCGTGAGTGTGATGCGGCTGGGTGTGGACAACATTGCCGACACCCGTAACCTCATCAACGAGTACGGCTACATCGATTACAGCAAGATTGAGCTGTTTTCCGTGGCCGATTATGCCCTCTTGCTTTCCTACGCCCGCAAGGTGAGCCGCGTGGAAGGCCTGAGCGTGGGCGCCAACGGTAAGTTCATCTACCGCAACATCGGCAAGTTTGCCACCGGCTACGGTTTCGGCATCGATGCCGGCCTGCAATACAACCACAAGGGCTGGAACCTGGGCCTGATGGCCCGCGACATCACCACCACCTTCACGCAGTGGACCATCAACGCCGAAGAATATACCAAGGGCATCAACAACACCGTGGCCAACGGCAGCGACGCCATTCCGACCAATAGCGCCGAAATTACCCTGCCACGATTCGTGCTGGGCGCCGGCCGCCGCTTCACGCTGCCCAAGCAGTTCTCGGCCCTGGTGGCCGTGGACCTGGAAACCACCACCGACGGCGAGCGCAACACGCCCATCGCCACCAAAGCCCTGAGCGTGGACCCCCGCGTGGGCATTGAGCTGGGTTACAAAGACCTGGTTTTCCTGCGCGGCGGCGCCGGCAACTACCAGCAGATTCAGAATTTCGCCGCCAACAGCGCCGGCACCTACGACAGCAATTGGAAAGGCCAGTACAGCCTGGGCGCCGGCGTGGCCGTGAGCGGCCTGCGCGTGGACCTGGCCCTGTCGCGCCTGGCGGTAGAAAAACTGGGCAGCTCGTCGCAAACCAATTCCCTGATTGTGTCGCTGGGCTACGGCTTTAAGTAAAAGCCCGCCCAACCCCAGCCGAAATACGACCGAACAGGACCGCGACGACGTTCAGAACCGCATATATCTACTACTAAGTACAAGATGGAAACTACAATTACTGGTAATAAGAAGGGCTTGCGCGGGTTGCTGCTCCTGCTGGTATTATGCCTGGCCGGCCCCGCCGCGTGGGCCCAGTCCGGGCCATTCGGCAACGAATGGATAGTGCCCAGCCAGCAATACTACAAGGTGCGGGTGACGCGCGACGGTATTCACCGTCTGAGCCAGCAGTACCTGGCCCTGGCCGGCCTGAACAGCATCGACCCCAGCCGCCTGCAGCTCTGGCGCCGGGGGCGCGAAGTGGCCATGTACCAGGCCGGCGCCCGCAACGTGCTCGACAGCAACACCTACTTTGAGTTCTATGGCCAGCGCAACGATGGCCAGCTGGATGCCGGCCTGTATAAAAGTCCCACCGACCAGCCCCACCAGCTCTACAGCTTTTACACCGATACGGCGGCCTACTTCCTCACTTACCCCGGCGCAACCGCGCCCGCAGCCAAGCGCATGGCCGAGCCCGCCGAGGCCGGGGGTACGCCTCACGCCTGGCGCCTGGCCACCAGCCTCAAACTCGAAACCGCAGGCTTTGGTGAAGGTGCCCGCGGGCCAGACAGGGTAACGTTTCTGCCCTGGCTGGAGCCAGGAGAGGGGTTTTTCTCCGCTAGCCTCAATGGTGCTACCACCGTAGCGACTGATACCGTGTTGCGGGCCGTGCTGCCCACCGGCCCCGCGCCCGCGCCCAATCTCGAAGTGCGATTAGTAGGCGCCACGCTTGTTTCGCACAATGTAGAAGTGCTGGTACTGAATACCTCCAGTAATACGTACCGCTCACTGGGGCGCCTCACATTCAGCGAATACAACAAGGCCGGCGGGCGCTATGCGCTGCAACGCGCCGAAATTGGCCCCAACGGGCTTGTCACGGTGCGTTTCTCGGGGGGCACGGGTGGCACGGGCACCACGGCCGATAACTACCGCCGGGCTTTCGTACGCGTGGTGGCACCGCAGGCTACGCGCTGGCTGGGGCCGCGCCGGCAGCTGCCCTTTGCCAGCGACTCGCTGTTGGGTGGGCCAGCTACGTTTGAGGTCGATAGTATTCCGGCCTCGGTGATGGGCTACGACATTCACGACCCCTGGAACGTGCAGCGCGTGGCGCCCACCACCGCTCAAACGTTGGGGCCGCTGGGCCGCCGCTTCGTGTTTCCGAGCGCCACGGCCGCGCAATCGCGCCGGCTGCTGCTCTTCGACGGACAGCGCCCATTCGTGCCCTTGCCGGCCCGGCCGGTGCGTTTCCGGGCCATCAACCGGGCCACGGTCAACTTCGCCATTGTATCGCACCCGCAACTGTACCGGCCGGCGCTGGACGGCACCACGTCGGTGCCCAACGCGGCGCTGGAATATGCTAAGTACCGCGCTTCCACGGCCGGCGGGGGCTACGATACGCTGCTCGTTACCGCCTGGCAGCTCTACGACCAGTTCCATTACGGCGAACGGTCGTGGCTGGCATTGCGGCATTTTGGCCTGTGGCTGGCCGAGGGTGCGCCCAACAACCCGGAGCGCTACCTGCTGCTGCTGGGCAAAGGCATCGTGCCTTCCGAAAGTGCTTTGCTATACCGCCGAGACGGCGACCGGGGCCTCAACCTGATACCCACCAGCTCGCGGGCCGTGTCGGACAACATGATAACGGCTGATTTTCATAATAATGACTTTGTGCCCAAGCTGCGCACGGGACGACTCACCGTGCTCACGCCGCAGCAAATCATGAATTACCTGGACAAAGTGCGGACCCACGACGCACTGGGCCCAGAGCCCTGGCGCAAAAACGTGCTGCACCTCATTGGGGGATACTCGCCGGCTGAAACCGCTGATTTTAAGCAGATAATGGACCGGAATAAGGCGCGCGTGGAGCAGCCCTTTTTTGCCGGCGAGGTGAGCACGGAAACGCGGCTGACTCCGATTAGCGGGCCCGAAAACATCAATATTTCCTCATACATCAACTCGGGCATTTCCCTGATGTCCTACTTTGGGCACGGGTCTAACAATACGTTTGCCCTCAACTTCGGCGTGCCTTCCGACCCAACCCGAAACTACAATAATCCCGGCCGGTATCCATTTTTTTACCTGAATGGTTGCGCTGCTAACCACACCTTTACGGTAGCGCCGACCATCGTTGAAGATTGGTTGTTTGCCAGCAAGAAAGGAGCCATTGGCTCGTTGGGCGAATACGGATTCAGCTACGCCGACCATTTGGAAGTTTCCGTGGACACGGTGTATAAGCTGATGTTCAATAACGCCGCTTTTTATGGCAAGCCCATAACGGCAATTTATGCCGAAGCCGTGCGGCGCCTACAAAACCGGAGCGATTTCAACAACGACGTGGGCATTGAGCAGCTGCTGGCCACGGGCTGGCAGGGCGACCCGACGCTAGCGCTTTTCGCGCCTGAATTGCCGGATTTCATCGCCAGCTCGGCGGCGTTGTCCATCACGCCGGCATCGGGGCAGGAGCCTGTGCGGGCTACTTCGTCCGAATTCGTGCTGAACGTGGGCGTATCGAACCCCGGCAAAATCACTTTCGAGCCCCTCGAAATCAAAGTCACCCGCACCTACGACTCGGGCCGGCCGCCGCTGGAATACACTCTGTTCACGCGCCGCCAGGCGTTTGGCGCCGACACCACCTACGCCCTGACGCTGCCCAACTCGCTGGCCGAAGCCGGCGTCAGCACCTTCCGCGTCGAGCTCGACCCCAACAACCGCGTGGCTGAGGCGAGCGAAACCAACAACGCGGCCCAGGTTGATTTTACCTTTCTGCAAGGCGGCCTGTCCATCGTGAGCCCCTCCGATTTCGCCATCGTTAGCTCGACGGCCCCCAAGCTGGTGGTGCAGAACAACGACCGCAACGGTGCCCAGCGCGGCTACGAGTTTGAGGCCGATACTGTGCCCACCTTCAATAGTCCGGTGCTGCTGCGCTCGCCGGTTATTACGGCGGGTGTGCTGGCCGAGTGGGCGCCGACCCTGCCCACTCTGGCTCCGCGCGACAGCGTGGTCTGGTACTGGCGCGCCCGGTTCCAGACGCCCGGCATCGGCGAAGACGGGAGCTGGGCTACGGCCTCGTTCCGGGTAATTCCGTCCAGCCCCGGCGGCTGGTCGCAAAGCCATTACGGGCAGCTGCAGGCCACCATTCGCACCGGCGTCGACGTGAGCGCACCGACGGGCGAATGGACATTCAAATCGGGTAGTGTGCCGCTGCGCCTGCGTACCAGGGGCGGCGGACTGCCGCGCAGCTCACCTTTGTTCGGCACAGTGAGTGGGGCGGGCATCTACCTGCAGAATACGGGCGTGCAGCAACCGGTTACGGGTTGCGGCGTGCAGTCGCCTAATTTGCTGCTGGCCGTGTTTGCACCCGGCAGCCTGGCGCCGGTGGCCATGCCCGCCGAGTTTCAGTCCTGCGGCCAGGCTCCAAACAAGTTCTACTATTTTTCGGCTGGTGACGTCATTCCCCCGCTGAGGGTGGACACGATGGATAACCTGAACAACAGTGTGGTACGCCAGCAGCAGTTGGCCAACTTCCTGGCGGCTATTCCGAACGGGTCGTACGTGGCGCTGGTTTCGGCCAACCGGGTGCGCTACTCCCGGCTGCCGGCCGCCCTCAAAGCCTCACTGCAGGCCTTGCTGGGCTCGCAGCTCATCACGCAGCTGGCCGATGGCGACCCGCTCGCCGTGGTAGGCCAGAAGCTGACGGCCACCACCGGCCGCCTGGTTCGCGAGGTGGGCCCCGACCGGACCCTCACTATTCCCGGCGGTAGCCAGACCATTGAGCTGCTCGATAATCTGCAGCTCAATGCCACCGCTGGCCTCGTGGTATCGCCCCGCATTGGCCCGGCCAAAGAGTGGCTGAATCTGTACTCTACCATCCAAACCCTCACCCCCAATGGCTACCACACGTTGCGGGTGGTGGCCATTGATGAGCAAGGTGCCGAACGCGTGGTACTGCCCGCCGTCACCTCGTCGGCCCAGCCCTTGGCCGCGGTTTCGGCAACGCAATACCCTTACCTGCGCCTGGAACTGGCCCTGGGCGACTCCGTGACGCGGGTGCCGCCGCAGTTGCGCCAGTGGCTGGTTACCTACCGGGGCATCCCTGAGGGTGTAGTGCGCCGCGACTTGGTGCCGGTGGCCAGCTACGCGCCCGCCACTCTGGCCGAACAGGCCAAGACCGGCACGGTCACCTTCCCCGTCAAGTTTCAGAACGTGTCGGAAGATGCCTTCCTAGCGCCGCTCAAAGCCCAGGTTCGCCTGCGCAACACCGTTACCAACGTGGTGGCAAAAACTATTGAGGTAACTTTCCCCGGTGCTTTGGCGCCCGGTGCGGTGGCTACGTTCAACGTGGAATTCGACGTGCGGAACATTTTCGGCTCCCTGGCTTTTGAGGTGTTCGTGAACCCTCGCATTCAGCCCGAGCAAGTGTATTCCAACAACGAGCTGCTGCTGGAACCCTTCACTATTGATGACAACAACGTGGCGCCTACGCTGGACGTGGCGTTCGACGGCCGCCACATTCTCAACGGCGAGCTGGTGGCCCCTTCGCCGATTATCACCATTCAGCTCAGCGACGAAGACAAGCTAAATCCCATCACCGACCGCACGGTGTTCACCGTCACGCTGCAAAAGCAGGGTGCGGCCACGGCTACGCTCGTGGACCTGAACAGCCCGGAAGTCAACTTTAGCGTGACGGTGGGCGAGGGCAGCGTGGCCAAGCTGGAGTACCGCCCCGGCCTGGGCGCACCGCTGGCCGATGGCGTCTACACGCTGCGGGTGCAAGGACGCGACCCCAACAGCGCTAGCGCCGGCAGCCAGGAGTTTCAGGTGAAATTTGAAGTGGTGAACACTTCGAAAATCACGAACGTGTACCCGTATCCGAACCCGGTGGTGAGCAAGGCGCGCTTCGTGTTCACGGTGACGGGCCAGGAGCTGCCGCGCAACATGAAAATCCAGATTATGACCATCACCGGTCGGGTGGTGCGCGAGATTTTCATGAGCGAGCTGGGCCCGCTGCACATCGGCAACAACATCACCGATTTTGCCTGGGACGGCACTGACTCCTTCGGCGACCGGCTGGCCAACGGCACCTACCTCTACCGCGTTTCGCTCGACGACCCGAGCGGGCAGTTTGGCCGCCGCGATACTGCCGGTGACACCGCCTTCAAAAACGATTGGGGCAAGCTGGTGCTGATGCGCTAATTATTGCCTTTCCAGACATAAAAAAGCCCTGACGCCGTGCAGCGTTAGGGCTTTTTTATGTCTGGAGAAGTTCCAAAAACAATAACAGTCGTGATTAAAAGTCTGTCATGCTGAGCGTAGTCGAAGCATCTCTACCGCATCGGTGGACGGTGCTGACGAAGCGGTAGAGATGCTTCGACAAGCTCAGCATGACAAACGGATTGAATAGTCACTTGTGCGTGAGGGCTCAAAGGCGCAACCTAGTGTCGTCGCAGCGTGACGAAGCTGAAAGCATAAGCGTGCTTCTCGTCGGCTTCGTGGCGCTCGCGGGATTCTTCGCGCCATTCGGTGGGCGAGAGGGGTGGGAACACTGCGTCGCCTTCGAAAGTATGATGTACCTCGGTGAGGTAGATAACGTCGGCGGCGGGCAGGGCCTGCTGATAGATTTCGCCCCCGCCAATAACGCAAACCTCCTCGTCCAGTGCGCGGGCGCGCTCCAGCGCGGCTGGTAACGACGCTGCCGTTTCGCAGCCGGGCGCGGTCCAGTTGGCCTGGCGGGTCACCACGATGTTGGGGCGTTTGGGCAGGGCCCGGCCCAGGCTGTCGAAAGTACGGCGCCCCATGATGACCGGATGGCCCAGCGTGAGCCGCTTGAAATGCTGCAAGTCGGCGGGCAAACGGCCCCAGGGCAGCTCGCCATTATTGCCAATAACGCCGTTTTCAGCAACGGCAACTACGAAAAAAACCATGTATTCAGAAATGAGTCAGTGGTGAAACCATGCCGGAAAAATGCGGCGGAGGAGCGGCCGGATACCAGCCTGGGCTGGGGCGCTAGGTCAATTTCTGGCCCCGCAGCAGCTCTTCAATCGACATGCGCTTTTTGCCTTCGAGCTGTACTTCGAGCAGCTCCAGCAAGCCGCCACCGTTTTCCGGGTCGGTCTGGATGCGGACGTAAGTGCGCCCGTCGCTGGTGCGCGCGCCGGGCGTCACGGCGAAGTAGGGCGGCAGGCTGGCGTCCGCCGGCACGGCGCGGGCCTTGAATATTTTGAGCGTGCGCCCGTCTTCCAGGGTGGTGTACGCGCCGGGAAAAGGCGCCAGACCGCGCACCTGATTCACCAGCGCCTCAGCGGTCCGCGTGAAGTCGAGCCGGCCGGTTTCTTTGGTGAGCTTGGGCGCGGGGCGCAGGTCGTCGGGCTGGGCCTGCGGGATACTAGGCGCGGTGCCCGCCGCAATGGCTTCCACTGAGCGCCGGGCCAGGGCCGCGCCTACCACTTTCAGCTTGTCGTAAAGACTGCCAAAATCGTCCTCGGGGGCAATGGCCACCCGGTCCTGAAAAATCAGGTCCCCGGTGTCGATTTCGTGGCGCAGGAAAAACGAGGTGACGCCCGTTTCGGTGTCGCCGTGCATAAGGGCCCAATTGATGGGGGCCGCGCCGCGGTACTGCGGCAGCAGCGAGGCGTGAATGTTAATAGAGCCCAGCCGGGGCATATTCCACACCGCCTCGGGCAGCATCCGGAAGGCCACCACCACCTGCAAATCGGCTCCCAAAGCGCGTAGCTCGGCTTGGAACTCGGGCGATTTCAAGTTAGTGGGCTGTAGCACGGGCAGGCCGTGGGCTTCGGCCGCCACCTTCACGGCCGAGGCCTGCAGCTGGCGCCCGCGCCCGGCGGGCCGGTCGGGAGCCGTTAGCACGGCCACCACGGTGCCGCCGGGCCAGGCCAGCAGGCTTTCCAAAGTGGGCACGGCAAAATCGGGCGTGCCCATGAAAACGATTTTCAGCATATGTTAGAGTAGGGCAACTGATGTTGCGCGATAAGGAAAATCCAGGACAACCGCCGTTTCTATCGTTCTGGGTACAGCAAATATTTGCTGCGAATGGTTTTGAATTTATCCAGGTCCGGTTGCCAAGAAGCCCGAATTTCAGCCTCGCTTTTGCCGGCAATAATTTGCTCGCGGAGCGTGCGGGTGCCGGAAAGCTGCTCGAAATACTTGCCGAAAAAGTTGGCCTTGTCGGTGCTTTGCTGGTAAAAGTCGAGCAGGTATTTAAGCACCAGTCCCGAGGCTTCGCGGGTGGGCGCATCTGCCAGGCTCAGGCCGTAGCAGCGCTGGCCGTTGAGGGGCGGCGTGGGCGAGCCCGCGTTAGGGCGGGGCACAAAGGCGAACGGCCGGCTGGCCGGCTGCTTCGGACTGCCAATAACCTCAAACGGAGTGGCCGTGCCCCGGCCCACGCTCACGTTGGTGCCTTCGAACAAACAGATGCTTGGGTACAGGGCCACCGATTGGTCGGTGGGCAGGTTGGGCGAAGGGCGCACCGGCAGGTGGTACTTGGTGGCGTGGGTGTAGCCGGCGGCCACGGGCACCACCGTGAGCGGGCAGCGCCGGCCGCCGGCCAGCCACTTTTCGCCGTTCAGCATCGTGGCCAGCTCGCCCACCGTCAGGCCGTGGGCAATGGGTAAGGGGTCGAGGCCCACGAAGGATTTGTGGGCGGGCTCCAGCACGGGGCCGTCCACGAGGTCGCCGTTGGGGTTGGGGCGGTCCAGCACCACCACTTGCTTGTTGAGCTCGGCGGCGGCTTCCATCACGTAATGCAGCGTGCTGATGAAGGTGTAGAAGCGCGCGCCCACGTCCTGAATGTCGAAAACCAGCACGTCCACGTCGGCCAGCATTTCCGGGGTCGGCTTTTTGGTTTTGCCATACACTGAGCGCACGGCCACGCCGCTGCGGGCATCGCGCCCGTCCTTAATGGTGGCGCCGTCGGCTTCTTCGCCCCGAAAACCGTGTTCGGGCGCGAAGATGGCCGTCACATTCACGCCCCTGGCCCGCAGAGTATCCACCAGAAAAGCGTTGCCCACGCGCGACGTCTGGTTGACCACCAGGCCCACGCGCTTATTCAGCAGCTGGGGCAGGTACTGGTCCATACGCTCGGCACCCACGATGATGGGCCCCGTCGTGCGTGGCGCAACCGGGGCCCCGGAAGCTGCCTGGGCGAGGGGTTTACCGCCGCCAGCCGCCGAGACAGCGGGCGCCGACGAGCTACACGAAGGCACCGCCAGCAGGAATGAAAAGGTGATTTTGGCGAAAATACCGAGCATAAAGGGGAAGGAAAGGGCTAAAAATACGGTGCGGCCCGAAGCGGTGCGGCCATTGGCAAGCCGCAGCGCGGCCAATACCGGTTGGAAACGTAGCTTTACGGTCACATAATGAACGTCGCCCGCTACATTTCGCAAAAGATTGATGGAGGAGCCAATTCCGGCTCGTTCACTTCGTCGGTCACAAAAATAGCCATCATCAGCATTGCCATGGGCTTGGCGGTGATGATAGTATCGTTTGCCATTTTGCAGGGCTTCCGCAACGAGATTCAGAACAAGATTTTCTCGTTTGGCGCCCACCTGCAGATTTCGCGCTACGACACCAACAACTCGCTCGAAGTGGCGCCCATTGCCGGGCCTTCCCTGGTGCAGGAGCTGCGGCAGTTCCCGCAGGTGAAATCCACGCATCCCTTCGCCGTGAAAACGGCCATCATTAAAACCAAGGACGAGGTGCTGGGCGTGGTGCTCAAAGGCATCGCCGAAACCGACGGGGCCTCGCCCATGCGCCAGAACCTGCAAAGCGGCAAGTTTCTGACGTTTCCGGATTCGGCGGCCAGCGACGACGTGCTGGTTTCGCGCAAGGTGGCCGACAAGCTCCGGCTGGCCGTGGGCGATAAGGCGCTGTTCTATTTTATTCAGAATCCGCCCCGCATCCGGCAGTTCCGGGTGAGCGGCATTTACTCCACCGGGCTCGACGAGTTCGATGAGGTGTACGTCATCGGCGACCTACGCCAAATCCGCGACCTGAACTCGCCCGTCTGGGCCGACTCCCTGGTGGGCGGCATGGAAGTGGTGCTCAATGATTTTGCCGCCCTCGACCAGACCGCTGATAATTTTTACGAGCAGTTGCCCTACGACCTCAAAATCGATAAGATAACCGACCAGTACGCGCAGCTATTCGACTGGCTGCAATTGCTGAACCGCAACGTAATTATTTTCCTGCTGCTGATAATTTTCGTGGCTACGTTCAACATGGTGGCTACCATTTTTATCATGATTCTGGAGCGCACCAACATGATTGGCGTGCTGAAAGCGCTGGGCGCCACCGATAATCAGATTCGGCAGATGTTTTTTTTCCGGGGGCTTTCGCTCACGGTGCGCGGCATGCTCATTGGCAATATCATTGCCGTAGGCTTTTGCGCCGTGCAGTACTACTTCCACGTAATTCCGCTCGACCCCGAGAATTACTACATGGACCGGGTGCCGATTTCCTGGGACCCCCGCATGCTGGTTGTTCTCAACGTGGCCACCTTTGCCGCCTCGCTGCTGGCCGTGCTGATTCCGACCTATCTGATTTCCCGGATTAAACCGGTGGTAGCCATCAAGTTCGACTAAATAGTCTCTCCGTAAAGATGACTCGATTGTAAAATCAAATTTGGGTCGGGACACAGTGCTGCCCACACCGCCCGCTCGCTGGGCGGGGCCACGCCGGGAAAGTCGCCCACGCGACCCTGCATATCGGCCATTAGCTGGAAATGCAGGTGGGCCGGCCAGTCGCCGTTTTCGGGGTATGGGCCCACGGTGGCAAAGGCTTCGCCTTTTTCCAGCCGCTGGCCCACGCGCAGCTGCCGGAACTCGTGGCGGCTGAGGTGGCCGTAGAGGCTGTAGAAAACGGTGCCTTCCAGCTCGTGCTCCAGAATAACGGTGGGGCCGTAGTCGCCGAAATTGTCGTTGTCGGCCAGGCTGTGAACGGTGGCGGGCAGCGGGGCCAGTACGGGCGTACCGGCGGGCAGCCACACATCCACGCCCAAATGCAAGGAGCGGGCTTCGGGCACCACGCCCGGCCCGAAATGCTGGCTACGGCGGTAAATAACCCGATTTTCGAGGTAGCCGCCCACGCCGATGCTGGCCTGCTGGTCGACCAGTAGCTCCTTTACCAGCTGGGCAAAAGCGGCCGTGTCGCGCAGGTCGGCAGTGGCTATGCGGGGGTTGGCGGCGGTGAAATCGAGCCGGGCCACGGCAGGGGCGTTGAGGTCGACGGGCAGGACGGGGCCGAAGTGGGCCTGATGACGCTGGAGCAGGGCGGTGAGCAAAGCGGGATAAGAAATGCGGGTGTTGATGAAACCGTGGGCCGGCGTGAACCCGTAGCCCAAGCGGCAAGTTACCTTTGCAGCGCAAGTCGGCCCGCGTTATCGCGCCAGGGGCGGCCTGCTGGCCCCAAAATTACTGGAAACACTCCGGGCGCGGCCCGGTTTTCGCCATCCACCCATTCGTTTATTTCCCGATGTACCAAACCCTGACCGTTGTTGAGCTGACCCAGGAAACTGCTGATTCTGTTACCATTCATCTGGAGCGGCCCGATAAGGCCCCGATTGCCAGCCGTCCCGGCCAGTTCCTGACGCTGATTTTACCCTGCGGCCCGGGCGGCAAAAAAGAGCGCCGCGCCTACTCCCTCAGCAGCACGCCGCACGAGGCCCCGCGCCTGTCCGTGACGGTGAAGCGCGTGACCGGCGGCCTGGTGAGCAACTATTTGCTCGACACGGTGAAGGTGGGCCAGCAGTTGGAAGTGATGGAGCCGCTGGGCAACTTCACCCTCAGCCCCAGCCCCAAGGCCGCCCGCTCGCTGGTGCTCATCGGCGCGGGTTCGGGCATCACGCCGCTCATGTCCATGCTCAAAGCGGTAGTGAAAACTGAGCCTAACAGCCACGTACTGCTGATTTACGGCAACCGTAACGAGGAATCGGTGATTTTCCAGAAGCAGCTGGCCACCCTTGAAGCCAGCTCGAACGGCCGCGTGCAGGTAGAGCACGTGTACAGCCAGCCGCTGCAGGCCGGTGGCGCGCATCGCCACACCGGCCGCCTGAACCGCACCATGCTGCTGCGCATTCTAGAGCAGCGCCACCAGTTTCCGGCCGAGCAGGCCGAGTATTTCATGTGCGGCCCCGAGGGCCTGATGACCGAAGCCCGCGCCGCCCTCGACCTGTTGAAAGTGCCCGAGACCCGCATTCGCCGCGAGAGCTTTGTGGCCACCGCCGAAACGGCCGAAGCCATTGCCGGCCAGCCCAACGTTGCGGCCACCGACGTATCGACCAGCGCCGCCGATAACACGAAAACTACCCGCTCGGTCACCATTCAGTACGAAGGCAGCGAGTACGTTATTGAGGTTCCAGCCAATAAAACCATTCTCGAAACGGCGCTCGACCAGGATATTGACCTGCCGTATTCCTGTCAGGCGGGCCTGTGCACCGCTTGCCGCGGCAAGTGCCTGAGCGGCAAAGTGCACCTCGATGAGCGCGAAGGCTTATCGGATTCGGAGCTGAAGCAGGGCTACATCCTGACCTGCGTGGGCCACCCGATGACCGACGATGTGGTGATTGAGATTGGGTAGTCCCGGTTTGCGGGTGAGGGCCGGTGTATACGTTGCAACCGGCCGTAAGTCCCAATCTCAGCCTATTGCGTATGGCAATACCTGAGCCCACTATTTTCGATTATCATTGCTTTATGATGAATCTTGTTGAACCCACTGCCGAATCGGCAACTGATACCAGCCGGCCACTGCGCCAGTACCTGCCCGAAGATTTTACGGTAACCGACTGGGCGGCTATCGAGCCGTTTTTTCAGGAGTTGGAGGACCGGCCGGTGCACACTGCGTCCGAACTGGAGCGCTGGCTGCTTGACCGCTCGGAGCTGGAAGCGGTGCTGAGCGAGGACCTCGCCTGGCGCTACATCCGCATGACCTGCGACACGCAGGACGGCGGCCGTGCCGAGGCGTTCCAATACTTTGTGAACGAAGTGGAGCCCCAGGTGGCCCCCTACGACCACGCCCTGAACGAAAAGATGCTGGCCTCGCCGCACCTGGCCGGCCTCGACGAAAACCGCTACGGCGTGTTTCTGCGCTCGGTGCGCCGGGCCTCGGAGATATACCGCGTGGAGAATATTCCGCTGAAAACCGAAATCAGCACCAAGCAGCAACAATACGCCGCCACGGTGGGCGCCATGAACGTGACCATCGACGGCCAGGAGCTGACGCTGCCCCAGGCCGCCGACCGCCTCAAAAGCCCCGACCGTGCCGTGCGGGAAACGACCTGGCGTTCCATTCAGGCCCGCCGCCTGCAGGATGCCAAGCCCCTCGACGCGCTGTTTACGGAGCTGGTGGGCCTGCGCAACCAGGTGGCGCTAAACGCCGGTTTTGCCAACTTCCGCGACTACATGTTTGCCGCCCTGGGCCGGTTCGACTATACGCCGCAGGACTGTTTCGACTTCCACCGGGCCATTCGCGAAACGGTGGTGCCCCTGTGCGACGATTTCGATTTGGAGCGCCGCCAGGACCTCAATCAGCCCGCCCTGCGGCCCTGGGACCTCGACGTGGACCCCAGCGGCAAAGCGCCCCTGCGGCCCTTCGGCACCGGCGCCGAGCTGCTGGACAAAACCATCACCGTCTTCCAAAACCTGGATTCTTACCTGGGCGACTGCCTGAGCACCATGCGCCAGATGGGCCACCTCGACCTGGAAAGTCGCAAGGGCAAAGCCCCCGGCGGCTACAACTACCCGCTGGACGAGACGGGCGTGCCCTTCATCTTCATGAACGCCACCAGCAGCCTGCGCGACGTGGTGACCATGCTGCACGAAGGCGGCCACGCCGTGCACAGCTTCCTCACCCGCGGCCTGCCGCTGGGCGCCGACAAGCACCCGCCGAGCGAAGTAGCCGAGCTGGCCAGCATGAGCATGGAGCTCATGAGCATGGACCAGTGGCACGTCTTCTTTCCCGATGCTGAAGACCTGCGCCGGGCCAAGAAAACGCACCTCGAAAGCGTGCTCGAAACGTTCCCGTGGGTGGCTACGGTCGATAAGTTTCAGCACTGGATTTACGAAAACCCGACCCACACCGAGGCCGAGCGCCACCGCCGCTGGGTGCAGATTTTCGATGAGTTCAACCAGCGCACCGTCGACTGGCGGGGGCTGGAGGAGTTTAAGCCCTACCTCTGGCAGAAGCAGCTGCACCTCTACGAAGTGCCCTTCTACTACATCGAGTACGCCATGGCCCAGCTCGGCGCCATTGCCGTATGGCGCAACTTTCGCCAGAATCCGGCCGAAGGCATGGTCGCCTACAAGCGCGCCCTGGCCCTGGGCTACACCGCACCGATTGGGCAGATTTACGCCGCTGCTGGTATCCGCTTCGATTTCAGCACCGATTACCTGCGCACCCTGGCCGACTTCGTGCGCGAAGAAATGGCCGCGCTGTAGCACAATTCAAGCAGCACGAAAAAGCCCCGACTCAGCAATGAATCTTGTCCTTACCCACATCTTAGGGCTGGTTGAGTTGAGTGGCGAGCCGGACGCCTTCGACGAGTAAGCGCAGGCTCATCAGGCCGCGCCAGAGGGTTTGCCAGCCAGGTGGTCCGTCGCCTTTGCGGCCCAGGTGGCCGCCCAGGCCAGCCAAGGCATAATACACGTCGCGCACAGTCTGCACGGGTCGTGAACTGCGCAGCGTGAGGACCTGTAAAAAAGTCGCTTCCAGCCCCGCTGCCGTCGCCGGCAAGTCGGGTTGGAGGCGACTTTTTTCGCGCATATCCACTAGCGCCAATGCGACCACGCTGAGCAGGGCGACGGCGGCAAAAAGACGGTCAGCGGTTTGGAGCTGGAGCTTTTCGGCCCCCAGGCCCGTTTTCAGGGCTTTGTGAAAGTCCTCGATGAGCCAGCGGCTCACGTACTGCCGGGCGCAGGCGTGGGCCTGGGCAAAATCCGTGATGGGTTGGTCGCAGAGCAGCAGCCATTCCAGGGCGGGCGTGGCCGGGCCTGTGTCCCCGACTTGGGCGGCTTCCCAGACCCGTACCAGGGCGCAGGGAACCGGGTCCCCTTTGCCCGTCGCCGCGCCCGGTCGCTGGGGCGCACGCAGGGCCAGCGGGGGGCTGAAACTGACCTGGAGCAGCACTTCGCGGGCCGGCTGGCCCGGCCGGCCACGCAAGGCCAGGGTCAACTGGCCCGCCGAGGGCTGGGCCCGCGCCACGGCGAAGAGCCGCCCGGCGGGCGCTTTGTCGGCGCCGGCCACCAGGGCCCGGTCCTGGGCGGCGCGCACCACGAAGCCCAGGCCCTGGGCCCGGCACTGCTGCAGGTGCTCGTAGATGTCGGCCCCGCGGTCGGCCACCACCACCCAGCGCGCGTCCGGTGGCGGGCTGCCCACGTTGCGCAAGCTCCGGGACCAGAGCGCCGATTCGCGGACCCGGCCCTGGCGCAGGCGCGAGCCGCCGTGGAGATGGTCTTTTTCGGCCTCCGGCACCGGTTGACGGACGTGAAACTGCTGGTCCAACAGGCCCAGCAGCGGCAGGGCGGGCCGTTTGGCGGCCGGGTCGGGGTCCTGCACCGGCCAGCCGGCGGCCACCAACGAGTGCAGCAGTACGCCCTGGCTCGTGGCCTTGCCCGGCCCGACCGGCCCCAGGCCGGGCCGGCGCTCGTCGGCTTCGGGCCAGCTCAGTTCGCTCGTGTCTTCGACCAGCAGGTAGGTGCCCGGCTCCTGTAGCGCTTGGCGAACCACGGCCTGATGCGCCCCCTGCAGCGCCTCGGGCGTGGCCCTTGCACCGCCCAGCAAGCGATACGCCGCTTTACTGGCCCCCGCCTGGCCGGTCCCCAACTGCGGAATGGTGGCCCCCGGCTGCCGGGCCCAACCGGCGGCCAACTGCACCACCCGTCGGCTGCGGCGGGCATCGCCCAACACCGTGCCCCCAAAATGCGTCTGCGCCCACAGCTGCGGGTCGCAGAAATGCGTCGAAATACTCATCTCGCAAGCTACTAAGCCGGCCCCGCAAGAACCCACAAAAAAGCGCCGACCTGTTGGCCGGCGCTTTTCAAAGATGTGGGTAAGGACAAG